>JBBQJV010000057.1:0-28374 GCA_038326205.1 Caulobacterales bacterium | reverse complement strand
ACGCCGAAGCTCTACCGCCGACATCTCCAAACGCGTGATCGCAATCGACATGCTCCGTCCTCCCGACTGGCCGTCGAAATGAATCAGCGTTCGATCCCTCCAGGAACCCCAAATCGAGTCAGATCTTCAGCCCGTTGGTATTAGGCGCGGGCGCAGGCTTCGAGGTTGCCGAAGGCGCGCTGGTAAGACTGAAAGTGGCGCGTGGTCTCGTTTCAGTCGTCGGGAGCTTCCACGAGAGTGAACTCAACCACGCGGTGATCCCAGCCAAGGCGCCGGTAGGCTTCGCGCCAGAGGGCGAAATCGAGCCTTGCGTCGGCGTGGGCGAGCAGGATCGGGAAGTCGTCGTAGGCTGATCTGGGGACCTTCTTCCCACGCATGGCGTTGAACCCATTGGTAATCACCAGGATCATCAACGGCCAGAAGCTGATCAGGACACCCAGCAGGGCCAGGATATCGCGCAGCGGCCAGATGGGTAGGCGGCGAGCCTTCATGAGGGAAGTATCTCGTGGGCCGGGCCGCGCAGGATCTAGACAACGAATTTGGCGGGGCTTTGGCGCGCAAGCTGTTGAGTTTATTGGGCTTGGTCTGAAAAGCGCGTGGGCAGAACTAGTACCTTTGCACAGAGGATTTGACGGGTTGAGCTTGCCTCGCTGACGTTTCGGCTGGCCGGCTCATGTACCAAGTCAAAGAGTCAAAATCACCGTGCACAGGTACTAGCTGATTTGCTCGGCAGTATCATGCGACGCAGATGGTCGAGCGGATCAGCGGGACCAGTGGGCTTTCAGGATGTTCGCGAACTGGCTTGCTCGCTCATAGCAAGCCCAGTGGCCGGCACCCTGCTCGACGTGAAGGGGGAAGTCCCATTTGCGGGCAAAGCGCTCGGCGACCGCGAGCCGCACGAAGACATCCGTTGCGCCCCAGAAGACCTGTCCTTTGCGTGGCAGTTTCGCGAGGTCGTCAACCCATGGCCCCTCGAACCGCAAGCCATTGGCGGAACGATAAAGTTTGAGGATCGACTGGCGCATCACCTTGTCGATGTGGGGCACCTCTCCCTTTGCGAGTGAGGCTGGCATTCCGCCGCCAACGAGTGCGTTCTCCAGCCGACTCTTGTTGCGGATCGCCAGCATGGAGAGTTCACCCAACAATGGCGTGGCCCAGATCCGGGCGTTCTCGTGTCCGCGATATTCGGGAGCAATCACGGCGTTGGTCACGCTCCAGCTGGCGATCAGGTCTGGTCGCAGGCATGCGGCGCGCAGGGCCAGCAGCGCCCCCCAGTCATGTCCAACGATATGGACTGGCCTGCCTACCTTCTCCAACTCGGCAATCAGCCAATCGGCGTAGGCGTCCTTGGTGCAGCTGAAGCCGGATGGAACGGCCGTGCCGAAGCCTGGCATTGCAGGCGCCGCCCAATCGCCGGGCTTGAGACCCAGCGCGGCGATCAGCGGATTCCACAGGGCTGGCGTATCCGGGACACCGTGCACCAGTAAGATCATCACGCTTATCCCTACTGGCTACGACCTTGAGCTTGGGAGGGATTGCGTTGGACCGCAACCGGGGCGTCAGGCTTACGTGTTGTGGGCGGGCTGTTCGAAATTTCGGCGGATAAGCCTCGCGATCAGTGCGGCGAGGACGATACCGATGCAGTCGGCGAGGAAGTCTAGCGGGTCGCCGGAGCGGCCTTCGCCCATCTTTGCCTGTACGACCTCAATGCCGGCGCCGAGCGCGATCATGTGGGCGAGCCAGAACCAGAGAGAGTGTCGGGGTAGCGCCAGGACTGCGGGGCCGGTCAGGCAGCCGAAGGCGATGATGTGGAACACCTTGTCCTGATAGGGAAAGACTGGCGGCGGGCCGACATTAGGGGCGAGCAAGAGCCATGAGGCCAGCGCCATGCCGAAGCCAGAGATGGCGCCGAGGACTGCCCAGGTGATCCACGTCGTGCGTTCCTGCATCGGCTGGTGTTCCTGCGTGAGCCTGCGTGCGACGCCGCCGCGCAGTCTATCGACAGACTCATACGATTGGTATTAATGCGGCCTCTTCGCGGCGCTCCCCAATTCCGCTGCGCGTGATGATAGGCAATTCCGTGCGCTGCGCCCTGAGCCTGCCCCGACTTGTGACCACCCGGCGGCGCCCCGCGCGGCCAGCGCCTGTCTTCCCCGTGTCTGACCGATGATCCGCTATATGCAAGCCGGCGACGTCGATGCGCTGACGGCGATCGAGATCGCATGCTTCGCTGCCGGCTACGCCGACAAGATGATGACGCGGGAAAATTTCGTCGAGGCGCTGGGCGATAAGTACGCTGCGCTGTTTTGCGCAATCGCCAGCGAGGATGGACGGGACGAAGTCGCGGGCTACGCGTACCTGTTGCTAGAAGATGGCGCGGCGAACTTCGACAGCCTGGCCGTGTCGCCCGCGCATCAGGGCAAGGGACTGGGCGAGCAGTTGTTCCGAAAAGTGGAGCAGTATTGTCATGAGAACCGGATTCCGAGGTTGAACCTCGAGATCAAGGAGACAAACTATAGCCTGCTGAAGCGCTACCATAATTATGGCTACAAGTGCTTCGAGGTTGAGCCCGGCTTCTATGCCGACGGATGGGGCGCCATCAGAATGTTGAGATACTTTGAGGTATGACTGGATCCTGATCGCGGACGACCTGCGGGACCTGGCGGCGCTCGGCGCCCCGTTCCGCATGATGACGACGCGGGACTATGTGCTGCAGCCGAAACTGTTGTCAGGCTCGCGGCCCAAGATCATCAACCTTGCGCGGAACTACAATTATCAAACGGATGGGTATTACGCCTCGCTTTTGGGCGAAGCGCGCGGGCATCGCGTTATCCCGACGGTGGAGACCCTGCTCGATCTCTATGATCGCGAGATACCAGACGATACGGCGTCGATCCTCGAAGAGCTGCTGCACAAGGATCTGGCGAAGCATCCGGGCAAAGGTCCGGTGCCGGAACGTCTGGTAGTGTGCTTCGGCGAAGTCGAGGACGAACGGTTCCGCAAGTTCGGGCGGCAGCTGTTCGACTGGTATCGCGCGCCGGTTGTCGTGGTCACGACCACGCCGAACGGGTCGCCGGGCAAGTTCAAGATCAAGCGCATCCGGATTACGCCCTTCACCAAGCTGGAAGACGAGGAACTGGTGTACTTCGTCACGAGCCTCACGGCTTATACCGGGCGGACGTGGAAAAGCCCCAAGGCGCGGGTGGTTCCCAAATGGTCGATTGCTGTGCTGCACGATCCGAATGAGAAGTTTGCGCCATCCAACGTGGAGAGCCTGCAACATTGGGCGCGGCTGGCCGAGAAAGATGGCGTCGAGATCGAGCCGATCAGCAAGCGGGATTTCAACCGGCTGGGCGAATTTGATGCGCTGATGATCCGTGAGACGACATCGATCAAGAACCACACTTATCGCTTTGCCCGGAAAGCGGTGGCCGAGGGCATGCCGGTGATCGACGACCCGATCTCGATGATCCGGTGCACCAACAAGGTTTACCTTTGGGAGCGGCTGGTGGGAGCCGGCCTGCCCGCGCCAGAAACCATGATCATTCAAGACAAAACTGACCTTGAGGATGTGGCGGACAAGCTGAAATTCCCGGTGGTGCTGAAGATTCCGGACGGCTCGTTCTCGCGCGGTATCCGCAAGGCTTCCAGCATGCAGGAGCTGCGCGAGATCGTGGCGCAGTTCCTTGAGGACTCGGACCTCTGCATCGCGCAGAAATTCGTGCCCACCGACTTTGACTGGCGCGTGGGTGTGCTGGACCGCCGGCCCCTGTTCGTTTGCCAATACAAGATGGCGCGCGGCCACTGGCAGATCATCAAGCACCAGGAAGGCGGCGAGAGCGTAGAGGGCGGCCACAAGGCGATCCCCGTTGCAGAGGCGCCCGCCGACGTGGTGGACGTGGCGGTGCGAGCGGCCAACCTGATCGGCGATGGGTTCTATGGG
The DNA here is from genome assembly GCA_038326205.1 of Caulobacterales bacterium. Lineage (GTDB taxonomy): Bacteria > Pseudomonadota > Alphaproteobacteria > Caulobacterales > Hyphomonadaceae > UBA7672. The sequence goes on along the minus strand of JBBQJV010000057.1, from coordinate 24,431 downwards.
GTCGATCTGAAATCGGGACCAGACGGGCCGATGGTTATCGAGATCAACGACAACCCGAACCTAGATCGCGGGATCGAGGATGAGGCCGACCGGGACGTGTGGAACAAGCTGACCGAGTGGTTTGTGAAACGGTTAAACGCCTGAAGACTGGGCGCGTGACCTAGGTCTAAACGATACACTCGTAACACTGCAGTCCCACATAGCCTGATGGCAGACTGACGCCATAGCGCTTTTCGCAAGGTTGCAGCCCCTCTGAAAGCGGCATGAGGGTTGCGCCGTACTCGCCTCGACACTCACGGACGGGAGGCCGGGAATGCTGGGCAGAAAGTCGACGCCGAAGACGGGCGTGTTTGCAGAGCGTGTGAAACGGATCTCTGAAGCGATGCCGTCCTACGCGCGGGGCGGATCCGACGATCCGGCTGCGGCTAAACGAGCGGTGCGCAAACCTTCGTTTCGACCCGCGACCGTCGCGTTCATGACAGGTGAGCAGGTCAGCGTCATGGTTACCGATCTTAGCAAAACAGGCGCGCGCGTGCGTTTCGTGCGGCGCGGGCTGTGGCCGGAGCGCGTGCAGCTGATCGAGCCGCTGCAGCGCATCAACAAGTGGGGCTATGTCGCCTGGCAAACCGCAGATGAAGTCGGCCTGAAGTTTGTAGGTGCGAAGCGCGAGCGCGCTTAGACCCGGCTATTTCGGCGCCCAGCGGCTGCCGGGGATGAAGCTGGGGCGGGCCGGGTCGTTCGCTATGTCTTCGACCAGGCGGTAGAAGAACGTGTTCATGTCGCGGGCGGCGTCCCAGTCAAGGGGCTGGGTCATGTCGTCCTGCGGGCGGTGGTAGCGGATCCTGTACCATTCGCGGTATCGGCGCTCGGACTCCGTGCCGGAATCGAAGGCAAATACGAAATTGGTGGCGGGGATGCTGGCGCGCAGGAACGGCCAGTGGTCGGTGCGCTGGTTGAGGTTGCGCTCGGGCTCGAGGTCGGGGCGGATTTCGATGTTCATCGATGAGGCGACGCGGCGGACGTTGGTGGCCAGCGTGGTGTCGTCGATGGCGTGCATGGTGAGGGCCTTCAGCAGGAACAGAGGACGCAGCTGGTCGAGGTTGACGACTGCGGCGATATTTTCCTTGGGCACGGTGAGATGGGTGGAGAACCAGTCGGAGCCGAGCAGACCTTTTTCCTCACCCGTGTAAACCGCGAAAAGAACGCTGCGCTTGAAGCCGCCCCCTGCCGGATTTGGGCTCGCCTGTTGTTCGGCGAGACGCAAGAGCGTGGCGACGTAGGCGGCGTCATCGAAAGCGCCGTTGTAGAGGCTGTCGCCGTTGACGGGCTCGCCAAAGCCGTAGCCGTCGAGGTGGGCGGAAACGATGACGATCTCTTTCGACAGGACGGGGTCTGTGCCCAGCAGGAGGGCGAGGATGTTGTCGGATTGCAGCTGGCGCTGGGACTGGTTGAAGGTGGCTTTCAGGCGGGTCGGGATGTCGAAGCTGGGCAGCGGCTGGGAAGCGGCGCCGGATTTGAGGATGGCCGCTGCCTTGTCTGGGCCCACAATTGTTTCGAGTGCGCTTGCGGACAGGCGCATCACGGCTATCTCGGGATGAGCGGCCGGGGAGGCCTCGCGGAAGGAGATGGAGCGTGCATAAGCTTCAGGCCAGCGCGAGGGTTCGATGGTGAAGCCTGGGTCGTCGACGTTGATGATGCCGAGCGCGCCCGCTTTTGCTGCGGCTTCAAGACGCTGGGCGCCGGTGGTCAAGCCTGGGCGGCGGGCGCCGAAGCAGATCGCGATCTTGTCCTTCACGTCGGTCATTTCCTGCACGGAGCAGTAGCCACGGAAGGCGAGCGGCGCGTCGATCTGCGAGGGCAGCGACCAGCTGGGGCGGACGGTGATATCGTGCAGGAACGGTAGCTCGACGATCATGGGCGTGCGCACCTGGCCTGGCACGGGACTCGGCGCGGTGTAGACGATCTCGAAGTGCGTCCCCTCTTTCTCCACCCTAACCTCTTTCAGCGGGAGCGTTTGATAGAAGCCGCCGTTCTCGCCTGCGGGATTGAGGCCAAGGGCGGCGAAGCGGTCGGCTACGTATTTCGCGGCGCGATCATAGCCAGCGGAGCCGGTGTCGCGGCCTTCCATGGCGTCGCTGGAGAGGTCGCCGGTGATGGCCCACCATGCGGCAGTGTCGGCGTCTGTGCCGGCTGGGGCGGACGGTGCGGTGACGCAGGAGGCGGTGAGAAGCGCCAGCGCACACATACCAAGGCGCATATCGAAATCTCTCCTGATCATTCGCAGGCTAAGGCACTTCGCGAGCTGCTTCGTAACCGGCGCGGAACGCATTGTCTGCAGCGACAGGAGCGGGCGGGGCTGATATGGATCGTTTGATGAACGCCCTCCACTTCACAGCAAGGTAGCCCGCCCAGACCAGAAGAGGCAGGCCGAGATCGACGAGGAACAGCATCAGATCCATTTGCGGCCACCAGCGCCAGAGGCTGAAGATTAAGACGGGAAGGGTGTACAGCAGCATGCTTGGGCTGCAGCCCGCCACGAACCCGAGCACAAAGGTGCGGCTCTGCATCTGGCGCTCCTGCCCGGATCTCATGGACGACATTGCTAGAACAGATTGCCCTGGTCTTCGGGTTCGGCGTCGCGGTTGCGGCGGCGGATGCGGGGGCGGGGGGGAGTGTCGGGGGCGAGCTCCGCGGGTGGTCTGGGCGGAGCGGTTCCAGCGCCAGCAGTGGCGGCGATTTCGCCATCGGTGAAACGGAGTTTCAGGGCGTCGCCCTCGGCTATGGCGGCAGCAGTGCGGAGTAGATTGCCGTCAGGGCCGGTGACCAGCACAAAGCCTCTGGCGAGGACGCGTTCGTAGGAGACGCTGTCTAAGACGCGGGATTGCTGGCGCAGGGCGTCCAGCGCGCCCGTGAGGCGGCGTGCGATGGCAGGCGGCAGACGGGCGCAGAGGCGTTGCAGTTCGCCCTGTCGGCTGGCGATCTCGCGGCGGAGGGCGGCGGGGCGGAGGCCGCCTGAGAGCTGGTCAAAGCGGGCGCGTTTGCGGGCAATCATGCGGGCGAGCGAGCCGCCAAATCGTTGCGAGGCGAGATCGAGACGCTGGCGGGGACGTGAGAGCAGCGCGTCGAGCTTGGGCAGTCGCCCGGTCGCTGAACGGAGTTCGAGTTTGCGCTTTTCTAGCGTGCCGAGGAGGCGGCGGGTGAGGCGGCCGCCGAGGGTTTCGACCTGCGCCATGAGTTCGGTGCGGACGGGCAGCGCCAGTTCAGCGGCGGCGGTGGGCGTGGGCGCACGCTTGTCGGACGCGTAGTCGATCAGCGTGGTGTCGGTCTCGTGGCCGACAGCGGAGATCAGCGGAATGACGCTTTCCGCAGCCGCGCGGACGACGCGCTCTTCGTTGAAGGGCCAGAGGTCTTCGATGGAGCCGCCGCCACGCGCGACAATGATCAAGTCCGGGCGCGGAATGGGGCCGCCGGGCTTCATGGCGTTGAAGCCGCGAATGCCCGCCTCGACTTCGGCAGCGGCCTTCTCGCCCTGCACGAGCGCGGGCCAGATGATGACGTGGACGGGGAAGCGATCGCGGACGCGATGGAGGATGTCGCGGATGACGGCGCCAGTGGAGCTGGTGACGACGCCGATGACGGCGGGGAGGAACGGGATCGGCTTCTTGCGCTCGGGCGCGAAGAGACCTTCGGCGGCGAGCTTCTTCTTGCGCTCCTCCAGCAGCTGCATCAGGGCGCCGACGCCGGCGGGACGCATCTTGTCCGCGATCAGCTGGTAGTTGGAGCGGCCGGGATAGGTGGACAGGCGGCCCTCGGCGACGACTTCGAGGCCCTCTTCCGGCTTGAACGGCAAGCGGCTGGCATTGCCCTTCCACATGATGGTGTTGAGCGTCGCGCCTTCGTCCTTGATGTCGAAATACATGTGGCCGGACTTGGCGAGGATCACCCTGCCCAGCTCCCCGCGCACGCGGACGAAGGCGTAGTTCTCCTCGACCGTCTGTTTGAGCGCATTGGCGAGCTCGGAGACAGACATCTCCGGCGAGTTGGAACCGGGCTGTTCCGGCGTCGATTCGGGCAGGTCATCCATGGCGGTGACTATAGCGTGAGGAGCGGTGACGTCAGCGTCGCGACAAAATCGCTGAATCTGCAGGTAAACCGGCCTGCCCGGCTCCGGTTAATGGGTGTGCCGCCGGAGTCGGGTAACCGTATCGTCATTGCCACAGTGTTGGGCTGTCAGCCAAAGCGCCTTACAGGGCCGTAACATTGCCACATGGCCGCCTTGGTAAGCGGAGATGTCTGCCGGATGACAGCAAAAACACACTCGCAGGCGCGTACTCGATACGCGCTGCACCTCGGCGCGCTCAGCCTGCTCGCGGGGCTGAGCCCTTTGGCGTCGGGTATTGCGAGCGCGGACGATGCGGCGGTGGATGCCACTGCCCTGCGGGTCTTCGCTCCGGACTACTTCGTGGCGTTCGCTCCCCAGTCGGCGCTGGACATGGTGGCTCAGACGCCGGGATTTGCGATCAAGGAAGGCGACGGCCGGCGGGGCATGGGATCGGGCGGCGCCAATGTGCTGATCGACCGGCGTCGCATCAGCGCGAAATCAACCAGCGCGCGGGAAACGCTGAGCCGGATCGGGACCGATCAGGTGGTGCGGATCGAGGTTCTGGACGCGACGCAGCTCAACCTGCCCGGTCTTTCCGGTCAGGTGGTGAACGTGGTGACGCGACCCGTCCCGGTCTCAGGGCGCTGGGAATGGAGCCCGGAAGCGGACGAAGGCGCGCCGGTGCAACTTGAGCGTGGCCGCGTGCTGATTTCCGGCGCGGCGGGTGACTGGCAATATGGTCTCGGCCTGTCGTCCTATGGATTTGCGGGGCGTTCGGAGGGACCGGAGACGCTTTACGATGGTGCAGGACAGGCACTTGAGTTTCGCAGCGAAACGGAACGGTGGATCGGCCGTCGTCAGGATCTGTCGGGCACGCTGACGCACGAGACGCTGTCGGGCGATATTTCCAACGTGAGCGTGGCGCTGGGCGCCAACAAGGACCGGCGCAGCGAGGATTCATTCCGGACCGGCCAGCTGTCGACAGGTCGGCAACGGCTGTTCGACTACGCCAACGAAAGCGGCAGCGCGAAGCTGAGCGGCGATCATGAGTTTGCGTTTGGCGGTGGCCGCCTGAAGCTGATCGGCTTGCGTAGCAACGCGTGGAGCGAGCCTGTCGCCAAAACGACGGAACTGCCGACTGGCGCAAGTGCGCCGCAGACGGGTGCGGTGGTGACGGTCGATCGCGACAGCGGCGAGTCCATCCTGCGCGGTGAATTCGCTTGGGTCGATGATGGCGGCGACTGGCAGATGGCGCTGGAAGGTGCAGTCAACACGCTCGACACAGCGACATCGCTGGCCTCGCTGAGCAACGGCCAGTTTGTGGACGTGCCGCTGACGGGCGGCACCTCGCATGTCAAGGAGAAGCGGACAGAAGCAGCGCTGGTGCATGGACGGGAACTTGCCGACGGCGTCTTCATGCAGGCGTCCCTGGCTGCCGAGTATTCGGAAATCGCGCAGACCGGACCCAACGGCAAGGTACGGGAATTTGTTAGACCCAAGGGGTTTGTCACCGTTTCGTGGTCACCAGCGACGGACTGGAACGCCAGTCTGAAAGTCGAACGCGCGGTCGGTCAGCTCGATTTCGGCGACTTCATCTCGTCAGTGAACCTCTCCGATGAGAGCGGCCAGCAGCAGAGCGGTAATCCGGAGATCGTGCCGGAACAAAGCTGGGACCTGGCACTGGAAGCCAATGGCCAGATTGATGGTCTGGGAGCAGTGCGGGTGAAAGTGTTCGGTCGCCAGATCGAAGACCTGAATGGCTCGGTGCTGTTTGCTCGCACGGTCGACGCCAATGGCGCCGTGATTGTGAGCGAGGGTCCGGGCAATCTTGATGGCGCGATGGCTTATGGGCTTGATCTATCAGGCACCTGGCCAATGACCGGCATGGGCCTGCCCGGCGGCAAGGTCGACTGGAGTGCGTCGCTGCGCGACAGCAGAATCGACGATCCTGTGACTGGCGAGGAGCGTTCTTTGAGTGGATCCCGTGTCTCGCACTATGAAGTGCGTTTCCGGCAGGACCTGCCCGGGACGCCGTGGGCGTGGGGCGTCGGATATGAGACGGGGCGCAACGCGGCAGGGTACGGCGTGACGCAGACGACCTACCCGTCAGACCCGGACGGCCGCGTCGGCGCGTTCGTCCAGCACAAGGACATCGCCGGCATGAAGGCGCGGCTGAGCGTGAGCAATCTCATGGACAGCACCGAAGGGTTCACGCGCGTGATCCATGCCGGATCGGTGGCTGATCCGGTCGCGTTCATCGAGGACAGGACGCGCAAGCAGGGGCTCCATGTCGGGGTGAACCTGTCGGGCTCGTTCTGACATTTTTTGTCTAGCGCTTGAACTGGAGCACGATCGCTTCGCGCTTCACCTCGGCTTTGGCGCCGAAGGAGGCGCGGTGCATGATGAAGTGGCCGGCGAGGCTGCCGGGGATGCGCCAGCCGCCCTGGATCACGGTGAACTTGTCGTTGGACGTGCCGGAATACTGGATGGGATTGAAACGAAAGCCGCGCTTGGGCTGGTAAATCTTGGTGAAATAGAGAGACGGGCCTGACCGGCTGCCTGCGAGGTTGGCCGAAAGTTCGGTCCCTCCCGGACCAAGATTGACGTGCTCAAGCGTCGTACCGGTCAGCGCGCCGGCTGTCTCGGCGAGATGGGCGGAGAACGGCGTCGGATTATTCGTCGTGTCGTACCAGTATTCGCCCGACCAGTAGCCGGTCAGGTCGCAGTCACGCGATAACTCGAACCCGGATCGCATGGATCGCCCTGTTTCCATCGCTCGGACCTGCCACGGGTTGTAATCGAGGCGGCGACCGTACTAATCCCGGTCAGTATATAGCTGACGCTCAGCTACAACAAACTGGGGCGGACCGGGCAGATCGCATGAAGATTCTCATTGTCGGAAGCGGGGGCCGCGAGCATGCGCTGGCGTGGAAGCTGAAGCAGAGCCCACGCGTGACGCAGATCATGGCGGCGCCGGGAAATCCGGGGATTGCGGAGATTGCAGAGTGCGTGGCCGTTGCGGCGGACGATGTTGCGGGTCTGGTGGAATTGGCGCGGAACGAGCGGCCGCATCTGGTGATTGTGGGGCCGGAGGTTCCGCTGGTGATGGGGCTGGCGGACAAGCTGCGTGCGATCGACGTGCCGGTGTTCGGGCCTTCGGCGCGGGCGGCGATGCTGGAGGGATCCAAGGGGTTCTCGAAGGACTTCATGGCGAAGTACGATATTCCGACCGCACGCTATCGGCGTTTCACTGCAGAGCAGACGGCCGAGGCGAAAGCCTATCTCGAGATGTTCGATGGACCGCCTTATGTGCTGAAGGCGGATGGGCTGGCGGCCGGCAAGGGCGTGGTGATCGCCGAAAGCAAGGCGGAGGCCGAGGCGGAAATCGACGCGATGCTGGGCGGCAAATTTGGCGCGGCGTCGGCATCGCTGGTGATCGAGGAGTTCATGCACGGCGAGGAAGCGAGCTTCTTCGCGCTGTGCGATGGCGACACGGCCGTGGCGCTGGCCGGGGCGCAGGACCACAAGCGCGTGGGCGATGGAGACACCGGACCGAACACGGGCGGCATGGGCGCCTATTCGCCGGCGCCGATTCTCGATCAGGCTATGCAGGACCGCGTGATGGAGGAGATCGTCACGCCGACGATCAAGGGCATGAAGAAGGATGGGCGGCCGTATAGCGGTGTGCTGTTCGTCGGGCTGATGATCGACGCCAAGGGTCCGCGGGTGGTGGAATACAATGTCCGCTTTGGTGATCCGGAATGCCAGGTGATCATGACGCGGCTGAAGGATGATCCGTTGCCGCAATTGCTGGCGTGCGCCACGGGTGGACTGGCGGGATGCAAGCGGCTGGAACGGTTCTCTGATCCGGCGGTGAGCGTGGTGATGGCGGGCGTAGGCTATCCCGGCGATCCGAAAAAGGGTGGCGTGATCGGTGGGTTGGAGGATGCAGGCGAAGTTCCCGGCGTCATCGTGTTCCATGCAGGCACGACGCAGAAGGGCGCGGATATCGTCGCGAATGGCGGACGCGTGCTGAACGTGACGGCGACTGCGCCGACGCTGCAGCAGGCGGTCGCACGGGCGTATGAGGCCGTCGACCTGATCGACTGGCCGGACGGCTTTTGCAGGCGTGATATTGCCTGGCGGGCGCTGGAGCGCGGTTAGGCCTTGGCGAAAGCGTCCCCGGCCCAGTCCTCGCTGCCAACGTCGTGATGGACGACGAACATCCCGCCCGGATCGTAGATCGTCTTGATGCGTTTCAGGCGATCATAGTGCTCGCCCCAGCAGGCCTGCCGCCAGTCCGGCAGGAAGAAGTCACACTCGGACAGATAGCTGCCCGCGCCCGGCGCCGCGACTCGCAACGCCGTCATGGCGGCGGCGATACGCTCGACCCTCCTGGGCACGTCCGACATATCCGGCTTGGGAAGCTGCGGATAGATTGACGGCCCCTCGCTCGCGATGATGGCCCGTGCGAAGGCATTCAGCACCTGCGGGTTCATGCAGGTTTCACGCGAAGCGGCAATCGTTTCCGGAGCTGCGCCCGACAGGCCCTTGTTGAAATGGAACGACACTGTCCAGAGCTGGCCCGCCGCGATCCACGCATCGACCAGGTCTCCCTGTCTCTGCTTGTCCCGCAGGCTGTTAGGCAGCCATATGGACTCATAACCCTGCCAGGTCGCGCCGGCCTGTGCACCATCTCCTTTCCACCAGAAGTTGCGCGGGTTCGCATCGGGGCGCAGATCGGAGACGATTGCGTCGGGCGCTTGTTTGGCGAAGAAGTCGTGGTCCCAGAAATGGCGTGCCGGGAGCGCCCGTACGGTCAATGGTTCGGTGATGATGTGGTCAGAAGCGTTGGTGGCGAGGAAACCGGAAAAGTCTTTCCATGCCGCGTTTGCCTCGGCGTTGGTCAGGCCCTGGAACAGCATGCTGACGTTGAAACGCATGCTGCTCATAACCCTGGCCTGTTCGCACCAGTGCGGGTTGTGGAGGTTGGCCGCATAATGCTCGACGAAGCGCACGAGCAGCGCGCGGAAAGCCTTGTCGCTCTTCGCCGCGACCGAGAGGTTCGCTGCGCCGATGAAAGCGGGAAGGTCGTGCGTTTTCAGCGTCAGCCGCGTGACAACGCCGAACGTGCCGCCCCCGCCACCCTTCAGCGCCCAGAACAAGTCCGGCTCCTGCGTCGCGTTGACGACGCGCACCTTGCCGTCCGCCGTGACAATCTCGGCTTCGAGCAGGCTCGCAGCAGCAAGGCCGAACCCTTTCGACAGGCTGCCGAAGCCGCCGCCCTGCACCAACCCCGCGACACCGACTGTGGTGCATCCGCCGCCCTGCACAAGACGGCCATGGCGCGTTGTCACTTCGTCGTAGACGCGACCCCAGATGCATCCGGCGCTGGCCGCGACGGCAGGAACAGGGCTGGCGGTTGAGCCCTGCGGGACGAATGCGCCGTGTACTTCGATCGACTGCAGCGCGCGGTTGCACACCAGCAGCGAGTCGGGCGCGTTTGATCCGCCCATATAGATGTGGCCGCCACCCTTCACGACAAGGCGGACACGATGTTTGGCGGCGAAAGTCACAGCAGCGGCGACGTCGGCCGCACTCTCGGCGCGCTAGACATAGGCGCTGGGCGCCGAGGTCCATGCGTTGACCCAGCCGGACGCCTGCGTGAGGCCGGGCTGATCGCCGATCCAGATCGGCTTTGCGAACAGTTTTGCGGCGGTCTCCGGGTCAGGCTGCGGAACTGTGACCTGCTGCAAGCGGCCGGAAACGGCGCGGCCCAGTTCCTGCCAGTCCGCCTCCGCGGGCCAACCGGCCTCGCCCGGACCGAACGCGCCCGCGCGGCTCAAGGGTCGAACAGCCCGCCAGTGCGCCTACGGCCGCGATACCGACCAGAACTGTCCGCCGCTATATGCGTGTGCTCCGCTTGCTGTGCGCACACTGCCACGTTTCATGCGTAGCAACAGCATTGACAGGCTGACGCTCTGGTCAGCCGGAATCAACGTCACGCCTGGTGGAAATTACCCCTCGACCTCCCCCCCTTTGCGGTCTTAAGCAGGTTCGAAACATCGGTATGCGGCCGGCGCAAGACCGGCCCAGCGCGGACAGTGAACTGCGGACAGGGCGGACCATGACGGACAGCAATCCAAGCGAGATGTTTTCGGGCACGAAAGACGTCGCCGAGAGCCACCGGTTCGAGGAAGCGAAACTCGCCGCGTGGATGGAGGCGAATGTCGAGGGTTATAAGGGCCCGCTTGAGGTGCGCCAGTTCAAGGGCGGGCAGTCGAACCCGACCTATCAGCTGATCACGCCGACCAAGAAATACGTGATGCGCCGCAAGCCACCGGGCAAACTGTTGCCGTCGGCCCATGCGGTGGACCGCGAGTATCGCGTGATCGCGGCGCTCTATCCACTGGGCTTCCCCGTCGCGAAGCCGTACGGGCTCTGCGAGGACGAGAGCGTCACGGGCACGATGTTCTACATCATGGACATGGTCGAAGGTCGCATCCTGTGGGACGCGACCCTGCCCGACTCTACGCCGGCGCAGCGCAGCGCGATCTATGAAGCCAAGGTCTCGACGTTTGCGGCGCTCCACAACGTGGACTGGAAGAAGGCGGGTCTCGAAGGGTTCGGCAAGGAGGGCGATTATATCGCTCGCCAGATCCATCGCTGGACCAAGCAATACCAAATGTCCGAGACGACCAAGATTCCGGAGATGGACCGGCTGATCGAGTGGCTGCCCAAGAACATTCCGCCGGGCGAGATCACGACGATCGTGCATGGCGATTATCGCATCGACAACATGGTGCTGCACCCGACCGAGCCGCGCGTGCTCGCGGTCCTGGACTGGGAACTGTCGACGCTGGGCGATCCCCTGGCGGACTTCACCTATCACCTGATGTCTTGGGTGATGCCGTCTTCCGATCCGCAGCGACCGTCGATTTCTGGCGTGGTGGACGATCCGTCCTACGGCATTCCAAACAAGGAAAAGTACGTCGCGCGGTATTGCGAGCTGACCAGTCGCGACAGCATCCCGAACCTCGACTATTTTTTCGCATACAACGCCTTCCGGCTCGCAGGCATTCTGCAGGGTATCGTTGGCCGCGTGCGCGACGGCACGGCGAGCAATGCGGCGGCGGCGCAAAACGAAGGCCGCGTCGCGCCGCTGGCGCAGTTTGCCTACGCCTGTGCGCAGCGTGCGGGAATGGAAGACTAGGTTAGCAGCTTTGTCTGCGGGCGATGCTTGCAAAGCGGGCGATCCGGGCGGAGCCTTCGCCCTGGAACGTGGAGCGGATGATGCGCGGATTGTTGGTCTGTTTGGTGATGCTGGCGGGATGTTCGGTACCGACGGTCAAGCCGACTTTCGACGCTGCGGGAATGATGCCGACGCCGGATGGGGAGACGGCAACGTTGACCGGATGGTTCAAGCTGGATGGGCGGAGTTTTCAGCTTTATCCGACGACAACAAAGCCCGCCGCCAAGGATGCGTGCGTATCGGGCGTGTTGCTGTCCCTGGCGGGTATTCCAACTTCGGGGGAGTCCGACCGACCAATGACGATCTCCGGTTATGTCTACGACGCCAAGGATGATGCGGCGCAGGGCGCGGCGAACCCATGCCAATCGGCTGTTATCGTCGAGGCGATCGAGGTCGCTATTCCGGACGCCTGACAAAGAGGAAATTTCGTCCGGAGATCCTTTCGCGTAGCGACAGCGGCTTGCCCCGATTTGCGGGAAGTGCCTAGCTGTCGTCACAACAAACGTGGGACAGATCATGCGCAAGATTGTTCTTTTGGCTGCCAGCGTGCTGGCTGCCGGCCTGTTGGCCACGCCGGTGCTTTCGCAACAGGCAACAAGCCTCGTGGACCTCGAAAAATCGTTCGATGCTTCCATCTCGCCGCCCGAAATGGATGGCTGGATGAAGAGGATGGCGGCGGAGCCGAACCACGTCGGCTCGCCACACGATAAGATCAACGCCGAGGACACGCTCACGAGGTTCAAGGCGTGGGGCTGGGACGCGCACATCGAGACATTCAAGGTGCTGTATCCGACGCCACTTAAAGTGTCGCTTGAACTGACGACGCCGAGGAAGTTCGCAGCGACGCTGACTGAGCGGCCCATTCCGGGCGACGCCACATCAAGCCGCACCAAGAATGAACTGCCGGCCTATGTCGCGTTCCAGGGCGATGGCGATGTAACTGCGCCGATCGTCTACGTGAACTATGGCATGCCCGACGACTATAAGGCGCTGGAGCGCATGGGCGTCGACGTGAAAGGCAAGATCGTGATCGCCCGCTACGGACAGGGCTGGCGTGGGCTGAAGCCGAAACTGGCGCAGGACCATGGCGCGGTGGGGTGCATCATCTATTCCGATCCGCGCGACGATGGGTTTTCACAAGACGATGTCTATCCCAAGGGCGCAGCACGGCCGAGCCAGGGCTTTCAGCGCGGATCGGTGGCGGACATGCCGCTTTATCCGGGTGATCCGCTGACACCGGGTTATGGCGCAACGCATGACGCCAAGCGGCTGACGCGCGAAGAGGCGCCGACAATCTTGAAAATCCCAGTGTTGCCGATTTCCTACGGCGACGCAGAAAAATTCCTCGGCGCGATGGGCGGCAATGTCGTGCCGGCGAGCTGGCGCGGCTCGATCCCGATCACCTATCACGTCGGCGGCACGGACGCGGCCAAGGCACATCTCGTGGTAAAATCGGAATGGTCGTTGAAGACCATCTACAACGTGGTCGCGAAGATGGAAGGTTCACTGTATCCGGACCAGTGGGTGCTGCGCGGGAACCACCATGACGGCTGGGTATTCGGCGCATCCGATCCGATCAGCGGGCACATCGCCATGATGGCCGAGGCAAAGGCAATCGGCGAGCTGACGAAGACGGGCTGGAAGCCGAGGCGCACGCTGGTCTATCTCAGCTGGGACGCGGAGGAACCGATGCTGCTCGGTTCGACCGAGTGGGCCGAGACGCACGCGGCCGAGTTGAAGCAGAAGGCGCTCATCTACATCAATACGGATGGCAATGGACGTGGCTTCCTCGGCGTTGAGGGCAATCACGTGCTGCAGAACTTCGTGACCAAGGTTGCGGTCGATGTCACCGATCCGCAGACCGGCGTGAGCGTCGACAAGCGCGCGCGGGCGGGCGCGATGGTGGCGGCGGCGTCGCCGGGCGCCAACGAACGCACCAAGATGATCGGCAAGGCAGCAGCGGACGGGAAAGACATCCCGCTTGATCCGCTGGGCTCGGGCTCGGACTATTCGAGCTTCCTGCAGCATCTCGGCATTGCAGCGCTGAACGTGGGCTATGGCGGCGAAGGCTCAAGTGGCGGCGTCTATCACTCGGCCTACGACACGTACGAACACCACTCGACCTTCGTCGATCCGGGCTTTGCTTACGCAGGCGCGCTTGCCAAGACGACGGGACGCATGGTGCTGCGCATGTCCGAGCAGGATGTGCCGGTGGCGCGCTATGGCGATTTCGCCGACACGCTCGCGACTTATCTCGATGAGGTGAAGGCGCTAGCCGGGGCGAAGCGCGAGGCGCAAATGGCTCAAGATAAGCTGATCGCGGCGGACGCATACAGGCTGTCAGACGATCCGAAGCAGACCAATGGTCCGCCGACGGCGTTGAAGGTTGTGCCGTTTTTCAACTTCGCGCCGCTGGAAAATGCAGTTGCGCGTCTGAAGCTGAGCGCTACGGCGTACGACAAGACATTGGCAGCGAAAGCGGCGACATTGTCGGGCGAGGCAAAAGCGAAGCTGGTCGCGCTGGCGGGGAAGACCGAACAAGCAATGACGACGGAGCCGGGCCTGCCCGGGGGGCGCGGCTGGTACAAGAACATGGTCTATGCGCCCGGCCGGTTCACGGGGTATGGCGCAAAGACCCTGCCCGGCGTTCGCGAAGCCATCGAGGATGAGCGCTGGGACGACGCGGACACGTATGTCGGCCTGACGGCGAAGGCGATCAGCTCTTACGCGGACAAGCTCGATCAGGGTGTCGCGCTGATGGGTGGCGCACCCTAAGGGAGCGCTGCGAACCATGTATCGAGCGCGGCGGCCTCTGCGCGGCCACGCTCGGTGCGCTTTGCAGCTTCGACGTCTTCGCCCCAGCGTTCGACCTGGAACGCTTCGTCGATACGGGAGACCTCGTAGGCTTCGACAGCGGTGAGGCGGCCACGTTCGACGGCAAGACCGAGCACGGCAGACCCGAAGAGTGGAACGGCATGAGCGAGGCCGGCTCTACGGAATGTGTCGAGCGATCCCACGTGCGCGCGCATGACCTCAAGTGATGCTTCAGGTTGCGACTTCGGGATGATGCCGACCACCGCTTCGAGCGCAACGCCGTGCGCTTGTGCAGCCCATTCGCGCAACGGGGCCCATGCGGCTTGCTGGCGATCACGAAGGACGGCGGGGCCGTCGGCGAGATAGCAGACGAGATCCGTTCCGGCGAAGCGCGCGGCTTCATCAGCGACCGCTTCCCAGACTTCGGGCGTGCGATCCAGTGCACCATAGGCCATGCGCGTGATGTGCATAGTGTAGAGGTCGATGCGCTTGCTCTGTTCGCGCCATTCTGCGGCGATAGTCTCGGCCAGACGTTCGGAGGGAATGCCGAGCGGCTTGCCTGCAGCGGTACGCAGCACGCGGCTGTCGAGCAGGATCCGCCAGACGCCGCTTTCTGCAGTGATGGAGACGTCGGTGTAGAAGCGGCGCGGCCGCTGATCGATCTCGCCTTTCACGCCTTTTGCGTATTCCGTCATCCGATCCTCGGCAGACTAGCGAATGCGGCGCGGCTTGCGCAGGTCAAAGAAATTCTCGGCCGAATGTTCTTCGAAACCAAGCACCTCGAACGTCTGCTTCATGTGCGCCGGCATGTCGGCGACGATCTCGATCGGGCCGCGCGGTCCGGGCAGGCGCAGCGCGCGGGCGTGCAGGTGCAAGCCGTCGGCAAGGCCCTGCGGCAGTTCGCGGTCGCAAGTGTACTTGCGGTCGCCGACAATGGCGCAGCCGAGTTCGGCCATGTGGAAGCGCAGCTGGTGTGTACGGCCGGTTTCAGGTTTCAACGCGACCCACGCAGCCTTGCGACCTGCGTTCTGGACGACCGAGTAAAGCGTGAGCGCATGGACAGCGCCCTTTTCGTTCTGTTCGGCCGTGCGCATCTTTTCCTTATCGCTGCCCGGACCGGTCGACTTGATCATCCAGCCGCGGATATCGCCGTTCACGGGATGCGGCACGCCGAGAGTGACGGCCCAGTAGATCTTGTCGAGCTCGCGCGAACGGAACAGGCTGCTGAGCTGGTTGGCCGAGCCAACCGTCTTCGCGAGGATCAGCACGCCGGAAGTGTCGCGGTCGAGGCGGTGGACGAGGCGGGGTTTCTCGGCAGTGTCGTCGACCAGCGCGCGCGACAGGCCATCGATATGGCGTGACGTACCTGTCCCGCCCTGCGTGGCGAGGCCCGAGGGTTTGTTGAGCGCGATGATGCGATCGTCTTCGAAGATGACGAGTGAGCGCATCATGTCGGCGTCGGACGACTTCACGGTCATGCGCGGCTTGTCGACTTCTTCAGCGCCTGGGCGATCCTTGGCTGCGGTCATCGGGGGCACGCGCACGGACTGGCCAGCCTTAACGCGGGTGTTGGCTTTTGCGCGGGCGCCATCGACGCGGATTTCTCCAGTGCGGCAGGACTTCTCGATCTGGCCTTGCGTGAGGCCGTGGAACTTTCGTTTCAGCCAACGATCGAGACGCGTGTCGTCCTCGTCCGCATCGACGTTAAGGTTTACGACCTGACCGACATTCCAGCTCATCCGAACACCCGTTTCGCCATGAGCAATCCGATCGCGACTGCGGCCAGGCCAACGAGAACCGAGCCGATGGAATAAGTGGACGCGCCGAGCCAGTCATTGCGCTCGATCATGCGCATGGTCTCGAGCGAGAAAGCGGAGAAGGTGGTGAAGCCGCCCAGAATGCCTACGCCGAAGAACAGGCGGAACGGTTCGCCATCCTCGCCTTTGGTCGCCAACCAGCCGCCGAGGATGCCGATTATCAAGCTGCCCAGCACGTTTATGCTAAACGTCGCGAACGGCCATTCGCCGGGGCGCGCCGGCGCCGCGAGCGATATGCCATAGCGGCCAGCGGCGCCGAGGCCGCCTCCGAGGGCTACAAGAAGGACGTTGAGCATTGCGCCCCGTCCATAGGGCTAACTGGCCGACAAGACCAGATCATCGGGCAAAACGAGCCCTGCGGCAGACAGTACGGCGAGAAAATCGGCCGGCAGCGGGGCTTTGACCACGAAACGTCCCCCCGCCGTGGGGTGCGGGAAGTCGAGACTGGCGGCGTGGAGCATCAAGCGGGGGACCGCCTCGCCTTTAAGCGTGGAGGCGCCGCCGTAATACGGGTCGCCGAGAATGGGGCGGCCTTCGATGGAGAGGTGGACGCGGATCTGATGCATCCGGCCAGTTTGCGGCTCCACTTCGAGCAGGTGGGTTGAGCCGGTTGAGGCAATAACGCGCCAGCGGGTGACGGCGGCCTGGCTGTTCTGGTCGCCGGGGCGGGCGGCGCGCATGAGTTCCAGTCCCGGACGGGCGATGTGGCGCGCGAGAGGCATGGAGAACTCGGTCTCACCCTCGGCCAACGGCGAGCCCGTGACAATGGCGTAGTAGGTCTTGGACACGAGCCGCTCCGCGAATGCCTGGCTCAGGGCGGCGGCGGCGGGTTGGGTCTTGCAGGCGACGATGACGCCGGACGTCTGCGCATCGAGGCGGTGCACCAGACGCGGGCGCTTGCCGTTGGAGCGCGCGAAGGCTGCCAGCAGGCGATCCAGCGTGCGATCTTCCGGGTTGCGGGTCTGGACGGGAAGGCCTGCGGGCTTGTTGAAGGCAAGGACGCCACTGTCTTCATGGATAACGAACGCGCGCACGTAGGCGGCATCCTCTTCGGATACCGGCATTTCTTCGTAGTTGCGTTTGACGCCCTTAGTCATTGGCTCGCTCTCGACGTAGCTTTGCCCATTTTTCCAGGTTCTCGCGAATGGGCGCTTCGCGGCCCGCGCCTTTGGGCTGGTAGAATTCCTGCCGCTCCATACCGTCTGGGAAATAGTTCTGGCCCGAGAACTGACCGGCCGCATCATGGTCGTACTGGTAACCTGCGCCGTAGCCGAGTTGCTTCATCATCTTGGTCGGCGCGTTGAGAATGTGAGCGGGCGGCGCCAGCGAGCCGGTCTCGCGCGCGGCGGCGCGGGCGGCGTTGTAGGCTTTGTATGCCGCATTAGACTTCGGCGCAGTGGCGAGATGTATCACCGCCTGCGCCAGCGCAAGTTCGCCTTCGGGCGAGCCAAGACGTTCGTAGGTGGAGGCAGCCTCGTTGCAGATCATCAGCGCAGTGGGATCGGCGAGGCCGACATCTTCGCTGGCAGCGCGGATCATGCGGCGGGCGAGGAAGAGCGGATCTTCGCCGCCCTCGAGCATACGGCAAAACCAGTAGAGGGCGGCGTCTGGATCGGAGCCGCGCGTCGCCTTGTGCCAGGCGGAAATGAGATTGTAGTGCCCCTCGCGATCCTTGTCGTACGAAGGCGCGCGTTTCTGAAGTGCAGCCATCAGGCCGTTGGCGTCGAGCGGTTGCGTACGGCCCCAGGCGAAGACTTCTTCCACCAGATTGAGGAAGTAGCGACCATCGCCATCGGCCATCGCCATGAGGGCAGCGCGACCATCCTCGGTGAGCGGAGCGGGCTTCTCGTAGAGGGCTTCGGCGCGGGTAATGAGCTTGCCCAGGGCTGCCGCGTCGAGGCGCTTCAGCACCATGACCTGCGCGCGCGACAGGAGCGCCGAGTTGAGTTCGAAGCTGGGGTTCTCGGTTGTGGCGCCGACGAGCGTGACGACGCCGCGCTCTACGAACGGCAGGAAGCCATCCTGCTGCGCGCGATTGAAGCGGTGGTTCTCGTCCACGAACAGCAGCGTGCCCTTACCGGTGGCGCGACGGCCTTCGGCCTTCTCGAAAGCTGCCCGCAAGTCCTTCACGCCAGAGAAGATGGCCGAGAGCTGTTCGAATTCGAGGTTGGCGCGTTTGGCCAGCAGGCGGGCGATGGTGGTCTTGCCGGTGCCCGGCGGTCCCCAGAGGATCAGGCTGGCGAGACGGCCCTGCGCAAGCATGCGGCCGATAGGGCCGTCGGCGCTGAGCAGGTGATCCTGCCCCACCACATCGTCAATGGTTTCCGGGCGCAGCCTGTCCGCAAGTGGACGGGGCGCATCATCGGTAAGGCCGGCGGCTTCGAATAGATCGCTCACCCGCTTCGTTTACAGCTTGCGGTCGCACGGCGCCACTCAGATCAACGGCCGCGGAGTTCCGATTCGATCCGCTGGCCGTTGCGCTCCGTGGCGAGGCGCCAGGTGGCAGGCGGGTTCGCTTCAGCAACCCTCAGGGCCGAGTCGAAGTCCGCCTTGGTGCGGATAGTCTTGCCGTTTATCTCGCGCACGATGTCGCCCGGCTGGAAGCCGACGTTCCGTGCGATGGTGCGCGGCGGCACGCTGTAGACCCACATGCCCCCACTGTAGGCGTCGACGCTGAGCTCCTCGCCGAGCGCAGGCGAAAGCTCGACCACGACGGCGCCGGCGAAGGGGTTGTTGCCCTGCACCTGCACCACCTCAGCCTTGGAGGTTCCCGGAGGGGCGGCCATCTTGATCGAGATCTGTTTCGGTTGCCCGCCGCGCAGCACGGCAAGGCTGGCGGTTTCGCCTTCGGCCTTGGTGGCGGCGATGAACTTCATGCCGCGATCGTCGAACACTTCGCGGCCATCGACCGTCAGCACGACGTCGCCTTCCTTGAGGCCCGCCTTGTCGGCTGGGCCGCCCTTGAATACGTCGGCGATCAACACGCCGCGCGGACGATCGAGGCCGAGCGCTTTGGCTTTCGCGCTGTCGATCGTCTCGCCCTTGGCGCCGATCCACGGGCGGACCAGCGTACCGCCATGGACGGCCGCGTCGACGACACGTCGCACCATCTCTGCGGGGATGGCGAAGCCGATACCGTTGGAGCCCCCGCCCTTCGAGAAGATCATCGAATTCACGCCGATAAGGCGGCCCTCCATGTCGACCAGCGCGCCTCCGGAATTGCCCGGGTTGATCGATGCGTCGGTCTGGATGAACGAGCCGAAGTCGGATGCGCCGACATCGGTACGAGCCAGCGCGGAAACAATGCCGCTGGTGACTGTCTGGCCGACGCCGAACGGGTTGCCGATGGCGAGAACCAGATCGCCGATCTGAAGACTACGGGTGTCGGCGAAGTTGAGCATCGGCAGCGGCTGGCCGCCCGCATCAATGCGGAGCACGGCAAGGTCGGTGCGCGCGTCTTTCATCACCAGCTCGGCGGGGAATTCGCGGCGGTCGTTCAGCACAACGCGGAAGGACTGCCCGCCTTCGACGACGTGGTTGTTGGTGACGATGACGCCGTCGGAGCCAACGAGTACTCCTGAGCCGAGCGAGTTGTCGACCTTCTCGCTGCGGGTCTGCGTATTGCTGGCATTGCAGTATACCTGCGCCCAGAACGGGTCGTTGGCATAAGGGCAGCTCGATCGCGTAACGTTGACTGACGAGAAGACGTTTACCACCGCGGGCGCCGTGCGCTTTACGATGGGAGCGAAGGATTGCTGCAGGCCACCCTGTGAGATCGGCACGATGCGCGAATCCACCGGTGCGATCTCGGGACTTGGGGACGCCGCGGCAATCGAGGCTGGCTGACCGCCCTGTGACACAAGTTGCCCGACGGCGGGAACTGCCAACATTGCGAGCGCCGTGGCGAGACCTGCGGACGCGGCGAGGATGATGTTCTGGCGGTTCATGAAGGTCCTCCAGGCCCATGCCGGCGCGGCCGGCCCGATGAGCGGTACTGACGGAAAATAGGGCGCAAATTCCGGCGCAAACAAGGCTGAGCAACAGCTGGGCCCTGAGACGGAATGACCGACCTTGCCCGCGCACCGTCCACACCGGAACGAAAAAGGCCGCCCGGATGGGGCGGCCTTTTCCATATCTGTTAGATCCGTGCGGCCTATTCAGCAGCTTCGGCAGCAGCCTCGGCGCGGGCCCGATCGTCAGCGCCTTTGGCGTCTTCATCGCGATCGACCAGCTCGATGATTGCGAGCGGGGCGTTGTCGCCATGACGGAAGCCGGCTTTCAGGACGCGGGTGTAGCCGCCCTGACGGTCCTTGTAGCGCTCAGCGAGCGTGTCGAAGAGCTTCACGACGACATCGGCTTCCTTGAGCTGCGCGACAGCAAGGCGGCGGTTCGAGAGGCCACCTTTCTTGCCAAGCGTGATCAGCTTGTCGACGACCGCCTTGAGTTCCTTCGCTTTCGGCAAGGTGGTCGTGATCTGCTCATGGCGGATCAACGCACCCGACATGTTTGCAAACATCGCCTTGCGGTGCGCGGCGGTGCGATTGAATTTACGGAGCGCGAAACCGTGGCGCATATTACTTTCCAGCCCTCACGAGCCGGCTCCCGATCAGGTGTGGTCTTCGTATTTCTTGGCGAGCTCTTCGATGTTCTCTGGTGGCCAGGACGGAACGTCCATGCCGAGGTGGAGGCCCATCGAGGCGAGCACTTCTTTGATTTCGTTGAGCGACTTGCGGCCGAAGTTCGGGGTACGGAGCATTTCCGCTTCCGACTTCTGGATGAGGTCGCCGATGTAGACGATGTTGTCGTTGCGCAGGCAGTTGGCCGAACGCACCGAGAGCTCCAGCTCGTCGACCTTCTTGAGCAGCACCGGGTTGAAGCCCAGGTCCGGCTCGTCGTCGGACGCGGTCGCGGCGACCGGTTCGTCGAAGGTGATGAGGAGTTGCAGCTGGTCCTGCAGGATGCGCGCGGCGTAGGCCACGGCGTTTTCCGGCGTAACCGAACCATCGGTCTGAATGTCGAGCGTCAGTTTGTCGTAGTCCAGCACCTGGCCGGCGCGGGTGTCTTCAACGAACACGCCAACGCGTTCGACCGGCGAGAAGATCGAGTCGATCGGGATGTAACCGAGCGGAGCATCGTCCGGACGGTTGCGATCAGCGGCGACATAGCCCTTCCCGGTGGCGATCGTGAATTCCATGCGCACATCCGCCCCGTCGTCGAGGTGGCAGATGATGTGGTCGGGGTTCAGAATCTCGACGTCGCTTGAAACTTCGATCTGGCCGGCGCGAACCGGGCCAGCGCCAGAAGCCTTGAGCATCATGCGCTTCGGCGTGTCGGAGACCATACGGATCGCGACGCGCTTCAGGTTCAGCACGATGTCGGTCACGTCTTCGCGGACGCCCGGGATCGATGAGAACTCATGCACCACGCCATCGATCTGGACGCCGGTGATCGCCGCGCCTTGCAGCGACGAGAGAAGAACGCGGCGCAGGGCATTGCCCAGCGTCGTGCCGAAGCCACGCTCGAGCGGCTCGATTACGAGCTTCGCTTTGCGTTGGGCATCCCGATCGTGCTCCACAACCGGACGGTTGGGGCGGATCAGGTCTTTCCAGTTTTTGTCGTTCACCGAACCGGCGGACATCGCCATGGATTGGACCTCTTCAGAATTGCCAGACCGAAACAGCGGAACCCGTCGTTAGACGCGGCGACGTTTCGGCGGGCGGCAGCCGTTATGCGGGACGGCGGTGGTGTCGTGGATGGTAGTGACCGTGAAGCCAACCGCCTGCAGCGCGCGCAGCGCGGACTCGCGGCCCGAACCCGGACCGTGGACGAGCACTTCGATGGTCTTCATGCCGTGCTCCATCGCCTTCTTGCCGGCGTCTTCGGCGGCGACCTGGGCGGCATACGGTGTCGACTTGCGCGAGCCCTTGAAGCCCATCGTGCCGGCGGACGACCACGAGATCGTGTTGCCCTGCGCGTCGGTGATGGTGATGATGGTGTTGTTGAAGGACGCGTTCACGTGGGCAACGCCCGACGCGATGTTCTTGCGTTCCCGCTTCTTGACCCGGCCTTTGTCGCCAGCTGCTTCGCGCGCCATTGTCTATCCTACTTCTTCTTGCCGGCGATGGCCTTTGCGGGGCCTTTGCGCGTGCGTGCGTTGGTGTGGGTGCGCTGACCGCGGACCGGCAGGCCTTTGCGGTGACGCAGGCCGCGGTAGCAACCGAGATCCATCAGGCGCTTGATGTTCATCGCGACTTCGCGCCGCAGATCGCCCTCGACGATGTAGTCGGCATCGATTGCTTCGCGGATTTTCAGCACTTCGCCATCGGTCAGCTGGTTGACGCGACGAGCCGGCTCGATGCCGAGCTTGGTGGTGATTTCCTTGGCCTTGGTATTACCAATGCCATGAATATAGGTCAGCGCGATCTCGACGCGCTTAGCGGTCGGAAGGTTTACGCCTGCAATACGGGCCAATTCCGTCTCCTGAACGTCCGCCGATACCCCGAACGGGATGACCGGCCCGAAAATCTCTATCGAAATGCCAGCGCAACGCGAACGTCCGCCCAACGCCAATCGGCGCGGCGAACCTTCGGCCCGTCACGAAGGCCGCTATCTACATGGGGCGAACTCGCCCCGTCAACCGCTTATTTCCCTTTTGTCCTCAGGCTTCTCAGCCTTTGCGACGCAAGGATTTGTCTTCAGATTCATTTGGCTTTTTTGGCTGTTACGTCGTCCAGGATCGCACCAATCGAGCTCGATACCGTGTCCACGCTGGCCATGCCGTCAATTTCAGTCAGCTTGCACTGCGCCTTGTAGACCTCAACGAGGGGCGCAGTCTGGGTATTGTAAGCGACGAGTCGTTTTTTAAAGGCATCCGGATTGTCGTCGGCGCGGCCTTCAGCCTCGAATCGCTTGGTCACCCGCTCGATCAGCGCGACCTCGTCGACCTTCAGGCGGATCACTGCATCGACCTTCTGGCCGCGCCCGGCAAGCGAATCGTCCAGCGCCTTGGCCTGCGGGGTCGTGCGGGGAAAGCCGTCAAAGATGAAACCGGCCGCCTTGGGGTTCTGCTCGAGCTGTTCCTCGATCAGGGCGATGACAATCTCGTCGGATACGAGCGAGCCCGAATCCATGATTGCCGCGACCTTCTTGCCCAGCTCGGACCCGGAAGACCTCGCCGCGCGTAGCATGTCGCCTGTCGACAGCTGGATGAAGCCGCGTTCGGCTACCAGCTTCTTGGCCTGCGTACCCTTGCCGGCCGCCGGAGGCCCGAACAGGATCAGGTTCACTTCTTCTTACCCCCGACCCGCGCCTTCTTGATCATGTCCTGATACTGGTGGCCGATCAGGTGCGACTGGATCTGAGTTATGGTGTCCATGGTGACCGATACGACAATCAGAAGCGATGTGCCCCCGATATAGAACCTGCCCGCGAACTCGTTCCTGAGCAGTTCAGGCATCACGCAGACCGCAGCGATATAGAGCGAGCCGATCACGGTGAGACGGGTCAACACATAGTCGAGATGCTCAGCCGTCTTCTTACCGGGACGATAGCCGGGAATGAACCCACCATACTTGCGCAGGTTCTCCGCCGTCTCTTCCGGGTTGAAGACGATCGAGGTGTAGAAAAAGCAGAAGAAAATGATCAGCGCTGCATAGACCACAATGTGCAGCGGCTGGCCCGGTCCAAGATAGGCCTGAATGAAGCTCAACACATCGCCCCACCAACCCGCCGAGGCCGCAGCAACCTGATCGGCGTTACCGCCAGCGGCAGCAACTGCAGCGGCTTGCGAACCGCTAAAGCCAGCCAGCGTGTTGGGGAGCATCAGAAGCGACGACGCGAAGATGGGCGGGATAACACCGGCCGAGTTCACCTTCAGGGGCAGGAACGACGATTCGCCGCCCACCATGCGATTGCCCTGCTGGCGCTTGGGATACTGGATCAGCAGGCGGCGCTGCGAACGCTCGATGAAGACGATGAAGAGCACCAGCGCGCCAGACAACGCGATGATTGCGAGGATGACGATGAAGTCGACCTGGCCGGCATAGAGTTGAGCCCACGTCTGCCCGATATAGTTGGGCAGCTCGGCAACGATGCCCGCGAAAATGATCAGCGAGATGCCGTTGCCGACGCCGCGCGCCGTGATCTGCTCGCCCATCCACATCAGGAAGATCGTGCCGCCCACCAGCGTCACAACGGTCGATATCTGGAAGTAGATGCCCGGCTCGTACGCCATCGTGTCATTGTTGAGCGCAACGGAGACGCCATAGGCCTGCGCGATCGCGAGAATGACGGTGAGATAACGGGTGTACTGGTTGAGCTGCTTGCGGCCGCCTTCACCTTCCTTCTTGAGACGCTCAAGCGAAGGAACAGCGGTCGACAGGATCTGGACGATGATTGACGCCGAAATGTACGGCATGACGTTCAGGGCAAAGATCGCCATGCGCTC
>JBBQJV010000056.1:0-28529 GCA_038326205.1 Caulobacterales bacterium | reverse complement strand
TTGCACGCCGCGAGAATGCCGCCGAGTTGCTGGAATGCTGCGGAGAGATTGGCGTAGGGGCCGATATGGAGCACGCCGGCAGCTCGCGCTGCGGGGAGTGTCTCGATGACGACGGGGTACATGGTGTTGGCTCCCCGATTGCTGCGGAGATCGTTTGCAAGTTGGACGCCGCGTTCGCGGAACTCGCCGGGCGACATATGGTGAAAGACGCGGAAGGTGCGCGAGAAGCTGGTCACGTCATCATAGCCGTGGCCGGCGGCGATTTCGACGATCGGAGCGTGGGTGTGAACAAGAGCATTGGCGGCCTCCTGCGGGTTCAGTCGCAGAATGCACGGGAGTGGCCTTGCAAGTCTTGCTGACCTAAGCGGAAGGCAGGCGCAAACTTGCGGCTGGTTACTCCGGCATCGTCTCGTTCGAACCGCCGAAGCCGCCGGGGAAGTCCTTGAACTTCGGCAGCCCGTCCTTCATCGGCAGGACCGTCTCGCCATAGTTGATGTGGAGACCAGGCTTGTAAGGCAGGGCTGGCAGGGTGGCGGCGAAGACATCGACCACGCCGAGCCCCGGGTGATCCGTCATCAGGTGCCCGCCGCACTTCGCGCAATATTTCCGCGAGCTGCCCGGCGTTTTGTTGTAGGTGGCGACGGCGTCCGCGCCGGCTGTGATCTTGACGTTTTCCGGCTTCCACAGGGAGAAGGCGTTAACCGGTCCGCCCGACCAGGACCGGCATGAGGCGCAGTGGCAATAGCCCATGCCCTCCGGCTCACCAGCGACTTCCAGCTTCACCGCACCGCAGAAACACTCGCCTTTGTAGGACATGTTCGCTCTCCAAGCTGGGAAGGGGAACCCTATGCCTGCCTGCAAACGGCGTCATCAGTGTGGTCCGATAAAAACGAGGTCTTGGAGTGGAGCGAAAGGCGGTTTATCGGAGCCCCATGACAAACGCTGCGGAAACTCGCTCCAACACAGGCTCGCCGAATTCCTGGTCGCAATGGCCCGACGCCAATGGGCGGTTTGGCGAATTTGGCGGGCGATATGTCGCCGAGACGCTGATGCCGCTCGTGCTCGACCTTGAGCAGGAGTATGTGCGGGCCAAGGCTGATCCGAGCTTCCAGGCGGAGTTCGACTGGCTGCTGGAGCATTATGTCGGCCGGCCGAGCCCGCTCTATTACGCCGAGCGGCTGACGCAGCATTTCGGCGGCGCGAAAATCTATCTCAAGCGCGACGAGCTCAATCACACCGGCGCGCACAAGATCAACAACTGTATCGGACAGGTGCTGCTGGCGCGGCGCATGGGCAAGACGCGGATCATCGCGGAGACGGGGGCGGGGCAGCATGGCGTGGCGACGGCCACGATCTGCGCGCGCTTCGGGCTGCCGTGCGTGGTGTTCATGGGTGAGACGGATGTCGAACGGCAGAAGCCCAACGTGTTCCGTATGCGCCTGCTCGGTGCTGAAATCGTGCCGGTGTCCTCGGGCACGGGCACGCTGAAGGACGCGATGAACGAAGCGCTGCGCGACTGGGTGACGCATGTGTCGAACACGTTCTACGTCATCGGCACAGCGGCGGGGCCGCATCCCTATCCGATGCTGGTGCGCGACTTCCAGAGCGTGATCGGGCGCGAGGCGCGCGCGCAGATCCTGAAGCAGGAAGGGCGGCTGCCGGATGTTCTGGTTGCGGCGATCGGCGGCGGATCGAATGCAATAGGATTGTTCCATCCGTTCCTCGAGGACGAGGGCGTCAAGATGATCGGCGTCGAGGCGGGCGGTCATGGCGTTGATACGGGCATGCACGCGGCGTCGCTCTCGGGCGGACAGCCGGGCATCCTGCATGGCAATCGAACTTACCTTCTGCAGAACGATGACGGGCAGATCATCGACGCGCACTCGATCTCGGCGGGCCTCGACTATCCGGGCATCGGGCCCGAGCATGCTTTCCTGCACGAGACGGGCAGGGCTACCTATCGCACCTGCACCGACAAGGAAGCGCTCGATGCTTTCCAGCTGTGCACGCGCCTTGAAGGCATCATCCCGGCGCTGGAGCCTGCGCATGCGCTGGCGCGCATCGGCGATATTGCGAAGGAGCTCGGCAAGGACGGGCTGATCATCATGAACATGTGTGGGCGCGGCGATAAGGACATTTTCTCGGTCGCCGGTCATCTGGGGATGACGATTTAGGATTTGCCAGCATAACGACCGCACTTCAGTTTACATCATTTGATGCGTAATATGATGCGTGTTGAAGGATGCTGGCGATGCGCACCACAGTTACGCTTGATGATGATCTGGTCGCGAAAGCAACAAAGCTGACACAGATCGAAGAGCGCCCGGCTCTGCTGCGGGAAGCGCTGAAGGCTTTGATCGAGCGCGAGAGCGCACGCAGGCTGGCGCGTCTCGGGGGAAATGATCCGCGCGCCACAGCGCCGCTCCGTCGGCGATCCCGCGCTTAGGTTACGGGAACCAAGGCAATGGTGCTCGCCGACACGTCGGTCTGGATCGACCACTTCTGCGCCAAGGGTTCGCATCTGATCGACCTGCTCGGCGCCGGCAGGGTGCTCATGCACGATCATGTTCTTGGGGAGCTGGCGCTCGGCCCGCTGAAGAATCGCGAGGGCACGCTGGAAGACCTGCAAAATCTTCCGCGAGCATTGACGGCTACGGACGGAGAGGTTCGAACCTTCATCGGCGTGCGCCAGTTGTTCGCTCGTGGGATCGGATACACCGACGCTCACCTTCTGGCGTCGGTGGCGCTCAGCGGGGCCACAGAACTCTGGACGACAGATACGCGGCTTGCGACAATCGCCGATGAACTCGGTGTGGCGTACCGCCTGACCTGAGCGGTGGATTAGAAGGGGACCGACATGCGCATCGCGATTGCCGCCGTGCTGTTGCTTGCCGGGTGCAGTGCGCCGGTAAAATATATCCTGCCTGGAAAGGTCGACCTGACGCTGGCGGCGGGTGACCGGATGAGGCTCTGCACCGATGACGGGCTGGAGGATACGACGCCTGCGTCCGACTGCGTGATTATGGACCAGCGCTCGCATCCGATCGCGCCTTATGCCGATGAGTTGAAGGCAAAGGGATGGACGCGGGCCGAGGCCGATCCCGATGGCGTGCGTGAGGTGTGGACGCTGGCCGGCGGAGCAGGGGCATGTACGCGGCTGGTGATCGATGCCGGGCATGAGAAAATGTCGCGCAAAAGGTCCGTGATCGTGCGGTTCGATGTCAGCGAGGGGCCGTGCGCGCTTTAGTCATTCTCGGCCTTGTTGTTCAGCCCGGTTCGACGTGGCGGGAATTTTGGCAGTTCCGCGCTGGAGGCAACCAAGTTGCTCGGGCTGCCCCTTCGGCTTACCAGAGAATGACACCTGTCGTGGTTGCGCAATCAGGCTGCTTGCGGGCATGAAGCTGGCAGACCTCGCGGGAGACAAGTCATGACCACAAACGCCGGATCGTGCCATTGCGGAAAAGTGGCGTTCGAGCTGACAGGAACTTTCGGCGGGGCGATCGTCTGCAACTGCTCTTACTGCCGCCGGTCGGGCAACATGCTGGCGTTCACGACACCTGAGAATTTCAGACTGACAACGCCGCAGAAGGACGTCTCGACCTATCTGTTCGGCAAGCAGGCGATTACCCACTATCACTGCGCCAATTGCGGGATCTCGACCCATGGGTCGGGCATCGGGCCGGATGGGTCCCGTATGGTGGCCGTCAACCTGCGCTGCGTGCCGGACATTGATCTCGACACGCTGGAGATCCAGAAGTTCGACGGGGCGAAGCTGTAGGAATCTTTCTTGATGGACGGAGACGTTCCTGCAGCGCCAACGATCGAGGCGCGAGCGCTTGCGCCGCTCGCGGGTCCCGCCGGCTTCACGTTTCATGATCCGTGCGTGCTGGGTACGCGGCTGAATGTGGTCGTCGATGCGGCGAACCAGGCGGCGGCGTTTCAGGCGGCCTGCGCGGCTCGAGTGGCGATTGATGCGCTGGATCGTGTCTTCAACTGGCGCGAAGCCGCCAGCGAGATTTCACGGCTGAACAGGTCGGCGCGGCATCAGGCGTCTGCGGAGTTGTTCGCGGTCGTCACTGCCGCAGAGCAATGGCGCGCGATCAGCGAGGGCGCATATAGCGGGCGTCTCGGGCGATTGCTGGCAGCCTGGCGTGCGGCGGGCGACACGCTGCCGGACAGAGCGGCGATGGCGCGGCTGGCGGGCGAGATTGCGGCGGCGGAGATGGGGCTTGATCACTCTTCCCGAACGATCACGCGGCCGGACGTGGTGCAATTCGATCTGGACGGAATCGCCAAGGGCTACATCATCGATCGTGCGCTGGAGGCGGCAATGGCCATACCGGGCGTAGCGCGGGCGATGGTGGATATCGGCGGCGATGTGCGCTGCGCAGGCGGGGAAGTATGGCGCATCGACCTGCCGGCGCCGCTGCTGCCGTTTGACAATGCGCGCGCTTGCGGAGGGTTTGCGCTGGAGCAGGGGGCGGTGGCGACCTCGGGCTGTGGGCCGCGTGATGCGCGCATCGGTGGCGAAGTGCTCAGTGCAACACTGGATCCGCGCAATGGGTGGCCTGTGGCGCACCGGCTTTCTGCGACGGCAGTGGCGTCAACCGCGATGGATGCGGATGCGTTGGCGACGATGATGCTGGTGTTGCCTAAGGATGCGGTGGCGGCGTGCATCAGGCGGACTGCGGGCATGGCGGGGCGCGTGACGCGGCCCGGGGGCGTTGACTGGTTTTCGAGCCTGCAGGGCGCCGAATTGCAGAGCCCGCCGCAGTGGATCGACTACGAGCCTCAGTCGCCAGCGAAGAGCACGCCAGCGAAGAATGCGCCAACAAAGAACGCGCCGACGTTATGGAGCGAGGGCTGGCATGCGACCGTCACGTTCTCCGCTCCGCCCAAGGACATGCAACGCGAGATTGCCTTCCGCTCGCCCTATGTCGCGATCTGGGTGAGCGATGCGGATGACAAGCCGGTGCGAACGCTGTTCCTCGTCGGACGCTACAAGGAATGGCATGAAGGCAATCATGTCTGGTGGCGGCAGAACCGCGCGAAACTCGACAAGATTTTCGGTGGGCGGTCGCTGTCGACGCGCGGATCCGGCACCTACAAGGTCTACTGGGACGGCATTGATGACGAAGACCGTCCGGTGGCGCCCGGACGCTACCGTATTCACGTCGAGACGAGCCGCGAAGGTGGCGGGCATTCTCATCGCGTGATCGACCTCGATTTCTCCAAGCCGAAAACGCTCAATTCCGAATTGCCGATGCAGGTCGACAATGGCGGTCTGGAAGTGGCGTTCGAGAAGTTCTGAGAGGGCTCGCACCAGCCGCGCCCGGATACACCGTCGCGATCAATGTTCCCGCTTTGTTGCAGTGCGGCATTCGGAAGCGCGGCGGGGGGTAGGTGAGGGGGCGGGATTCCGTTATAAGCACCGCTTGCTTCGGGGCCTCGCCCCAGACCCAGCGCTGTAACAGCTCAGGCCCGACCCAAAGCACCTGTCCCCCATATGACCGCCGACCGCATAACCGCGACGTTTGCTTCATGCGCTGCCCAGGGCCGCGCAGCTTTTGTCGGCTATCTGATGGCCGGCGACCCGGACATCGAGACGAGTTTCAAGAATATCAAGGCTCTGGCTGAAGCTGGCGCCGACATTATCGAACTTGGTGCGCCGTTCACCGATCCGATGGCGGACGGGGCGGCGATCCAGAAGGCGGCGCTGCGGTCGCTGGCGGCGGGAACCACGCTCAGGGACACGCTGGCCATCGCAAAACGCTTCCGTGCCGAGAATACGAATACCCCTCTTATCGTTATGGGATATGCGAACCCCATCCACCGGATGGGCTATGCAGCGTTTGCCAAGGCAGCCGCAGAGGCTGGAGTTGATGGCGTGATTACCGTGGATCTGCCCCCCGAAGAGGATGCCCCGCTACGCCAGGAACTGGCCGCGCACGGGCTGGCGGTGATCCGGCTGGCAACGCCGACGACCACAGAAAAGCGCATGGAAACAGTGGCCGACGGTTCGTCCGGCTTTGTCTACTATGTCTCCGTGGCCGGCGTGACCGGCGCGGGCGTTGGCGCCACGGCGGACATTTCGGCGGGTGTGGAGCGCGCCAAGCGCATTTCCGGCCTGCCGGTGGCGGTGGGCTTTGGCGTCCGGACGCCTGAGCAAGCTGCTGTTTTTGCAAGAATTTCTGACGGTGTCGTGGTCGGTTCTGCGCTGGTGGAACAGGTGCAGGCGGCCGTGGAGCAAGGCGATCCTTCCTCCTCTGTCAAGCGTATAAGTGTGGTTGCCAAGTCACTGTCAAACGCCATAGCGTCGGCGCGTCACGAGCGGAGCGTTCATTGAACTGGCTTACAAATCTTCCCCCGGGGCTGAAGTCGATCTTCACCAAGCGGGACGACACTGAAGGCGATGACCTCTGGGTCAAATGCCCGAAGACCGGCGAGCTTGTGTACCGGCAGGAGCTTGAGAGTTCGTACTGGGTCACCCCCGCTGGCGCTCACATGCGCATCACACCGGAGAAACGCTTCGAATACATGTTCGATGGCGGGCTGTGGTCTGACATCCAGATGCCGCCGGTTCCGCGCGACCCTCTGAAGTTCAAGGACGACAAGCGTTATACCGACCGCCTGAAATCGGCGAAGGCCAAGACCGGTCGCGACGATTGCATGGTTGCGGGCCTTGGCGAGATCAACGGGCGCAAGGCCGTGATCCTGGTGCAGGATTTTGCGTTCATGGGCGGATCCCTCGGCATGGCCGCCGGCGAGGCTTTCATCAAGGCGGCCGAGACGGCTGTTGCGCGCAAGGCGGCGCTGATTGTCGTCACGGCTTCGGGCGGCGCGCGTATGCAGGAATCTTCGTTCGCGCTGATGCAGATGCCGCGCACCGTGCTGGCGATCCAGGACGTGAAACGCGCCAAGCTCCCTTACATCGTCGTGCTGGCCGACCCGACTTCGGGCGGCGTGCTGGCCTCGTATGCGATGCTGGGCGATGTGCACATTGCAGAGCCGGGCGCGCAGCTGGCCTTCACCGGTCCGCGAGTGATCGAGGCGACCATCCGCGAGAAGCTGCCCGAAGGGTTCCAGCGTTCGGAATTCCTGCGCGAGCGCGGGATGGTGGACATCGTCGCCCACCGCAAGGAACTGACGCCCACCATCGGCGCCATTCTAGGCATGCTGATGGCGCCGGCCCGCGGTCGTCGCTCCAAGGTGGTTAGTGAAGACGCTGTGGCGGCGAAGTAGGTTTGTTCGACCCTGAAGATTGCTGGCGGCGTCCCCTGCAAGGGACGCCGTTTTGCTTTGTACGTTCAGCGTGAGGTCACTTCCCGCACGTCGAAGGGTGCAACCTTGAAGGCCGGGCCGAGGTCGGTGTTGATCGTTTGCGACGCGCCGGGCAGGCCGAGGCTTGCGCGCAGCTGGGCGACAGTCACGTGTTGGATGATGGCCCATCCTTCGCGCGTGTCGAGGTCACCAGGGCGGCAGCCATTCTGCGCGAGATCGAGCAGCTGGGCTGGCACGGGCAGGCCGATCTGCTTGACGGCCGAGATGAGATCATTGCCGCTCTGGATGGACAGGCAGGAATCGCTGAAGGCGTTGTGGCCCATGCCCGGGATGATCACCAGCCGCTTGGGCGCGTTGAGCTTGTCGTAGGCGGACACCAGCGTGTCGACCTTGATGCCTGAATCGTTTTCCGCAGCGATAATCATGGTTGGCTTTGGCGTGGCGCCGGGGCTTTGCGGGGGCACCGGCGCCCAGCCGATCACAGTGTCGATGCGGGGATTGTCGATCGCGGCGAACATTGTGCCGCCGCCTGCGGAGTGGCCGACTGCGGCGATGGACGACATATCAATCAGGCCCGCGAGGAGGCTTTGCGGGTCGGCGGTCTGGCGGGCCATCAGGTCAAGCGCGGCGTCGAGCGCGGCGGCGCTTGAGGTGCGGCGAGTGGCCATGTCCCGTGAGGGCGAGGCGAACGAGGCGAAGCCATATTCGGTGAAGTCGACGGACGCGACGACGAAGCCCCATGATGCGATGCCGGACAGGAGATTGCCGTGGCCACTGCGCCAGCCGCCTGCGCCGTGCGAAAACATCACAAGGGGAAAGGTTTTTCCGTCCGCTGCCGGCGCATCGCGGAACGCGGGTATGGTGACTTTGAGATCGACGCTCTCTGGAATTTTCTTGAGCATGCCGGCGAGCATGGGCGGGACGGGATCGGTCTGAAGATAGACGTCATTGAGCCTGCCTTTGGCGGCGTCTGCGGCGGCGGGGTAGTAGACCTCGACCTTGCGGTCGCTGAGGCTGAGGGAGAGGATGCCGACTTCGTAAGGCCCGCGCGCGGTATAGGTGGCGGCCGTCGTGGGCGATGGCTGGCTGGCGCACGCACCCAGGGCGAGCACTGCGACGACAGCGGCGAACGCGTGGCGCCAGCTTGTGGATAGAACGCTCATTTTCGAGTCCTCTTGTCCCGTTGGAGGCCAGCGGATCGCAAGATGGTTCTAAGTGCCAGTAGGCGCCGTGAGGGAAGTGCGAAAACGTTTAAGTGATGTCGCGCGTGCTACGAGACGAAACCGCGCCCGTTTTTTCTCGCGCAGTCTGCAAGGCGGACTTAAGCGTGGAATGACGGGCCCATAATTCTCCCTCGCCGGGAAGGGGTTTTGCCAGCTGGCCAACCCTCCCTAACTAACCTGTTCGTTTGGCTACTGAGAGGATGGAAATTGGGCGACGCCGCGATTGTGAAAGCCGAGCTGGATCGCTTTCGCGGCTATGGCGCCGGGCGCGTCTCTCCGGCGTGGGGCACGGCGCATATCCGCAAGGCGCTGGTGGAGCTGGGCGATCCGCAAGATCACCTGCCGCCGAGTATCCATCTCACGGGTACGAACGGCAAGGGATCGACTGCAGCGTTCATCCGCGCAATGGCCGAAGCGGCGGGATTAAAGGTGCATGTGTTCACCTCTCCGCACCTGACACGCGTCAACGAGCGCATTCGTGTTGCAAGCCGGCTGGTCGAAGACGAAGCGCTGGCAGATGTGCTGTCCGACATTGCGAGGCGCACGCAGGGGCTGACCTATTTCGAGGCGCTGACCGCCGCGGCGTTTTGTCTGTTCGCGCAGGAACGCGGAGACCTGTGCGTGATCGAGGTCGGAGCGGGCGGGGCGAGCGATGCGACCAATGTGATGAGCCATCCGGCGGCCTGTGTTGTGACGCCGATCAGCCGCGATCACGAGGCGATGTTCGGCGTCTCGGGCGTGGCGGCGATTGCGCGTCTCAAGGCTGGGATTTTCCGCCATGGCACGCCTGCGATCATTGCCGAGCAGGCAGCGCTTCCGCTGGGCGTGCTGCGCGAAGAGGCAAGGCTTGCAGGTGCGCCCGTGCTGTATGCAGGAGAGGAGTGGCGCTGCAGCTGGGATGATGGCGCGTTCGCCTATGCGGGGCGGAGATTGAACGTGCGCGCGCCGTGGCTGGGATTGCCGGGCGCGCATCAGGCGCAGAACGCGGGCGCGGCGTGCGCAGCGATCGAGGCACTGGGCGACAGCCGCATTAAGGCCGAGGCGATGGCGGCCGGCTTACGCGAATGCACATGGCCGGGACGTCTGCAGCAGCTGAAGCCTGGGCCCCTGGCGGGCACAGGCGCGGTTTGGATCGACGCCGCCCACAATGTGGGCGGTGCGGCATCGCTGGCGCGCGCGATCAAGGCGGGCCGTGAAGCTGGCGAACGCGTTGTGGTGGTGATCGCGATGCAAGGCGCCAAGGACGTTACCGGTGTGCTCGGTGAATTGAAGGATGACGTGGATCTGTTCATTGCTTGTCCGCTTCCAGATAGCGGGGGGCAGGAGGGTGGACCGGGCGCCGATCCGCGCGATGTGATGAACGCTGCCCAGGCGATCGGCGCGCGCGCATCAATCGCCCATGACCTGATGGAGGCCGTGCTCATGGCGAGCGTAGTGGCCGACCGCGTTTACATCGCCGGCTCGGTCTATCTGTGCGGCGCGGCGCTGGCGCTGAATGACGAGCGGGTCGAGTAGTCCCGGTCGCTGCTGGGTGTTTGAACCTGATCCAGCACAATCGACATTCGTCTGGTTGTGGTCACATTGTGCCGGATGGGTAATTCTGACTGGTCGGGAATAGTACGCTTCTTTGCAGGGCTGCTTATTGCGCTGTCGCTGCTGGCCTCGCCTGCCTTTGGGCAGGCGTCGCGTCCGTGGTCGCATGAGGCCAGCGACATAGCGCCTGATCCAACTGTGCGCTTCGGTGTGCTGCCCAACGGCCTGCGGTACGCCTTGATGCACAACGCGCTGCCGGCGGAAGCCGTATCGATTCGCATGTCAGTGGCGTTTGGATCGACTTACGAAACCGATGACGAGCAGGGCCTCGCGCACTTCATCGAGCACATGGCGTTTAACGGCTCCACCCATGTGCCCGAAGGGGAGATGGTGAAAATCCTTGAGCGGCTGGGCCTCGCCTTTGGCCCCGACACGAATGCGTCGACGGACCAGCATTTTACGACATACCAGCTCGACCTGCCGAAAGGTTCGGATGAGCTTGTCGCTGAAAGTCTGCTTCTGCTGCGAGAGACGGCGAGCGAACTGACATTCGACACCGGGGCCATCGATCGCGAGCGCGGTGTTGTGCTGTCGGAATGGCGGCGCGGCGACAATTTCCAGCGGCGGCGCACCGAGCAGCAGCTGGAGTTTCTGCTGCCCGGCTCGCTTGGGGCGCGTCGGATGCCGGTCGGCAAGCAGGGGGTGCTGGAGGCAACCAGCCGCGAGGCGCTGGTCTCACTCTACACGCGGTTTTACCGGCCGGAGCGGACAACGCTGGTGATGGTGGGCGATTTCGATGTGGATGCCGTCGAACGAAAGATCACCGCCAGGTTCGGGGACTGGATCGGGCAGGGCGCGGCAGGCGTGGCGCCGGACGGCAGCTACGCGTTGAAGCCGCGTGGATATGAAGCTTCGGTGTTCACGCACAAGGATGGCGGCGATTCGATCGAGGTGACCTCGCTGATGCCTTATCGCAAGGTTGCCGATACGGGCGCGCAGAGGCGCGAAGACAATCTCCTGATGTTTGCGATAGCCGCGCTGAGCCGACGATTATCTCCGATGACGAATTGGGACGAGCCGCCATTTCGCAGCGCGGGGTTGAGAACGGGTGACATGCTGGAGACTGCCTCTGTTGCAGGAGCATCGGTGAACGTGACGCCGGAGGGGTGGAAGGAAGGCATCGAAGCGCTGGAGCAGGAATGGCGCAGGGCTTTGCAGCACGGTTTTACAAAACAGGAAGTGAATAGTCAGATCGAATCCCTGCGCCTCGCACAAACCAATCAGGTCGAGCGTCAGGGCACACGGTCGACGGGCGTGCTGGTGAGTGCGCTGCTGTCGTCCGTGCAGAACGATACGGTTTTCTCGACGCCTGCATCGGGGTTGAAGCGCTTTGAGACGTGGGCTGGAAGGGTCACGCCAGCGATGGTGAATGCCGAATTTCGGAAATGGATGTCGCCGAAGGATCCGCTGTTCTTCGTCTCCAGTACGACCGGCGGCGCTGGGCTGGGAGAGGCGGTTGTCGCAGGATGGAAGGCAAGCGAAGCCATGCCTGTCGCAGCGCCGCTGGCGAAGGACAAGCTGAAATTTGCCTATACCGATTTTGGCAAACCCGGGCGAGTGGTCAAGGATGAGCGGCTGGCTGACCTCGACGCACGATTGATCAGTTTCGACAACAATGTTCGCCTCAATATCAAGCGCACCGATTTCGCGAAGAACGCCGTGCAGGTCTCTGTACTTATCGGACATGGCGTTCTGGATTTTCCGGACGAGCCATTCGGACTCGACGGGCTGATGAGCGCGTTCAGCGGCGGGGGGCTTGAAAAGCACTCGATCGATGATTTGCGCGCAATCTTGCAAGGCAGAATAGTGTCGACCCGGTTCGGGGCCGGTTCCACCTATTTTGGCGGCAGCTATGCGACGACACCGGCAGATCTGGAACTGCAGCTTGAAGTGACTGCAGCGTACGTCACTCATCCCGGTTACCGTCAGGAGGCAGAGCGGCGCTGGCGGCAGGGTATCGTGCTGAGTTGGCCGCGCCTGGATGCAAACGCGCAAACTGTCTGGTCGGTGAGCGGGCTACGCGCGATCATGGGCGGCGACCGGCGGTTCGGGAACGATCCGGACGATGGTCGCTGGCAACGTTCGTTCGTGGAGCTGCGGCACTATCTGACGCCGTCGCTGCGGGATGGACCGATTGAGATCGCAGTGGTGGGCGATATCGATGAGGCGACGGTGATCCGTCTTGTTGCGCGAACCTTTGGTACGCTTCCGAAGCGGGCGGAGGCGTGGACGAGGTTCAAAACAACGTTGCCGGTGACATTCCGGGAGGCCCGAACGCCTCTCGTCTTCACGCATGCCGGGGAGGCGAGCCAGGCGCTTGCCTACGTCTACTGGCCGGTGATGGATGTTGACCCCGAGGCAGACCCGCAAACGTCACGGACGCTGGCGGTGCTGGCGGCGATCATGCAGCTCAAGGTTACCGAGACGCTTCGCGAGGAATTGGGGGCTAGTTATTCGCCAAGCGTCTCGGCATCGCTCTCCTCGGTATATCCGGGCTTTGGCTATTTGAATGCAGGCGCCGAGGTGAAGCCGCAGGAAGTGGATGCTGTCATCGCCGCCATGCGTGTCATTGCAGCGGACATGCGCGCTGGGCGGATAAGCACCGATGAGTTGAACCGGGCCATCACGCCTTCGCTCGAGGGGCTGCCGCAGAATG
Source organism: Caulobacterales bacterium (assembly GCA_038326205.1). Taxonomy (GTDB): domain Bacteria; phylum Pseudomonadota; class Alphaproteobacteria; order Caulobacterales; family Hyphomonadaceae; genus UBA7672. The sequence goes on along the minus strand of JBBQJV010000056.1, from coordinate 15,776 downwards.
CAACGTCGAATAGCTACTGGTTGGGTCTGATCGCACAGGCGCAGGGCCGTCCGGATTTGCTTGAGCAGGGGACGCTTGGCGCGATCGAGGCGGGCGTGCGTGCAGTGACGCTGGCTGATGTGATCGCGGGTGCGAACCGTTGGCTCACACCTGAGAACGCGCAGGAAGCGCGTGTCGTGCCGGGTAAGCCCGCTATAGCCGAAAGCCCATGACGAAACGGCCCGGGGTCGGAGCCCGGGCCGTTCGAGGTTTCTGGGGAGGTTCTCTATCCCTCGGGAGGATTCGTTAAACGGTGATGGCGCCGAGCGCTTCTTCGAGTTGGGCGAAGGAGGGCTGCGCCACGCTTGGGATCTGGCCGCGGCCGATCTCGACGGAGACCTGAGCGGCGTTGCCGTGCAGGTGGGCGACGAGAACGTCCTTGATGATCTTGTAGAACTGACCTTCTTCATCGATGACCTGGCCGAGCCGCGAGGCGAACGGACCGACGAAGCCATAGGCGAGGAACACGCCGAGGAAGGTGCCGACGAGCGCCGAGCCGATCAGCTTGCCGAGATATTCCGGCGGCTGGGAGATGGCGCCCATCGTCTTGATGATGCCGAGCACGGCTGCGACGATGCCGAGCGCGGGGAGGGCGTCGGCCATCCCCTGCAGCGCGTGTGCGGGGGCGTGGGCTTCGTGGTGGTGTTTCTCGATCTGCTTGTCGATGACTTCCTCGACCTGGTGTGGGTCTTCGAGGTTCATCGTCATCATCCGCAGCGTGTCGCAGATGAGGTCGGTCGCGAAATGGTCCTTCAGGATCTTCGGATAGTTCTGGAAGATCGTTGAGTCCTTGGGGTTCTCGATGTGCTGTTCGATGGCGACAACGCCCTTGGTCTTCATTGTTTTCGTTAGCACGAACAATAGAGACAACAGGTCGGTGTAATCCTTGGGCTTCCACTTCGAGCCGCCCATGATCTTGCCGAAGCCACTGCCCACGGACAACACGGTCTTGAACGAGTTGCCGATCAGGAAGGCGCCGATAGCAGCGCCGCCAATCATCATCATCTCGAAGGGGGCCGCCTTGATGATCACGTCGAAATGGCCGCCGGCGAGCAGGAAGCCGCCGAACACCATCGCGAAGACAACCACGATCCCTATGATCTGGAACATGACGCGGACCCACCAATTAGTCGAAATTTCTGGTTGTGCCGTTTATGCCTGATCAAGCTTAACGCCCGGTGTGGGAATGCTCAGAAAAAGAGTTGAGGCGGGCTTAACAGAGCGGTCCCAGCCCGGCGATCGCTGCGACAAGTGATCGGCCAGACCAACGGGGGAGCAAGACTGGCGCGGCAGCGTTAATTGCGCCGGAGGCCAAATTTTGCTAATCATTCTTGATACTAGGGACTCTTTCAGGGGATAGGGCGACATCATGAAGGGCAAGGTTCTGGGATTTGATCCCGCCAGTGGGACTGGGGCGATCAACGGCGATGATGGCAAGCGCTACAAGTTTGCTGCGACCGACAACAAGTCGCCCGCGCCGTTGAAAGCCAATGACAGTGTCGATTTCGAAGGCGATGGCGACAACGCGAAAGAGATTTACGCGGTGAAGTCCGGCTTTGGCATTCCCAGCGGCCTTGGTTCCGGCGCGCCGGCCGACGGCGCAGCGCCAGCAGCAGTCGGCGGCGAGTATGTGCAGATGATCCTGGCGCGGCCGTATGTGATCTGGGCCGCGGTGATCCTTCTCGGTTCGCTCATCGGTGGATACTTCAACACGCTCAGCCTGATCGGCGGCGGCCCGATGGGCTTCTTCGGTTTTGCGGGCTTCATCCTCGCCCTGCTGTTTCTCGTGCCTGTGTCCGCTGGCGTGCTCATCTTCTTCGAAATGACCAACCATGCAATGACAGCGATGTTCCGCTTGATCACCGCGGCTATTGCCATCGGCGGCCCGATCCTGCTGCCGATCATCGCCGGGATGGTGCTGGGTGTTGGCGGCGGCTTTGGCGGCATGCCGGGCGGCATGGGCCTCATCGGCTTCCACATCGACTTCGGCACCATCCTTGCGGTGGGCGGCGGTGTGATGATCGTGTTGACGCAGATGGGGATCGTAAAGCTGCCGACCAAGCTCGGCTAATGCAGTGATGGCTGCAGCCCGCCGGGTTTCGGTCGCCTGCCTGCCGCAATCTGAATGTCCCCTGACGTTGTTCGACGTCAGGGGATTTTTCATGTTCAGGGTCATGGACCGAAGGATTGTATTGGCGGGGCTGGGTGGAGCGCTGCTGTCGTTCCGCGCTGGAGCACAGACGCCCGACCGGAATGCCGACACCCACCTGCCATTCGCGGCGAAGGTCGCTGCGGGCGCGGAGCTGCGGGCGACCAAAACCGAAACCTACGACCCTGCCTATGTGAAGCTGTCCTATCCGGGCGGCGATGTACCCGATGATCGCGGCGTCTGCTCAGACACGGTGATCCGCGCGTTTCGCCATGCCGGGGTCGACCTGCAGGTGGAGGTGCACGAGGACATGGCGGCGAATTTCAGCGCCTATCCGAAGATGTGGGGGCTCACCAGAACCGACAGGAATATTGACCATCGGCGCGTGCCCAACCTCGAGACGCTGTTCCGCCGCAAGGGTGGGGCGCAGGTGATTACTCAGAACACCGCCGACTACCTGCCGGGCGACATTGTCAGCTGGCGGCTAAGCGCCGGAGGACTACCGCATATCGGCGTGGTGACGCGCAAGAAGCAGAATGGCCAACCTTTGGTCGCGCACAATATCGGCGCGGGCACGCAGGAAGAGGCGTGCCTGTTCAACTGGCCGATGCAGGGCTGGTTCAGGTTTTCCAGCTGGGCCTGACGAAGCCGGGCCTGACGAAGCTAGGCGCGCGTGCTAGCGATAAAGGCATGATGCGCTTTGGTCCTGTTCTCTGCCTTTTCCTGATCGCCTTTGTGGGCGGCGCCAGCGCGCAGAATGTGCCGCGTTCGGCGGTTTGCACGCCCGAGAATGCCGTGGCGATATCAATCGCCAAGGTGGCGGCTGATCCGGATGCATGGATGGGACAATGCGTGGCCGTGGACGGCCTCTATGTGAATGAACGCGTCTATGCCGACGTCGATGCAATCTATGGCGTCAATGCGAATTTCGTCGGTGGGTTCATCGATGGGATGCAGCCATTGCCGGGCGCGTGGCGCGGAACTTTCGTTGGGCGAGTCACGGATTGCGCGGTTGCCGAAGCAACACTGCTGAACGGGCAGCTGAGGGGGCCGGGCATCAACCAGAATGGCCGCACGCTCGGCTGTCTCGCGCCGCGCGGGCCGATGCTGATGTTCATGACCGGCAGTGATCTTGCGGCGTCCGGGTTGAAGCGAAGGCTGCCCGGCGCGAAGGGCGGCGACCTGACTGCTGCGACGGCTGACTGGGCGCACTACAAGCCGATGATGGATATTGCGTCCAGTTTTGCGGAAGGAATGCGGAGCGACAGCGATGCCGATCTCGCACGCGTATTGGGCAATGGCTATCGCGCGATGGAATTGCGAACCGGCGGTGACACCGCTTTCGCGCAGCTCAAGCAGTCAAAGACACCGCAAGCGAAACTGTTCCGCTATCCCGCTCCGCTCGAGGGCGTCGTGGTGGGGGAGGCGTGCTACTGCCTGAAGGCAAATTGCGAGAAGCTGTGGCCGATAGCTGGACGTGATGCGGACAACCAGCCGGGACGGCCCTATGCGTGCCTGCGGATTCAGGGCGCGTCGATTGATGGAAAATGGCGTTATCGACTGGATACGTCCAACGATGTGGCGGGACTTGTCGAGCCGAATTGATGTTGCAAAGCCGTCAGAGACCGTAGGCTGCCGCCATTGCCGGATCTTTTGCAGCGACCTGTTTCGCAAGATCAACGATGACCTTGGCTTGCTTCCAGGTGGCGTCGTCCTGCATCTTGCCGTCGATCATTGCAACGCCGGTGCCATCGGGCATGGCTTCGAGAATGCGGATCGAGAACTTCACTTCGTCAGCTTCAGGCGAGAAGACGCGCTTGGCGATGTCGATCTGGCCGGGGTGGAGCGACCAGGCGCCAGCGCATCCCATGAGATAGGCATTCTTGAACTGCTGTTCGCAGGCGGCGAGGTCGGCGATGTCGCCGAACGGGCCGTAGAACGGTTTTATACCGGAGGTGACGCAGGCGTCGACCATCTTGCCGAGCGTATAGTGCCACGGGTCCTGCTGGGCCGAGAGGCGCTCTTTGCCCTCCACCGGATCCTCGATGACCTTGTACATGGGGTGGCCACCTCCCACGCGCGTCGTTTTCATAGCGCGGTTGGCGGCGAGGTCCGCCGGTCCGAGCGAGATGCCCTGCATGCGCGGGGAGGCGGCGCAGATTTCCTCGACGAGGGCGACGCCCTGTCCGGTTTCGAGGATGGCGTGGAAGAGGATGGGGCGGGTGATGCCGGCTTTGGCTTCAAGCTGGGCCACCAGCTGGTCAGCATAGTGGATGTCCCACGGGCCTTCGACCTTCGGCAGCATGATGACGTCATAGATGTTGCCGGCCTTGGTGACGATCTCGGTGACATCGTCGAGGAACCATGGCGAGTTGAGCGGGTTCACGCGGGTCCACAGGCCGGTGCCGAGTTTCTTCCAGTCGACCATGCTCGCCATCTCAATGGCGCCGGCGCGCGCCTGGATCTTGGCGTCGGCGGGTATGGCGTCCTCAAGGTTCGCCAGTACGACGTCGACCTTTGCGGCCATGTCAGGCGTCTTGGAACGGACTTTCTCGTTATGACCCGGCACGAAATGGATCATGCGTTCAAGCTTTACCGGCAGCTCGCGGAGTGGAGCGGGCGCGCCAATGGCCAGCGGCTTGAAGAACTGGCGAGGCGTTTTCGTGCTCATGGTGCGGGTCCGGTCTCACGCTTTTGCTGCAATGGAGAAACACCGGACGAGCGCGAAGGGCAAGGGGTCGTTCGGTGCGCGTATTCCCTTGCGAAGCGGTGGGCGTACGGCGAAGCCTGGGGTCAAGGCGCAGCGTTGACGGGCCGACAGCGAGGAAATTTAATCCGATCGGGGCGAAGACCCGCAACCGTAGCCCGCCCCCTTCGTCTCGCTTCGCGATCTACCTCCCCCTGCTTCCAAGGGAAGGGTGGCAGGGGAGTACAATTTCGTCAGCTCGCTGCGGCTGTGGTCTCGGCGATCCATTCCGCCAGCTTTGCCTTGGTCATCGCGCCGGTTTTCATCGAGAGGAGTTTGCCGTTCTCGAACATGAGCAGAGTTGGCAGGCCACGCACGCCGAACTTGCCCGGGGTCATCGGATTTTCGTCGGCGTTGAATTTGACCAGCTTGGCCTTGCCTTCAAGCTCACCTGCGAGCTGTTCGAAGGCGGGCATCATCTGTTTGCACGAGCTGCACCATTCGGCCCAAAGGTCGACGACCACGGGACCGGACGCGCCGAGCACTTCTGCTTCGAAGGTGTCGTCAGTGATTTCGGCGAGCGCCATGAGTTTTATCCTGTGTTGTGCTTAGGCCTGCGTCTTCAAGCTATGGACGGGGCGGATTCCTTGAGCCACTCGGCAAGGCGCGACTTGTTCATCGCGCCAAGGTGGGTAGCCGTCACCTGTCCGTCCTGGAAGATCATGAAGGTGGGCAAACCACGCACGCCGAAACGGCCGGCGGTCAACGGGTTGTCGTCAATATTGATCTTCACGACCTTGACCTTGTCGCCGAGCTCTTCGGCCAGCGCCTCGAAATGTGGGGAAACCTGTTTGCACGGGCCACACCATTCCGCCCAGAAATCCACGACCACCGGGGTCTTGGCGGCGAGGACTTCAGAGTCAAAGCTGTCATCTGAGATGTTGGCGACGGACATGAGCAGATCCTTCTACTTGCGGAGCCATTAACTAGGTGCGGACCGACCAGTATCCAACAGAGCCCCGCTAAAGGAACGGTTCACGCCTGGACACGGGCCAGCGCGGAATCGAGCTCGGCTGGAGGTATCTCCATGAGCAGGGGGCCATCTGTCCAGACCAGCAGGCACCGGATGGGCCGATTCGGCCATCGCTGCGACAACACAGACCGGTAAGCTGCCATCTGGACGATATAGGCCTCTCCGACCGATCCCAAAGAGGGTGGGGCGGGGCGGTCAGTCTTGTAGTCGACGATCAGGATTTCCGCGTCGGTAATGACCAGACGGTCGATGCGGCCATTTATGGTGTCGGCGCCGAGTCGGCCGATGATGGGGGCTTCGGCGCGGCCGCCGAGGGCGAAGACGGCGGCGAACTGCTTGTCTTCGAGAACGCCCAGCGCGGCATCCACCATTTCGTGGCGCTGTTGAGGGGTGAGGTCGGGCTGGCGCTTCAGGAACGCCTCCGCGGCCGCGCGACGGGACTTCACCGGCAGGTCAGGCAGGACCTCGAATAACAGGTGGATGAGACTGCCGCGACGCAACCGCTCGGCGCGACCTTCGCCGAAGGGTGAGATCACAGGCGGCTCTGACGCCGATGTGAGGCGCGAGGGCGAGAGGATGCGGGTGCTTGCTTCTGCCGGGGCGAGGCTGCGGAGCCAGGCTGGCGGGGTCGCCGTCGCGCCATCAGTCACAATTTCGGGGATCAGCAATTCCCGCGCAGCGCCGAGACGAAGATAGGTGTGCTCGTCGCCCACGACCTCCTGCGCGCGGCCAGCCTCAGCAAGACGGACCATCGCACCTTGGCAGAGGCGATACCACGACGTTTCGGCGAAGCCCTCGCCCTTGGGATGGCCGCTGAACGCACCGCAAACGATTAGCCGATCCTTGGCGCGGGTGAGGGCTACGTAGAGGAGGCGGTGGTGTTCGCGGAGGGCGCGGGCATCTTCGATGTTGCGGAGGGTGAGGGTGAGGGGGGTGTCGTTGGCTTTGGCGCCGGGCCAGAGGGGGGCGCCGTCCTCCGACATGAAAAGGCCGTCACGTTCGCCGCGATGGGCCGAGCAGGTGTCGGGCAGGATGATGATGGGGGCTTCGAGGCCCTTGGCGCCGTGGACGGTCATGACGCGGACTTCGCCCTGTGGACCGGAGAGTTCGCGCTTTACCTCGCCGCCACGGCGTTCGATGGCGTCGAGGAATAGCTGGAGGCTGGGCGGCTGATCGCTGTCGAAACCGGCGGCGCGATCAATAAGTGCGGTGACGGGCTCGCGGGCGGGAGCGCCGAAGCGCGACAGGATCAGCTCCCATCCGGGTTGGGCGAGGCCGTGGCCGCGCTCAAGAGCGTGGGTCAGGAATTCGTAGGGCGGCTGATGCGCGCGGGTGACCACGTCGGCGAGGAAGGTGCGGACGCTGTAGAGGGTAGGGTCCTGCGTTTCGCGGAGTGCGGTCCACAGATCGCCCGGGCGAGGATGGGCAAGTGCGAACAGCCGATCGTCGTCGAGGCCGCCGAAGGGGCCTTTGAGGATTTCGGCAAGGGTGAGGTCGTCTTCCGGGCATAGCGCGAAACGGATCAGGTTGAGCAGGTCCTGCACGGCGAGACTGTCGAGCAGTTTGATGCGGTCAGCGCCAGCGACCGGCACATTTTCACGCTTGAGCGCCTGCAGGATGCCGTCGAACAGACCGCCCGTGCGACCTTTCACGAGGATGAGGAAGTCGCCGGGTTTGCAGGGACGCTTTTCGTCGGCAGCCCAGATGGCGGCGCCTGCCGCGATCTCGCCCTTGATGAAGCTGGCGATGCGGGCGGCGAGGCGCGCCTTGGCGCTGCCTTCGTTTTCCATGCCTTGCGGTGCGTCCCATGGCCCGGCGGGTTGTTTTTCGGCGCGCGGTTCCAGCGGCCAGAGTTCGACTGCGCCATCGTGCGCGCGGCGATAGGGCGTGTGCCGCATCAGATCGGCAGTTGAGGGCGGGTTGATCGTGAAGGGAGCCTCGCCGCCAAACGCTGCGGTGTCGAACACCTCGTCCACATAGGTGAGGACTTCCGGCGCGGAGCGGAAGGACATGGCGAGATCGGGCAGGGTGTGCGCCAGCTCGACGGCGAGCGAGTTCGTCACGAACTCCTGTCGTTTCGTGAGATAGAATTCGGGGTCGGCGCCCTGGAAGGAGTAGATCGACTGTTTGCGATCGCCGACCACGAAGAGCGTACGCGGCGCGTCGCGTTCGGCGCCTGCACCCGCAAAGATGTCGTCGGTGATTGCTTTCAGAATGCGCCACTGGGCGGGGCTGGTGTCTTGCGCTTCGTCGAGCAGGATGTGGCTGATGCCGCCGTCCAGTTTCCACAGTATCCATTCAGCTGCATGGCTGCGCTCCAGCAGGGTGGCGGTGATTTCGATGAGATCATCGAAGTCGAGACCGGCGCGGGCGCGTTTGCGGTCGGCGAAGTCGGCGAACAGCGTATGAGCCAGGCGCAGGATGGCGGCGGAGCGCTCGAATACGTAGCGCGCGTTGATCGCAGTGGAGACGGACTGGATGCGGAGGATTTCCGAGCCTTCGGGAATGTCCTTGATCTGGAAGAGATCGGTGACAGAAGGCGCGGCCTTGGTGGCTTCCTTGGTATAGGGGTTGCTCTTGCGAAGATCGCCTTTGTCGGTGAAGGCAATCGACGTCCATGCATCGAAGCGTTGCTGCGGAGGCGCATCCGACAGGATGAAAACGAGCTCATCGGCAAGTTTGGCATCAGTCGGCTTGGCGCGGGGCAGAGCGCCGGCGAGATTGCGCAGCGCTTCGCGCGGCAGGGCTGCGCCCATGGCCTCTTCGAGGATTTCGTTGACGGGCGTGTCAGACGCGCCGAGATCATTGCGGAGGCGTTCGACGGCGTCGTCGATATTGCCAGACTCATTGATATAACGGGCGATGGCGGCGCGACGCGGCAGCAGGCTGCGCACAATGTCGAGGCCCTTGCCGCCGCCAGCTTCGGCAGCGGTGCGCGCGGCCTGCATCAGGGCGGCATCGCCCCGCACAACACGTCGCGCCATGGCGCGGAAGGCTGCCTCCCAAAGGTCGGCTGCGGCATCGTCATCGAGTTCGGAAAAGCCCGGCGCGACTTTGGCTTCGAGCGGGAAGCGACGCAGGACGCGGCCACAGAAGGCGTGGATGGTTTCGATGCGCAGGCCGCCGGGCGTCTCAAGCGCCTTTGCGAAAAGTTCGCGGGCGCGGCCGATGTCTTCTTCGCCATAGTCGGCAAGAGGACGGCCTTCGAGATCGGAGAGTTTCTGCTTGAGCAGGTCTGCGTCCATGACGCACCAATCGCCGAGGCGATCGAACAGTCGGGCCTGCATCTCGCTGGCAGCGGCCTTGGTGTAGGTGACGCACAAGATGGAATCTGGCTCGATGCGGCGCAGCAGCAGACGCGCGACACGGTCGATCAAGACCTTCGTCTTGCCAGAACCGGCATTGGCCTCGACCCACGCAGATGATTCAGGCAGGGCGGCGAGGCGCTGGCCTTCGCTGGCGGCGGCGTATTCCGGCCATGTGTCAGGAGGCGTGGTCATTCCTCGCCTCCTTCATCCGCAGACCATTCGGCGCGGCGCGCGAGGCGGTCATAGTCGGAGACGTTCCAGATGAATTCGACGCGCGGCTTGGAGTAGTAAGGCTGCGCGGGATTGGCGTAGATTTCGATCAGGGCCTGGAGACCTTCGAGCGCCTTCTCGGCAATGTCGCGCGTCGAGCCGCGATCGAATTCCAGCGGCTGGCCGTTCGATTCCTTCAGCGTTTGCGCGCTCATCGAGATCTGGAAATAGATCAGTTCAGAGGCGGGGGCCGGAGCAAAGTGGCCGAAGCCGGCGCGTGCGCCAATGGCGGCTTCCAGAGCGAGCTGGGGTTCGAGCCCGGATTCAACTTGCGCTGCTTTCTTGGGCTGTCCGGTCTTGAAGTCGATGATGGCGAGCGTGCCGTCGGTCATGAATTCGACGCGGTCGGCGGTGGCTTTCAGCGTGACTGTGCCCGCCGACGACTCGAACGTGATCGATGCTTTTGTCTCGGTAAGAGCGTCGCCGCGGCGCGGCTTGCGTTCGGCGGACCAGCGCAGATACGCTGCGCCCGCGCGTTCCCACATCGGCATTTCGAGACGGATAAGTTCTTCCGCAGCGCCGGCTTTGTTGAGTTGCTGTTCGATCAAGGCGGAGATCGAGGTCTCGTTGTCTTCCTTCTCGAACAGTTCGATCGCCTTGTGGACGGCCGTGCCGCGTTCGCGCGCGTCTACGTCTTCGCTGACGGAGCGTAGCGGTTCGAGGCGTAGAACCTTCTGGGCGTAATCGGCGTAGGGGTCACGGATCAGTTTCACGACGCGGCTGGGCGAGAAGTTGGTGAGGTCGCGCGCAATGACAGGTGGTGTCGGCGCGGGCGGCTTTGCAGACGTGACCTTGTCGACATGGCGGATGGCGCGCGCCCAGGCGATCGTATCGGCGTTGGCGGCCGGCGCGAGAAGTCTATCCGCAGCTTCGCGTCCACCGACGCTGCCAGCCGCCAGCGTGCGCAGGCGCCAGAGCCAGCGCGAGGCGACCGCGGGCTTGTCGTCGACGCGACGCGCGCGCAGCAGGATGACTTCGGGCGCATTGGCCATCTGCGCGAAATCGTGCGCGGAGAGGCCGACGCGTTCGTCCGGATCGGGCAGTCCGAGGCGTTTGCGCAGCGTGCGGTTGAGGAAGGCGTCGGCGGCGGCGGGCTTGGGCCATGAGCCTTCATTGAGGCTGGCGAGGATCATGCGGTCGCGGCGTTGCAGGCGCGCTTCGAGCGGACCGAAGATGGCGATGCGCGGGTGTTCTGGCGCATCGGGCGCGGCAATCATCCTTTCCATCGCGGCTTCGGCGAAATCGGGGAAGGCATGTGCATCCATCCGGCCCATGGAGGCGGAGAGTTGCGAGAGCTGGTCGATGAACTGCGCCGCCATCGCGCCGGACTTGCCGGACCAGATGCGGGCGCCGGCGATGTCGGGCGTGGCGCACAGGGTTTCGGCAAGGCGTGCGATCGATTGCGCGGCGGCGGCGCCATCGATTGTATCGTCGGCGAAGCAAGGCTTCGCGGCGTAGTGAGCGTTCTCGAGTTCTTCGATCAGGCGCGCGGCGTCGGGCAGCGGGCGCTTCAGGGTCGCGAGACGACGCGACAGATGTTCCAGCGTTGGCGAGCGCGGTGGATTGCGCAGGGTCGCACGCTCCATGCCGCTGACGATGGCGCGCAGGTCTTCGGGCGTGCGGCCCATGGCGATGCAGTCGTGTTTGAGCAGCGACAGCAACAGCACGGGGTCGGCGGGCGCGAACATCCAGCGTGACAGGATCAGCAGCAGGCTGCCCGGCGCGGTACGGGTGAGCGGTACGCCGGCGGAGGGCGCGATGTCGATGCCCCAGCGTTCGAGGATCGCTGCGGTCCGGCGGGCGAGCGAGGCTTCCGGGGTGACGAGGGCGGCTGTTTTGTTTGGCGTCTCGAGCGTTTCGCGAAGGAGGAGGGCGGCGGCGAGGGCTTCCTCGCTTTCGTCTTCGGCTTCGACGAGCGAGAGGCCGTGCAGGGCTTCGGTGACGAGATCGCGCGACGATGCAGGGGCGGCGAGAGCGTCGAGGCGGCGGTTCCAGTCGCTGGTTTCAGCGGCGGGCGCCAAGGCTTCGTTGATGAGGCGGCGGCGGGAGCGTTCGGCTGGGACTTCCGCTTCGACGGGCCAGGGCTGGATGTCGGCGGGCCTGAGGTTGAGCGCGGCGAGCGTGGCGCCGAATGTGTGTTGCGGGTGGCTCGCAGCGGCGGCGATCGCGGTCCAGCTTTTCGCGCTGAGGTCGGGATCGAGGCCGGGGAAAACGATGAGACCACGCGGCAGGTTGAGCACAGCGCGCATCAGGCAACGCGTTGCAGCGCCAGCGCCGGTGGAGCCCGCGATGACGACGGGATGCTGCGGCGGCTTTTTCGCCCAGCGCTTCGCGAGCGCTTCGGCAGCGCCGAGACGACGGACCTGCGGATCGGAATAGCCGGTCTCGGCGAGATGTCGCGGCCACGCCTTCATCACGATATCGAGGAAGCTGGCGGAGACCTGCCAGTGTTCAGCTAGCGCGGGGCTGAGTTCGCTGGCGAGGGATTCGAGTTGGCGCCAGTCGACGCCGCCGACGAGGGAGGCCTGGTCGATGAGGGCGCCGAGTTCGTCTGCCGCGGCAAGGAGCGAGGCGGGAGGGAGACGCTCGCCGTCGACGTTGAGGCGCCAGGCTTGAATGAGGCGGGCGAGGGCGCCGCGTCTCTGTGCGAGGGAGAGGGAGGGGGGGAGATCGAGTGCGTCAGGGCCGAAAGCGGCGAGGCCGTCCTCCTCCTCGATGTCGCCAAGGGGGCGAATCTCGGGCGTAAGCATCGTGTTGTTCATGGCGCGGTAGAGAGAAAGAGCAAGGCCACGCGCGGCGCGCTGGTTCGGTGTGAAGATCAGGGCGTCGGCGAGTGCCTCGGGAGTGTCGCGGGCCCCGGTGGCCTCGACGAGGCCGCGCGCTAGTTCGTCGAGGAAGGCTGATGATGGCGGCAGGTTGAAGACGCGCGTGCTGCCCGCGGCGAACAGTGAAGCGGCAGCGCTCACGCGCCCGGTCCCATGAGGTTGAGGCGGGCTTCGGCTTCATCGCGGCCGGCGGGGTCGCCGACATGCATCCAGAAGGGTGACATCACCGTACCGAAAAGGCGTCCACGCGCGGCGAAGGCGTTCCAGTAGGTGTTGGCCGAGAAGGGTTTGGCTTCGTAGGTGCGCAGGAGGTCGGCGCGGGTGACGTGGGTGCCGGCGAAGACGTAAGGCGCGGTGGGCTTGTCGCCACGGCGGATCAGTTGGCCGTCGTGGGCAAGGTCGAAATCGCCGGGTCCGCGGAAGCCGAGGGTTGCCTCCATCCTCGCGAGCAGCAGCAGCGCATCCATGGTGTTGGGGTCGTAGGCGTTGGCCAGGTCGAGGAAGGTAGCATCTCCGGCGGTCGCCCAGGTGACGTCGGTGTTGACGACGAAGAAGGGATCATTGCCGAGCAGGGGCAGGGCTTTCACCACACCGCCGCCGGTCTCGAGCACAACGTCGCGCTCATTCGAGATGATGATCTCGATGTCTGTTCTGGCGGCGAGATGCGCTTCCATCATGTCGGCGAGGTAGTGGACGTTGACGATGGCGCGGGTGACGCCTTGAGCAACCATCTTGTCGAGCACGCGATCGACGAGCGTGCGCCCGCCGACCTCGATCAGCGGTTTGGGGCGACTATCGGTGAGCGGCTTCATGCGCGTGCCAAGGCCCGCCGCGAGAAGCATGGCTGTCGAGATTTTGGTCATGCCGAGATCAGAAGATGCGGCGCCACAGCTGTGACGAAATCACGGGCTTCCGACACGGCGGGGTGGCTGAGCGTTTCGTTGAGCAGGCCGCGCAGGCGCGGCTGGAACTGGTCGTAGCGGGGTTTCTTGTCACGCGTCACAAGGCGCGCGAAAATCCCCATGATGCGCATGACGTTCATGACGCCCAGCACGGCAAGACGTTCGTCGAAGGCTTCGCGCGTCAGGCCCATGCCATCGAGATAGGTGCGGATCGCGGCTTCGCGCGCTTCAGCGGAAACATCGCGGCGAGCGTCGTGCAGCAGCATCGACATGTCCCATTCACCCCAGCCAAGCACGGCATCCTGGAAGTCGAGGAGGCCGACGCGGGCGACGCCTTCGCGCCGAGGCAGCCAGATCAGGTTTTCCGCGTGGGTGTCGCGCAGGATCAAGGCACGGGGAAAATCCTCGGTTTTGCCGATCAGATTTTCGCGCACGCGCTCCCAGCGCAAGCGCGTCTGCTCCCCCATCCGCATGGCCAGATCGCGCTGCGGCATCCATTCGACGAAGAGGTCCATGTTGGCTGACAGGGCAAGGTGATCGTAAGTCAGGATTGGCCATTCGCCGCCGCGATAGGGCAACACGAATGGCGCTGGCGCGCGGTGAACTGCGGCGAGCACTTCTCCGGCAGCGGCATAGAGCGCGATCTCGTCTCCGCCCTTGAGGATCACTTCGGCGAAAAGATCATCGCCGAGGTCTTCCAGGAGAGCGAGGCCATGAACGTTGTTCTGCCCGAGCATGCGTGGCGCCGAGAGGCCAAGGCCGGTGAGATATTCAGAAACAGCCGCGAAAGCTTCGACGCGCGAAGCTGCAAGCCGCGAGATAGCGTTCCAGCCCAGCTTGACCCTTTCCTCGTCATCGGCGCCCGGCGGGCAAGGAGCTGCTTCCAGCGGCGGCGCGTCCATCAGCATCGCCGTTTCGGTCTTGCGACGAAGTCGCTCGTAACGGCGCGTTGAGGCGTCGGCGTTAAGCGGCGTGCGGGCAGCTTCGCCCCAGCCGGCGCCATCCAGGAACTCCCGGATTTCCGTTGCGCGCAGGTTGTTACTCATATGTTCGGGCGCCAGTCGCCATTGAGCCGGATGCTCCAGTCGTCGAAGTCCACAAGCCGAGCGATTCGCCCGGTCCCCTCGAAGGATAGCCGAACTTCCAGCCGCGCGACGGGAAGATCGCGACCCAGCCTTTCGGGCCATTCGATCACGGCCAGCCCATCCACAGCTTCCTCCAGCCCCAGTTCACGGGCCTCGCCGGGATGTGACAGGCGATAGAGGTCGAAATGCCAGATCGTGAGGTTCGGGGCGGGGTAGCTCTGGACCAGCGTGAAGGTCGGGCTTGGCGCCTCAGTTTCGGGGCCCATCAGCTTGCGGATCAGGGCGCGCGCCAGCGTCGTTTTTCCCGCGCCCAGATCGCCGAACAGGGCAATGACGTCGCCCGGGCGGGCGGCCTCTGCCAGACGCGCCCCGAGGCTGGCGGAGGCATCGTCGTCAGGGAGGGCCAGGGTCAGTACGCGTTGCGCCATTCGGGTGGGGTCAGTTTGTATGAAAAAAGCCGATATAAGTCATTCGGCGAAGCAGCGGTGAGCGTCAACTGATCGCGGTGGCCGCAACGGGTCGATGCCAGGACGATCTGCCGGAAGTCGCGAGGCATGTGCCCAAGATCACGACCTCGCTACCATGGCTCGTATGCGAGCGGGCGTTGTGCAACGATCTCATCAACCCTGACGCACGGAGCAGCAACATGATGCGCCTATCTGTCCTCTGCACAACCGCAGCCCTGATGTCTTGTGGCGCCGCTTTCGCGCAGGCGGGCGATTCCATTCCTCGCACCAGTGAGGGCAAGCCGGACTTCCAGGGTGTGTGGACGAACTCGTCGATTACGCGTCTCGAGCGCGTGCCCGAGTTCAAGGACCTCGTGATTTCGGAAGCCGATGCGAAACAGTGGGAGAGGGATGCTGCCAGCGTCGCGGCGGCGGACAACGCGCCGTCTGCTGCGGACAAGGGTGCGCCCGAAGTGGGCGATGATCCCGCAGGTTACAACAACTTCTGGATCGACCCTGGCAAGAGTGTAGGCCTGATCAACGGCACTTACCGTTCTTCATGGATCACTGATCCGCCGAACGGCAAGGTGCCCTACACGCCGGCCGGACGGACGGCGATGATGAAGTCGGTCGTCACCTACAACATGTTCGATAATCCCGAAGAACGCATTCCGATTGAACGCTGCCTTATCGGTTTCGCCTCCACGGGTGGCCCGCCGATGCTGAACGCGCTCTACAACAACCATCAGCAGATCATCCAGACGCCGGACGCCATAGCGATCAATATCGAGATGGTTCACGATACGCGGATCATCCGCATGAACGGCCAGCATAACCCCGATGTCATGCGCCAGTATCTCGGCACCAGTGTCGGCACATGGGACGGCGACACGCTGGTCGTCGAAACCATCGGCTTCAAGGCGCTGGAATCTGTACGCGTTGATTTCGGCCTGTTCGTTTACATTTCGCCCAACTCGAAAGTCACCGAGCGCTTCACGCTGCAGAACGAGGGTACAATCTTCTACCAGTTCAC
>JBBQJV010000055.1:0-29492 GCA_038326205.1 Caulobacterales bacterium | reverse complement strand
CATGGCGCGCTGGGCCGACAAGGCCGGGTTGGCTGTGCGGTCTGCAAAAACGTTCGCGGCGCCGGGCGGCGAGAAGGGCATATCCGTGATGGTCTGGTCGGCGGACAGCCAGAAGGCCACGTGCGAAGGCGCGGACAAGAGGACTGCAGCATGAGCAGCACGCCATCAGTCTCCTTTGAATTCTTTCCTCCGAAGACGCCGGAGATGGAAGCGAAGCTGTGGGATTCCGTGAAGCGGCTGGAACCGCTTAACCCGACCTATGTGTCGGTGACGTATGGCGCGGGCGGCTCCACGCGCGAGCGCACGCACGGCATCGTCAAGAAAATGGCCGAAGAGACATCGCTGAATCCCGCCGGGCACATCACGTGCGTTGCGGCGACGAAGGATGATATCGACCAGGTGCTGCGCGACTATTGGGAAGCGGGCGTCAAGCGGGTCGTGGCGCTGCGCGGCGATCCGACCGCAGGCATCGGCACGCGCTATGAGCCGCATCCGGGCGGCTATGCCTACGCCAACGACCTGATCGCAGGCGCACGCAAAATTGCCGACTTCGATATTTCGGTGGGCTGCTATCCCGAGGTGCATCCCGATGCGCCATCGATGGCGGCGGAGATCGAGAACCTGAAGCGCAAGTTCGATGCGGGCGCGACGCGGGCGATCACGCAGTTCTTTTTCTACCCGGACGTCTACTTCAAATTCCTCGATGCAGCGCGGGCGGCAGGCCTTCACCAGCCAATCGTGCCCGGCATCATGCTGCAGTCGAATTTTTCGGGCCTGAAGCGCATGGCTGCGCTGTGCGGCACCGCGATCCCCGCACGCATCGCAGCGCTGTATGAAGGCCTCGAGAATGATGCGGAAACGCGCGATCTGGTGACAGCGCATGTCGCCGCCGAACTGTGCCAGCGCCTCGCCGAACAGGGTGTCGACCATTTCCATTTCTACACAATGAATCGCGCGGGCCTTTCGCTGTCCACATGCAGGCTGCTGGGCATCAAACCAGAGGCGAGGGCAACATGAGCGATCCTGCAATCCGTATAGCACTCGTCACGCTGGGTGTCGACGACCTCGCCAAGTCAGCTGCCTTCTATGAGGCGCTGGGGCTGAAACGTTCGCGTGCCTCGCAGGAGACGATCTACTTTTACGACATGGATGGTGTCGTGCTGGCGCTGTTCCCGACTGGCATGCTAGCCGAGGATTCGGCCGTTCCTGCAGAGGGGCACGGTTTCCGCAGGCAGACGCTGGCGTGGAACGTGCCTGATGCCGCCACCGTTGATGCAGCGTTTGCACGCGTGCTTGCGGCCGGGGCTCGTGGCACGAAGTCGCCCTACAAGACGTCGTGGGGCGGCTATGTCGGGCACTTTGCCGACCCCGATGGGCATCTCTGGGAAGTCGCGCACAATCCATTCTTCCCGCTTCGCGCCAGTGGAGCGGTTTCGGTTCCACCCCCTCGCCAAGGAGGTCAATAATGAGCGCCCGCAGTGAACGTGTCGCGAAGCTGAAACAGATCGCGAAAGAACGCGTCCTCATCCTCGACGGATCTTGGGGTGTGATGTTCCAGAAGATGGGCCTGCAGGAAGCCGACTATCGCGGCGAGCGCTTTGCGACACATCCGGGACAGATGAAAGGCAACAACGATATCCTGTGCCTGACACGGCCGGATCTCGTGGCGCAGCTGCACACGATGTATTTCGAAGCGGGTGCGGACATCTCCGAGACTAACACCTTTTCTGCGACCACGATCGCGCAGGATGATTACAAGCTCGACGCCAAGGCGGTGTGGGACATCAACTATGAAGGCGCGCGCATCGGGCGCGAGGTCGCCGATGCGTTCAGCGCGAAGGAGCCGGGCAAGCCGCGCTTTCTCGCCGGTTCGATCGGGCCGCTGAACAAGATGCTGTCGATGTCGTCGGACGTCAACGATCCGGGCGCGCGGCTGGTCGATTTCGATGAAGTCTATCACACCTATCGCGACCAGATCCGGGCTCTCAACGAGGGCGGTGTGGACCTCTATCTGGTCGAGACGATCACCGACACGCTCAACTGCAAGGCGGCGCTGAAGGCAATCATGGACCTAGAGGCAGAAGGGCAGGAAGCGCTGCCGATATGGATTTCGGGTACGATCACGGATCGTTCGGGCCGCACACTGTCGGGCCAGACGACGGAGGCGTTCTGGAATTCCGTAAAACACGCCAAGCCGTTCGCTGTCGGCTTCAACTGTGCGCTGGGCGCAGACCTGATGCGCCCGTTCGTCGCCGAGATGTCGCGCGTGGCGGATACGCTGGTCGCAGCCTATCCCAATGCCGGCCTGCCAAATGAAATGGGCCAGTATGACGAGCAGCCGCATCAGACCGCGCATTCAATCGAACAGTGGGCAAAGGAAGGACTCGTCAACATTCTCGGTGGCTGCTGTGGCACGACGCCGGATCACATCCGCCATGTGGCCGAAGCGATGAAGGGCGTGAAGCCGCGCACGCCGCCGGTGCGTCCGCACGCGCTGCGGCTTGCTGGGCTGGAGCCGTTCGAACTGGCTTGAGCACGAAACTGCGAGGAGCGGCCAATGGCCAAGTATTATGACAGCCTGAACGACAAGCATGTCGCCTTCATCGAAGCGCAGAAGATGTTCTTCGTCGCGACCGCGCCCATGTCGGATGCGGGCCGGGTAAACCTGTCGCCGAAGGGCTATGACAGCTTCCGCGTGATCGGGCCGAACAGGGTGGCGTACGCCGACCTTGGCGGTTCGGGTGCGGAAACCCTGGCGCATGTGCGCGAGAACGGACGGATTACTTTCATGTTCTGCGCCTATGACGGCGCGCCGAACATCATGCGGCTCTATGGACGCGGGGAAGTGATGCAGTTCAACCATCTGCGCTTTGCTGAAGAGATCGCGAAATTCTCGCCGGGTCATGAACGTGCCCGCGACATCATTTTTGCCAATATCACGCAGGTGCAGGACAGCTGTGGCTGGGCCGTGCCGTTCTATGAGTTCAAAGGCGAGCGCGATCAGCTGCGGCGGTATATCGACCACATGGAGCTCGATGCGTGGCACGAGAGCCGGCTGGCGAAGAACGCACAGAGCATCGATGGCCTGCCGGCGATGGCACGGACGGAGTTAGTGGAATGAAACGAGTCCTCGGAATAAGTCTGGCAGCCATTGCGCTCAGTGGCTGCGTGATAGCGGATGTGACGGCGGTTCATGATACGCCGGGCGCGATCCAGCGGCAGTATACGTCGTCGACGGCGTTTTACGCGAAAAGCGTCATCATCCCGCCGGGGTATATAACTATCCGCCTGCCGGGGATTATTGCTGATCCATTGAATACGGGTTCTGCGGCGGCTGCCAGGTTTGGCGACACGGAAAGCCAGACCGCCAGCGTATTGGGCAAGATCGCAGAGGCGTTGCATGAAGCCGGCGCGAGCGAAGCGGATGTGGTCGCCATGACCGTCTATCTCGTTGAACCCAGCCCCAGCGTGGGCATGGATTTCGACGGCATGATGCGAGCCTACGGCCGCCGCTATGGCAGTGCCGACCAGCCCAACCGTCCAGTTCGCTCGACGGTGCAGGTCGCAGCCCTTGTGCGACCGGACATACTTGTCGAGATCGAAGTCACGGCCGCCATCCCCCTAGCCTCCCGCTAGTATACTTGAACGGCATAAAACGCATGACCAAAACCACTGCCAACTTCATCAACATTGGCGAGCGCACGAACATCACCGGATCGGCGGCGTTCAAGAAGCTGATCGTCGAAGGCAATTTCGCCGAGGCCGTGAACGTGGCGCGTCAGCAGGTGGAGAACGGCGCGCAGATCATCGACGTGAACATGGACGAGGGCTTGCTGGATTCGAAGGCGGCCATGCGCACCTTCCTGCGCCTGATCGCGGCGGAGCCCGACATCGCCAAGGTTCCTATCATGGTCGACTCCTCGAAGTGGGAGGTGATCGAGGAGGGGCTGAAGAACGTCCAGGGCAAGGCGATCGTCAATTCCATCTCGATGAAAGAGGGCGAAGCAAAGTTCCTTGAGCAGGCGCGGGCTTGCCTCAGCTATGGCGCCGCCATCGTGGTGATGGCGTTCGACGAACAGGGGCAGGCAGATACGGCCGCACGCAAGTACGAGATCTGCAAACGCGCCTACGACCTGCTGGTCGGCATCGGCTTCCCGCCGGAAGACATCATCTTTGATCCTAACATTTTCGCTATCGCGACCGGTATCGATGAACATAACAACTACGCCGTCGATTTCTTCGAGGGCGTGAAGATGATCAAACAGAACCTGCCGTATGCGCGCACGTCAGGCGGGTTGTCGAATGTATCGTTCTCGTTCCGGGGCAATGAAGCGGTGCGCCGCGCGATGCACTCGGTGTTCCTGTATCACGCGATCCCGCTCGGCTTCGACATGGCGATCGTCAACGCCGGCCAGCTCGACATTTACGACAATATCGACCCGGACCTGCGCGAGCGCGTCGAGGACGTGATCCTCAATCGTCGCGCCGACGGAACGGATCGCCTGCTTGAGATCGCAGAGCGGTTCCGCGGGCAGAAGGGCGTCGAGGTTAAGAAAGACCTCAGTTGGCGGCAGAAGCCCGTGAAAGACAGACTTGCGCACGCGCTGGTCAACGGCATCACGGAGTTCATCGTTGAGGACACGGAAGAGGCGCGGCTCACGGTGGAGCGACCGCTGCACGTGATCGAAGGCCCGCTGATGGACGGCATGAACATCGTCGGCGATCTGTTCGGCGCGGGCAAGATGTTCCTGCCGCAGGTCGTGAAGTCGGCGCGCGTGATGAAGGCGGCGGTGGCGCATCTCATGCCGTTCATGGAGGAAGAAAAACTCCGCACGGGCATGGCTGACAAGTCCAACGGCGTTGTCATCATGGCGACGGTGAAAGGCGACGTGCACGATATCGGCAAGAACATCGTGGGCGTGGTCCTGCAATGCAACGGTTACAAGGTGATCGACCTTGGCGTCATGGTGCCGGCGGAGAAGATCTTGGAAGCGGCAGAACGCGAAAATGCCGACATGATCGGCCTGTCGGGTCTTATCACCCCCTCGCTCGACGAAATGGTCTACTTCGCGAGCGAGATGGAGCGTCTCGGCATCCACAAACCGTTGCTGATCGGCGGGGCGACGACGTCCCCTGCGCACACCGCCATCAAGATCGAACCCATGTTCACCAAGGCGCCGGTTGTCCACGTGCTGGATGCTAGCCGTGCTGTCGGCGTGGTAAGTCAGCTGATCGGTGATGATTCACGCGATCGCTTCTGGGCCGAGACGAAAGCGAAGTACGAACAGATCCGTCAGTCACGGTCTGGCGGGCAAGCGAAGGCGCGGGTTAGCCTCAAGGCTGCGCGACAGATGGCGCCGAAGATTGACTGGACGAGCTATGCGCCGCCGAAGCCCAGCTTTCTTGGCGCGCGCGAGATCGAGGCGGATCTTGCCACACTGGCGCGCTATATCGACTGGACGCCGTATTTCGCCAGCTGGGATCTTGTCGGGCGCTATCCGATGATCCTGGAGGACGACGTGGTCGGTGAGGCAGCGCAGTCCTTGTGGAAGGACACGCAGGGTCTGCTGCAGCAGATGATCGGTGAGCAGTGGATCAGCGCCAAGGGTGTTGTCGGCTTCTGGCCTGCCAATCAGTCGGGCGACGATGTCGTCGTCTGGTCTGATGAAAGTCGCAAGACGGAGATCGGTCGCTTCCATACGCTGCGCCAGCAGATGGAAAAGACCAACGACAAAGGCCAACTGGCGCTTTCCGATTATGTGGCGCCGAAAGCGGCTGACTATGTCGGTGGTTTTGCGGTGACCGCTGGCCATGGCGAACTCGCGAAGTCGCGAGAGTTCCTCGCCAAAGGCGACGATTACTCCTCGATCATCGTGAAAGCGCTGGCCGATCGCTTCGCCGAGGCTTTTGCAGAATACATGCACGAACAGGTGCGTCGCGAGCTTTGGGGCTATGCAGCTGACGAGGGGCTGACGAGTGAGGATCTGATCGCGGAGAAATATCGCGGCATTCGTCCGGCGCCGGGCTATCCCTCGCAGCCGGATCACACCGAAAAGAAGACGCTGTTCGATCTGCTCGACGCGACCGCAAAGGCGGGGGTCGAACTGACCTCAAGCTACGCCATGAATCCACCGGCGAGTGTTTCGGGGCTCTACTTTTCGCACCCTGATGCTGTGTACTTCGCTGTGGGCCGCATCGAGAAAGACCAGGTCGAGGACTACGCAAGGCGCAAGGGCTGGGACCTTGCGACGGCTGAACGTTGGCTGAGGCCAATTCTTAACTACTGATCGGCTGGCGCCAGGGAATTGCGTGAATGCTTGCGAGCGCCTGCGCGAGTCTTGGCCCGCCCTTGCTGCAGGTTTTTGTGTTGACGTTCGGGGTATTCCCCAATCTCTTCGCATTTGTGATGATTGTCATGCGGTGGCGGCCTTCTATTGGGGCATCGTTGCGGTGCGGGATTCATAAATAAGAAACACCGGCGACCCCAGATGGGTAGCACGTCGGGACAGGGGAGAGACGGAAGTGATGCGCTTAGCCAGCTTACTTGCGCTTGCTGCCAGTACGCTTGCTCTGGCAGGCGGCGCGCGTGCGCAGCAAGCGCCACCAGCACCACCGACGGCTGCGAGTGCGCCTGAGGGCGTGCAGGCGTTTGAGCCGGCGTTCTTTGCGCGGTTCAATCCCGTCACGGCCGAGGACATGGTGCGCCAGCTTCCGGGCTTTACGCTTGACGAGGGCGCGGACCTGCGCGGGTTCGGCGCGACAGCGGGCAACGTGCTGATCGACGGTCAGCGTCCTTCATCCAAGACCAGCATGCGCGACGAGCTTGGCCGGATCGCTGCCGGCGCCGTGCTGCGCATTGAACTGATCCGCGCGTCCGCCGCTGGCGACCTTGATGTGCGCGGCTACACTGAAATCGCTAACGTGGTGCTGAAGCCCGCGACCGGCATGAAGGAGTCCACCACCTTCGCGATCACGTTCCGTGGCTACGAGCAGGGCCGTCTGGGCGCACAGCTCGGCGGCACACACACATGGAAGACCGACAATTTCAGCTTCCGTCTTGGCGTACAGGCCACCAGCCTTGGCGAGCGCGAGGAGGTCGAGGCGACCTTTCGCAATGCGCTGGGTACGGTCACGCGCACGCAGGACGAATTCTATCAAAACCAGGTCGACGAAATTACGGTCACAGGCGCCGCCAACTGGACGCCCAGTGCACGCGATACCTGGAACGTCAACTTCCGAGTCCTGCCCCGCTTGTTCACAACCAACGCGGCGGGTAACGCCTTCGTACCTTTGCTTGGCGGACCGGTAGGCGCCATTACGCTCGACTATACCGAGAAGGATGTCTGGTATGTCGATCTTGGTGGCGACTACGAGCACAAGTTCGACGGCCAGAACGCGGTCAAGCTGATCACCGTCAACCGCTTGGTGAACTGGCGGCCGCAGCAGTTGCTAACGACGAACCTCAATCCGGCGCTTGGACCGAAGAATCAGCAGATCGATAATTCCGACAATCGCGCGGGCGAGCATGTACTGCGCGGGGTGTGGACGACGAAGCCGGATACGCAGCACACGATCGAGATGGGGCTGGAGGGCGCCTACAACTATCGTCGTGTGAACCGCGAAAGCCTTGTCGGACCAATAGGCGGACCATTTGCGCCTCCGGCGATTGGTATCCCGATTGCCTCGACCAAGGTCGAGGAGAACCGGGCCGAAGCTTCAATCAACGATGTGTGGCGGCTAAACCCGCTGCTCACGCTGGAAGCCGGTTTCAACTTCGAAGCGTCAACCATCTCGCAATCGGGGGACGCCTCCGTTGAGCGCGACTTTACCTATTCCAAGCCCCGAGCTGTAGCGACATGGGCGCCCAGCGCGGAAGACCAGCTTCGTTTCTCGGTTCTGCGCGATGTTTCGCAGCTCGATTTCGGCGACTTCGCGACGGGGCTCAATTCGATCAGCAGCTCGGCCAATATCGGCAACCCGCTTCTCGTGCCCGAACAGACGTGGAAAGCGAGCGCGCAGTGGAAGCGTGCGCTGGGACCGCGCGGGTCGATCTCGCTCACGGCATTCTATGACGATATTCAAGACACGCAGGATTTCGTGCGCGTCGCCGGCGTCTGCACGACGCCGGCCGGCACGCCCGGTGAGTGTACGGCGGTCGGCAATATCGGGGACGGCAAGCGCTGGGGCGGCCGGATAGAAGCGACATTTCCGCTCGAAAGCGTTGGCGTCGCCGGCGGCATCGTGAAGCTGAATGTCGGCGCACAGGATTCGGAAGTCACCGATCCCCTGTCACTGCAGACGCGTCAGATATCGAGCGAGCAGGAGTTCGACTGGGCGGCTGAATTCCGTCAGGATATTCCTGCGATGAAGCTCGCATGGGGCGGCAAGGTCAACAGCGTTGGCCCCATCCCCTACTATCGCGCCGACCGTCTGGAAGCGACCGAGCCCAAGGACCCGAACGTCGATCTGTTTGTGGAGACGACGGCGTTACTCGGCGGGTTGCTGGTGCGCGTCACGGGCGCGAACCTGCTGGATGTCCAGAAGGAAACCGAACGAGACTACGCCACGCCCACTTTCTTTGGCGATGAATTCCGTTCCTCGACGATGGGCCGCACGCTCACGCTCACTGTCGCTGGCGCGTTCTAGCGCGAACTGCTTCAGGTACGGGCGAGCACGCCGCGCGCCGCAGCGCGACCGGTGGCGATGCATGCCTGCAGGAGATAGCCGCCGGTTGGCGCTTCCCAGTCGAGCAGTTCGCCCGCTACAAAAGTGCGTGGGTCGCTCTTCAGTGAGTAGTCCGCATTGAGGCTGTCCCAGCTGATGCCGCCGGCTGTCGAGATGGCGCGGTCGATCGCGGCAACGCCAGTGAGGCGGATATGCAGCGACTTGATGCGCGCGGCCAGTTCAAGCGGTTCGGTCGGAAGCGCGGGGCCGCTCATGTCTTCGCGCAGCAGGCCAGAGGCGGCGGGCGACAGGTTCGCCTTACGCAGACGATTGGCCATAGAGTCCTTGCGAGAGCCAGAGAGGCGCGCCGCGATGACATCGACGGGTTGATCGGGCGCAAGATCGATCTCGACGATCGCTTCGCCGCTGGCTTCGATCGCCGCGCGCAGGGATGAGGCGAGGGCGTACACCGCGCCGCCCTCGATGCCGTAGCTGGAAATTATCGCTTCGCCGCGAATGCTCTGGTCCCCTAACCGGAAAGCGGCGCGCTTGATCGGCTCGCCTGCAAAGCGGCCGCGAAAGACGCTGGACCACGGAACGAGGAAGCCGGAGTTGGCGGGACGCAGCGGTGTGATGCGCGCGCCGCGTTCGAGAAACGCGGCTTGCCATGTGCCGTCCGATCCGAGGCGCGGCCAGCTCGCGCCGCCGAGCGCGAAGATCGCGGCATCGGGATTTTCGATGCGCTCTCCGCCGGGCGTATCGAAGACGAGCGCGTCGCCCTGCCATCCGGTCCAGCGAGAACGTGACGCCAGGGTGACGCCGAGCGCGCCGAGCCGGGCGAGCCATGCGCGGAGCAGGGGCGAGGCCTTCATCTGTTTCGGAAACACGCGTCCGCTGGATCCGAGGAACGTCTCGATTCCAAGGCCTTCGCACCAGACGCGCAGGTCGGCGGGAGTGAAGTCGCGGATGGCGGATTCAAGATGCTGACGCGCGGCGCCATAGCGAGTGAGGAAAGCTTCGAGCGGTTCTGAGTGCGTCAGGTTGAGCCCGCCACGCCCCGCCAGCAGGAATTTGCGCGCGGGATTGGGCATGCGCTCGTGAATCGTGACGGCCCAGCCTTCGCTCGCGAGGAGCTCGGCGGCGGCGAGACCTGCGGGGCCTGCGCCGACGATGATCGCTGTCTTGGCGGGTCCTGCAATGGTTAGAGGCATCGGCATGGGGCGAGCCAATGGACCAGCTTCAGGCGCGAGACAACACGCAGCGCAACTGCCGGGGCGATAGTTGGGGAAAGTCTCTCGCCTGCGAGGTGCGAGTCGTTGCGCGATGCGCCGCGTTCCACGACGCTTGGCCTCATAAGCCCGAGTTCTAGGCCATTTGACCCATCATAATAGGGTGAGCATTCGTGGCAGAAGCCATGGTAAACGCTGTGCGGGCGATCGACCTACGCCGGGTGCGCATCGAAATCGCGCTGCTTGTCGGCGCGCTACTCATGGGCGCCTGAACTTGCTTGGATGGGCCGCGACGGGTTCGCCTGATTACAGGCTGTTAGGTTGACTTTAAGTCTTTTACCCCCGATATGCCCATCGCGTTCATCGGAAAATCGTTCCGGCTCGAACGCTATCGGCGCTCCGGCTGCGTGAGGAACCTCAGAACAGGTTCCGGCCCGTTGAGCGCCCTGAAGAGATCGCATGAACGCCCGCTTACGCCGGGTCTTCCCATCAAGACAGCGCTTCGGCGGACCTGCAAAGTCAGGCGTCCGCGCGTTTGCGCACACGAAAGAAACCTCCCACCTTGACCGAATTCAAAGATCTTGGACTCAACGCTTCGATCCTCGAGGCGTTGACCAGCAAGGGTTACACCGTACCCACCCCCATCCAGCTGCAGGCCATTCCCGGCGTTATGGAAGGCCGCGACCTTCTCGGCATCGCACAGACCGGCACCGGCAAGACGGCCGCGTTCGCTCTGCCCATCCTCCATCGCCTCGCGGCGAACCGCAAACCGGCGCCAAAGCGCGGCTGCCGTGCGCTCGTGCTGTCGCCGACGCGCGAACTCGCGACGCAGATCGCCGAGAGCTTCAAGGCCTATGGCTCGAAACTCGGCTTCTCGGTCGCAACCATCTTCGGAGGCGTCGGTCATGGCCCGCAACGTCAGGCGCTGGCGCGTGGCGTCGACGTGATTGTTGCCGCCCCCGGCCGTCTGCTCGACCACCTCGGCGAGCGCGATGCTGATCTCTCGCAGATCGAAATCTTCGTTCTCGACGAAGCCGACCAGATGCTCGACATGGGCTTCATCGTGCCGATCCGGCAGATCGTGAAGCACCTGCCGAAAAAGCGTCAGAACCTGTTCTTCTCTGCCACCATGCCGCAGGACATCGGCAGGCTTGCCGGCGAACTGCTTAACGATCCCGTGAAGGTCTCGGTTGCGCCGCAGGCGACGACCGCCGAGCGCGTCAACCAGCAAGTCATGTTCGTGGAAGCCGGTCGCAAGCGCGGCCTGCTGACCGAGCTGTTCTCCAAACCTGAATTCAGCCGCGTGCTGGTGTTCACGCGCACCAAGCGCGGCGCCGACAAGGTTGCTCGCATTCTGGAAGGTGGCGGCGTCGCAGCTTCCGCCATTCACGGCAACAAGAGCCAGGCCCAGCGCGAGCGCGCTCTGGCCGAGTTCAAGGCCGGCAAGGTGCGGGCGCTCGTGGCGACCGACATTGCGGCGCGTGGTATCGACGTTTCAGCTGTGACCCACGTTGTTCAATACGAACTTCCGAATGTTCCCGAACAGTATGTCCATCGCATCGGCCGTACCGCGCGTGCGGGTACCGATGGTTCCGCAGTGGCATTCTGCGCCGAGGACGAGCGTTCGCTGCTGCGCGACATCGAGCGCGTGACGCGCCAGAAAATCCCCAATGTCGACCGTCGCAACGATGCGGCGCTCGCGCAGCTTTCGGCCAACGCCAATGAAGACGAGAAGCGTACGTCGCCGGGCGTGCGTCCGCGCGGCGCGCCGCAACCGCGTCGTGGACAGAGCCAGAAGCCGCGCAGCGACGCGCGTCGCAACGAAGGCCGTGGAGGTCGTTCGGGCGGCAATCGCTCCGACCAGCGATCGGAGCGCGGCGAACACCTGCAGCATGAACCGCGTTCTGAAAGCGCGCATGCCGATGGCCGCATTCATCCCGGCGCCAAGCCGGGTCGCAGTGGCGAGCCGCGCAGCAATCAGCAGAAGCCGCGCACCGGCAATGGGCAGAACCGCAATGGCCCGAACCGCGGTGGCCAGGACGCGATTGGTCAGAAGCCGCGCGGACAGCACGGCGCTGGTCATCGCAAAGGTCAGGGTTCCAACACCCAAAGCGCTCCGCGCGGCGATGTCATGAACGCAAATTCAGGCCGTGTGGGCGGTCCGGTCGTGGCCGCTGGCGATCTAATGAAGCATCTCTCGAAGCAGTAGGCTTTTCCTGAAACGCAATCGGCGCCGCCTGTTGAGGCGGCGCCGACGCTTCCTTCCCGGCGGGGGGACGTGGGGGGACTAGATCGCCGGGGGCAGGAACTCTGTCCTAATTTCTCGGTGTCTGGTCTGCAGTACCTGTGCGGGGAAATAATCCCGCGTGGGCCGATCAGTTCCGGCTGCCTCTGCAATTTGGTGTAGCTCTCACCAATTCCAAGCCCCGCAGCTGAGTCCCGATTGCGCCAAGCGGCGGGGCAACGTTACAACGGGAGCTGGATGAGTATCTGGTCACAATTGTCATCGCTGACTCAGCGCGCCTTCGAGGCGCCGGAAGAGCCAGGCACGGAACTGGATGCGCCGCTGTGCGGGCCTGATCCGAACGACGTTGAGTTCACAGCAGCAATTGTCGGCCTCGGCGCCAAGCTCGCGAAGGCTGATGGGCTTGTCACGGTCGACGAGGTTGCGACATTCGCTCGCGTGTTCCGGGCAGCGCCGGGAGACGAGGCGTCGATGCGGCGCGTGTTCGACATCGCGCGGCAGACAGTTCTTGGGTACGAATCGTACGCGCGCCGGATCGCCAAACGCTATCGTGATCGACCGTGCCTGCTCGAGGGCGTACTCGACGGTCTCTTCCGGATTGCTATGTCGGACGGAACCATCACCGGCGAGGAAATGGATTATCTGCTCCGCGTGTCCGACATATTCGGGTTCAACGAGGACAAGTTCCGCCGCATCAAGGCCAGCCATCTCGGGTCAGAGGCTGACGATCCCTATCTAGTTCTGGGTGTTTCGCCCGAGGCGCCTTTTGAAGTCGTCCGGGGTGCGTATCGCCGTCTCATGCTTGAAAATCATCCGGATACCGTCGCGGGCTCGAAATCCGCCCCGCGTGAATATGAGCCTGTGGCGCATGAAAAGGCGGCTGCGATCACGACCGCCTATGCGCGTATCCGCGCAGAACGCGGAATTCTCAGCCGGGCCGATTGACTTTCGGGGACGAAGCCGCACCTCTTAAGGACAGAGGAGCCGCCCATGACCGAGACACTTGGCCATCCGAACGGCGGATTGCTGAATCAGGCATTCGGCGTGCTCGCCAAAGCTGCCTTCGGCGTATTCCTGCTTGTAGCGGCCATCGTCGCCCTCATCGCCACGACGTTCATCGGGATCATGCTGGCGCTTGCCGCCGTATTCCTTACGTTTGCGCGCCCGCGTCGCAAGGCGCAGCCGGTATGCGCGGGTGAGCCACCAGCGCCGACGCAAACGCTGGATGCCCACCGCACCGCAGATGGCTGGGTAATCGAGCTCTAGCGTCCGTCTGCTGCTGACCGCCGCACGTTGGCGTGCGATCGGAACCACCATAAATCTGTCTGCAATTCTGTCTGTTTGGGGGGCGGGGGATGAAACCCGCGGACTTCGGCCTTCTTGTCGCGATTTGCCTGTTCTGGGCTCTGAACCTCGTCATCACCCGCTGGGTGGTGACGGTTGGCGACGTGCCGCCTCTGTTCTTTGCGGGCATCCGCGTGCTGCTGCTGGCAGCCGTGCTGTCGCCATTCCTGTTTCCCGCGCCACGCCAGATCGGGATGATGATCCTGATCGCCATGGGCATGGCGGGCTTCCAGTTCGGTCTTCTGTTCCTCGGCCTCTCCACCTCCACCGCCGGCGTTGCGTCGGTGATGGGACAGCTTGGGGTGCCGTTCACGACCATCCTGTCGATCATCTTTCTTGGCGAGAAGATCGGCGTCTATCGCACGGTCGGCATCCTGCTTGCCTTTGCGGGTGTCATGATCATCGTGGTCGATCCGGGCCAGTTCTCGCTGACCATCGGGATCGTTTATCTGATCGGCGCGGCCGTTGTCGGCGCCATCGCGAACATCCTGATGAAGCGGATCGATCCCATGCCGGCGATGCGGCTTCAGGCCTGGGTCGGGCTGTTCTCGATTGCGCCCCTGATGCTGATGTCGTGGCTGTGGGAAAGCGGGCAGGCGGATGCATATGTGAGCCTCGACTGGCGCGTTTATCTGGCGAGCGTGTTCGCCGTGCTGGGCGTGTCGATCTTCGCGCACGGCAGCTTCTATCGCCTCATCAAGCAGTACGAGGTGACGCTGTTGTCGCCATTGACCCTGATGACGCCGGTCATGGGGGTGATCCTCGGCGTCATTTTCCTCGACGAGATCGTGACATGGCAGATGCTGGTTGGCGGCGTGATGGCGCTGGCGGGTGTGGGCATTATCGGCATGCGCCGCAACCGGCGCTTCCCTGAAGCCTCGGTTGGCGACAAGATCGGCCCCTGAGCAAGGCAGGTTCATGAGTCTCACCATCATCCCGGCACCCAGCGCCAACTTCAACGAGCGGTTTCATCCGCTCGATATGCTCGTGCTGCACTATACCGGCATGAAGGACGGGCCATCGGCGCTCGCCCGCATGCAGGAAGACAGAGAACCGCGCGTCTCTGCCCACTACATGGTGGAGGAGGATGGCCGCGTCTTCGCGCTGGTGGCGGAAGACAAACGCGCCTGGCAGGCCGGGCGCAGCTGGTGGCGGGGCGATGACGATCTCAACTCGCGCTCCGTCGGCATCGAGATCGTGAACCCCGGTCATGAATGGGGCTATCGCCCGTTTCCCGATGCACAGATCGCGGCGGTGATCGAACTGTGTCAGGGCATCCTCTCGCGCTGGCCGATTCCGCAGAACCGCATCGTGGCGCACTCGGATATCGCGCCCGATCGCAAGGAGGATCCGGGCGAGCTGTTTCCGTGGAAGCTTTTGTCCGAGGCGGGCATCGGCCTGTGGCCGTCGCCTGCGCGCCCCGAGCCGTGGATGATGCACGGCGCGGTGATGGGCGATGCCGGTGTGACGGTCGAGGGTCTGCAGCGAGACCTCGCGGCGATCGGATACCGGATCGACGTCACCGGCATGTTCGACGAGACGACGGCCGCCGTTGTTCGCGCTTTCCAGCGCCGGTGGCGCCCTCTCCGTGTGAACGGAGAGGGCGATGTCGATACGATTGTGCTCGCCAATTCTGTTGCGATGCTGACTGTCGACTGAGGAGTTTTCATCCGGCATTTGCAGCGGAAGCGCGGCGTGAAGTGGCTGCGTTGCGATCACGACACAGGTTGTGATGGAACCGCAGCGTGACAGCAGCGCTAATTCCCCATTCATGTTTGTGGCTGCATCCTCATCGGAGGTCAGACGGAGTTGGTTATGCCTTCCGGAACCTTGCATCGCATCATTTACATGAGCACGGCCGTCGGCGTGCTTCGAGCGGAAGAGCTCGACCGCATCTATCTTCGAGCGCAGGCGGCAAATGCAGGCGCCGGGATTACCGGCCTCATGCTTTTTTACGAGGGCGTGTTCCTTCAGGTGCTGGAAGGTCCCGCCGCGGGCGTCACCAGTCTGCTGGAACGCATTCGCCGCGATCGGCGCCACGCGGGATTGATCGTGCTTGAGTCCGGGCCGGCGGACGAACGCGGCTTCGGCGGGTCCGCGATGAATTTCGTTTCGGCGCGCAAGCTTAGCTCCGGTGAAAAGCAGGCCTTCTCCGAGTTGCGTCAGGCGGTTACAGCACGCGGCGCCAGCCCCGGCATCGACCTGTCGGATCTTCTGGCGGCGTTCGGCGCGGTGCGTCCGGCCTGAGTTGTTGAACAGCTTGATTGGCTGAGCACGGGCTCAATAGCCTTTCCCTTGTTGTCATTCTGGACGCACCTAGCGCGATCCGGAGCGCATTGTTGTGAGCGACGGTGCGTGGAGCCCCTAGGTTCCGGCTCTGTGCGCTTCGCGCTCCGGCCGGAATGCAATGCTGGGCATGATCCAGCATTCGGACCGGCTCATGCCCTCCGGGATGCTGTGGCTTTGGGCTGATCGCCAAGGGAGGGCTCGGGGTCGCGGGATGCCTCGCGTGATTTGGGCAGCGCTGATTGCTCAGCTCTACCGGCAGAAAAGGAAAGCGCGGATCCCGCGTCCCCGGCAGGTGTTGGAGCGGTGGCCTCAAACAGCGGTATTGTCCCCCGCCTGACGTGGGGTAGCCTCCGGCGTGCGGGTCAGGCTGTTTAGACCCGACCCCCCGAAACGCGGGGTTTGAATTGCTCCAACGGGGCTTTCACCGCCGCAGCCCGCGCGTGCTGCCGAGCCTGAACCCTTCTGGATTGTCAGGACGGACTTTCACGCTCGCCTGCATCCACCCCGCGCCGTTGAACAGTGATCAGCTGCCCTCCTGCGAGGTGGATGAGGGAAGTATCTCACGGGATCGAAACTGTAGGATCGGGATATTGGGGACTCAGCGTTTTGGACACGCAAGCGTTTGAGTTTGCTGGAGTCGGCTCGGGAACCATGTGTGCAGATTCGGCGGATAAGTCGGGTTGGTGACGGCATCTAAGCGTGTCGGAGACACATTTTCCCCGCGGCGGCCGGGAACGCGTGGCCCAAAGAGGGCACGCTTACAGTTTTTGATAGTGCTCGCTGCTTCGCAGCGACTGCCGGGCAGGTGCCCGGCGGTCCTGAGATCAGCCTTCGGTTTTGCTGGCGTCGAGGGCGGCGATTTCCTGGTCGAGGTCGCGGATTTTCTTCTGCAGGATGGGGATGGCGGCTCTGTCGTCGGTGCCTTGGGCGAGCGAGAGCTCCTGCTCGAGGCGGGAGCGGTCGCGGCGGAGGCGGCGGATGGGGGATTGTTTCGACATAGCGTCACTCTCTGAACTTGGGGCGCTTATAGCCGGGGTGGAGAAAATCTCCATGGGTCTGGCATGGCGGGTGTGACGCTTGTCCCGAACGCGGCTGGCGGCCATGGTTGGCCTGATCCAGCGGGCAGGACGGCATGGCAGCGAAGACAGTTGGGTTGGTGGAAATCGACGTCACCGACCCGAAGCAGCTTTCGAAGGCCGTGAAGGCGCTTGCCAAGTCCTGCACCATCATGGCGGCGGCGCATGGGCGGGTAGGTGTGCCGGAATGGCGGACGCGGCAGGCGGGCTATGACGGGCTGGCGCGGATCATCGCCTTCCAGCAGCTCTCGACCAAGGCGGCCGGGACGATCTGGGGCAGGGTGGAGGTGCTGCTTGGCACGGTGACGCCGGCCAGCGTTCTGGCGGCGGACATCGATGCGCTGCGGGCGTGCGGGATGTCGCGGCCCAAGATTGCGCACATCCGGTCGATCGCGGAGGCGGTGCAGAGCGGCGCGCTGAACCTCAAGCGGGTGGGGAAGGCGTCGGATGGGGCGGCGCAGGCGGAACTGGTGGCGGTCAAGGGCATCGGACCGTGGACGGCGGATGTGTACCTGATGTTCTGCCTCGGCCGCTGGGATGTGTTTCCGCATGCGGATATCGGATTGTCTGAGGCGTACCGGATGATTTCCGGGGAGAAGAAGCGCCACCAGCCCAAGAAATTCCTGAAAACCGGCGAGCGCTGGCGGCCCTATCGGGGTGTGGCGGCGCACATGTTGTGGTCGTATATCAACGCCGTTCGCGAGGAGCAGCGCGGCGGGGCGTGACATTCCGGCCAGTATTACAGGCGGTTCAGTATCTCGGCCGGGGTACAGGGGTTGCCATGACGCCCCCCTGTCACGATGTTATGAGACAGAATCGATCACCCCGGTCGCTGGAGCCATGTGGCGCGATTGGGGAACCGGATGGGTCCGGCGTGTGGCGCTCGCCTGACCTGTTGAAGAAGACGGGTACACATGACCCAGGTCGTAACGCACGCTCCGAAC
The DNA here is from genome assembly GCA_038326205.1 of Caulobacterales bacterium. Classification (GTDB taxonomy): domain Bacteria; phylum Pseudomonadota; class Alphaproteobacteria; order Caulobacterales; family Hyphomonadaceae; genus UBA7672. The sequence goes on along the minus strand of JBBQJV010000055.1, from coordinate 11,701 downwards.
GGGTGGCCCGCCCTCGTTCTCAATGCCGATTTCCGTCCGCTGTCCTATTACCCGCTCTCCCTCTGGCCATGGCAGGAGGTGGTGAAGTCGGTGTTTCTGGAACGCGTGGACGTGGTCGCAGAATACGACGAGTTCGTGCACTCGCCATCGATCACCATGCGGCTGCCCAGCGTCATTGCGCTGCGCGAGTTCGTGAAACAGGATCGCAAGCCGGCGTTCACGCGGTTCAATGTGTTTCTGCGTGACGGGTTCAAGTGCGTCTATTGCGGATCGCACGAGGACCTGACGTTTGACCACCTCATCCCGCGCTCCAAGGGTGGACGGACGAGCTGGGACAACATTGTGGCGGCGTGCAGCCCGTGCAACCTGCGCAAGGGCGGGCGGATGTCGCACGAGATCGGCATGCATCCGAGTCACCGGCCGCATCGTCCGTCTACGTTCCAGCTGCAGGAGATGGGACGGCGATTCCCGCCGAACCACCTGCACCAGACGTGGCTGGATTATCTCTACTGGGATGTTGAGCTGGAGACCTGACCCGCTACTGGTTCGGGGTTTCCTTCCAGCCGTCGCGGGGGCGCATGTCGCCGGGGGAGGCGGGCATCATCGCGTCGCAGGCTTTCGGCTCCATGGTCGACATGATGGAGGCGACGCGCCAGTCGCCGTCGAAATAGACGAGATCGATGGCGTCGATGCCGCAATGGATCTGCCTGCCATTGTCGCGCAGTTCATACGGCGCCCACACATGCGCGAGGCCGCTGCGGATCTGCACGACGGGATGCCAATAGCGTTCGATGAAGGGGTCGGCGTCGCTGTCAGGGGACAGAAGGTCTTCATTGTGGAACGGCTCGACGGCGGCGGCGTCGTCGGGCGTGACGTGCTGGAACCAGGAGACGCCTTCGTTGATCAACAACTCTTCCAGTGCGGCGGTGTCGTGATTGCCGACGGCGAGCATGAGGCGGTCGACGACCTGCAGGATTTCCTCGGCCTGATCGGTGTAGGTTTGCGGCGCAGGTGTCCCGATCGCAGCCATGGGGGCGCTGGTGGCCATGCTGGAGCAGGCGGAGGTTGCCGCCAGTAGGGCCGCAATCAGGGTTACGCGCATCGGATCATCCTTGTTGGCCGGTTTCTTCGACGGCTTGCCTAGGTGGGCCGACGCTAGCACCGGAAATGCGCGTGCCGCGAGAGCCTTGTGACATGGCTGGATTTCCTGCTGCAGTTCCATATTGTCGCGCCACTCAGGGAGGCCACTGAATGCCGCAATCGCTTTCGAACATGATGACGCCGGTGCTGGCGTTGGTCGTATGGACGCTGATCGTCCTTGTCTGGCTGTACGTGCGGCGGATCCCGGCGATGCGCAAGGCTGGCATCGACCCGGCCAAGATGAAGGGGTCCGAGTCTTATGCCAGTCTGCCGCCGATCAATCCCAAGGCGGTGTGGGTGGCGGACAACTACAATCACCTGCACGAGCAGCCGACGATCTTCTATGCGCTGTGTCTGTATTCTCATCTGGTGGGCGTGACTGACATGCTGAATGTCGGGCTGGCTTGGGCCTATGTCGGTATCCGGTTGGTGCACAGCCTTATCCAGATCACGACCAACTTCGTGCCGGTGCGGTTCCTGGTATTCAACATCGGATCGCTGGTGCTGATGGTGATCGCGGTGCGAAATGTGATGGCCCTCTTTGGGTACTGAGGTCGGATACTGAATCGAACGGGTTCTGGATCAGATAGGTATTTATTTACGTGATTGTCTCCTGCTAGCTGCCCGCAATCGGGAGTGTGCAAGCAGGAGGAAGCCCATGAGCATTGATGTCGCCGCCCATCTCGGCGCCGTTGCGCGTGGTGATCGCCTCGCGCGCCTACGACACGTCGATTGACGATCTGTGGGATGCGCTGACGACGCCGGAGCGGCTGGTGTGCTGGTTCGCGCAGGTCGAGGGAGAGCTGAAGCTCGGCAGGAAATTCCAGGTCAAGGGCAATGCGGGTGGGACGATCACGGCATGCGCGCCACCAAGATCATTCTCCGCGACGTGGGAGATGGGCGGGGGCTTGAGCTGGATCAACCTGATGCTGGAGCCCACGAAGGACGGTGGCGTGCATCTGGCGCTCGAACATCTCGCGCCGGTCGGCGAGCACTGGAAGACGTATGGTCCCGGCGCTGTCGGCATTGGGGGAGCTGGGTCTGCTCGGTCTTGGCATCCATGTCCGCTCGAAGGCTGCGCGTGACGGCTTCAATGAACAGGCATGGGGCGCGTCGGACGAGGGCAAGGGTTTCGTGACGAAGACCGGCGAGGGCTGGACCGCTGCGGACATTGCCGCCGGCGCAGATGTGGCCGACGCGACGCGGCGTGGCCGCGCGACCATCGCGTTCTATCGCGGCGAACCACCGCCGGGCACGGCGCATCCGGGCACAACGGGCAGCTGATGCACGCCTTTGATGTCCTCGCCGATCCCGTCCGCCGCCGCATCCTCGAATTGCTGGCGATGGGGGAACATGCCTGGGGAGAGGTCGTCGAGGTGATTGCCGAAGAGTTCGAGATCAGTCAGGCGGCGGTCTCACAACATTTGAAAGTTCTGCGCGACAGTGGCTTTGCGTCGGTGCGGGTGGAGGGGGGGCGCGCCGGATCTATGTGGAGGAGACCGAGCCGATGCGCGAGGTCGATGAATGGCTGGATCGATTCAGGGTGTTCTGGCCACCGAGGTGGCGCGCGGGAAAAAGGCCCGGAAAAAGTAGCGATCTCAGGGCTCGGGCGCGGCTCTGGACGGGCGGGCGGGCATGGCCCATATGGGGCGCCTTCCCGAAGGAACCCCATGGCCACCCTGCCTGAATCCCGCTTGCGCCAGATGATCGACCGCTTCGAGCAGGTCGAGGCGCGCATGGGCGTGGCGACCGACGCCAAGGAGATCGTGCAGCTTTCGCGTGACCATGCCGAGCTGAGGCGCATTGCTGAGAAGGCGCGCGAGGTGCTCTTGCTGCGCGGCCAGCTCGCCGAGGCGGAACAGGTGATCGAGGATCCGGGCGCGGACCGCGACTTCGTCAACATGGCGATCGAGGAGCGCGGAGAGATCAAGGCGAAGTTGCCGGATATCGAGCGCGAGATGCAGCTGATGCTGCTGCCCAAGGATCGCGATGATGATGGCTCGGCCATTCTCGAAGTGCGTGCAGGTACGGGTGGCGATGAGGCTGCGCTGTTCGCAGGCGATCTGTGGCGCATGTACCAGCGCTATGCGCAAGGCAGGAAGTGGCAGGTTGAACTCGTATCGGCGACCGAAGGCGAGATGGGCGGCTACAAGGAAGTGGTCGCGCAGATAAACGGGCCGGGCGTGTTCGGGCGCATGAAGTTCGAGAGCGGCGTGCATCGCGTGCAGCGTGTGCCGGCGACAGAATCGCAGGGTCGCGTTCACACGTCGGCGGCGACGGTGGCGATCCTGCCGGTGCCGGAAGAAGTGAACATCGAGGTGCGTGATCAGGATATCCGCATCGACACTTACAGATCGTCGGGAGCGGGTGGTCAGCATGTTAACAAGACGGACTCGGCGGTTCGCATCACGCACTTGCCGACGAACATCGTGGTGACGTCGTCGGAGAAGTCGCAGCACGAGAACCGTCGCAAGGCGATGGAGCAGTTGAAGATCCGGCTTTATGAGCGCGAGCGCGACATGAAGGACACGGCGCGGTCAGCTGCGCGGAAGCTGCAGGTTGGGTCGGGGGACAGGTCAGAGCGCATCCGCACGTACAATTTTCCGCAGGGCCGGGTGACCGACCACCGCATCAACTTCACGGCGTACAATCTTGATGCGTTTGTGCAGGGCGATGTGGACGAGCTGATGGATGCGCTGCACGCCGAGGATCAGGCCGAGCGCCTGGCGCAGATGGAGAATGGGTGAGGTTTCTTAGTTGGCACCGTGAGCCCGCGCTCGTGCTTCGACGGACGGCGGCTACGCCGCCTGCTCAGCATGAGCTCAACTTTTGCGACCCGCTCCTGAGCGCTCATGCTTGAGCAGCGCACGACGTGCGCGTCGGTCGAAGGACGAGCGCGCACCTGAAGCTGAATCGCTTCGGCGTCGAGATAGGCGCGGGCATGGCGGCGACGCAGTCAGCGGCCTTGGTCTTGATGTTGGCGTCGGGCGTGTCGTCGAAGACCGCGACATTGCTGGCGAAATATTGGGCCAGTTCGTCGGCGGTGTACTGGGCTTCGGCGCAGGTTTACCAGGTGGTGAACGCGTGGTCGAGCACGTTGACGTCGCCGGGAGGCGTTGTCTTTGGGAGCGCGTCGGATTCGAGACGGATGAAGGTCATGCAGTTGACGGCGGCCTCGCCATCTTCGGCAGCGGCGGCGGATTGCGCGCCGAGTTGCTCATCTAGAATGGTGCGGAGGTTGAAGCCTTCGGTTTCGACATTGTCGACTTTCCACGCATCGCCGACCTTGATGTCAGCGAAGCCGATGCAGTCCTGGCAGTTGCCGGCGAGATCCCAGTCGATCACGGAACCGTCCGCCTTGCTTTCAACTTCCTGCCGCTTGAGCGCGAGGTCCTCAGTCATCGGAATCGTCGAGATGTCCGTGCCCGTCTCGCCCTTGGAGTCGGCAAGCGGTTTGTAGATCCCCTCAACGGCAGCGGCGGGTTCGGGCGTCGGCGCAGGCGTGCATGCGGCCAGCGCGAGAAGCGCGAAGACGATCGTGCGTTTCATGATAGATTCCTTTTTCGCCGGCGACCAAGCCAGCGAATGTCGCCCAAGTCCAGACGAGTCTGTCAGCAGGTTGAGCTTCGCGGTGAGCAGCTACTGGACGTTTACGGTTATCCTGTCGGACATGATCGCCGTGGGCTTGTGCAGCTCGTGATTCATGTCGCCGAAGACGAGCTGCAGCGTGTGCGGACCGGGGCTGAGCTGCAGCACCACTTCCGTCTGGCCGCCACCGAAATGCATGTGCTGGTCATCCTTTGGGATGGCGAACTGCTTATCTTCATCTGTGAGGGTCGTATCGATCAGGAGATGATGGTGGCCGGTGTCTGGCTTGTCGGTCAGCGCGGGCGCGACGCCAATGCCATAGGCGCCGAAGACGACGCGGAAGCTCTGCGGCACGGTCATGCCATCGTGCAGGTTGACGAAGTAGACGGCGGGGCCGGGCGTAGCGTGCAGCGCTACGGCGTTTGACTCAATGTCGCTGATCGTCTGCTCGAGGGTAACGAGGCGATCGGACATTTTTGAGTCTGCTTCGGTCGACGCGGTGTCGGCCGGCTTCGCCTCGGTGCAGGCGGCCAGCGCCATGGCGAAAGCGGGGGCGGCGAGAAGAGCATGGAGGCGCATGGTGAGGTTCCGTTATTTCACGCGAGAGAAAGGGCTAGCATCAGAGATAGCATGCCTGGCCGGGCGGGGGAGGGCCAATCAGGCCGCCGCGTCGTCAATCTCGATAGATCATGCATCAGATCATGCGGGAGCCGGGGGCTTCGTGCCAGTTTGTCGTCATGTTAGCCATACCGTGATGCGGAGCTTGCGCATTGCCGTGGTCGCTGGGTCTCTCTGGGCTGCGCCCGCCATGGCGCAGGCAAGCTATGTGACGACCCGCACGTCTTATGGTGCGCCCGATTTTGAAGGCGCGTGGTCCAGCTTGACCGCGACGCCTCTGGAGCGGCCGGCGATCTTCGATACGCCCACGCCAACAGAAGAAAAAGGCGCGGCTTTTGTTATCGCCAGCCCCGAGCCGTTCCAGGCAGACACTAGCGATGGCGTTGGCGCACGCGTGTTCGAGTGGTGGGAATGCGGTGGGACCATGACGCGCATCGGCGGGCAGATCCGCACGTCGCTGATCGTCGATCCGCCGGACGGTAAGATGCCCTACAGCGACGCGGGCCGCGCGAAGGTGAAACAGTTGATGGCGGCCGTGTTCGCCAATTTCGATGGACCCGAAGCGCGGCCTTCAACCGAGCGCTGTCTTGCAGGCGGTTCAGGCGCTACGGGCGCGTCGCTGTTCGGCCCGCGTTACAACGCCAACTACTAGATCGTGCAGACGGCGGACTATCTCGTGCTGTCGATGGAGGCGGGGCGCGAGGCGCGCATCATTCGCATCAACGTGCGGCGACTGCCGCGGGCGATGCATCGCTGCATGGGCGATTCCATCGCGCACTGGGAGGGCGACACGCTGGTCGTGGAAACGCTGGCTTTCGTGCCCGGCGACGCGTTCAAGCCATCGGCGCCGATTCTCATCTCCGAGAACGCGCACGTGACCGAGCGGCTGACCCGCATCTCTGAGGGCGAGATTCTCTATCGCTTCACTGTCGAGGATCCGGAGACGTTCAGCCGGCCATGGACAGCGGAGATGATTCTTCACGCGACGAACGCGAGAATGTTCGAATACGCCTGTCATGAAGCGAACCATTCGCTGCACGGCATGCTGGTCAGCGCGAGCCTGCAGGCCGCGGCGATGAAATAGCCGCTCACCAGCAGTTGTGGGGGTCGGCAGGCCGGCGTGACGCCATGGATAGGCACCTCAAAGTATTTCAGCGCCGGCTCATTTTCATGCTTTGTTCACGAGAACATTTGTAGTACAAAGTCTACCAACAGGGCTGGAATCGGCAACATTTGCCGCACCGCAGCCAGCATGGCAGATGTGGAGATCAAGATGGCGGGCGCCGCTCTCAAGCTGGTGGAAGACAAGGGCATGGACAAGCAAAAGGCGCTGGAAACAGCCCTTAGCCAGATCGAGCGCAACTTCGGGAAGGGCTCGATCATGCGCCTTGGCGAACAGCGCGCCATGGATATCGAGGCGCTGTCGACCGGCTCGCTAAGCCTCGACGTGGCGATTGGCATTGGCGGCCTGCCGCGCGGCCGCATCATCGAAATCTACGGGCCGGAAAGCTCGGGCAAGACGACGCTGGCGCTGCATGTTGTTGCCGAAGCGCAGAAAAGCGGCGGTGTTGGCGCGTTCATCGACGCGGAACACGCGCTTGATCCGGTCTATGCCGGCAAGCTGGGTGTCGATCTCGACGACCTCTTGGTTTCGCAGCCCGATACGGGCGAACAGGCGCTGGAAATCGCCGACACGCTGGTGCGGTCCGGTGCGGTCGACGTGCTGGTGATCGACTCGGTTGCGGCGCTCACGCCGCGCGCCGAACTCGAGGGCGAAATGGGCGACAGCCTGCCGGGTCTTCAGGCCCGACTGATGAGCCAGGCCCTGCGCAAGCTCACGGGCTCGGTCTCGAAGTCCAAGACTATGATCATCTTCATCAACCAGATCCGCATGAAGATCGGCGTCATGTACGGCTCGCCGGAAACCACGACGGGCGGCAATGCGCTGAAGTTCTACTCCTCCGTGCGTCTCGATATCCGCCGCATCGGGTCTCTCAAGGACCGCGACGAAGTGATCGGCAATCAGACCCGCGTGAAAGTGGTGAAGAACAAGGTCGCCCCGCCGTTCCGCGAAGTCGAATTCGACATCATCTATGGCGAAGGCATCTCCAAGACAGGCGAGCTGATCGATCTCGGGGTCAAAGGGAATATCGTCGAGAAGTCGGGGTCCTGGTTCTCCTACGGCTCGCAGCGTCTCGGACAGGGTCGCGAGAATGCCCGGAAATTCCTCAAGGATAATCCGGCTGTTGCGACCGAGATCGAGGACGCCATTCGCAAGAACTCCGGCATCATCAACGAAAATCTGCTTGTGCCCGATGAGCCAAATGCAGAGGGCGAGGAAGAATAGGACCAGCAGGCCGGTTCCTGTCCGCTTGTGGCGGACTGAATTGGCCGGACAGGATTGGACGCCCTGAATTGGGCGGCCGGCGGAACAGACTGAATTGGCAGGCCAGCCAAGAAGGCGTCGGTGTCTCCACCGGCGCCTTCCCCTCGTTAAGGACCCCTCGTTCGGCGGCGATTCGCTGGGTATTCTGGCGGGTTTGCTCGCCGTTCCCGGAACCATCCGGATTGCTTGACGCAGGGCTGGGCTTTATACCGCCCCATGGTCGCGCGCCGGGCTGGGATGGCTGGCGGGACGACCCCAACTATACGGTTGTGGACCGCGCGGCCGCCTCTTGGGGGCGGGGGCGGTGTTCATGACTGTTCTAGCCTGCACCGGAGCCGCCTGATGACGTCCAGCACCCCGCCTTCGAAGTCCGGCCCTGTGATAGGCTCTGGGGCCAGCGTGAACGCCATTCGTGCGGGGTTCTTGGATTATTTTGCCGGCGCCGGTCACGCGGTGAAGCCGTCCTCGTCGCTGGTGCCGCAGGGTGACAACACCCTGCTGTTCGTCAATGCGGGCATGGTGCAGTTCAAGAACATCTTCACGGGCGCGGAGAAGCCTTTTGCTCCGCGTGCAGCGACGTCGCAGAAATGCGTGCGCGCCGGCGGCAAACACAACGACCTCGACAATGTCGGCTACACCGCGCGCCACCACACCTTCTTCGAGATGCTGGGCAATTTCTCGTTCGGCGATTATTTCAAGGAGCAAGCGATCGAGCATGCCTGGAAGCTGGTCACCGGCACGTATGGGCTCGCGAAGGACAAGCTGACGGTCACTGTCTATCACGATGACGATGAGGCCGCGGGCTTCTGGAAAAAGATTGCGGGCCTGCCCGAAAGCCGGATCATCCGTATCGCGACCAACGACAATTTCTGGATGATGGGCGACACCGGCCCGTGCGGACCGTGCTCGGAGATTTTCTACGATCATGGCGACAAGGTCTGGGGCGGCCCGCCGGGGTCGGCGGATCAGGATGGCGACCGGTTCATCGAGATCTGGAACCTTGTCTTCATGCAGTACGAGCAGTTCAACGACGGCCGCGAGCGCGTGCCGCTGCCCAAGCCGTCGATCGACACAGGCATGGGTCTTGAGCGTCTCTCGGCAATTCTGCAGGGTGTGCATTCGAACTACGAGATCGATCTGTTCGCGAACCTGATCGCGGCGGAAGAAGACCTCTACAGTGTGAAGGCGCAGGCCGATCAGCTGGCGTCCTTCCGCGTCATCGCGGACCATTTGCGCGCGTCGAGTTTCCTCATCGCCGATGGCGTCTCGCCGTCGAACGAGGGCAGGGGTTACGTGCTCCGTCGCATCATGCGCCGCGCCATGCGCCATGCGCATATTCTTGGTACGCGCGAGCCGAATATGCATCTGCTCGTTGGCGCGCTGGCGAAGGAGATGGGTGAGGCCTATCCAGAACTGATCCGGGCGCAGCCGGCGATCGAATCCGCCTTCAGCCAGGAAGAGCAGAATTTCCAGCGCACGCTCGGCCGCGGTCTGGCCCTGCTTGACGAAGAAACATCCGGGCTCGGCAAGGGCGGCGTGCTGAAAGGCGATGTCGCGTTCAAGCTCTATGACACTTACGGATTCCCGCTCGATCTCACGCAGGACGTGCTGCGGTCGCGCGAGATGACGGTCGATGAGGCCGGTTACAATGTCGCGATGGAAGAGCAGCGCGAACAGAGCCGCGAGAATTCGAAGTTCGCAGCGGGCGATGCTTCGGGCGAAGTGTGGTTCGCTGTTCGCGACGCGTCGGGCGCGACGAATTTCCAGGGCTATGACGAGGAGGAAAGTTCCGGCCGCCTCGTCACCGCATTGGCTGGCGGCGTCCAGGTGAAGGCGCTCAAGACCGGCGACAAGGCCGAACTCGTGTTCGATCAGTCGCCGTTCTACGCCGAAAGCGGCGGTCAGGCGGGCGACAAGGGCGAGATTTTCTTCCCCGGCGGCGGCCGCTTCCGCGTTGATGACGTGCAGAAACGCGTCAGCGATGTTTTCGCGCACGTCGGAGAAATGGTGGCGGGATCGGCAAACGTCGGCGATGTCGCTGAACTGAAGGTCGATCGCGTGCGGCGCGCCAAAATTCGCGCCAATCATTCGGCGACCCACCTGCTGCACGCGGCCTTGCGCAACAAGCTAGGCAAGCACGTCACACAGAAGGGCTCGTTAGTTGAAGCCGATTATTTTCGTTTCGATTTCTCGCACACCGCGCCGACGACGCGCGAAGAACTTGAAGTGGTAGAGGCCGAAGTGAACGCGGTTGTGCGCCAGAATGCTCCAGCGGAAATCCGCGTGATGGCGCCGGACAAGGCCATCGAGGCGGGTGCCATGGCGCTGTTCGGCGAAAAATACGGCGATGAAGTGCGCGTGCTGCGGCTAGGCAATTCCGTCTCCGAAGCCAACGCGCCTTATTCGGTCGAGCTGTGTGGCGGCACGCATGTGGCGCGCACCGGCGACATCGCGGTGTTCGTGATCACCTCCGAAGGCGGCGTGGCGCAGGGCGTGCGACGGATCGAGGGCGTCACCGGCGAGGCGGCGCTCAACTTCCTGAAGGCGCGCGGAAACATTGCGCGTGAGATCGCTGACCAGTTCAAGGCGCCGATCACCGATGCGCCTGCGCGCGTTGCGGCGCTTACCGAGCAACGCAAGAAGCTCGAGGCAGAACTTACGGACGCTCGCAAGAAGCTGGCGATGGGTAGTGGCGGCGCGGCCTCCGGCACCGAAGATGTGAATGGCATCAAATTCATCGGCAAGGTCGTCGATGTGCCCGCCAAGGATCTGAAATCGCTGGCGGACGACGCCAAGAAGTCGCTCGGCTCGGGCGTCGTGGTGTTCGTGGCCAACACGGAAGGTAAGGCGACTGTTGTTGTCGGCGTCACCGACGACCTGACGAAGCGCTTTCCGGCCGGTGATCTCGTGACGAAGGCGGTGCAAGCCGTTGGCGGCGCCAAGGGCGGCGGACGTCCCGACATGGCGCAAGGCGGCGGGCCGGATGGCGACAAGGCCAACGATGCGATCGCTGCCGTAAAGGCGGCGCTCGCGGGCTGATCCAAGGGAGGGTACCATGAGCGTTCGCAACGCTTTTGCTGTCTCAATGCTGCTGACGATTGCCGCATGCGCCTCGGCGCCGCCGGGGGCGGAATCCATAGCGCCCCAGACCCCGCTATGCGCGCCGGGCGTTTCGCTCGGTAAGGTTGTTGTCGTTCCGGTCACGCGTTGGCGCGCCGATCAGAAGGAACCGCAGGTGCGCGAGGTTATCGCCATGAAGGCGATCGAGGCTGTGGCTCCGGCAATCTCCTGCGCCGCATCATCGAAAGTCCTGCCGATCAGCGCGAACGCTGCGGCCGGCGACGGTTTGGCGGCAGCAAACTCTGAGGGCGCAAAAACGGTCGTCTTCATTCGCATCGATGAATTCGGCCCCATCGCTGTCGTGTCTTTCCCCGCGCTGTGGAGCACATGGAGTGATGTGAAGTTCACGCTGGATGCCGTCGACGTCGCAACAGGAACGGTGCTTCGATCGATTCCCCATCGCAGGCAAAAGGGCGGCGCATTCGAGGTGCGCGGATTGGACCCGCTTCAGGCCGAAATGGAACAGGCGCTTAAGGATGTGATTTTGGGCGCGAAGTAGATTTCGCCGAATAGCAAAAAAGGCCCGCGGGCTTGCTCCTGCGGGCCTCGTCTTGTTTGCGTGAGCGAAGCTTACGCCGACATCGCCTGCTGGAAGTTCGACGCGACTTTCTCGATGAAGCCTTCGGTCGTCAGCCAGGGCTGATCGGGTCCGATGAGGAGCGAGAGATCTTTCGTCATGAAGCCGGCTTCGACGGTGTCGACCACAGTCTTCTCGAGTTGCGTCGCGAATTTCGCGAGTTCGATATTGCCGTCGAGCTTGGCGCGGTGGGCAAGGCCGCGCGTCCACGCGTAGATCGATGCGATGGAGTTGGTCGAGGTCGACTTGCCTTGCTGGTGAGCGCGGTAGTG
>JBBQJV010000054.1:0-30064 GCA_038326205.1 Caulobacterales bacterium | reverse complement strand
TCGGTCCTACACTTTCCCGCCCGTGCGATACTGCACGCGTCCTCTTCGCAGGAAGTCAGCTGATCACTGTTCAACGGCGCGGGGTGGTCGCTGCAGGCGAGTTTGGAAGCCAGGGTGAATCATACAAATCCGTGAGTGATCGAGGCATTGCCGAGCGAACACTCCGCGGCCTGCACGCCGACGGCCAAAACGGGTTCAGGCGGCTGAAAACACGCCGCGCCTTCCTGGTCGTCGCACAACACCCTGCCGGGGACGCGGGATCCGCGTTTTCCTGTTTCTACCGGAAGAGCTGAACAATCAGCGCGGCCCAAACTCACGCGGGGCATCGCGCGTCCCCGGGCCCTGCACCTATTCGGAGACCCAAGACGACCGCATCCCGGACGGCGCTGCCGGTCCGAGCGAGGTTCCATGCCCGTGCAACCGTCATTGGGAAATTCAACCCCCGAATGTTTCGCCAAGACGCTTGAAACCACCCCCCGGTATAGGTCAACTCGGCTACGCGACGGACAAGGCGGCGACATGGACGGCCATTCCCCTCCAGCAACGGAAAGCGCGCGCTTGCTCGAGCTGCAGCGCGCCGCGCAGATGAAGGCTCGCGTGCCGTCCGCCCGCGTCCGCACCGACCGGCTCTACCAGCTTGAAGACATGATCCGGAAACGCGCAGAGTCCTTTGCTGACGCCATTTCCGCCGATTTCGGCAACCGTTCGCGTTTCGAAACGGACCTGCTCGAAACCATGGTGCTGATCTCCGGCATTCGCTACGCGCGTAAGAACGTCAAATGGTGGATGCAACCAAACTATCGCGAGGTGGGCGTCAATTTCTGGCCCGGCTCGGCCTGGGTGCGACCTGACCCGCTCGGCGTCGTCGGAATCGTTTCGCCCTGGAACTATCCGCTGCAACTGGCGCTCTCACCATTGGTTGACGCTATCGCTGGCGGCAACCGCGTCATCATCAAGCCATCCGAACAGACGCCCAATTTTTGCGACCTGCTCAAACGCGCGATCAGCGAAACGTTCGATGAGGACGAGATTGCTGTCGTGCTCGGCGGACCCGAAGTCGCCGCTGAATTCTCGCGCCTGCCATTCGACCATCTGGTCTTCACCGGCTCAACCTCCGTCGGCCGCCGTGTCGCTGCCGCCGCTGCCGAAAATCTCACGCCTTCAACGCTCGAGCTCGGCGGCAAGTCCCCGGCCGTGATCTGTCCGTCCGCTTCAATGAGGAAGGCAGTGAAAGCCATCGCCTATGGCAAGTTCATCAATGCTGGCCAGACCTGCATCGCGCCCGACTATGTGCTTGTCCCGCGCGAGCGCGTGATCGAGTTTGCCGAACTCCTGCTCGGCGAAGCGCGCCGCGCCTATCCCGATCTCGGCGCAGACTATTCCAGCATGATCAGCGAGCGGTCCTTCGACCGCCTCACCGCCGCGGTCACCGAGGCCGAACTCGGCGGCGCAATGGTTCTGCGCCACCCCGCACCATCGGATCGTGCGCGCCGCATCCTGCCGCCGATTGTGGTGCTTGATCCGCCGCAGCAGTGCCTGCTGGTGCGCGAGGAAATCTTCGGCCCCGTCCTGCCTGTCATCGGCTATGACACGATCGACGATGCGCTCGACTGGATCAACGCGCACCCGCATCCGCTGGCGCTCTACATCTTTGCCGAAGACATGCGTGAGCAATCGAAAGTTCTCGACGGCACACAGTCCGGCGGCGTCACCGTCAACGGCACACTGTTGCACATCGCCCAGGAAGGTCTCCCCTTCGGCGGCGTCGGCGCGAGCGGCTGGGGCGCCTATCACGGCAAGGCAGGCTTCGACCGCTTCACCCATCAGCGCGCCGTGTTCAAGACCGGCTTTTTCAACTCGGCCTCGCTGTTGTCGCCGCCCTATGGCAAGCGCGCGCGGCGCTTGCTGAAATTCCTGATGCGATAGCTGCTCACACCTATGTCGGAATCCTGTAGACGGGACATTCCTGCAGGCGCGGCGGTTTCTCGAAATCCGTTTCTGTCGGCCACGTCAGCTGTGTGTCCGAACCAATCAGGTCCAACGGCTTCTTGCCCATCGCTTCGGCCGCCTGCCACCTGCCTGGTGAACACAACGAATTGACGTTGAGCAAAATCACCTGGCTGTAAGTTTCCTTCCACGCGTTCTTGTCGAGACTGCGCCGCTCCATCTCCGCCCTGACACTCGCCTCCAGTCCGCGCGCACTCACTCCGAACGTTGCAGGCACGGCGGGCCGCGCGCGCTCCGCGGCCGGTAGAAGTGGCGTCTCGAGCTTCGACGTGAGCGGCGTTGTCGTCTGGGACTGTTGGGTCTGCGGTCGGGGTGTCGGGAGCTGCAGCGTCGGGACCGGTTGCGAAGGAGACGGCTGTGATTGCGTGGCGGCCGGCGGCGAAGGCGAAACCGGGGGCGGACGCGTCGCATCGGTTGGCGTTGGTGAACCGGTTGCCAATTTCGGCCCCGGCTGACCGAACAGCATTTGCCCGCCATAGCTCAGGGCCCAGGTGAGCACGACGCCTAGTGCCGCTCCGAACACGGCGCCGAGTGCGAAGATGCGCCGCCGCTTCGATCGGCCCGGTCGAAGCACCTGAAACATCTTGCGCAGGTCGTTGGGGATCTTGCCGGCGCGCATGTAGGCAAAGCGGCTGATGTCGCGGTCGATGGGCAGCGCCATGTCGCCGACGAATTCCCACGGCTCGTGTCGCGTGATGGGCGGCGAGCCATCGCTCGGCGCCGTGAGTTCGCCCACGAGGCCCATCAAGGCCTCGGCCCGCACACGCGTGGACTGCGGATTGTCGGCCAGACCCTTGACCGCCTTGCGCCGCGCGATGTCCCAAACCGTCTCGCCGGTTGCGATCGACATGGTGTCTATCGCTCCGAAGAAACGACGCTGCTGCACCTCGGCAAGCGCGCTTCCTGGCGACCAGGCGAGACCTGTCCGCCGGAACAGTTTCGGCTGCATCGCCGCCGCCAGCGCAACGGTCAGGGGACGCACCTCGCGCGACTCTGCCGGCGGCCAGTCGGCGAAGGGGCGGTGCCGCGCACAGGCCACGCGTAGTTCACGGATGAACCTCTGGAACTTCGCCGTCTCGGTCCGCTCGACCTCGCCCGGCTCCTTGTCGAACCAACCCGGCGCGATGGCGATGATGTCCTTTCGTCCCACCATCGATTCGAGTCCGGCCGGCGACAGGCCCGGATCGAGATTGATAGGCACGACCTTTTCCATCATCAGCCCAGCGGACATTTCGAGCCAGCACGGATCGGATTCCGCGTAGGACCGCGTCAATACCGAAATGACGGCATAGGCGTTGCGCAACCGCTTGCCGACGTACGGAAGTCGATAGGCGTCGCTGGCGATCGCAAGTGTTTCGGAATCGATTGCATCGTCGATAACGATTTCAAAATCGCCGCCCGTGGCCTGGCGCAGGCGATCGACCAGCCGGAGCGCTATGTCGCGATCTTGATTGGAATGCGAAACGAATACGAGCGGCATCGATCGTCCATCGCCCCCCGGAGCCTTGACCATAGCACGCGATTTTCAATGGTGAAGCGAGGACTGAGGGAAGCGTGCGTGATTCAACCATCGCTAGCGAACAGCGCCACCTGCTGCCTGTTTACAAACGGCTCGCCGGTCGAAAAATTCACCTCAGCTATGCGTGAGCGGAATGACCACCTATTGGTGATCGCGGAGTCCAAGAACGCGTTTTGCAACGACATTCAGATTCACTTCGGACGTGCCGCCCTCGATCGAGTTGCCCTTGGCGCGCAGCATTGACCGCGTCGACATGATCTCGCCCGGCTTAAAGCCTTCGCCTTCCCAGCCGAGGCCCTGATAGCCCATCGCCTCGACCTGCAGCTCGGTCTTGGTCTGGTTCATTTTGGCGGCGGCATACTTGATGATCGACGTTGCTGGTCCAACATCAGCGCCCGCTTTCGCCAATTCTGTGTTGCGCTGAATCGTAAGCATGAACGCCTGTTCGTACATCATCTGCTTGGTGACGCGGGCCCTCAGGTCCCCGTCGGCCATGATGCCATCACGCGTGCCTACGTATTTCTTGGCGATATCGGCCAGCGTCGGGCCGGAATTGCGGTCCGCGCCGAAGCCGGTCGCCGAAATGTTCTGGCGTTCATACTGCAGCAGGCGCTTGGCGATGTCCCAGCCCTTGCCGGGCGTACCGATGAGTTGCTCTTTGGGAACTTTCACGTCGGTGAAGAAGGTTTCGCAGAACGGCGACGAGCCGGAGATCAACAGGATCGGCCGTGTCTCGACGCCGGGCGACTTCATGTCGAACAGCACGAAGGAGATGCCTTCATGCTTTTTCGTGAAGTCCGTGCGGACGAGACAGAAAATCCAGTCTGCCTGATCCGCATAGGACGTCCAGATCTTCGAACCATTGATCAGCCAGTGATCGCCTTTGTCCTCGCACTTGGTCTGCAGCGAAGCGAGATCGGAACCGGCGCCTGGTTCGGAATAGCCCTGGCACCAGCGCGTCTTGCCCGCGCAGATTTCCGGCAGGAAGCGCTGCTTCTGTTCTTCGTTGGCGTACTCGAGCAGCACAGGTCCCAGCATCCAGATACCGAAAGAGGCGAGGGGAGAACGCGCGTTGATGCGCTTCATCTCCTGGTCGAGCACGATGGCTTCCGATTTCGAGAGACCACCACCGCCATACACCTTCGGCCACGCTGGCGCGGTCCAGCCCTTGGCGACCATGCGATCGAGCCACACTTTCGAGTCCGGGTTGACGAACTTCTGGCCCCGGCCACCCCACACCACCTCCTCCTCAACCACCGGTGTCCGCATCGTCGCCGGACAGTTCGCTTCAAGCCAGGCGCGGGTCTCAGTGCGGAAATTATCAATATCGGCCATCGGTAGCTCCCGGAGCGGCATGTCCTGTTGCGACTTCAGGGCTAAAGGTGGGGCGTGGATGGGTCAAGCGGGGGTGGGGGAGGTTGCGGGCTCAGGCGCCGTATTTGCCGAGTATACGCGATCCCGTATGCACGCCCATCAGGCTCAAGATGTGCAGGGCGGCGAAGACCACGATGATCATCGCCACGACTGCAACCCCGGTCCACGATATCCAGAGTGGTTTCAGGCGATCCCTGCGCGGCCGGCCGGATTTCCAGCCAGCGAAGGCCATAAGCCCGCCGAACACGGTGATGGTTCCGAGGCTAAGCGCCCATTCCATGACCGGAAATCTGTTCCTGTCATCGCGGGTCCGCGAGTTGGCGCGTTGCCGCATCTGATGCGGCGTCAAAATGAAACTCGAGCTGGATCACATTGTCCGCCGGCGGTGGCGGAACCTGGCTGGGCCGATGTCAGGACGAGGCGCGGCGACGCAGCGGATGTACCTTTGCGGGAGGGCGGATGACGCCTTCCTTCTTCTCGAGCTCGGAGGCAGGGACCGGCCGACTGTAGAGGAAACCCTGAACCTCGGTGCAGCCAAGGCCGGCCAAGATGGTCGCCTGCTGTTCGTTCTCGACGCCTTCAGCCGTGACGCGCATGCCGAGATCCCGCGCGAGCGAGATGACGGCGCGGACGATGGCTTTGTTCTCATGCGAGCTATCGATGTCGCGCACGAAGCGCTGGTCGATCTTTATCTTGTCGAAGGGGAATGCCCTCAAATAGCTGAGTGATGAATAGCCCGTACCGAAATCATCGAGCGCAATCTTCACCCCCAGTTCGCGAAGCGCGTGCAGCGTGCGGATGTTGTGCTCGGTCTCGTCCATCAGAACGCTTTCGACGATCTCGATCTCGAGGCGGCTGGGGTCGAGCTGGGAAGCCGCCAGTGCGCCAACCACTGTTGCGACCAGAGATGGGTTTTTCATCTGGGCAGGCGACAGGTTGATGGCGACCGCGACATCCTCTTTCCACTGCGAGGCTTCTTCGATTGCCTTGCGGATCACCCACTCGCCAAGCGGAACGATGATCCCGGTTTCCTCGGCGCAAGAAATGAACAGGGCGGGTGAGACAAGGCCGTGGCCGGGGCGGTTCCAGCGCAACAAAGTCTCGTAACCGGAAACCTGGTGCGTACGGGTGTTCACAAGCGGCTGGAAGTAGACATCCATCGCTTCGTTCGCGAGGGCGGCGCGAAGGTCGGTTTCGAGGTCGGCGCGAACGCGCGCGTCTTCCTCCATTCCGGGCTCGAAGAAGCGAGCGCAGCCGCGGCCCTGGGCCTTGGCGCGATAAAGAGCGAGTTCCGCATTCTTCATCAACTCGGCTGGGTCGGTTCCGTTGTCGGGAGCGAGCGCGACGCCGACGCTACCGCCGGCGAGGATCTCCCTGCCTTTGAGGCGAACCGGCGCGAGCAGGGCGTCGACGATCAGGTCGGCAAGTTCGACTGCTTCCTCGGCGATGACGTCGCTCTTGAGCACTGCAAATTCGTCGCCGCCGAGGCGTGCAAGAAATGCCTCTGGACCGATGCTGTCACGCAGGCGCTCAGCAACAACTTTCAGATAGGCGTCGCCAGCCGGATGCCCCTGTGTGTCGTTGAGTGACTTGAAGTTGTCGAGGTCGACAACAAACAGCGCAAAGCCTTCTCCGCCGGATTCCACAGTCGCTTGAGCCATCTCAAGCCGCCGCACCAGCATGGCGCGGTTTGGAAGGTCGGTGAGGCCGTCAAACTCGGTGACGTAGGCAATCCGCGCTTCTGCGTCGCGTGAACGCGTAATGTCGGAACAGACGCCGCGCCAGCCGCCCTCGGATGTCGGTTGACCGCTGAGCGACCACCAGGCGTCGCGGCCGCTGATTGCGACACGCAGGACTTCATCCTGAAACGGCTTGCGTTGCTTGAGCAACATGTCGAGCTGGTGGGCGGATTCTGGTGCGAACAGGGCGAGCAGATTACCGCCTTCGAGAATCTCAAGCGGTAGCGCAGTCGCATCGATGAAGCGTTGTGATGGACGCTCCAGCCGTCCGTCTGCCGACATACGCCAGAGCCAGTCAGAGGAATGGGCTTCGAAATCCTTGAGTAGCAAGCTCATCGTTTCGGTCGCTTCCCGCCTCGCAACGTCGGCGAGCTGTCGATTCACTTCGGTCGCATGATTGGTCGCAGCGAAGCGTTGAAGCGCCAAGATCGTCGCCGCGATCAGCAGGATCGCGTTCACCGACCAGGCGTGATTGCCGATCACCAAGCCGAAACAGGCGCCGGCGCCGACGAGCAGGGAGTAACCGAGCGAGGCCAGCGGAAAGCTCGAATGGAGGAGTGCGCCAACGCAGAGGATGGCCGCAGTGAAGAGACCCAGCAGGAGGTCATGCTCCGAACCGCTCGATGCGATGAGCGCAGCGATGATCAGGCCCCAGGCGGCGCCCGATAGCAGCGTATAGCGGACGATGCGGTTGTCGGCGGTTTTTCCGGTGACTGCGTGAACAGACGACCGGCTGTCGCGAAGGCGCAGAAATATCAGGACGGCGCTGGTGTAACACCACACGAATACCAGCGGCATCGCAGCGTGAGTCCAGAACGCGAAGGTCAGGATCACTGCGTTCAGCAGCGAATGAATCGCTGCCAGAGGCGCGAGCGAATGGAAGGCTTTGCGGCGCGCTGCGCTGATCGCATCGTGCTGGTTGGCGGGTATGTCCACCTCGCCAAGAAAGATCGCCCGGATGTTCGCCAACATTGTCTGATACTAGCCGCCAGCCCCCCCCGGCGTCCCTTCTGCCGGCATACACTGGCAGAACAGCGTCGATTTCCCGTAAACGGATCGGTGAAAGTTCAGCGCGGCTGACGGTGGATCGATGCGGTCATGAGAGATAGGCGGCGAAGGCGTCTATCTCGGAGGGTTCGGTCGCCCACGAGCAGACAAAGCGATGCGAGCCGTCGATCCAGGGATAAAACGTGGCCCCCGCAGCGGAAAGGCGATCGGCCATGCCCTCTGGAAGGCGTGCAAATACCTCGTTGCCATCGACAGGATGGGCGAGTTCGGCGCCTGCACGGGTTAATGCCGTGGCAAGACTGGTTGCTGAAGTGTTGGCGCGCCGCGCCAGCTGCAGCCACAGTCCGTCCTTTAGATAAGCGGCCATCTGTGCCCCGAGAAATCGCATTTTGGGCGGCACGTGTCCGGCGCGCTTCGCCCGCACCACGAGATCCTGCGCACGTTGCCGCGCGGCGCCGAAGAGGACGATCGCCTCGCACCCGATCGCGCCATTCTTGGTTGCGCCTAAGCACACGATATCGACGCCAGCACGCCATGTCATCTCGGCAGGGGATGCCCCGGTGGAGACGAGGGCGTTCGCAAGACGTGCGCCGTCGAGATGGACGGCAAGTCCGGCTTCGCGTGCAAGAGCTGACCGCTCGGCAATTTCGAACGGTCGGTAGGCCGCGCCGCTCTCTGTGAGATTGGACAACGACAACACATGGGCGGGCGTTTCGTGCACAAAATCATGCCGGTTCGAGGCAACCTTGTCGCGCAAGGCCGTCATGTCGATGCGGGCGTGGGCGCCAGGGAGCAGCGAGAGCTTCGCGCCTCCGGTGAAGAACTCAGGCGCGCCGCGCTCGTCGCGCTCGATATGCGCCTCAATGTGACAGAGCACCGCGCCGTGCGGCGGACAGAGCGTGGCAAGGGCGAGCGCATTAGCCGCTGTGCCCGAGGAGACCAGCCAGATATCGAGATCGGTCTCGAACACATCGCGCAGGGCCTTGTGTGCGGAGGCCGTCCACGGGTCCGAGCCATAGCTGGGGGAGGGGCCTTTCGAGGCGGCGAGCATCGCTTCGAGAATGGCGGGGTGTGCGGGCGCGGCGGTGTCGGACGAGAAATTCATGTGGCCTCCACCCCCTGTGGAGCGGAAATCCGGGCCTTGGGCAAGCAGGGCGCCCCCTTTTACAAAGCTGCCGTCAGGTGCATTCTTCGGGGAAAAGATGCCGGGAGACATCGCCATGCCTTATGCTTCGGGTCGTGTGATCCATGATGCCGACAGCCATCTGATGGAGCTGCCGGATTGTCTGGAGCCGTTCATTGATCCGGCATTCCGGTCTGCTTATCGCGAGCTTCCGAAGGTGCGAAAGGCGCGTGATCTGACTTATGTGGAACAGGCGCGGGCCCGACATGCGAACGACGGATTTCGCGAGGCGGCAGATGCCAACATCATGCTGCGGAAAAACTATGATGCGCTTGGCTCGTTCCTGAAGGCGGATCGGCCACGGGCGCTGGATCAGTTGGGGTTCGCCAGCCAGTTGGTGTTCACGACCTGGTGCCTCAACAATTTCGGGCTGGAGAAACCGGCGGACGCGGCACTCGGTTATGCAACGGCGACGGCGCACAACCGGATGATGACGGACTTCTGCGGCGCGGATCGGCGGCTGCTGGGCACGGCCTACATTCCTCTGTTCGATATCGCGCGTGCGATCGTGCTTGCACGCGAGGCGATTGCCATGGGCGCCAAGGCGCTGCTGATCCCCTCGCGTCCGCAGGGACGGTCCGCGAGCCATGTCGGCTATGATCCGATCTGGGCCATGGCTCAGGAGGCGGGGCTGCCGATCCTGTTCCATGTCGGTGACGAGAAGAAACTCGACGAGCAGTATTTCGACAACGGTCTGCCACGCGTGAAGGACTTCCATGGAGGGGAGGAGAACTTCACGTCGGTCTCCTACATGCCGATCCCGCATTCGGTGGAGCTGACGCTGGCGGCGCTGATCATAGATGGTGTGCTGGATCGCTTCCCCCAACTGAAGTTCGGCGCGATCGAGCTCGGCGCGTCGTGGCTTCCGGGGTGGATGCGCAACCTCGACGGCGCGGCGATGGCGTTCGCGAAGAACGAGGAGCGGCTGCAGAAGCTGTCGATGAAGCCTTCGGAGTTTGTGCAGCGGCAGTTGCGCGTGACGCCTTATCCGCATGAGGACGTCGGCTGGCTGATCGCCAATGCGGGCGAGGACGTCTTTCTGTTCTCGTCGGATTATCCCCATGTCGAAGGCGGATGGAATCCGCTGAAGCGTTTCAACGACAGTCTGGCGGGTTCATCGGCGCAGGCGGTGGAGCGCTTCTACTGCGAGAACTTCATTGATCTGATGGGCGCGGGTCTGGCGGCGGATCTGCGGTATCCGAAGCATCTTGCGGTGGCTTGAAACCGAAAAAGACGCGCTTCGAGGAAGCGCGCCTTTCCCGTTACTCTACAGGTCTAACTCTACACAGCCGATGACCACTTGATTCGGCCGACCTCATTTAACGCACAGGCCGCTGGAGCGTGCGAGCGCCGGATGCAGCGTTAACTGCTCGCCGCACCCATACCGCACTCCAGAAAACAAAACGGGCGCGGAGCGGAATCAATCCAGCCCACGCGCCCTTTGTCAGATCAGGCCTTACGCGAAGAAAGCTTAGGCGGCTTTCTTGGCGGATTTCGTGGCGGCTTTCACCTGGGCCGTCACTTCTTCAACGGATTTCGGCGTCATGGCGACGACGGTGTCGAGGAGTTCGGTCTGGGCTTTTTTCGCAACTTCAGCGTAGGCCATCATACGGGCCGGGATGTCCTGCATCGCGGCTTGGGCCAGTTCGCCGGCTTTTTTGGCGTAAGCGGTCGGCTGGGCTTCCGGCGTCATCAGGGTCGTCGCGTCCTTGGCGGCGTCCGTCATCCACGCGGTCGTCAGTTCGACGTTCTTGTTGAGTGTTTCGATCGCGACAGCGCGGTATTTCGCGGCCATGTCGTTGAAGGCTTTCATCGGGGCGGCGTTGGCGAAATCCGGGGTGAATTTCGAGAACTGTTCGAACGATTTGGTGAAGTCGAACATGTCGGTCATCGGGTTCATGGGGAAGCTCCTTGAGGGCGTCTCTAGCGTTGACAGCCATCTAATGCCGCGCCGCGGCAAAGGCAAGGTAAAAATTGCCGCAGGTGCGAAAAATATTCCGCAGGTGCGAAGCCGGCGTTAGGTTGACCTTAGGGAATTGATGATCGGCGGGCGCAAAGCCCAAAAATTCCTAGACACCAACCGATGACGAAGCTGACGCCGTAGCCGGCCAGCGGAACCGGATAGGCCCCCAACAGGAAAGCCGCCCCCGTAACCGCGAGGTAGGCGGCGAGCGCCAGCTGGGCCGTCGCGCCAAGCGGATGGGCCGACCACAAGATCAGAGGGCTGAGCGCGGCGGCGGCGAGGCTGATGCCCATGGCGATGGCAAGGGCGGGTGACTGGGACCAGGCGAGCGCGAGAATGCCTTCCACATGCGCCACGGGCGCGAGCGGATCTGGACGCGAGAGGCAGAAGGCAAGCGCTGCGGTGGCGATGATGACTGACGCGGTCAGCATCATCTTCCCGTAACGAAGGCTCGAGGCGAGGACGATCGCAGCGATGGCGAAGCCGGCGAGTTGCGAGATGTCGGGCTGCACGGAGAGTAGGGCGGCGATCAGGACGAAGCAGGGGACCGCGATGACGGCGCTTATGCGGTTGAACCCAGCAATGGCTGCAGGCAGCACGAGGGCGGCGGCGTTGAGTTGCACGGGGCCTATGTCGAGCCAGCGGTGGACGCCCTCCTGCTCGGGACCGAAAAAGCTAAATGCCACGACAATGAGCGCGATGGGCGGGAATGCTGCGCCAAACCAGTCGCGGCGCGCTAGGAAGATGCTGACGCCCGCTGCGAGGACCCATGCGATTGGATTGCGGACCCAGATGTCGAGCGGGACACCAGCGTGCGCCATCACCCCTGCGCCGAGCGTGATCGCAAGCAGCGATGACGTTACAAAGACCAGCACGGCTTTCCAGCGCGCATGGCCAAGCAACTCAGCTTGATTCACACCCTATTCCCGCACATACCGGCCCGGGGCTGGTTCGAGGCGCGGCGTTGATTCCGGAAAACTGTCGGCGGCGTCGATCTTCTTGCCCGAGCGCTTGCCGAGCCAGCTGACCCAATCCGGCCACCACGAGCCATCATGCGCTTCACTGCCGGCGCGCCAGGCGTCGAGGTCTGTGCCGGGATCTTCATCGCTGACCCAATAGCCATACTTGTTCTTCACGGGCGGGTTCACGATGCCTGCGATGTGGCCCGACTGCGCAAGCACAAAGCGGCCGCCGCCCGTGAGGCGCGAGAGGCCTTTGAACGAGGCCGTCCACGGCGCGATGTGATCTTTCTCGCAGGCGACGACGTAGTGGGGAACCTTGATCTCATCGAGGCTGACCTTCACGCCATCGACTTCGAAATTGCCTTTTGCAAAGGCGTTGTCGCGATAAAGATACTTCAGATATTCCTGCGCCATGCGCTCGGGCAGGCGGGTCGAGTCCTCGTTCCAGAACAGCAGATCGAACTTCGGACGTGCTTCGCCGAGGAGATAAGCTTTGACGGCGGGTCCGTAGACGAGGTCGTTGGGACGAAGGTAGCTGAACGTCCGCGCCATGATGCGCTGATCGAGATATCCTTTGCGCTGGGCTTCGATCGAGATGCCCGAGATGAAGCCTTCATCGATGAAGGACTTCATCGGCCCCGGATCTTCGAAGTCGGTCAGCGCTGTGAAGAAGGTGCAGGACTTGGCGGGATTCTCCTGCTTGGTCTTGGTGAGCCAGGCCTGTGTTAGAGCCAGTGTGGTGCCGCCGATACAGTAGCCGACGACGTTGATGCCATCATTGCCGTGCAGTTCATTGACCTTCTGCATGGCGGGCACGACGCCCTTCTGCACATAGCTTTCCATGCCGTAGGTGCGCAGTTCCTCACGCGGGTTCTTCCAGCTGACGATGTAGACGGCGATGCCCTGTTCGGTGAGCCATTTCACCAGCGATGATTTCGGCTGCAGGTCGAGGATATAGAACTTGTTGATCCAGGGCGGGATCAGCAGGAGCGGACGGGCAAAGACTTTCTCCGTCACCGGGTCATAGCGGATCAGCTGGAAGAGCGGTGTCTCGAAGACGACGTGACCCGGCGTGGTGGCCAGCGTCTCGCCGACCTTGAAGGCTTCGGGATCGGCCAGCGTGACCAGCAGGTCTCCACCATTGCGCTCAAGATCCTTCACCAGGTTCTCAAGGCCCTCGACCAGCGAGCGGCCATTGGTCTCGACGGCCTTCTTCAGCGCTACAGGATTGGAGGCAAGGAAGTTGGCAGGCGAGAAGAGATCGACGAGCTGATGGGTGAAAAAGTGGATCTGTTCCGAATGCTTATCGTCCTCGCCCTCGGACGCGCTGTCGGCCATCGTTTCGAGATAGGCGGACATCACCTGATACTGACGCTTCAGGTAGTAGAAGAACGGGTGCTTGCTCCATTCCTCATCGGCGAAGCGGGCATCTACGGCACCTTTTTCTTCCGGCGGTGTTGGCGTGCGCTGCGCGCCGGACAACATGGATTGGGTGAGTTCGGCATAAAGAGCGCTCGTGTGCTGCCAGAATTCGACCTGGGATGAGAACGCCTTCATCGGGTTCGCCATCCAGCTCTGCGCTTGATTCATGGCGGCGCGCATTACGAGCGGCTGACCGGGGCCTTCGACGCCGGGATTGCGGACTTCGCGACGTGAGACCGCCAGAAAGAGGCGCTGGAGCAAGAAATTTATACGCTGGAAGTTCTGGCCAACTTCAAACGCGCCGAGTGAGCCAGCCTGATCGTTCATGGTCCGCCTGATCAACGTTTCCTGCACGATTGGTAACACTGCGCCGGGGACGGTCAAACGCCATATGGAAAAAGGATTTTTCTGGCAGTGCAGCATTCCTCGCGACGCTGCAACGAAGTCTGGCACGGTGTTTTGACGCCCTGCGGCAAATCCGTGCTTCGTGAATCGTATGGACCCGTGTAAACCGGTGTCTGGGGATTGCTGCACCTGCTCAGTAAAATTGGCTCGAACAATCTGGAGACGCCTCCGCACATGCAGATTGGCTCCCTTTCACGCTGGTTGAAGCGCGACGCAGTCGCCTGGGAAGGTGAGCTGTTCACCGCGTCCGTAGCGGGCGCGGGCCGCGATGTCGTTTTCATCCACGGTCTGGCCGCATCGCCCGAGTGCTGGGACGAGGCCGGCGAGTATCTGCCAGGTGCGCGCCGCCACACGATTCACATGCGGGGATTTTCGGGGCTTGCATCGAGCGCCTTCCGCGATCCGATGAATTTCATGAAGCCGACAGCCGATGCGCTGGCTGGCTATATCCGCACCCTGAAGGCGGGGCCTGTGGCTGTTGTCGGCCATTCGATGGGCGGGATCATTGCCCTGATACTGGCGCGCGACCATGCCGATGTGGTGGACCGCCTGATGGTGGTGGACGTGCCGGCGTATTTTTCGGTTCTGATCAATCCTTTCGCCACAGCGACAGCCATGGCGCCCTTCGCGCAGCACTCGCGGCGCAGCTATGTCGAGCGGTCCAGGCCCGACCTGCACGAAGACATTCGCCGGACAACAGAGAAGCTGGTGCGCGATCCGGTCCATATGGACCGCATCATCAAGTGGGGTGTGACATCCGATCGGCAGACCACCGCCGACGTCATGGCCGAGGTGATGGTGACAGACCTGCGCGGCGATCTGCAGCGCATCGAGGCGCCGGTCGATGTGATCTATACGTGGGATCGGACGACGCCGGCATCGAAGCTGGGCCTCGATCAGGTTTATGCCTCATCCTATTCCGGGCTGCGGGATGGACGGAAGCTTCGCATCGACGATGCCCGTCACTATGTAATGTTTGACCAGCCTGCGGCGTTCTACGGCGCCGTAGAAGCGTGGCTGGCGCGCTAAGCTCTCAACGACAGACTTTCCGGATTGACCATGAGCGAACCAGAAACCATCGAATTGCGCCGGTATCCCAGCCGGAAGCTCTACAACAAGAATGCGTCCAGCTATGTGCGCCTGCCCGAAGTGGCCGAGATGGTGCGCAACGGCGCCAACATCCGCGTCGAGGACACCGAGTCGGGCGAGGACGTGACGCGGCAGGTTCTGCTGCAGATCATCATGGAGCAGGAAGGCAAGTCAGCGGGCGCGATGCTGTCGGCTGACTTGATGATGGACATGATCCGGCTGCACCAGTCGAAGGCCAGCGAGATGATGACCGGGCTGTTCGAGCAGTCAGTCGCCTTCATCCGCACGCAGCAGGAACAGCTGGCGAGCCAGGTGACCGGCGCGATGTCTGGCACGATCAAGCAACCGTGGAACGTGTTTGATCCAGGAGCGATGCAGGAGATGCAGCGCGAGTATCAAAAACGGCTCGCCGGCTTCTGGAGCGGCGCGATCCCGGGAATGTCCGCCATGCCGGGATTGCAGCCCAGGATGGCTGAAGCCGAGCCCCCGGCTGAGCCGACCGCTGTGAACGACGCAGCAGAGCTGAAAGCGCTGCGCGCAAGACTGGAAGAGCTCGAAAAGAAGACCGCGAAGAAGTAGGCGGCAAGACGTCCAGCAGGACGTGACGCGTCAAACGCTTTGCCAAAAACAAAATCGCCAGCGGTGTGAGCCGCTGGCGATTTGCATTTCGAGGTAGGTTGATCCGTTAGCCTTTGAAGGCCACGCGGACGTAGCCGAAGCGGCCCGGCGGATCATAGGTCGTGGGGTCAAAGTTGTTCAGGCCGCAGCTGAAGCAGGCTGGCGGATCTTCGTCCGTGAGGTTGAGGATGCCGACGGTCAGCGAAGCGTTGTCCTGCATGAATTCCGGCGTCCAGCGGAACTGGGCGTCGAGATAGTTCACGGAGTCGAGCTTGTTGCCCGGCTCATCAACCGAAGAGACGAAGCGCGACAGAAGCGATGCGCCGAACGGCCCGAGGCTCCAGTCAACACCAAACGAACCCTTCCAGTCCGGATAGGCCTGATCGGGGCTGCCGCGTTCTGTGCCTTCACGCGAGATAGGCGAGAGACCAGCCGAGGTCGGGACGAATTCGGTGAACTCGTCGAGGTGGGCCACATTCAGGCGCAGGTCGATCGCGCCGATGGACGTTTCCGGAGCGCCGTAGGTGACGGTGAAGTCGACCTGTTTCGTCTTGATGCCGCCGATGTTGATTAGCGGGTTGGTGATGCCGATCACCTGACCGGAAGCAGTGCGGGCGATCGTGTTGCAGGCAAGCAGGTCGAGCGTTTGGGCGCAGCGATCAAGCAGGGCCTGACCGTTCTGCGCCTGGACGGCGTCGGTGAGTTCGATGTCAGCGTAGTTGACCTCGAACGTCATGCCGCGCGTCCAGACCTGATCCTTGAGGAATTCAGGGCTCCACACGCCGCCGACATTCCAGGACTCGCTGGTTTCCGGCGTCAGGTTCGGGTTGCCGCTGGTGATGACGCCGATCTGCGGGTTGAGCTGCACGTAAGAGCCGTTGGCGGGAACGCCGCGAGCGATACAGTTCTGCTGGATGATCGCAGTTTGCGTCAGGAACGAAGAGCAGGGGTCGACAACTTCCTGGTCGAAGCGCGACGCCGAGCCGAACAGTTCGCCGATGGACGGGGCGCGGAAGCCCTGACCCCAGCTGGCGCGGAGGAGCACATCGTCAACCGGACGGTAGGTTGCGCCGGCCTTGACCGTGCTGTCGCTGCCCGAGGTCGAGTAGTCGAAGGTGCGGCCAGCAACGCTGAACGTCAGCTCCTTGGCGAACGGCATGTCTTTCAGCACCGGAATGCTGAATTCGACATAGGCTTCGTCGACATCGATCGAGCCGCTCGCTGGTTGGGCCGGAATGTCCGAAGACAGGCCAGCAGCAACGATGGCGTCGGGCCGGAACGAGCCTTCCGTTTCGCGACGTTCGAGGCCGACCGCGATCTGCACGGGGCCGGCGGGCAGGGCGAACAGGTCGCCCGTGACGTTGGCGCTGAGATCGCGGAGTTCCTGCTCAGAGGAGTCATGCTGCACGAAACCGATGAAGCCGAGCTGGTCGGCCGTGATCGTGCCTGCGCCGCCGAACAGGTTGAGCGGCACGCATGGGCCGGTGCATTGAGCAACTGGGCCAAGTGCCTGCTGCACGCGCTGGGCGTTGACGTTGCCGGTGAAGGTCTGTTCCGCGGTGTTACGCGACCAGACGGCGTTGACGTCCCAGAACCAGTTGCGGTCCACGAGGTTGAAGTCACCGCCCAGCGTACCCGTAACGTTGAAGGTGTTGACGTTCTGCTCGTAGTGACGCGGACCGGCTTCGATGAGGCGACGGCCGATAAAGGTCAGCGTGCCCGCTTCGAGGTCGAAGCCGAAGGGGTTGAAGGGGTTGGTCGCGTCAATGGTGACCTGATCGAGCAGGTTGCCGTTGCCAGCGTCCGGTCCGACGAATAGCGGCAGGGGCGCCGCCTGGTTGGCCGAGCGACGGTTGACGTACGTGGCTTTGCCCGAGAAGCGCAGGTTGTCCGCAAACTCATGCTCGACATTGGCGAACATGCCGAGCCGCTCGGACGGCGTGGCGACGTAGTTGAAGGGCTGGAAGTTGAAGCGGTCAGCGGTCGTGAAGTTCTTGAACGCAGACGCAGGACCCGTCGGGTTGGCCGGGTTGTACGCCGGCACCTGGCCCGGGAGCAGGGCGTTGCGGAGCGTGATGTCGAGGCCCGTTTCGGTATTCGGATCGGTCACGATGAAGCGGCCGAGCGGCGTACCTGACGAGCAACCGCCATCGAGGCAGGAGCTGGAGTTGGGGCTCGGGAAGGCTGTGGTCGGGCGATCAGCCGACAAGACACCGTCCTGCTTGAGATAGCTGAGACCCAGAACGGCGTTGGTGCGATCACCGTTGACGCCGAAGGAAAGGTTGTACTCCTGGGTGAAGCCGTCGCCGTCTTCATAGCCGCCAACTTGTGCGCTCGCCTCGAGGCCGTCCTGATGCTTCTTGGTGATGATGTTGACGACGCCTGCAATGGCGTCGGAGCCGTAGATCGGCGAGGCGCCTTCCTGAAGAACCTCGATCCGTTCGATCATGTTGGTCGGGATGGTGTTGAGGTCGACCGAACCCGGCACGCCAGACGCGGATGCGCCCTGCACCCAGCGTAGACCATCGACGAGGACCAGCACGCGGCGCGATCCGAGATAGCGAAGATCGATTTCAGCAGCGCCGGCGCCAACACCACCACCATCCGGCGGGTTGCCGAAGTTGCCGGAGTTGTTGTTGCGCTGGTTGAGGCCGCCCGATGCGATGGGCAGGCGCTGAAGGATGTCGGCCGTCGAGGTGAGGCCGGTCTTGTCGATCTCTTCCTCGCCGACCGTGGTGATCGGCTGGAGCTGATCGAGCGGGTCGACGCGAATGCGCGAGCCCGTGATAATGACCGTGTCGCGGTCTTCTGTTGTTGCTTGCTGGGCGAAGGCTGGCGCCGTCAGTGCGGCGGCGAGCGCCATTGCACTGAGGCCAACCATCACCCGGCGGCGAAGTGAACTGACCATCACTTGTTTCCCCTGGGTTGGACGTGCGGACCTGGAGCCCGCATCTCTTCAATCGTTTGCCGCCGCAACAAGACTGTCAATTGGTATTGGTGAATCGGCAGACGGAACGATGTTTCGTTGCGTGTTGGAGACAGTCGCCTACCACGCGAATTGGAGAGAATTCCGTATACGGCGTACCAGCTCGCGCCTGTCAGAAGACAGGCGCGAGCCGCACTCGCTTGGACGATGAATGTTCGGCGCCGATTGTCGGCAAGCCTATTTTTGCTGGCGGCTGTCTAGTGCCCCGGACGGTAGTCACGCGTTGCCTCAGCCAACACGCCTTCGAGGGTCATCGGCGGTTGCTTGAACTTCTCAGCAGCGAAGATCGGCGACTGATCCGCAAAGTGCGGCGAGTTCGCATCGAGCGTTGCTGAGCCGTACTGGTGGATGGTGTCGATCTTGTAGGCGCCATCCGGCGCCCAGTCAGCGATGGCGACGTAAGTGTCGCCCGCCCGGCCTGACCGGAACTTGTCCTTCGCAAGATCACCAGCGACGTAGACAGCGCGCAGCGTATCGGGGCCGCCATTGGTCGGCCACGACTGGCTGCCACGCGCGACGCGGCTCACCTCGCTCCACTTCGGATCGACGCGGCCGGTTGCAGCTTTCAGGAGGCCGGCGGTCTGCTTCAGCGCGACGAGGGCCTTGGCGCGATCATAGGCGCCGTGGATCTGGCTGCCCATCAGGGCCTGGCCGGTGAAGATGGAGAGCGCGGCATTGCGGTTTTCCATGTCGGCTTCGCCATTCCACGACGTGACGAGGTCGAGTAGCGCTTTGAGCTCGGTGTCCTGGCCGGCGTCGACCAGTTTGAAGTCGGCCTGCATCTTCATCACCTGCGACCCGGGCGAGTATTTATCGTCCATCTTGTAGGCGAAGAACTCGTCGCGGGTGATGGAGGTGTCGGCGCCGTACAGTTCCTGCGCGCGAAGGCCGCGATTGGTGACGAGCGTGTCGAGCGAAAAATCCTTCGGATAGTTCTCGGCCTTTGGATTGTCTTCAGGGCCTGACACCAGCAATGGCGAGTGGTTGGAGTTCACGATATAGCCCGACTTCGGCCTGATGACTGAAGGGAGCGCGCTGACGGGTTCCCAGCCTTTCCAGAGCGTTTCGGAGGTATCGCCGGGGAGTATCTTGGTGCGGTCCCAGCCCGGCGCGCGCTTCGGCATATGGGCGTTCCAGAAATAGGCAATGCTGCCTTTGGAATCTGCGACGATGTAGTTCACTGACGGAATGGCGTTGTACTTCACCTGCGCCGCGCGCCAGTCGTCGACGGATTTTGCCATGTTCATCGCGAGGTACTGGTCGAGGTGCTCGAACTCGCCCGCGCCGACGTAGGAGACGGCGAAGACGCCCTTGTCAGTGACAAAGACCGGGCCGTGTTCCGACCAGCGATACGTGCGCTCGACCGGCGCCAGGGCGCCATCGCGCAGCACATTGTACTTGACCGTCTTGAGCGTGAGATCTTTCCACGCGCCATCCATCTTGTACTTGGTCGGGTTCTTCGCGTCGTCGACGGTCAGCAGATAAGTATCAAATAGATCCGGCTTGTTGACCGTGGCGGCCCAACCGACATTGGGGCCAACCGCCGTCAGAAGGATCGGCGTGCCGGGGAAGAGGCCGCCGACAAGATCGATGCCTTCTTCTGATTTGAGGCGCGCTTCGTACCAGGCGACGCGCCCTTCATAAGGCTGGTGCGAATTGGCGGCGATGCGGGTGTGACCATCGGCGGCGCGCGAGGGCGCAACAGCCAGGCCATTGGAGCCAAGTTCGATGTCATCTGTGGTGTTGAGGAGCGCTTCGCGGGTCGACTTGGTCGACATCTCCAGGTTGGCCCGGCCTGAGATCAGAGCGTCGATCTCGCCATCAAGTCCGTAGAAGGACATCGGGCGGGTGACGAAGCCGGCGATGATGTCGCGGCCGAACACAGGCGCCGTACGGGCGCAGCCGGTGTCGGGGTGATCGGCGCACCAGACATTCAGCCCGGCAGCATAGGCTTCGGCGACGGCTTTGGACTTCGCCGACACTTTCGCATCGTAGTCGCGGTAGACAATGTCGGTCGCGCCGAGCGCGAGGATGAACTCGTCGGACTTGGCGCCGCTGTCGCCGACGATTTCGGCAAGCGTGCCGCGGCTGGAGCGGACAACTTCCTCGATGTTCTTCCAGTCGTCTTCGGCGTGGGCGTAAGCGAGGCCAAATGAGACGTCCGCGTTGCGCTTGCCGTAGATGTGCGGGACGCCAAAATGGTCGCGGATAACGCGGGCGTCGTAGGTCTGCGCCATGCTGTGCGCAGTTGCGGCATCGAACGCTACGCCGGGTGTAAAGGTCGGTCCCGTAGCGCAGGCGGCAAGTGCGACTGCGCTGACGGTGAGCGCAAGCATGCGAATGGCCATCGAGTTTCTCCCTTTGATACGGGAGCGTAGCGGGCGGCGCGCGGCAACGCCAGTGAGTTGGGACCAACAGTGAGTTGGGGCCGCCGGGCGCCTGCCCGGCGCCAAATGCGGCGCAGCGAACAGGTTTCGCGGTTGGATCTGTCGCGTCGTCACGCGCCGCGTTGCCGGGCGGAAGCCCGGCAGTCCCACTCAGAAAGTCTTGTCCCCTGCGCGGCGTAGGATATCTGCGGCGAATTCTGTCAGCGTATCATCGCGGGCGCCCATGACGAGGATGATATCGCCCGGTTGCGCCATCTCGACCAGCTTGTCTCCACAGGCAGAGCGGTCGGGGAGGGCGGAGGCATTCTTCCCCTGCGCTGTGACGCCCTGCGCAATCACGTTGGAACCGATCGACCTGTCGACGGTGCCACCGAAATAGGCCGGCTCTGGCATGAACAGCATGTCCTTGGCGGACAGATCCCGCGCGAACATTTCGATCAGCTCATTCTTCATTTGGCGGATGGGGCCATAGCCGTGCGGTTGCCACATCACGAGCAGGCGGCCGGGGAACTGATGGAGCGTTGCAAGGGTTGCCGCAATCTTGTCGGGGTTGTGCCCGAAGTCGTCGATGACGGTGATGTCCTTGGCGGTTCCGACCACTTCGAGGCGTCGTCGGATGCCGACGAAGTTCATCAAGGCGAGTGTGGCCTCGCGGAGTGACAATCCGCAGGCGCGAGCCGCAGCGATAGCGGCAAGCCCGTTGGAGAGGTTGTGCCGTCCCGGCGTCTGCAGGCAGATGCGCTGCCGCTCGCCGGTGGATCTTTCGGTGACGATGCAGGACTGGCCATCGGGCTGGGTGACCAGGTCGGAGATCGAGAAGTCGGCGTTCGTGTCTGTCAGCGAGTAGGTGAGAGCATCCGGCAATTTCAGCGCGTCGTGCATGCGGCGCGTTTCGTCATTGTCGAGGTTAAAGACGGCGACCTGCGCCTTCGAGACGAAATCGGCGAACAGCCGGCGGAGTTCATCCATCGATTTGTGGTCAAGCGCGATGTTGTTGAGCACAGCGATGGTGGGATTGTAGAGCGCAATGGAGCCGTCGCTTTCATCCACTTCGGAGACAAAGATATCGCCCTCGCCGACGATGGCGGAGGCGAAAGGAAAGTCGCCGGCGACAAAATTCTTCATCACGGCGCCGTTCATCACGGTGGGATCGCGGCGCGTGGCGTAGAGAATCCAGGCGAGCATGCCCGTGGTGGTGGATTTGCCCGACGTGCCGCCGACGCCGATCGAGATTTTCGCGGAGTTGACCAACAGGGCCAGCAGTTGCGGACGGGTGGCTTGCGGGCAGCCGAGCGCCTTGGCCGCGACCACGTCCGGCACAGTGTCCTCGACAGCAGCGGAAGTTACGAGGAGCTGAGCTTTGCTGGTGATGCCTGAGCCATCCTGCGCGTGGAGACTGATGCCCCGGGCCTTCAGGAAATTGAACTTGGCGGCGGTGCGCCCGGCGTCGAGTGAGCGGTCCGAGCCTTCGACCTCAAAGCCGCGCGCCTTGAGGATCAGCGCCAACGGCAACATTCCGCTGCCGCCGATGCCGCAGAAGAAGTAGGGTCCTTGATGGGGCAGACTCATGGGGGTCTGGGGGGGCTGTGTGTCTGACATATCGGCATGTCTCAGCGAGGCGCGTATGGGGTCAAGTGAAAAGGTGTTCCGTATCGGGCTGGTTGCTCCCGGAACGCGGATGTCGCGTGATCTGGCCCGAAAAGCCGAGGCGCTTGCCGCGCGGGCGTATGGCGGCCGGGTGCAGCTGCATTTCCATCCGCAGTGCTTCCGGCAGGCCGGCCATTTCGCGGGCGAGGACCATGAGCGAATCGAAGCGCTGGTCCAGATGGCTAACGATCCGGCCATCGACGCCGTGTGGTTTGCGCGGGGCGGGTATGGCGCCTGCCGGGTCGCGGAGTTCGCCATTCCGCAACTGAACGATGCAGCGCAGCACAAGGCGTGGCTCGGGTATTCCGATGCAGGGTTTCTGCTCGCGGGGCTGCATCGCGCGGGATTTGAACGGGTGGCGCATGGACCCATGCCGGTGGATCTGGTGCGGGAGAATGGCGAGAAGGCATTCCTGCGGGGGCTGGCCTGGCTGGTCGACGGGGCGGCGGCGTCGCTTGAGCATGGCGTGACGCCGGGCCATCCGAATCTCGCATTCAACCTCACCATCCTGTCGCAGCTGCTGGGAACACCGCTGGAACCCGATTTCACGGGGCGCATGCTGCTGCTCGAGGATGTTGGCGAGTACATGTACCGGATCGACCGGTACTTCTTCCATGTCACGTCGAATGCGGCGGTCAGGCAATGCGCAGGGATCAGGCTGGGGCGGTGCTCTGCGGTGCCCAAGAATGATCCGGATTTCGGGATGGATGAAGCGGGCGTTGCGCGGCACTGGTGTGAGCGGTCGGGCATTCCCTATCTGGGACGCGCCGACATTGGACACGACAGCGACAACCATGTGGTCCCATTCGGTTAGTTGCCTATAGCAATAATGATGACAGCCACGGATCCTCGGCGGCACGGTCCTCTGCGGCACGGTGATTGCTCCCTAGCGGGGTACAGATTCACCCCAACTGCCTTTGGTCAATGGAACTCCGGAAAACCTCCGACACTTTTGTATTGCTCGACGCCGTGCGCGGTCTTGGCGCGCTGCTGGTGCTGGCTGGTCATACCATCACCGCATGGGGGCCGGTCTCGCCCGCCAGTGGTGCGATTGTAGTCGACGCATTCTTCGCGTTGAGCGGATTTGTGCTGGCCTATGCCTATGAACCCCACTTCCGGAACGGCATGAGCGCGGGCGAGTTCATGCTGCATCGGATCGTGCGTCTGTTCCCGCTGTATCTTCTCGGGACACTTCTGGTCTATCTGACATTGCTAGCGTTTACCGTTGGCGATGCCGATGGCGCAGAACGGGCGGGAGCCATTTCCCTCCAGCTGGCGCCGCAGCTTTTCATGCTGCCATCGCCACCGCAGCTGGGAGCTGCCAATGTCTATTCGCTGAACGTGCCGGCCTACACGTTGTTCTGCGAGCTGGCAGTGAACCTCGCCTTTGTGCTGGTCTTCCGCTGGCTCTCGACGCGCGTGCTGGTCGGCCTGGTTCTGGTTGCGGCCGCATGCCTTGCGGGAACGATCCTGATTTTCGGACGCATCGATATCGGTTCTGACTGGGGCACCTGGTGGGGCGGGCTCGCGCGCGCAATGTTCGGCTTTTTCGTCGGCGTGCTGGCCTACCGGTTTGCAGGATCGCCGCGCACGGCTGACCGGCCGAAGCACTGGTTCGCTGTTCCGCTGCTGGTGATGCTGCCGGCTATCTGCTTCATCCCCGCGACGCCGGAGTGGCGCCCGTTCGTGGACATCGCGCTCGCATGCGGCGTGCTGTTGCCGCTGTTGCTGATCTGTCAGTCGCTCCGCCCGCCCGACAGGTTCACGGCGCTTTTCACAATCGCCGGACAGCTATCCTACGCGATCTATATCCTGCACCAACCCGTGCGCGAGGTCATCAAGCGCATTCAATGGAGCTCGACCATAGTTTCAGATGTCGCCCCGTGGAGTGGCATGGCGGTGATGGCTTTGGTCGTGGCGGTCGCATACGTGGCCGAACGCTACTACGACCGGCCTATGCGATCGGCGATTGTTGCGTGGCTCAGGCAGCGCTCACCCAAAACCGCTACTGAGCGATCCAGCCGCCATCGATTGACAACGCAGAGCCGTTGATCTGGTTCGCGGCTTCGCTGGTCAGGAAAACCGCCAACTGGGCGATATCCGTCACCTTTACGAACTCCTTGGTCGGCTGAGCCGCGAGGATCACATTGTTGATCACCTCTTCGGGCGTCATGCCGCGTGCCTTCGCCGTATCGTTGATCTGGCCATCGACCAGCGGCGTGTGGACATAGCCCGGGCAGATGGCGTTGCAGCGGATGCCGAAGGTGGCGCCTTCGAGCGCGACTGTCTTGGTCATTCCCAGCAGGCCATGCTTCGCCGCGACGTAAGCCGACTTGAAGGGCGAGGCGACAAGCGCGTGGGCCGACGCGATGTTGATGATACGGCCCCACTTCTGTTTTTTCATGTCCGGGAAGGCGAGGCGTGTCGTGTGGAACGCCGAGTTGAGGTTGAGGTTGATGATGAGGTTCCACTTGTCGACCGGGAAGTCCTCGATCGGTGAGACGTGCTGGACGCCCGCATTGTTCACGACAATGTCGACTGTTCCGATCGTCTCGTGAACCAGACCGAACATAGCCTCGATCTGCTCGGGCCTGGTCATGTCGGCGTTGGAGTAGATGCACGTCACCTTGTGGTCGGCTTCGATCGAGGTGCGGATCGCTTCGATTGCAGCGGCATCCCCAAATCCGTTCAGGACGATGTTGTTGCCCGCAGCGGCCAGAGCGCGGGCTATGCCTTCGCCAATGCCGGAGGTGGAGCCTGTGACGACAGCTGTGCGGGGCATTGGGGAGCGCTCCTGTTGAGATGGGGCCTTGTCGCGCTGTCTGTTCTCACAAGCAAGCTGGATGCTTCAAAAGAGGCGGCAATGCAGCTTACCGGATCTCGCTATCCAGCTTCATCACCAGCGCTGTCACAAAATCTGCGACTTGCGCCAGTGTGGCGGGCTCGACGCGGGCGAGCGTGTCCCTCGGCGTATGGATCAGCGTCAGTATATCGGGGACGGTCGACATGTCGTTCGGCGGCCCCTTGGGCGGGTTCAGCATGAAGGCGCGGAGTTTTTCGGCCTCGGCCTTCGGCTGGTGACCGATCGAGATAGTGGGTGCGCCGGCGGCGGCAAAGGCGCGGTCGTCGCTGGGAGGATAGTCGGGGAAGGCGAGGCAGGACATGGCGCGGGCTGCGCACAGACCCTCCACGGCCGCAGTGATGAAGGCGGACTGTTCGCCGTTGTCGAGACCATGCATCAGCGTCTCGCCATTGGCGTTGACGTCGGCGACGATGACGGCGGCAAGATTGCCAACGCCGTGAGCCGCGATCCAGGCTTTAGCGCCGACAAGGCCGAGCTCCTCTTCGTCGGTGAGCAGGAGACGGACGGCGTGCTTCGTGTGCCCACTTACGCGCTTGGTTGCCTCAATCATGGCGACGACGGAGGCGGCGTTGTCGACCACGCCATCAACCAGCGTGCCGCCCGGCAGGACAATGGCGTCGTAATGCGCGACGAGCAGGATTTCCTTGCCAGAGCCCGAGCCGGTATGGGCGACGACATTGTAGCCCGGAGCAGAGTTCGGTCGGACGCCGTCGAACGCCTCGACCACGTAAGGCAAAGCTGCTGCCGCGAGCTGGGCCTTCAGAACGGCGAGGCGGCCATCCTGTGTCGGTTGGGCGAAGGCGCCGACGCGATCGTGCAGTTGTTGTGGCGTGGCAGTCGGCGGGGCTGGCTGGCCCGGCGTGTGGCACCCGCAGAGTGCGAGAAGCAGGGCGGGGCCCAGCAGCGCTCGCATCAGACGGGTCATGACGTCTCCTGATCTTGTCGCTAGGGTTTGACCGCGATAGTTGGGTCGGACGCACGACAAGTGCAAACCATATCGAATATCGAAAAATTTCTTCTGCTGGTATCTTGCATGCGCGCGGGAAGGGGGCACGTATTGTCCTTGTGCGCTGCATCGCTCTCCCCGAGCGAGAAGTTTGGGCGTGCGGGCCCAGACGCATGGGTAAGGGAGAACAACAAGATGGCGGGCAGCCCCACGGCGCTTCAGTATCTCGACAAAGCAGTCGGAAGTCTTCGCAAGCTCGGGCTCTTTCCCGAGACCAAGAGCGACCCCGCACCGGTCGTGGCCCTGCTCAACCAGATCACGGAACTGTCGCCTGACAAGGTGACGGCGATTGCGCGCACACTCGATCAGGCGTCGACCTTCAACGAGGTGGTGCGCGAACACATCGAAGCGATCAAGGTTGGCGAACGTTACGAGACGATCACCAAGTCATTCAACTCCATCCGCGACGACGCCAAGAGCATGGTGGACCAGTACGCAGATGGAAAGATTTCCACGATGGAGCGCGTCTCCAACGTCTGGATGAAGTTTTCGCGCGGCGACATCGCGCAGCGCTTTGACAAGATCAAGGACACCTATCTCGACGTGCAGAAGGACACGAAAGTCCAGATCGAGAAGGAACACCTGATCCTCGAAGCGTACATGGATTTCCGCGGTGCGATGAAGTCGTCGGAAGTGCTGGCGCTGGAAGTGCTGAAGGCGGCCGAGGGCAAGCTGGAGGAAGCCAAGACGACGATGAAGGCAGCGTCTGACGCGGTGGCAGCCTTCGTAGGCGAAGACCCGGCAGAACGCTCCAAGCTGGAGTTGCTGCGCGACGAGGAACTGCGCGCCCTGCAGGCCGAGGAGAAGCGCTATCAGATCGCCAAGGATCTCTCGGACAACCTGACGGTTGGCTATAACACGTCGGAAGTCATCATGGCGCGACTGGTGCAGATCACCAACGCGAAGGAGCGCATCTATGCGCAGTCAGTCTCGTTCTTCGGCACCAACGAGGTGGTGCTGACTGCGTTGTCGGCGACATTCACGGGCATGTTCGGCCTGCATGAATCGACCCAGACACTCGAGAGCATGAAAAAGGGCATCGACCAGTCGCTGGAAACGCTAAGCGAGATCGGCGGCAAGGTGCAGGAAGCCGCGCTCAAGGCGGGCTATGGCCCGACGATTTCGGCGGCTGCCGTGAAGAGGCTGGTCGACTCGGTGGTGAGCTACCAGGAGCGCTCGATCACGATCATCGCAGAGATGCGCAAGCTGGCGACGCAGAACTCGGCGGAGATCCGCGATGCGGTTGAGGATGGCAAGCAGCGCATGGCGCACCTGATCGAACAGGGCGCGGCGGCGGCGCTGACCGTCACGACTTCATGATCGACCAGAAGCCATGAGCGAGACTTCTGTTCCCGTGCGGGCGGGGGCAACTCCGTCCGTCGTGACGCCAACTGGCATCAGTATGACCGACGAGCCCCGCAAGCTCGACGATGTCATGCTCGCGATGGACGTGGTCGACACGCTTCGCCATCGCACGCGCATTGTCGACATGGAGTTGAACGAGGACGCGCGTGAGGAACAGCTCATTGCGCGCCTCAAGGAAATCTATGGCGCGCAGGGGATCGAGGTTCCTGATCGTATCCTGAAGGACGGCGTGAAAGCGCTGGCTGAGCAGCGCTTTGTCTACAAGCCTCCGGCCGACACGTTTTCGGTGAAGCTGGCAAAGGCGTATGTCAGCCGAAAGAAGTGGCTACCGCAGACATTGACCGGGCTTGGAGCGCTGGCCGCCATCGCGGCCGGATTCCAGCTGTTTGTGTTCGGGCCGATGACTGCGGAATGGCAAAGAATGCCGACGGAGATTTCCGCGACGCTGGCCGAGGGCCAGAAGATAGCGATTGACCCAGTCGTGGATGCGCAGCTGGCGAGCCTTGCCGCCGAGGGACAGCGCGCCGCTGCCAACGGCGATCGCGGCGCTGCGAAGGTTCAGCTGGATGCGATGAAGGCCATGACCGGCCAGTTGGCGCAGGAATACGACATCCGCATCGTCTCACGCGAAGGCGAGAGCACCGGCTTCTACAGGCAGGCGGAAGACCAGCCCAACGCCATGAACTACTATCTGGTGGTCGAGCCCGTAGCGCCGGGCGGGCGCGTGTTGAGCGTGCCCATTCGCAACGTCGAAACGCAGAAGACGGAAAACGTGACCAAGTGGGCTCAGCGCGTGGCCAAGGAGACGTCAGATCGCGTCGGCGCCGAGAAATCCGCAACTGGCATGGTTGTGAACGATATCCTTGGGCGCAAGGTGCGTGGCGAGCTTGAGCCGCGTTTTGATCAGCCGGTGCCGGGCGGGGCGATCACCAAATGGTAGATGACCTGATCAATGGCCGCGATGCGCTGCACAGGCTGGATGGGCTGACGGCTGGCGCGCGCGAGGAGTTCGATGCAGCGGCGCGTGCGGCCGACGGGCATTCACGCCGGCGTACGGATCTCGCACGACTGAGGGCCGATGGTTATCGCGAACTGGCGGGGATGCGCCTCGACGTGATCCGCGCAGAAGCGGGCGATACATTGACCGCCGCGGAGAAGGAAGCGGCGCGACTTCTGGGCGAGCACGCGGTGTTTGTTGCGGCCATCGATCGCGACGTTGCCGCCGCCGAAGCCGCACTTAAAGATGCCGAAGCTGCGCGTCGGGCGGGCGAAGGCGTCGTCGATGCAGCGCTGCATGCCTACGAAACGCTGGTCGCCGACACCGAAAACGCCGTCCAGGCGGATCCTGGCTATGTCGCCCTGAAGGATGCGTTCGAGCAGTCGCGCGCTGTTGCCGTCCGGGCGGAGCAGAAGCTGGAGCTTGCAAAGACGGACCGCAGCGAGAAGGGTAAGCCCTATGAGAGCGATCCGCTATTCACCTACCTGTGGGAAAGAAAATTCCGCACGCCTGAGTATGGCAAGCGCGGCTTGTCGCGAGCCATGGATGGTTGGGTTGCCAGGCTTTGCAGGTACGACGAAGCCTATCTGAATTACGCGCGTCTCACCGAATTGCCGGATCGTATTGGCGAACACCTCGCCAATATGCGGCTGGAGGAGGCCGAGGCGCAGGCAGCGATCGAACGGTTTGAAGCGCAGGCGCTGGAGGCGCGCGGCGCGGCAAAACTCTCGGCGGCGCTTGCCGACGCCAAGGCGAAGTTGAAGGCGCTCGACGCGTCGATGGCGACGGCCGAGGCCGCCCACGCAGACCTGCGCGTGAGGCGCGAGCAGGCCGCACGTGGCGATACAGGGCCGCAGGAGAAAGCGAGGCGGGTGATCGAGGAAGGGCTCACCAAAGCCAGCTTTCCGGATCTAAGGGTTCTGGCGGCGGAAACAACAACGCCGGACGACGATCGCATTGTCGATGCGTTGATCAAGCTGCGCACCGAGGAACTGCAGATGGAGGTGAATGCGCGCGCCGTGGACGCTCTTCCCGCGCGCCGCCGCGCCGGCGCCGAAACGCTGGAACAGGTGCGCCGCCGCTTCAAGGAGTCCGGGCTCGACAGTCCCTATGTGATGTTGTTGCGAGGCGCCTTCGAGGCGGCCATTGCGGCCTATGGCAAAGGCCCGGCCCCCGATGGCGATGCGCTCTGGCGCGCAATCCGCGCCACGATCCAGCAAGCGCCCCGCAATGACGACGACTATTTCGGAGGCCCGCGCCGCGGCCGCAATGTTGGCGTCGGCGACGTGGTGGCCGGCGTTCTCATCGGCGAAGTCATCAAGGCTGCGACGCGCGGAAGCCGTTGGGGTGGCGGTGGTTGGGGTGGTGGCGGTTTTGGAGGTGGTGGCTCAGGTGGAGGTGGTGGCGGCGGGCGCCCCCCCCCCGGGGGGGTCAAAACACCCCGGCGGGTGTTGATAAACGTCCCCCCAACCCAAGCAGTTGAGTGACAAAACCCCCACAAAACGCGGGGGGGCGATAAAAGCG
>JBBQJV010000053.1:0-30402 GCA_038326205.1 Caulobacterales bacterium | reverse complement strand
TGGTGTTCGGCCCATGATATCTCGATGCCTCCCGGATTTGTCGGATTCACCCGGGCTCTTCACGCTCGCCTTCATCCCCCCCGCGAAGTTGAACAGTTGCGCGACCGCCCTCCTGCGAGGTGGATGAGGGAAGTATCGCAGGGGTGGGACAAGTTTAGGATCGAGATATTGCGGATTCAGCGTTTTGGACATGCAAGTGTTTGAGTTTGCTGGAGTCGGGTCGGGAACCATGTGTGCAGATTCGGCGAATACGTCGGGCTTGGAGGCGTGCCCCTTGGCACGCGTTCCCGGCCGCCGCCGGGAACGCGTGCCAACGGGCACGCTCCCAGTTTGCAGTTTGATGGGGCTCCCGGAAAGGGATCAGGCTGGGCTTTGCAGGGTACGGACGATCCTGAGCAGGGCGCTGCGGGGCGTGAGGCGGGTTGCGGCGATCAGTAACTTGTTTTGCGCGCCGGTGACGACGACGCGGCGGTTGGCGATGAAGCCCTCATAGCCCTGCCGTGCAACGGCCCTCGAGGTCATTGGTTTGGCTGCCTTGGTGAGACGCGTCTTGTCGGTTCCGGCGCGGTCATGGAATTTCGAAGCGGTGGGGCCGGGGCAAAGGCAACTGACATGGACGCCGGTGTCGCGGGCTTCTTCCCAGAGGGCTTCGCTGAAGGAAAGCACGAAGGCTTTCGAGGCGTAGTAGACGGCCATCAGCGGGCCGGGCTGGAATGCAGCTGTCGACGCGACGTTGAGAACGCCGCCGCGTTTCTTCCCCAGCATGCCTTTCCAGTAGATGTGCGTCAGTTCGGTGAGGGCGCGGACGTTGAGATCGATCATGCCGAGTTGCGGGTCCTTCGGCTCGGCGCCGAAACCGCCAGCGTGCCCAAAGCCCGCATTGTTGACGAGCACGTCGACGGTGAGGCCGCGCCGCGCGATCTCTGACGCGAGCTTTGCGCCGGCATTGATCGCGCTGAGATCGCCATTGACGACGTCCACCTTGACGCCATGCGTGGCCACGATGCGCTTTGCGACTTCCTGCAGCGCAGGTTCGCTGCGTGCGGTGATGATGAGGTCATAGCCGCCCTTGGCGAAGCATTCCGCGAGATCGACGCCGATGCCGACTGACGCGCCGGTGATGAGCGCGGTCTGTCCCGTGCCGGGTTTGGTCGCCATGATCGTCCCTCCGATAGTTCCATGTGAGTGTGCGCTCACTGGGAGGTCGTCAAGCGGTGGGGTTGATCGCGAGTTGGGGAGGGACCAAGTTGACCGGTGATTCTCATGAACAGCTCTACACATTTCCTTGGCGTTTCGAACTCGCTGTCGGGCAAGGCCTGGCGGCAGCGGCCGACAGACGACCAACTGGCGGCGGAGCATTCGCGGCGGTTGAAGGCGCCGGATGTAGTGGGGCGGATGCTGGCGGCGCGTGGCGTGAAGGCGGACGAGGCTGAGCTGTTTCTCAACCCGACGTTGAAGGACCTGTTTCCCGATCCGTCGTCGTTCGCGGACATGGACAAGGCGGCCGAGGTAATCCTCGACTCAATCATCGCAGACAGGAAGGTGGCGGTGTTTGCCGACTACGATGTTGATGGCGGCACA
The DNA here is from genome assembly GCA_038326205.1 of Caulobacterales bacterium. GTDB lineage: Bacteria > Pseudomonadota > Alphaproteobacteria > Caulobacterales > Hyphomonadaceae > UBA7672. The sequence continues at coordinate 28,821 of JBBQJV010000053.1, read as the reverse complement.
TCGTCGGCGATCCTGTCGCGTTATTTCCGCGCGTGGGGGCGAGACCTGATCCTGTACGTGCCGGATCGGCTGACCGAAGGATTTGGTCCGACGCCGGGCGCGTTTCGGGCGCTCCAGGGGATGGGCGCACAGCTCGTTGTGACGGTCGATTGCGGCGCGGCGGCGATTGCGGCGCTGCAGACGGCGAACGAAATCGGGCTCGATGTGGTGGTGATGGATCACCACCTGATGCACGACGGCCACATGCCGAAGACGCTGGCGCTGGTGAATCCCAACCGGCCGGATGACACGTCGGGGCATGGGTTTCTTGCGGCGGCGGGCGTTGTGTTCGTGCTCGTCGCGGCGCTGAACCGGCTGGCGCGACAGCGCGGTGTGGCGCCGGAGGGCGGGTTGCCTGATCCGATGAAGTGGCTCGATCTCGCGGCGTTGGGGACTCTGTGCGACATGGCGCCGTTGAAGGGCGTCAATCGTGCGCTGGTGACGCGGGGGCTCAAGGTACTTGAGCGGTTGGAGAACCAAGGACTGAAAGCGCTGTCGGAGGTGGCGGGAATCGAGGCGCCGAAGTCGGTTTATCACGCGACGTTCGTGCTGGGGCCGCGGCTGAATGCGGGCGGACGCATTGGCGATCCGTGGACGGCGGCGAAACTGCTGGCGACGGATGATCGTGCGGAGGCGATCCAGCTGGCGGAGAAGCTGAACTTCCAGAACCAGGAGCGAAAGGAAGTCGAGGCGGGGATTCAGAAAGCGGCGATGGAGCAGGTGGAACGCCGCCTTGCGGTGAGCCCAGATGCGCCGATCCTGATTGTCGGTGGCGAGGGGTGGCATCCTGGCGTGATCGGCATTGTCGCGGGGCGGCTGAAGGAGAAGTATCACCGGCCCACAATCGTGGTCGGGTGGGGCGAGGGGCTCGGGCCTGTTGCGCGCGGATCGGGCCGGTCGGTTGCGGGCGTGAACCTTGGCGAGTTGGTGTCGGCAGCGGCGAAGTCGGGACTGTTGCTGTCTGGTGGCGGGCACGCGATGGCGGCGGGGCTGAGCATGGACCCGACGCGGTTGGATGAGCTGCGCGAATATCTCGAGGCGCAGACGACGGGTATGTCTGTGCAGCTGGGGGAAGCGCGGGTGCTGGAGATTGATGGGGCGCTGGCGCCGGGGGCGGCGACGGGTGAGTTGCTGGACCTTATTGAGCGCGTGGGGCCGTTTGGTTCGGGCGCGCCGGAGCCGCTGTTCGCCGTGCCGAATGTGCGGGCGGCGGGGGCGCGGCGGGTCGGCGAGAATCACATCGCGTTCGACATGATCGGCGAGGACGGTGCGCGGGTGCGGGCGATTGCTTTCCGGGTGGCCGACGGGCCGGAAGGACAGGCTATCCAGAGCGGCAAGGCGATCCATGTGGCGGGACGGCTGCGGCCGGATACCTGGAAAGGTCCGGGCAAGGTGCAGATCGAGGTGGCGGACGTGGCGCTGGCTTGAGGTAGGGCTCCGTGACGCCACAAATCGCCGATTTCGGTAGCTTCGGACCGCTTGCGCCCCCAAGGGGATGCAGCTATATCGCCCCCCTCCGCCGAGCGGTCCCTTCGTCTATCGGTTAGGACATCTGGTTTTCAACCAGGGAAGAGGGGTTCGACTCCCCTAGGGACTGCCAGCGGAATGTGGCGGCTCAGAATTCCGCTTCCCCGATCAGCATGACCAGAACGCGCAAAGCGCGTCGCGCGGTCAGATTTCCGGCGTGTTTTTGCGATTCGGAATCAAGAAAATCTCGGCTCTGGAAACCATGTTTCCGGATCGATTTGTCATGCTACAGTCATATCCTTGGGGAGTGCGTTGGTGGATGCAGCAGCAAGAAAGTCAGACATCGTCTGAGGAAATGCCGGAATCCGTCCTGCGGATTGAAGGTCGCGTAAAGTGGTTTGATCCGGCCAAGGGGTATGGCTTTGTCGTTCCGGATTCCGGCCCGTTGGGCGGGGAACTGAAGCGCGATGTGCTTCTCCACATCTCGGTTATGCGCAAGTTTGGCAGGGACGCGGCGCCGGAGGGCGCGCGAATCGTCTGTCACGTGGCGACGCGGGACACCGGCTTTCAAGTCCATGAAGTGCTGGAACTTTCGGCGCCTGAGCCGGATGCCGATGCGGAAGCCGTTGGGCCGCTCGAGATCGTGCTGGTGAAATGGTTCAATCGCACCAAGGGCTATGGCTTCGTGCAGCGGCCTGACGACCCGGAAGACATCTTCATCCATATGGTGGTGGTCCGGAAGGCCGGGGTCGAGGATCTGGCGGCGGGGCAGAAGCTGTTGGCGTCGATCGGCAAGGGCCAGAAGGGCCGCCATATCGCGACTGCCAAGCTTACTCCCTGAACCTGTTGCCATGAAGGCTGGCGTTCTGATCCGCCACTCTTGGCTTTGCAGCGGCGGCGCCTTATCCGTTTGCGTCATGAAATACGCTCTTTCCGCTCTCGTTCTTTCGATGTCGCTGAGCCTTGCGCTCACCCTGCCGGCTGCGGCCCAGGGGCCGACCGAAACCGTGATGATCGCCAGTGGCGGCAAATCCAGCACGTTCACCGTGGAGATGGCCACGACCAAGGCCGCTGCTGACAAGGGCCCGGTCGGCCGCACGGATCTGGCCAAGGATCATGGACTGCTGATCGACTATCGCGCTGTCGGCGAGCCTGCGACGCCGACCATGAAGGACGTGACGATCGGGTTGGATCTGCTGTTCCTCGGGCCTGACGGCACGATCACGGGGATCATCCAGTACGCCCGTCCGGGCAGCTTGCGTCCGCTGTGGACCGGGCTCGGGTGGGTCGCGACGCTGGAAATACCGGCAGGCCAAGTGGCCGCGCTGGGCATCAAGACCGGCGAGAAGGTGCGCGGAAAGATGTTCGGCAATGCCGGATGAGGCGCAGAACGCCCGGCCATCAATCCAGTCGCCGGTTGCGGGCTTCATCTATCAGCCGCGCGCGCCGTATGTGAACCATGTCGGTCCGCTGTTTCAGGCGGAGAACAATGAGCCGGGCGAAATCACGCTCGGCGTCGCCGTCGAGCTGGTTCACACAAACACGATGGGCTTCATGCACGGCGGCATGATCGCCACGATCTGCGATAGCGCGATGGCGCGCGCGGCGGTGAGCAAGCTCCAGCGCCGGATAGTGACGCTGCGCATGGCGATGGAATATTTCGACCCGGTAAAGAAGGGCGACTGGCTGGTTGCGCGCGGGCGGATCGTTGGACACGATGATGACGTAGCCCAGACCGAGTGCCTCATCATGGTGGGCGACGAGGTGCGCGCACGCGGGACGGGCGTGTTCAGGTTGTTGCGGAAGATTTGAGCGCGCAGGCTAAGGCCTAAGCAACTTTGCGAAGCCTTCCATCTGGTCTTTCATCGCGCGTTGGAAGGCGGGGCGGGATTCGCAGCGTTGCTTGTAGGCCTTGACGTTCGGGTAGTCATCGACGATGCCCGTTGAGTCGATGATGCGGAGAACGTCGGACATCATCAGGTCGCCGACGGTGAAGCAGCCTTCGAGATAGTCCTTGTCGCCGAGCGCGCCTGCCAGCTGGCCGAGGCGAAGGTGAACGAACTCTTCGACCTTCGGGCGGCGTTCCTTCACCCATGCCGCGTCCTGGTGGAAGAAGATGATCGAGCCGAGCCCCTGTACGCCCTGCTCGATGGAGTTGAGGGCGGAGAACACCTGAGCCGTGGCGCGTTCGCGGCCAATGCGATCCTTCGGTATGAGGGCCTAGCTCTTTTCGGCGATGTAGAGGGCGATAGCGCCGCTTGCATGCAGCACGAGGTCGTCTTCCTCGATGGCTGGGCACTGGGCGAAAGGCTGGCGGGCGATGTGGTGGGGCGCCATGCGCTGGAGTTGCGGGATAGTGCGGACCTGATAGGGGATGCCAGCTTCCTCAAGCGCCCAGCGCACGCGGAAGGCGCGCATCAGCGGCTGGGCGAAATCGGGGATCCATTTGTAGGTGGTGAGCGTGATCATATGCGGACGCCTTTCGTCTGTGCGAATGCGATGTTTTCCATGAAGGCCTGCTGATGGTTGATCAGCGAAGTCCAGCCGCCAATGTGGCTGTCGCGGCTGGCGAGCGAGGCGAATGGGGTCTGGTAAAAGGTCTACAGCGTCTTGCCGCTGCGGTCGGTGAAGGTGACGGTGATGACGGTTTCCATGTCGCGGACACCGTCGTTCTCCCACGCGAAGCTGAAGACAAGGCGGCGGTTCTTTTCGACCTCGCGGATGACGCCGCCCATGTCTGAGACGCGGCACTGTTTCGACGCCATCAGGATGTGCCAGGGGCGACCGGGTGTTGCCTCCCAGTCCACGCTGATGACGGTGAATATCTCTGGACCCCACCAGCGGATAACGTGGTCAGCGCTTTCCCACATGCGGAAGACAAGATCGACGGGCGCATCGAATTCGCGTTCGATGAGGAGTTCATCGTAGCGGAGCTTTTGCTCCATCGCCTGGTCGGCTGTCATTGCCGTTCTTGCTGGCGCTCTTCGCGTCGGCATCTTGTTTCGTGGGGGGCGTCTGTATCTGGGCGAGGTAGGCGTCTATCTTGTCGAACGAGCCTTCCCAGAAATAGCGGTACGTCCCGAGCCAACCGTCGAGCTGGCGAAGGGGGTCCGTCTCCAGCGCGCACGGGCGCCATTGTGCTTCGCGGCTACGCGAGATGAGGCCGGCCGTCGCCAGCACTTTCAGGTGGCGGGAAATTGCGGGCAGGGAAATTTCAAACGGCTCGGCCAACTCGCTCACGGTGGCAGCGCCTTGCGAAAGCCGGGCGAGGATGGCGCGGCGGGTGGGGTCCGCGAGCGCCGAGAGGGTTTGGGAGAGGGCGTCTCGCATGGATCGTAATTAGCGCATATGTTAATTAACGCAAGTGATAAATACATACCATGAATCCCGCATTGGATGACCGCCGCAACGTTCGCTTCCGTTCCGCCATCTTTCGGGTATAAGCCCGGCCACAGTCCGAGTGTGGCGCAGTCTGGTAGCGCATCTGCTTTGGGAGCAGAGGGTCGTTGGTTCGAATCCAGCCACTCGGACCAAATTCCTCAACGGTAGCATAGATGACCGACCGGCCCGTCATCCTGCTGGCGGCGCACGGCGAGCGCGGCGGAGCAGCGAATAACGTGCGTCTGGCTGGAATCGTGGAGCAGGTCGGCGCGGCAATCCCGGAAGCGGATGTCGGCTCGATCCTCGTCAATGTCGAAGGCCTGGTTGAGCGGACGCTGGAGGCGTGTGGGGCGCGGCCAATGCTGTGCCTGCCGCTGCTGTTTTCAGACGGGTTTTTCTTCGAGAAACGCCTGAAGCCGTACTTTGGCGGGCCTGAGCGCCAGCTTGCCGCGCCATTGGCCCTGTGGCGCTCGTTCGCGCCGTTTCTGGCCGACAATCTCGCTCTGCGCACGATCAGCCATGCGGCTGACCCGAGGGTGGTTCTGGTGGCTCATGGATCGAAAGAAACAGGACGTTCGGCGGCGTGTGCACGGATCGTCGCGCGTGAGCTGCAGGCGCGTTATGGCCGGATCGAGGTTGGGTTTCTGGAAGAGCCACCCTTCGCGGCCGATCTGGCGGCCGCAGCCGAGCCGCCCTGGGTCGCGATCGGGCTGTTCCTGGGAGAGGGCATGCATGGCGGGGTGGACTTCGACGTGCTGGTCTCCAGCGCCGTCCACAGGCCGATGGCGGCGTTCACGGCTGGGGAATTGCCGGGATTGGCCAATCTGATCGCAGCCGAGGCGCGCGACAGGCTGGGCGGTTGAATTTTCACATGTTTGCGGGCAGATGGGGCGCTGTCACGGAGTCGACCGATGCTCGCTAAGATCTATCGCCCCGCCCGCAACGCCATGCAGTCTGGCACGGCGAAATCGCAGGAATGGATGTTGGAATTCGAGAGCGATTCCGCCCGCACGGTGGATCCGCTGATGGGCTGGATCAGCAATGCTGACACCAACACGCAGGTGAAATTGACATTCGAGACGCGCGACGAGGCTATCGCGTTTGCAACCCGCAACGGCATTCCGTTTCAGGTGACCGAAGCACGCGAGCCGAAGCGCGTGATCAAGGCTTATGCCGACAACTTTTCCGCTGTGCGCAAGAGACAGTGGACGCACTAGTTTGATCTTAGGGTGCATTGAGCGCAGCGAAATGCACCTTTCGTGCACGCAGCGCCATGGTGCATTACGGCCTTTGGCCTACTGCACCCTACCAAGCCGGAGTGAACCCGCTTAAGACGCGCATGCTGCGCGATGACTCCGTAGCTCAACTGGATAGAGCACCCGCCTTCTAAGCGGGTGGTTGCAGGTTCAAGTCCTGCCGGAGTCGCCAGCCTTCAGCCCTTGAAGCCACCGCTCGCCAGGAATTCCTTCTCCGCATCCGTGGTCGCGCGGCCTAGGCAGGCGTTGCGGTGGGGGAAGCGGCCGAAGCGGGTGATGATGTCGGCGTGGAGTTTCGCCCATTTGACGAGGTCGGCGTCGCCGGTGGTCTCGAAGAGGGCGACGCAGTGGGCCTGATCTTTTGCGTCTTCGGAGTGTTCGAGCGGCAGGTAGAAGAAGGACCGCACGTCTTTCCCGACCTGCTGGTCGAAGCCGCGCGCGATGGCGCGAAGAGCAATTGTGCGCGCGAGCGGGTCTGACGCGAAGGCGTCGGCGCTGTTGCGGTACATGTTGCGGGGAAACTGATCGAGCAACAACAGGAGGGCGAGGGCGCCGTCGGCAGTGTCCTCCCATGCGCTCAGTTCGTTGCGCGCGGCGGTGTGGTGGAGGGCCTCGAAACGGGTGCGGATGTTTGCGTCGAACGCGTCGCTCTTGGCGAACCATGCCTTGGGGCCGGCATCGCGCCAGAAGGTCAAAATGTCTTGCGGGGTTTGTGTCATGGGTCCGCTATATAGAATCTTAGCGCCTAGTTCACCACAAAGCCTAACCCGGCGCAGTAGGTGGATGCGCCGACGTTGGGGTTGAGCCGCTTGGCCCAAGGGCCGAGACCGTCACGGAATTCGACACGCTTCTCCAGCGGAACGGTCATGCGGACGATATCGACGCCTTGTTGAACCAGCGCGATTTCTGCGGACTTCATGGCGTCGACCGCGCTGTTCAGTTTTGCGAACGCGGCCGGTTTCAGAATGGGCGGCTTGCTGTCGCCGTCGGTTTCCATGGTGTCGAGCCAGACCGAGTAGCCGCCGAACTTGAGCGAAGAGGCCATGGGCGCGAACGGACTAAATGCGGCGCCATCGATGACCATCTTGAGCTGGACGGGTGTGCCGGGGATAGGCACGGAGTCGCGAGCCGTGACGCGGGCGCTGATCTGGCCGATCGTCGTCGGCGACAGGCCGCTGCCGGGTGTAACGTATCCGAGGCTGATCGATCCGCTGGAATTGGGGTTGATCAGATCCTTTGCGGCGGTGGGGTAGATTGCCCAGCCGCGCGCGCCTGTGGATGTGTAGTCGAGGTTGGCGCGGGCTTCGGCCCCGGCGACCTTGCCGCGAATCTGGAAATAGTAGCTTGCAGCTTCCGGTTGGTTGCCGTCTTCCAGTTCGCTGTTGCAGCGTGTGAGTCAGTCCACTGGCGCCTGGACGTAGGCCGCTGGTGTGGCGAAGCATGCTGCGACCGCGAGCGTCGCAAGTGCTAGATGGCGCCTTGTTTTCATGAGCGCGGTCCCCGAACCGTGTGACTGGAGGACCGTATTTTGCGAGATGGCCTTGTCCAAACCGGGGCGTAGCATGCGGGCAGGAGACAAGCATTTGTGAACGTAACCATTTCACGCGCCGTACGTTTAATTGAATGGAGCCGTCCTCCTGACGGAGGCGACGTTTGACCCAAGGAGCTTTCCATGGCCGAGAAAATGGACGTCGAAGAAGCCCGCCGTATTCTGCAGCGCGGAGGTTTCGACCTTAATCCGCAACCGGCTGATCATGCAGCTACATGGACAGATGGCCTGCCACACGATTTCAACGGCTGGGGTCCGCATACGCCCGACCCCGACAAGCCTTCGCCAACTACGGATTTGGCTTTCACAGGAGAAGCGAGCACCGAACACCATCATGTGTGGCGTTTCGAGATGCGTCGCCGGCATCACTGATCATCAGCACTCACACATGTTGAGCGCTAACCCCTGAGCATTGCTTGCGTCGGTTCTCCGGAGCCGCCGCAGGTGCGTCACAGTTCGAGTGCCCTGCCGGTAGTTGGCGCCAGGTGGGGCATAATCGTGCGCCGTGCCTTCGCCGTCACGGGTCTGCCTCAAACCGAGGCGCGATTTGAAAAAGTTTGCACGCTCCTGTCGCAGACCTTGTGGCCCATGCGTCACGCAACACGACCAACACAGTCGTTACCGATGAAAAGATGCGAACGCTGGTTCATCGCGCCGATTCAGTTAGTATCCTGAATTGGCGCCGGGTCGGTTTGCACGTTCGTATATTGCAGTTCACCTCTTTCAACCCGCATCCCTAGCGCCGACATTTCAGGACTACGGTTCCTCTTCGCACTACCGGGAAGCGTCTGCGCTCCGTTAGTGGCAGTCGCTCCTCCCGACCTCTTCTGGGTTGGTCCGGCGCAGCTTACGAGGGACTGGTTACGGCTCGCGCGCGTAGCCGCTGAAGCGAGCCTCGGACGTGCCTCTTTGAGCCCGCATGCGGGCGGAAACGGGAGCAATGATGTCGCGCGATCTGTTCGACAGTTATACCAAGGCATTCGAGAACCGTCGCGAGACGGTGATGACCATCCAGGAATACCTGGAGGGCTGCAAAAACGATCCGCTGATGTATGCGGGTCCACATGAGCGCCTTCTGGCCGCGATCGGCGAGGCGGAGATGATCGACACCTCCCGCGATTCAAGGCTGGGGCGGATCCACTCGAACCGCACGATCCGCGCATATCCACGCTTCTCCGAATTCTACGGGATGGAAGAGACGATCGAACGTATCGTTGCCTTCTTCCGGCAGGGCGCGCAGGGTCTGGAGGAGCGCAAGCAGATTCTTTACCTGCTGGGTCCAGTGGGCGGCGGGAAGTCTTCGCTCGCCGAGCGCATCAAGGCGCTGATGGAGGATGAATACATCTATGTACTGAAGGCGGGTAATGATCTCTCGCCGGTGTTCGAGAGCCCACTGGCGCTGTTTGATCCCGACACCCAGGCTGAGCAGTTGCAGAAGGACTACAACATTCCGCGCCGGCGCTTGACCGGGCTCATGAGCCCGTGGGCGCTGAAGCGTCTGGACGAGTTCGGCGGTGACATCACCAAGTTCCGTGTCTCCAAGGTGAAGCCATCGCGGTTGCGCCAGATCGGCATCGCCAAGACGGAGCCGGGCGACGAGAACAATCAGGACGTCTCATCGCTGGTTGGCAAGGTTGATATCCGCAAGCTGGAGATGCACTCGCAGTCCGACCCGGACAGCTATTCCTATTCGGGCGGGCTCAACCGGGCGAACCAGGGCGTTCTCGAATTCGTCGAGATGTTTAAAGCGCCGATCAAGATGCTGCACCCGCTGCTGACGGCGACGCAGGAGGGCAACTATGCAGGCTCGGAGAATATCGGGTCGATCCCCTTCACCGGCATCATCATGGCGCACTCGAACGAGAGCGAATGGCGTGCATTCAAGAACAACAAGACGAATGAGGCCTTCATTGACCGGATCTATGTGATCAAGGTGCCGTATGCGCTGCGCGTGACCGAAGAGACGCGCATCTACGACAAGCTGGTGCGCACGTCGGAATTGGCGGAGGCGCCGCTGGCGCCGGGCACGCTCGAAATGCTGGCGCGGTTCTCTGTCCTGTCACGCCTCAAGGAGCACGAGAACTCCAACCTGTTCGCCAAGATGCGTGTCTATGACGGAGAGAGCCTCAAGGAGGTCGACCCCAAGGCGCGCACGTTGCAGGAATACCGGGATGCGGCTGGCGTGGACGAAGGCATGGACGGCATCTCGACGCGCTTTGCATTCAAGGCTCTGTCGGCGACCTTCAACCATGACACCGAGGAAGTCGCGGCCGACCCGGTTCACTTGATGTACGTGCTGGAGCAGGCCATCAAGCGGGAGCAGTTTCCCGATGACACCGAGAACCAGTATCTCGAATTCATCAAGGCTGACCTTGCGCCGCGCTATGCGGAGTTCATCGGTCACGAAATCCAGAAGGCGTATCTCGAGAGCTATCACGACTACGGGCAGAACCTGTTTGACCGCTATGTCGATTATGCCGATGCGTGGATCGAGGATCAGGACTTCAAGGATCCCGACACCGGCCAGATGCTTGATCGTGAACTGCTGAATCAGGAACTGTCGAAGATCGAGAAGCCGGCCGGTATCGCCAATCCGAAAGACTTCCGGAACGAGGTGGTGAAGTTCACGCTGCGCGCGCGCGCCAATAACAAGGGCCGCAACCCGTCGTGGACGAGCTACGAGAAGATCCGGGAAGTGATCGAGCGGCGCATGTTCAGTCAGGTGGAAGACCTGCTGCCGGTGATCTCGTTCGGGTCGAAGAAGGACTCGGACAGCGAGAAGAAACACGACGAGTTCGTGCAGCGCATGATGGAGCGAGGCTATACCGAGCGTCAGGTTCGCCGCCTGGTGGAGTGGTACATGCGGGTCAAGCAAACCAGCTAGGCAGACCAGCCAGGACACATGCCTTCATGAGCATCATCGACCGTCGTCGGGATCCCGGGGGAAAGTCGCTGGCGAACCGCCAGAGATTCATCCGCCGCGCCCGCGCTCTGGTGAAGCGTGCGGTGCGCGAGGCTTCGGCCAAGCGTTCGATCAAGGATGTTGACAAGGGTGGCGACATCGTCGTGCCGGCGGATGGCGTGCGGGAGCCAACGCTCCGGCGCGGCAGTCAGGGCGGCAAGCGCGAATACGTGCTGCCCGGGAACAAGAAATACATACAGGGCGACACAATCGAGCGGCCTGACGAGGAAGGCGGGGGTTCGGGGGCTTCGGATGGGGGGGAGGGGGAGGATGATTTTCGCTTTGTGTTGTCGGACGAAGAGTTCCTCGACCTGTTTCTCGAAGATCTGGAACTGCCGGATCTGGCCAAGCGACAGGTGCTGGGCGTTGAAGAAACCCAGCCGGTAAGGGCGGGTTATCGCTCGTCCGGCCCGCCCGCGTCGCTGTCGGTGGTGCGCACGATGCGCAACTCGCTGTCGCGGCGCACGGCCCTGGGACGGCCGCGGCCGGAGGAGATCGCCGCGCTGGAGGCGGAGATCGCGAAGCTCGACAGCGATGGTGATCTGGAGGGCAAGCTGGTTGCCCTGCGCGAGGAACTGGAACGCAAGCAGAGGCGGATGCGGCTGGTGCCATTCATCGATCCGCTGGATGTCCGCTATCGCCGCTATGATCAGGCTCCCAAACCCGTCGCGCGCGCGGTGATGTTCTGCCTGATGGATGTGTCCGGCTCGATGGACGAGCACATGAAGGACCTCGCCAAGCGTTTCTATTCGTTGCTCTACCTGTTCCTTAAACGGCGCTATAAGCGCGTCGACGTTGTGTTCATCCGCCACACGCATGAGGCGCGGGAGGTGGACGAAGAGACGTTCTTCCATAGCCGCGAGAGTGGCGGCACGGTTGTCTCGACGGCGCTGGAGGAGATGGCGCGCGTCGTTCAGGATCGCTTCCCGGGCAGTGAGTGGAACATCTATGCGGCGCAGGCCAGCGATGGAGATAACCTACCGATGGACAATCCCACCACCATCAACCTGCTGAAGACCACTATCCTGCCGCTATGCCAGTATTACGCTTACCTCGAAGTCGGCCACGCGCGGGACGATGGCGGTGGCGAGGCAACGTCGTTGTGGCGCGCCTACGAGATGTTCGCCGGATCGGAAGAACGCATGGCGATGCGCAAGGTTAGCCATCGCAGGGACATATATCCGGTGTTCCGTGAGCTGTTCGCCAAGGAAGGCGCGAAAGCGGAGGCATGACATGACAGACGATGTGATCGTGACCGCCAAGAAGAAGCAATCCCGCGTCGTGGCAACACCTCCGGAGCCGGAATCCAAACTGCTGTTCACAGGTCCGGACTGGAACTTTGAAACACTGGGCCGTGTGTTCGAGGCCGTGCGCGAGATCGGCGAGGGCGAGCTTGGACTCGACACATACCGCACGCAGATCGAGGTGATCACGTCGGAGCAGATGCTGGATGCGTATTCCAGCGTCGGTATGCCGTTGTTCTACAGGCACTGGAGCTTCGGCAAGGATTTCGCTCGCAATCAGATGATGTACAACAAGGGCTATCAGGGCCTTGCGTACGAGATCGTCATCAATTCGGATCCATGCATCTGCTATATCATGGAGGAGAACTCCGCGACGATGCAGACGCTGGTGCTGGCGCACGCGGCCATGGGGCACAACCATTTCTTCAAGAACAACTACGTGTTCAAGCAGTGGACCGACGCAAGCGGTATTGCCGACTATTTGTCATTTGCGAAGAGCTTCATCGCCAAGTGCGAGGAGCGTTATGGCATTGAGGCGGTCGAGCGGTTGATCGATGCGGCGCACGCGCTGCAGAGCCACGGCGTTCACCGCTATCCGGGCAAGCGCTCGATGGACCTCGCGACAGAAGCGCGACGAGAGCAAGAGCGGCGCGCACATGGCGAGGCGCTTTTCAATGATCTCTGGCGCACGGTGCCGCAAGCCAAGGGGAAGAAACCCGCGACCAAGAAGAAGATCGAGGAGGATCGCCGCAAGGCCATCCTGAAACTGCCGGAAGAGAATATTCTGTACTTCCTCGAGAAGACGGCGCCGCGGTTGGCAGGCTGGCAGCGCGAGATCCTCCGCATCATCCGGCTGATCGCGCAGTATTTCTATCCGCAGCGCCAGACCAAGATGATGAATGAGGGGTGCGCAACGTGGACGCACCATCGCATAATGACTCGCCTGCACGAGAAGGGGCAGATCAACGACGGATCGTACCTGGAGTTCCTGCACTCGCACACCAGCGTGGTGATGCAGCCGGAGTTCGATGATCGCCGCTATTCGGGTATCAACCCCTATGCGCTCGGCTTTGCGATGATGCAGGACATCGAGCGGATCTCGCTGACGCCGACGGACGAGGATCGCTCGTGGTTCCCGGACATCGCGGGCAATCGCGATCCCTATGGCACGCTGCGCGAAGTGTGGGCCAACTTCCGGGACGAGAGCATTGTCTCGCAATACCTGTCGCCGCACCTGATCCGGAAGTTCGGCCTGTTTCACATTACGGACGATCACAGCGTCGACGAGATGGAGGTTTCCGCCATCCATGACGAGCGTGGTTATCGCGATGTCAGGCGCGCGCTGTCGCGGCACTACGACGTGGCGCGGCGCGATCCGGACATTCAGGTGGTAGACGTGGACCTCGCGGGCGACCGCCGGCTGGAACTGCGGCACAACGTGGTGGACGGCGTGACGCTGGAAGAAAAAGACGCGGACCGCGTGCTTCAGCACCTCGCCGATCTCTGGGGCTATGAGGTCCGGCTGATCGAGGCGGACGACTCGACAGTCTATGCCGAGCACAAGGCTGAACCGATGCGGCCGTTCGCTTAGTAAGCGCAAAAGATCGCCAGCCACCCAGATTGCACAAGCTTGTGACCTGTAACGCAGCGACAGGGGCCATTCGCCGCCCCTTACGGCGCCTTCCCATGTCGGCTACGGAAACGCTAGGTTGACGCCAAGGTCGGGTCGCGCGGGGTATGGGCGCGGACAAAAACGACCACGAGGGAGGAGACTATGGGATCGCGTGTCGCCCGTTGGGCGTTTGCGGCCGTTTACGGCCTTGTCGCACTGATCGCTGTCTGGGGAGGTGTGGTCCAACTGAGCCCGCCTGCGCCGTCGCCCAGCCCATTTGATCCGAACCCCGTGGTGTTCGTGAACCCCTCCATGTTCACAGCCGGCATGTTCTATTTCCTCACCGCGCTGGCGTTCGGCGCCTGCGCCTTTTTTGCCGTGCGGGACACGCTGGCGGACAAGCCCGACGCGCTGGTGAAGGGGCTCAACACGGCCTTCTCGGCCTTCCTCGCTGTCGTGGGCGTCTATCTGCTCTGGTACGGGGCGCAGCTGCTCATGCTCGGCGGCTCGTTCGCTTACGCGCTGTCGGGCGTCGCGCTGCTGGCGTCGGCCTTCTTCCTGTTTGTCCGTAAGCCACTTGGGGCGCTGATCTATGCTGGCATCCTTGCCTTATGGATCGTGATGTCGCTTCTTGAAGCCGGGCTCGATTTCATTGCTCTGCTGCCGCGCCTTGCGGCTTGGGCGGTGGTGGGACTCTGGTTCCTGTCGCCCTGGCATCGCGCGGCGATGGGCAAGACGGCTGAGACCCCCATCAACGCTGGCGGGCTTTTCGTCGGGATCGCGACAGCTGCTGCGGCGCTCCTGCTCGTGGTTGGCGCCTTCCAGGGCTATCCGGTTGTCGAAGGTACGAAGAATGCTGCGGCGAGCGGCCCCGCCGTCACCGACTGGCGCAATTATGGCGGCGTGTCCGGTGGGCAGCGCTTTGCCCAGATCGACCAGATCAATGTCGAGACTGTCGGCAAGCTCGAGAAGGCGTGGGAGTTCCGCACCGGCGTTGGTTACGACTTCAAGCAGACCCCGCAGATGGCCAACGGCCTAGTTTACATCTGCACGGCCGGTTCGACGCTGATCGCGGTCGATTCAGATAGCGGACAGGAAGTCTGGCGTCACGAGACACAGACAAACGTGCCGGGCGGGCTCAATAACGGCTCCACCTTCGCGCGTACCTGCCGCGGCCTTGGCTATTTCGAGGCGCCCGCGACCTATACGGGCGAATGTGCCAAGCGCATCGTTGCAGGCACCGTGGATGCACGCCTGCTAGCAGTCGACGCCATGACGGGCCGCGCGTGCGAAAGCTTTGGTTTCGGCGGCGCGGTGAACCTCGTCTCGGGGCTCGGCTATTCGCCGCTTGGCAACTTTATGGTAACGTCGACGCCTCTTGTGGCGGGCGACAAGATTGTGGTCGGCGGCTGGGTGACCGACAACCAGCAGATCGGCAACCCGTCAGGCGTCCTGCGCGCTTACGATGCCGTCACTGGCCAGTTCTCGTGGGCCTGGGACATGGGAAATGCTGGCTATCACGGTCTGCCTGACGAAGGTGGCGAGTACACGCGAGGCACGCCGAACGTTTGGTCGAATACGGCCTACGATCCGGTGCTGAACCTAGTCTATGCGCCGACGGGCAACTCCTCGCCTGACTATTTCGACGGTGAGCTACGCACTCCGGAAGCGGAAGAAAACGCCAGCTCCATCGTCGCCATCGATGCGGCGACGGGTGAGCGACGTTGGGTCTACCAGACGGTTCACCGCGACATCTGGGACTATGACGTTCCCTCGCAGCCCGTGCTGGTCGACGTCCGCAAGAATGGCGAAGGCGAGTTGATCCCCGCCGTGGTGCAAGCCACCAAGCGCGGTGAGCTCTTCCTGCTCGACCGCCGCACCGGTGTGCCGATCTACGACATTCCGGAAGTCGCCGTGCCGCAGAACCCTGCCGAAGGCGAAAAGGTTACGGCTACGCAGCCAATGTCGCCGCTGCCGAACTTCCGCGATGACCGCGTTGAGAAAGACATGTGGGGCATGACCCCGCTGGACCAGCTGCACTGCCGCATCGAGTTCAAGAAGATGCGGTATGAAGGGCACTTCACGCCGCCCATGCCGGGCGGCGGTGGCTATGGTCGGGCCGAGGACAGCTGGGGCGGCACGTTCCAGTATCCGGGCAATGCCGGCGGCTTCAACTGGGGCTCCGTCTCGGTCGATGCGGACAATGGCTTCGTGATCGGCGCGCCCATGCTGATGGGCAACCGTATCGTGCTGCGCAGCCTTGAGGATCGTGCGGCGGAAGCTGCTGCGCGGGCGGCGCGAGCCGGGCCTGCCGCCGCGGCCGCGCCTGCTCGCACGCCGAGCCCGGAGACGGTCGAGCACAACAAACGCTTCGACCAGCAGCGCGTGCTATATCGCGGCGACACGGCGCCGTTCATGTCGGAATGGCGTCTGCCGCTGCCGTTCATCCATGACGCGGACAACCAGCTGCTCAGCACCAACCTGCCGTGCTTTGAACCGCCGTATGGCCAGCTTGGCGTCATCGATCTCAACACCAACAAGCTGCTGTGGAAGCGGTCGCTAGGGTCGATGAAGGAGTCGGGACCGTTCGGCATTCCGACCGGGCTGCCGTTCATGGTGGGCACGCCTCTGCAGGCGGGCAACATGACCACGCGCGGCGGCCTGATCTTCCACGCCGGCGCGATGGATTCCACCTTCCGCGCGTTCGACGAGAGGACGGGCGATGTGAAATGGTCGTTTGACCTGCCGGGAAGCGCCCATGCTACGCCGATGAGTTATGTCGGCAAGAACGGCAAACAGTACGTGGTCGTCACACTGCCGACGCCGAGCTGGCGCTATCCGCGTCCGTCTGCCGGAGAGGTTGCCGATCCGGATCCCAAGGGCGGATACGTGATCGCCTTCGCATTGCCAGATGGGACGAAGTAGAACCAAAACAAAAGGCCCGGAGCATCGCTCCGGGCCTTTTCAATTCTGCGATCTTTGGACTGAATCTCGCATCGCATCGCGTCGCGTACGGGACGGCCAAACTTACTTGATCTTGCCTTCTTTGAATTCGACATGCTTGCGCACGACCGGATCGTACTTCTTCAGCACGAGTTTCTCGGTCTGGGTGCGGGGGTTCTTCTTGGTCACGTAGAAAAAGCCCGTGTCCGCCGACGAATTTAGGCGAATCTTGATGGTTGCGGATTTGGCCATGGTCGGTCTCGGACTGACTTGATTGTCTGCTGGGAAAATTCGGAAACGTGCTTAGACACGACGGCGGCAGGCCAAGTCAAGCCGGACTCTGGTTTCTTGATCTAAATCCTTGTAAATCATAGGAATATGCTAGCGCCGGGAGGAGCGATGCGAGTTCTTGTTCTGGGAGGTTACGGCCTGATCGGGCTGGAGATTGTCCGCTCGGTTCGCCAGGCCGGGCATGAGCCCGTGGGATTCGGCCGGTCCGTGGTTACAGGCAGGCGTCTGGCGCCCGGTATCTCATGGCGGCAGGGCGATATGCGCCGGTTGCAAAGTCCGGAGGACTGGGCGGTCCATCTGGCCGGTGTCGATGCTGTGGTGAACGCCGCTGGGGCTCTGCAGGACGGACCGCAGGACGATCTCAGCGCCGTACACGACAGCGCGATCCGCGCGCTGGTCTCCGCGTGCGAGCGTCAGGGCGTGACGCGCTTTGTACAGATTTCGGCGCCCGGTGCGGTGGTGGAGGCGCGGACAGCTTTCCTGTCTACCAAGGCTGCTGGTGATGCGGGGGTACGGGCCAGCGAACTGGAATGGACGGTGCTGAAGCCGGGGCTGGTGATCTCGGCGGGCGCCTATGGCGGCACGACGCTGCTGCGGATGCTGGCGGCGATTCCGTGGGTGCAGCCTATCGTGCTCGCGGAAGCGCGCGTGCAGACCGTTGCGGGCGTGGATGTCGGCGAAGCGGTGCGCGCCGTGCTGGCGAACGAAGTTCCTGCACGCCGGGATTATGAGCTGGTCGAGGACGGGTCGCACGCGCTGGAAGATGTCGTGAAAGCGGTACGCAGTTGGGCGGGTCGAGATCAGGTGCAGCTCTGGAGGTTGCCGCGATGGTTTGGTTTTGGGGCGGCGCGGTTGGCCGATGTCGCCGGGATTCTGGGCTGGCGCTCGCCACTGCGCACAACAGCGCTGAAGGCGCTAGCAGATGGCATTGCGGGTGATCCGGAGCCATGGCGCGCGGCCGGTGGCTTTCCGCTGAAGCCGTTGCACGAGACGTTGGCGTTGCTGCCGTCGACCGCGCAGGAACGCGTGTTTGGCCGCGTGCAGCTGGTGTTTCCGGTGCTGCTTTTGACGCTGGCCGCGTTCTGGATGACGAGCGGGCTGATCGGGATTGTGCAGCGTGACGCTGCGGCTGAGGTTCTTGCGGCGCGCGTAGATGCGGCGCTGGCAGGGTGGTTGGTCGATCTTGGCGGTCTCGCTGATCTTGCGATCGGCATGGGCCTGCTGTTCCGTAAATGGACAATGAGCGTGGCGCTGGCATCCATCGTGGTTTCGTTCGGATATCTTGTAGCGGGTACGTGGCTTACGCCCGAACTGTGGGCCGATCCGCTTGGGCCATTCGTGAAGGTGTTTCCCGCGATGGCGCTTGCGCTGGCGGTTGCAGCCCTGATGGAGGAGCGCTGATGGACTGGCCGCATCTGTTGCGCTGGATTCACGTCATTGGCGCCTGCGTCCTGTTAGGCACAGGCGTTGGCATCGCCTTCTTCATGGTGATGGCCCAGCGCACGATGGACGTGCGTGTCATCGCGCATGTGGCCGGCACGGTCGTGATCGCTGATTGGTTCTTTACCGCGACTGCCGTCGTCCTGCAGCCGATTACCGGGGCGCTTCTGGCGAGCGAGGTCGGTTGGGAGCTCACCGAGGGCTGGATCGTTGGATCGCTGGCGCTTTACGTGCTGGTCGGCCTGTTCTGGCTTCCTGTCGTCTGGATCCAGCATCAGCTGCGCGACATGGCGCGAACTGCATCGGTTTCGGGTGAGCCCTTGCCGCCACGTTATCACCGGCTCTATCGCATCTGGTTCGTGTCGGGCTTTCCCGCCTTCATGGCCGTGTTGGCGATTGTCTGGCTGATGATTGTCCGGCCCACAGACTTGTTCGGTTAGGAGGAATGTTGGCGTTCGCAACGGAAATACGGGCGGCCAAGGCGGACGGCCGCCTGGTACACATTGCGCGGGAGGCCTTCGATGAAGAAGGGTACACCGACTATATTGTGGCGACCGGCCGATCCTGGTTCGCGATCGAGATGGTGACGCACAGCGCGCGGTTCGATGGCCTGGCTCGCATGCGCTATTCGGATGTCACCAGCGTCGAGCGTGAACTGCACACGGCCTATCTCGAACGCGCGCTGGCGGCGCGGGGCGCGGTGCGTGCGACCCAAGCGCCGGTGGATCTCTCTTCGCTGGCGGCGATCATCGAAAGCTCAGCCAAGGCATTTCCCATCATCACGTTGCACGTGTCGTCTGACGAAATCCGCTATGAGTGCTTCATCGGCAAAGTCATCGCCATGAACGCGGAGACGGTGGATTTCTGTCACATCACCCGAGACGGCAAGTCGGAGGAATTCCTGCGCGAGATTCCATTCACGGCGTCATGCGTGTCGATTTCGGCGGTGATTATGAAGAAGCGCTGTTTCTCGCAGCGATCTAGGTAACGCGCTTAACTGATCCGCTCGCGGACATGGCCACCCTGCGTCCAGTAGAGATAGAACGGGTCGGCCTGCTCTGCGCCAGCCAGCCGCCCTTCAATCTCGGAAATCACGAAGCGGGTGACGTTCGGCAGGTCGAGTTCGGCCACCTCCGCCAGCGTGAACCAGCGCAGGTCCGCCAGCTCGCGACTGTCGGCGGGGGCGCGGGCGTCGATGAGGGCTTCGTTCGCATCGGCGATAAAGAAACGCGCGTCAAAACGTTTGTGACGCATCGGTGGGGTGATGGCGCGGCCGAGGAACTGGAAATGCCGCAGGCTGGGAACGGCGCCATGCTCGAAATAGCTGCGCCAGCTGGGTGAGGCATCGCTCGTCCCGGCGCCGCGTTCGCCGACCACAAGGCCGGTCTCCTCAAACATCTCGCGGACCGCGGTGAGCGCGAACTCGCGGGCCGGGCGTTGCGCGCCCAGTCCAATGCGACGCGCGCAGTTTTCCGGAAGATCGCTGGCGATCGGGATGTCCCTGTCCTCATCGTCGACGCGGCCGCCGGGGAAGACATATTTGTTGGGCATGAAATCGTGGCCCGACGACCGGCAGCCCATGAGCAGGCGCGGACCATCGGCCTCAATGCGATAGAGGATCAGAGTCGACGCATCGCGCGGCACGGCCGGGTTTACAACCAAATTGGCCGGATCCTCGCGGAGCAGATCGTCCTCGCCCAGCGTGGCAGCCTTCGTCGCCGCCTTTGCGGCAGCGACTTGCGCGGGATCGTCATCTGGGTCGAACGGCTTGGTCATCTGCCCTTGCGTTTCTTGTTCTTGCCGTAGCTGGGCTTGCCGCCACCACCACCGGGCTTGGTCGAGTGGCGCACGTTAGGCGGTCTGCCGCCGCCATCAAGCGGGCGCTTGCGCGCAGGGCTGCCAAGGCGCTCGCCGTCTCGCCGGGGTGGTTTAAGGTCTGTCCGGCGCGGACGCGGGGGTGATTGCATGGAGAACAGCAGGCCGCCGGTGACGGGCGTTGCCTCCATCAGTTTCACCTGCACGTTCATACCCATCTCGTAACGCTGGCCCGTACGCTGGGCGACCAGCGCCGAGCTGACGTCATCGTGGACCCAGTACTCTTCGCTTAGGCGGGAGGCCGGAATAAACCCGTCGGCGCCGATTTCGGCGACACGTACGAACAGCCCCGCGCGCGTGACGCCGGCGATGCGGGCATCGAAAATCACGCCAACGCGGTCCGCCATATAGATGGCGAGATAGCGATCGGTCGCTTCACGCTCGGCAGCCATGGAGCGCCGTTCCGTCATGGTGACGTGTTCGGCCATTTCTTCGAGGCGCACGGCATCCTGATCCGACATGCCATCGGGACCAAGATCCAGTGCACGGATCAGGGCCCGGTGAACGATGAGGTCCGAGTAGCGGCGGATGGGCGAAGTGAAGTGCGCATACTTCAGGAGGTTCAGCCCGAAGTGACTGAGATTTTCGTGTGCGTAACGGGCTTGCGCCTGCGTGCGCAGAACCATCTCGTTGACAAGGTGCTCGTTCTCCGACGAGCGCACATCGCCCAGCAGCTTGTTGAACCGCGCACCGGTGATCTTCTCGCCGCGCGTCCATTTCAGGCCGATGGTCGGCAGGAAGTTGGACAGGTTGTTGATCTTCTCTTCGCTGGGCTCTTCGTGCACGCGATAGACCAGAGGTGTGCGCTTTGTTTCCAGCGTTTCGGCGGCGCAGACGTTGGCCTGGATCATGAATTCCTCGATCAGGCGGTGTGCATCGAGACGCTCGCGCATGCTGATCGAGGCGATCTTGCCGTCCGGCCCGATGCGCACGCGGCGCTCGGGCAGGTCGAGGTCCAGGGGCGCGCGCAGCTCGCGCGCTTTGGACACCGTGCGATAGGCTTCCCACAGGGGTTTGAGGACGGATTCCAGCAGCGGACCCGACTTGTCGTCCGGATTGCCGTCGATGGCGTTTTGGGCCTGCGCGTAGGACAGCTTGGCCGCGGATCGCATCTTGCCACGGATGAAGCGGTGTCTCGTCTTGTGGCCGCCCGCGTTGAAGGACATCTCCACCGCAAACGTCTCGCGTAGTTCGCCTTCTTTCAGCGAACACAGGTCGGCCGAAAGGTGTTCGGGCAACATGGGCGATACGCGGTCGGGGAAGTAGGTGGAGTTACCACGCTTGTAAGCCTCGCGATCGAGCGCCGTTCCGACGCGCACATAGGCAGAGACGTCGGCGATGGCCACGATAACGCGCCAGCCGCCATGACCTTCGGGCTCGGCGTAGACGGCGTCGTCATGGTCGCGCGCGTCTTCCGGATCGATGGTGATGAGCGGAATTTTGGTGAGGTCTTCGCGCGTGGACTGCGCCGGCTTCGCCTTGTTGGCCTCGTTGACGACGACCTCGGGGAATTCGTCCGGAACGCCGTGCGTGTGCATCGCAATGATGGAAGCCGCGCGCGGATCATCCAGCCGGCCGAGAATTTCGACCACGTTGGCGCGGCGCGGACCGTAGCCACGAGCTGGTCGCGCATGGATCCGTACCAGATCGCCATCCGTTGCATTTTTTGCATCGGACCGCTCGACGATGAACTCGCTTTTTTCCTTGCGCGATGTCGGCTCGACCGTGCCGCCGTGATGGTTCGCGCGATAGACGCCGATCAGAGATGTCTCCGGCGTCGAGTCGATCTTCTTGATCGCGCGTGCGCGCCAGATATCGTCGCGGCCCTTTTCGATCTTGCACAGCGCGCGTTCACCGACGCCAAGCGCCAGCGGCTTGCCGCCCTTGCGATGGTTGGCGCCGGAGGGGCCGGTGAACATGATGTCCGGTCCGAAGGGGCCGTCCTTGCCCATGGCGCGGCCGATCAGCTCGCCGTCGCGGTCAATGCGCTCGAACCGCACGATGCCAGTGGGCGGCGGCATTTCGACGGGCGAGAATGCGCGTTTGGCCGTGCGCACCAGTGCGCCTTCAGCTTCAATCTCATTCAGGATGCGGCGCAGTTCGGGCTTGTGCTCGGTTGGAACATCAAGGCCGCGCGCGATATCTCGCTTGGCGCCGTGGCTCGGATTCTTCGCGAGATAGTCGAGGACCATCTCGCGGGTTGGCGGCCCCGCTTCTGTCGACGTACGGGGGGGGCGGGGTGTCCGGCTCATGCTTCTGCTTTGGTGGCCTTCGCGGTTTTTGCTTTTGCGGGGGCCTTCTTGGCTGCGGCTTTTTTGGCCGGCGCCTTCTTCGTGGTCGTTGATTTCGTTTCTCCAGTGGATTTGGCGGCAGCCTTCTTAGCTGGCGCTTTCGCGGCGGCCTTCTTCCTGCCCTTCATTTTCGTTGAGGGGGCCGCGGCTGCCCGGGCGTCGACCAGCTCAATCGCTTGTTCAAGCGTGATTGTGGCTGGGTCCGCTCCGCGCGGAATGTTGGCATTGATCTGACCGTGCTTCAGATAGGGACCGAATCGGCCGGAAAGAAGGCGGATCGGTTCGCCATCCGTGTGATTTCCCATTTCGCGGAGCGGCGGGGCGGCCCCGCGTCCGCGGCCCAGGCCCTTTCCGGCGCGTTTCTCGGCAATGAGCGTGACGGCCCTGTTCAGCCCGATTTCGAAAAGCTCGTTGACGTCCGGCACGTTTGCGTAGGTCTTGATGTGCTGCACGTAGGGGCCATAGCGCCCAAGGTTGGCGACGATTGGTTCGCCATCCTCGGGGTGCTTGCCGACTTCGCGCGGCAGCGAGAGCAGTTTGAGGCCCTGTTCCAGGTCGAGATCCGGCACCGACCATCCATTCGGAATGGACGAGCGTCGCGGCTTCTCGCCCTTCTCGATCGGGTCGGGACCCAGCTGGACATAGGCGCCAAAGCGCCCGTTCTTCAGCAGCACGGGGATGCCTGCAGGATCATTGCCGAGCACCTTGCCGTCCGGCGGGATGTCGCTGTGGCCCTGTTTGTCGCCGCCGAAGGGGCGGGTGAAGCGGCATTCGGGATAGTTCGAGCAACCGACAAACGCACCGAACTTGCCTAGCTTCAGAGATAGTTGGCCTGTACCGCATGTCGGGCATACGCGGGGATCGAGTGCGTTGCCGGCATCGTCTGTCCTGGGCGGGAACAGGTATGTCCCGAGCACATCGTTGATGGCGTCGATAACGTTGGTGACGCGCAACTCGGAAGTCGCGCCGATCGCGGCGCTGAACTCGGTCCAGAAGTCGCGAAGGAGATCCTTCCATGCCAACTTGCCGTCCGATACGAGGTCGAGCTTTTCTTCCAGCGAGGCCGTGAAATCGTATTCCACATAGCGCGCGAAAAACTTCTCGAGGAAGATGGTGACCAGACGGCCTTTGTCTTCCGGAATGAAGCGCTTCTGCTCGAGCTTCACATAATCACGGTCGATCAGGGTCGACAGTGTCGAGGCGTAGGTGGAAGGGCGGCCGATACCAAGTTCTTCCAGACGCTTGACCAGTGAGGCTTCGGAATAACGCGGCGGCGGTTCGGTGAAGTGCTGCGTGTGCGTGGCTTCAACCAGTTTCGGAGTGTCGCCCTGGTTGATCGGCGGCAGGCGGCCACCGTCCTCGTCATCGCTCTCGTCCTTGCCTTCCTGATAGAGCTTCAAGAAGCCGTCGAACTTGATGACCTGACCCGTGGCGCGCAGCGTGGCGCGGCCATCGGTTGAGGGCATTTCGACAGTCGTGCGCTCGATGAGAGCTGCTTCCATCTGCGAGGCGACGGCGCGTTTCCACACCAGCTCGTAAAGCCGCGCCATGTCGGGCTCCATCGACACGTCGCCGGGGCGGCGGTTGAAGTCGGTGGGGCGCACGGCTTCGTGGGCTTCCTGTGCGTTCTTGGCTTTCGACGTGTAGCGGCGCGGACCGTCGGGCAGGTATTCCTTGCCATAGTTGCGGCTGATGGCGCTGCGCGCGGCGGCATAGGCTTCTTCTGCCATCTGCACGCCGTCGGTACGCATATAGGTGATCAGGCCGGTGTTTTCCCCGCCGATCGAGACGCCTTCATAGAGGCGCTGCGCCACCTGCATTGTGCGCGAGGCGGAGAATCCGAGCTTGCGCGCCGCTTCCTGCTGCAGCGTCGAAGTCGTGAAGGGCGGCGGCGGATTGCGGCGATGCGGCTTGGCCTCGACGGAGGCGACCTTGTAACTGCCGGCCTGAACAGCGGCGAGGGCGCGTGCGGCGCTCTCCGCATTCGGCAGGGAGAATTTCGTCAGCTTCTGGCCGTCGAGTTCCGTCAGGCGTGCTTCGAATTCCGATCCGTTGACCGAGAGACGCGCCGCGACGTTCCAGTATTCCTGCGTGATGAACTTCTCGATCTCAATCTCGCGATCGACGACGATGCGCAGCGCCACGGATTGCACGCGACCCGCCGAGCGCGAGCCCGGCAGCTTGCGCCACAGCACGGGTGAGAGCGAGAAGCCCACGAGATAGTCGAGTGCGCGGCGGGCGAGATAGGCATCCACCAGCTGCTGGTCGATCTGGCGCGGATTCTGGATAGCTTCGGTCACCGCCTGCTTTGTGATGGCGTTGAACGTCACGCGCTGGATCGTCTTGCCCTTCAGCACCTTGCGGTTGTTCAGCGCTTCGAGCACGTGCCACGAGATTGCCTCGCCCTCGCGATCAGGGTCGGTTGCGAGGATCAGGCCGTCGGCTTCGCGCATCGCATCGGCGATTTCCTTGACGTGCTTGATCGACTTTCCGTCGATGTCCCACGTCATCGCGAAGTCCTCGTCGGGCTTCACGGAACCGTCTTTCGAGGGCAGGTCCCGGATATGGCCGTACGACGCCATCACCCTGTACCCGGGGCCCAGGTACTTGTTGATGGATTTGACCTTTCCAGGCGACTCTACGACGACAACCTGCATTTTTCCTCGTGTTTTCAATGCATTTGTGGGGAGGATGCGGCGGAAAGTGGGGGCCGACGCGGTGAATGTCAATTCGTGGGAACGTGACGGTCCGGGCCTCCCCCGTAGGGGGAGATAATTTGCAGGGTGTGAAGATCAGGGCCTCAGACCGCCCGCGACGCGGTTCCGTCAACGTGGGTGACGGCCTCGCCGGCAAACTCCAGCTCGGCCAGCGCTGCAAGCACGAGACGGTGTGGGGCGTCGACTGCGCGGACGATTTCGTCGACCCGCACTGGCGTCGACGAGAGCGCTTCGCGCACGGCGCGGAGGAGGGATGGCGGCACATCTGCGTCGCGTGGGCTGAAGCGATCGGCGAAGGGTTTGTCGAAGCTGGGCGCGGAGATGCCCTGCATCGCCGCCAGCACATCCTCCACGCTTTCGATCAGCGCGGCGCCCTGCTTGAGGAGGCGGTTGGCACCCTTGCCGCGCGGATCAAGCGGTGAACCGGGGACGGCCATCACCTCGCGCCCCTGCTCCAGCGCAAACCGCGCGGTGATGAGGCTGCCGGATCGCTCCGCTGTCTCGACGACGATTGTGCCCAGCGACAGGCCGGAGATGACGCGGTTGCGCTTGGGGAAGTCGCGAGCCTGCGCGACATAGCCCAGCGGCGATTCCGAGACGAGGCAGCCGCGTTGGGCCAGCATGGCGTAGAGCTGGTCGTGCTGGGGCGGATAGATCTGCTCGATGCCGCCGGCGATCGATGCGACCGTGCCTGTCTCCATCGCCGCGGCATGCGCCTCTCCATCGACGCCGCGCGCCATGCCGGACACGACGACGTAACCCGCCTGCCCAAGATCGCGCGCCAGGTCGCGCGCCATCCGCCGCCCCGCTGCCGACGCGTCACGCGCGCCGACCATGGCGATGGAGGGCATGTTCAAGAGGTCGCGACGCCCGCGCACGGTGATCACCGGAGGGGGAGCGTCGATGGCGGCGAGGCAGGCGGAATAGTCTGGCTCGTATGCCGCCAGATGAGCGGCGCCGAGCTTCTGCGTCGCGTCGATCTCGCGCCTGATCTCGTCGGCCTAGGGCGCCTTGATCTCCGCCTTGCCGCCCGCCTTTTTCGCGAGGGCGGGCAGGTCGGCCAGCACCTCGGCGGCTGCGCCATATCGATCCAGCAGGTGGAAAAAGGTGATGGGGCCGATCCCGCGTGTCCGCGAGAGCCTCAGCCAGCCGGCGCGTTCGGCGCCCGTCAGTGTGCGGCGTCGCGCTTGCTGCATCCCCATCCCCTCCCACGCGAACTCCTAACGCATCGCACGCGGACTGCCCAGATCATCCTTAACTGGCGAGGCGATGGCACGGAAGCTGCTGGGTTAACCCGAGGAAGGGGCGGGTTTGCCTCAAGAGCATACGATGCAGATCTCCGTCGTTCTTTGCACGCGCCGCCCGGCTCACGGCAGCTTCGAGATGGCAGGTTGTTGAAGTCGTGCGCTACGCCGCCGGTAAGCTGGCCCATCGCCTCCATCTTCTGCGCTTGGCGCAACGCCGCCCCGGTTGCCAGAAGTTCGCGCGAGCGCTCGCTGACCTGTTCTTCTAGTGTCGCGTTAAGGCGGGTAAGCGCGGCCAGCGCCTGATGCTCTCGAGTGACGTCCTGACCCTGGGTAAAGATGCCAGTCACCTCGCCATTCTCGTCGATGATTGGTTGGTAGGTGAAACTGAGCATGAGAGGGTCAGGCTCCGCTCCGGCCGTGCGTTGCAGGTTGAGCGGAACATCGCGCGCCACATAGGGCTCGCCTGTCGTGAAGGCGCGATCAAGCGCCTCGAACAGGCCGCTGCCCTCAAGGTCGGGAAAGGCCGCGCGCACGGTCTGGCCGACGAAGCCTCGCTTGCCAGCGACGCGATCATAGGCATCATTCACATATTCGAAGATATGGTCGGGTCCGCGCAAGATTGCCACGAAACCGGGTACTTGCTCGAACAGCAGTCGCTGCCGCTCGCGCTCGGCCACCAGGCGTCGTTCCGCCAACACTCTCTCGGTAGTCTCTGCGGCAGCACAGAAAAGACCGGCGACCTTGCCGCTCTCATCGCGGACCGGCGAATAGGAAAAGGTGAACCAGCAGTCCTCGCGATAGCCGTTGCGCTCCAGAACGAGTGGAAGGTTTTCGGACCAGGTCGCTTCGCCGCGAAGCGCGGTCTCGACCAACGGTGCGACATCATCCCAGACTTCCGACCATATTTCCCGGAACGGTCGCCCGAGCGTCCCGGGATGTTTCTTGCCGAACACCGGCCGGTACGCGTCGTTGTAAAGGAAGGCCAGTTCGGGGCCCCAAGCTACGTACATGATGTGCTTGCTGGGAAGCATCATGCTTACCGCCGACCGCAGGGCCTGAGGCCATGTGTCGGGGGATCCGATCGGTGAGGTAGACCAGTCATGGGCGCGCATCAAAGCGCCCAGTTCGCCCCCGCCGGCGAAAATCACGTCCATCTCCTTCGATTTAGCGCCAAGGTCATTCATAACTGATCCTCCCTCGAAAAAGTGGACGCGATTTGCGCGATCCGTCGCTCGGCCTCGGCAGGTGAGATATGGCGCGCCTTTGTAGGTGTTTGCTCCGAGCCGCGAAGGAGTACCGCGCGACCAGCGCGGCGAACGTCTCTTCCTTCTTGGCTTTCTCCACCTTGATGGCCGCCCGCTTCTTGGCGACAGGATCGACATTCCGCACGGCGAGATCGCTTAGCATGGCGACAGCCTTGGCGCGGGCCGCAACCAATGTGATCGAGCGCGCATCGCCGATGGCCGCCTCCCCTCGCCGGCCTTCAACCGTGTAACGGAGGATGTAGGATTTTGCGGAACTGGGGGTCACCCGCAGGAAGAGCCCGCGCACTTCGCCGTCCGGCACGCGCAGCTTGCCTGAAACGGGCGCAGAAATTTCATTGACCAGACGCTGGGTTAGCTTGGTTGAGCCGCCTCCAGGACGCGTTTTCGGCACCCTTTCTGCCTTCGTCTGGCCTGGTCGGGATGGTCCGCCGTGCCCCGTTTGAACTCGACTTCGACGACCCGCCCCATCTCAGGACCTCCAGTGAAATCAGCGGTTTGGAGCCATGCTACGCCCCGTTTTCGTGCCCCGTCCATGCCCCGTTTGAGCGCCGGTTTTGGTCGGCTTTGGTAGGTTTCTGTCCATTTTGCAATGTCGGATGAGCGCGCTAACTTATTGAAATGATAGTTACAATAATCGACCAAGACCGACTCAGACCGACCATCGCAGACGCGTGAATTTGGCTGCGAAGCTGGGGGTCAGGAGTTCGAATCTCCTGGGGCGCGCCAGCCTTCAATCCGATATCGTTAGATCTATCGCCCGCCTGCCTCGGCGCGGCCGTTCGGGTATTTATGCGGTCGATGCTCAGGAATGATTGCAACCAGTGGGATGGATGAATCCGGCGGGAAGTTGGATTAATCTTTCTCGTGCAAGGTTAGCTCCGGCCGTGCGGGAGGGCGCGGTACGCGAGTTGCAAGGCGGGATGGAATGCGGTCGCGTTCGCCCTCGCGGCGGGCGCTCCAGTCGGGGAGTGATAGCAAGCCGTGAAAGTGCTTGTCATCGAGGACACGGTGAAGCTGGGCGCCGCGATCGCCGAGGCTATGTCGCGCGCGCAGTTCAATTGCGAGCTAGCGACCAATCTGCGCGAGGCCCAGACTAGGGTCGATGGCGCGGACTATGACCTTATCCTGCTCGACCTCAGCCTGCCCGACGGCGATGGCCTCGATTTCCTGCGCAAGCTGCGCGCGGCGTCGGTTCGCACGCCGGTGATCGTGCTGACGGCGCGCGGCGGGCTCAACGACAAG
>JBBQJV010000052.1:0-30634 GCA_038326205.1 Caulobacterales bacterium | reverse complement strand
CTTGCAATTCTGCACCGCAACGTTTGGCGACACAGGGCGTTGTTGCCGGGAATTCCATACCCACGTGGCCGAACGCCATGGCTATCGAGCTCGTTGCAGTGAATGCGCCGCCACATCCGTATTCGCATCCGCTCATTGACTGGGGTGCGGCCACCGCACGCACTGTCGTGGCGCTTGCGATCGGTTTCACACTGCTGCTGCTGCTGCTGCTGGGCGTGGCGATCGGCGCTGCGGCGATGTCGCCGTGGATGAGTGCAAACGCCCAAGCGCTTGGCGGACGCTGGCGGGCGGGTTGTAGCTGATCTTCTCGAATCTTTTTGCGCTGCAGGTCGGCGCGTTTATCGCGGTGCGCGCGGCGCGGTGGTCTGACCATCATTCAGGCATGCTATCGGGCGCAGATGGCATGACGGCGAGCCGTGCAGTCGAAGCGGCCCAGATTGTCACGGGTGGCGCGAGTGGCGCACGCAAGATGATGACGCCGTATCAGGTGGATGCGGTGCAGGATGCCACGGCGCTGACGGCGTGGTGGGCGGTCGGCGCGATGTTGTTGGAAGCGATTGGCGCAGTCGCGGGCGGCAGGTTGGGTGCGGCGTATCCCGAATGGCACAGGCGCGACCGCATGCAGCGTCCCATCAGGATGGCTGACAAAATCTAGAGCCGAAAAGTTTCAGGAGAACGGGATGTTAAAGGATATCGCACTTTGGGCGCTGAGAATTCCGCTGCCGATTACTCTGCTGCCATATCTGTTCCACGTCGTTTAGTAATTGGTGTCTACCGACGCGAGTGGAACACCAGCAGGTAGAGTACTGCCGCGGCGACGGCCTCGGCCAGCATAACGCCGAGGGCGACGGCAAGCTGGTATGGGTCGATGCCCCAGACGAACAGGATGGGCGAGAACGCGTAGACGCCAATGAGAGGCGCAACGACGATCACGACAAACAGCGCCCGCAGCAATGCCACGCGCATACCTTTCGTGAATCCATCGCGTTCAGGCATTCCGGAATCCCAAAGCTTGGCCAGCTTCCGCTTTCGCGGGCTTCCTAGACGCTTAGTCTTCGCCGATCCAGCCTGTCGAGGTCAGCAGGTTGGAGAAGCCCCAGGTGGACAGGAAACACGCGACCACCGAGATGACAAAGGCGGACCAGAATTCCAGTCCCGCTTTCTGAAGGCCAATCAGGCCGACGAAGAAGATCAAGCCCGGCCAGAACAACAGGAAGGTTTTCATCGCGAACGCGTTGGCGATGCCGACGCCGCCTTTCTGCGTATCCATCGCTATGAAGGCCACGGTGAGCATGGTGGCGAGGGGCAGGGCGACAAGCGCCGCAGCGAGCCAGGTGGAGCGCTTGGCAATTTCTGACAGTGCTATGATGAAGCCAGCCGTTGCTACGCCTTTGCCAAGCGTACCAAGGAAAGCGGCAGACGTGACTGTCTTGATGAAGCCTTCGAACACACGGCCCTCCCTGCCTTTCCCCGAGGGAGAGTGACCGGGTGGAGGGTATCAGGTCAATGGTGGGCGAAAAGGGAGGCTTCCATGCAACGAACTCCCCGCATCGACGTTGGTTGCGCTAGAGGCGCGTCAGCGCCGGAGGACAGGGAAAATTTGCCATGAGGAAAACGATAGCAATCGTGTGCGCGCTTGCTGGTGTTGCCGGTCTCGCTGCGTGCGAAAAAGCTGGCGAGTCGGTTGACAGCGCCATCGAGAAGGTGACCACGGGCAACGAAAAGCCCGGCGACGGGATGTTCGAGAAGGCCGGCGAGGCGGTTGATCACACGCTGGGCACCGAGCGCAAGGATGCTGCTGACAACATCGCCGATGCGGTGGACGGCGACCCGAACACCAGGCCGAACTGAGACCAGCCTGAATTGAGGCCAGCCCGAAATTGAACCAGCCTGAATTGGTAAAAGTGAGGCTGTGCTCGGTGGGGGTGCAGCCTCGCCTTAGCTTCTCGCTGCGGAAGGATTGCAAGCCGCCTTGGGTTCGCGCATGTCGTGTGGGAACCAGACGGGAGACTAAGCATGTTTTCACACGTGATGATCGGGTCGAATGATCTCGAAAAATCCAAGACGTTTTATGACGCGATCCTGGCTACGCTGGACGTGAAGCCCGGCTTTATCGACGGCAATCGCGTTTTCTGGCGTACAAAGACCGGCACGTTTGGCGTATCCAAGCCGATCGACGGCAAGGCGGCGACGTTTGCCAATGGCGGCACGATCGGCTTTGCAGTGGAAACGCCCGAGCAGGCTGATGCCTGGCATGCCGCGGGCGTCGCTAATGGCGGCACGGCGATCGAAAATCCTCCCGGCGTGCGCAAGGGCCCGACGATGGAGCTATATCTCGCCTATCTGCGCGATCCGGATGGCAACAAGATCTGCGCCATGAAGCGGATGGGTTAAGTCGCTCCGGATTCCTCGTTGCGGGTAGGATTCACGACTTCAGTGAAACGCCGTAGGCGATTTCACTTCAGCCGATCCGGTCCTAACGCAGCACCTCAAACCTGAGCACGGCGCCGTTGGTGTCGAGCTGGCAGATCGTGTCGACGGTCAGATAGCCCCCTGGGTCGTCCATGCGCATGCGGCCGCGCAGCTCGCGCTGGCGTTCATAGTAGCGCGGCGCGGCGTCGTAGCGGGCCGAGAAGAAGTTGTTGTCCATGGCTTTGGACATGCCAGCGCGTGTGCAGGCAGTGCGGGCTTCCTCGTAGGTAACGCGGACGCGGGCCGGGGCGGCTGGCTGGATCGGCGTTGGTCGCAGGTTTGCGGTTGCCGGTGGCGTTGAACGCGGGCGGTCGAGTTCGGCGAGCTTGCGGGCGTAGTCTGCGTCCTGATCGGCACGTTCGCGGGCGAGGCGCTTTTCCTCGGTGGTGATTTCGGCGGCGCGCGCATCGAGCCGCGCCTGCTGTGCCTGAAGATCGGCCGCGAGGTTGGCGAGGCGAGCCTGCTCGGCCTTCTGTGCGGTGGCCTGCTGGCCGAGCCGCGCCTGTTCGGATTTTGTGGCGTCGGCTGGTTTGGGCGCGGGCGGGGCGGGGCGGGGAGCTGTCGCCTTCGGGATCTGGAGCGGCGGCGGGGCGCCATCCAGCTGAGGTTCCGCTTCCTGTGCGAAGGCTGGGAACGCGAGCATGGCGCCTGCGAGAGCTGCGATCAGGGCGTGTCTGGCCATCGCAGCAGGGTGAGCGACGGCAACCCAACGTCAGATGAACGGTTCGTTGGAAAAGCAGTTCGGGATGTTCCGCGGAATTCCCGCCGGTCTAGGCGTATTGCCGCGAGGCTATTTCCGGATTCCAAAACGTCCGAATTTAATCGCGATTGAACAATACAGAAGGACAATTGTCGCCGCCCGTAGCGCATTTGGGGGTGCGTTGTTTAGTCGTGCGAAATTATGCCCGCCTGAAAAGCCGGCGACCCATATTATCGCGCCAGCAGAGAGCGCCGCACGCCCCACATTCGTGAAAGCCTTCCGCCTCTTCACACAGAGCTCTGGCGTAGGCAAAAAATAGGGAAGGTCGATCCGCCCTCTCAACGCTTTGGATTTCGGACCTTCTGTTCAAGCCATGCAACAGCAGCCTTGTAGGCTTTGTAGTCGTCACTGTTGAGGTCGAGCAGGTGGGGGCGAATGTCGGGATCGAAGGTGTAGCGGGTGTCGACGTGGCCGGTAAGTTCCAGAAGGAAGCCGGCGGTCGAGTAGCGAACCGTTGCGTCACCGGCGATGCGGGCGTTGCGCATCAGTTGTTCAATAACGGCTTGTGTGGGGTGAGCAGTCGCGATCGTGTATAGACGATCGAGTGCGCCGTCGAAGGAAACGGCGCGTTCGAGTTTTTCGATGAAGCGGGTCTCGATCTTGGGTGTCCAGCCCTGGGCGGCGATGTCGTCCGTGAAGGCTTCGATGCCGGCGCCGTCGGTCTGTTTTTCGGCGGCGACGCCAACGCGATTGATTGATTTTGGTGTGGCGAGGGCGCGGAGGGCTTCGACGTCACGCCAGTCCAGTGATGATTTTTCGCAGAGTTCGTCGGTGAGGTGGTCGCGTTCTGCGGGCGTGATTTCGGAGAGGGCCGCGATGTCGTACGGCTCGCCGTCGCGCCACTTGCCGTAGTCGATGACCATCGACGCCTTGAAGCGCGCGTAGGCGGGCGAGAGATTGGTGGGCGGGAGGGCCATCCGGCTACGTTACCAGCCTGGCAGGCGTGTGTAGAGCCTAAGCCTGGATGTCGACGAGCTGGCCGGTTGTGACGGCGGGCTTCTCGGTGGAGGCGTCGGGTTGTCTGGCAGGCGCGGCCGTGTAGGTGGTTGGCTCAGGCGCCTGGACCTTCATGTCGAGCGGTCCGACCGTCTGCGGCTTGGAGGCGGCTTCGATGCGTTCGGCGCGTTCGGCGTCGGAACGGGCGCGCGCAGCTTCCTCTTCTGCGGCCATGCGTTGCACGGCCTGCGCGTAGAGCAACTCTCTGATCTGCGCGGCGTAACGGACCGAAACGGGGCCGATTGCGCCTGTCGAGCCACTGCTCATGACACGCTCCTTCAGTAGGCATTATGTGCCGCTGCGGTGAATCGTCACTTAACGGGGATACGGATATCGGCGCGTTTTGGAGGGCAATGAGGTAAATGAATAGCAGGCTCAGCGTTAAGGATCGGCCTTGCAAAGCTTGGGCGGGGGAAACGCGAGGCTTGTCGCGAGGCTTTGCGCGGTCTCGCCCGCTGTGACAGACTTGAAAAAACGAGGGCATGGGGGGGCGAGATGGCGGGATTTCAACCCGACGGGTGGCGGACAATTACCCCACGAATTTTCGTCGATGACGTGCGGGGGATGATGGCGTTTCTGCGAACGGTGTTCGGCGCGACCGGGCGTCAGGCGGCGGGCCGTCCAGCGGAAATGCATATCGGCGACAGCATCGTGATGGTGAGTTCGGACGATGTGCGGGAGGCCTGCATCGCGTGTCTCTACATATACGTCGAAGACACCGACAAGACCTATCGCAAGGCGGTTTCGGCCGGCGCGAAGTCCATCGAGAAGCCGCTGGATACGCCGTATGGCGATCGGCGGGCGGTGGTGGTGGATGCGTGGGGCAACACCTGGCAGGTCGCGACGCGGCAGCCTGTAAAAAGCCTGAGGGCGGCGAAGAAGAAGGCGTGATCCTGAGCGCATGTGTTACCAGTTGCTGACAAACACCGGCAGTAGGCATGGGGTAGGGTTCAGTCGTCAGACAGCGAGGATGCGGTGACAATCCACGTGACTTGCCACTGTGGTTCTATCAAGGTCGAATTGCCGAAAGCGCCGGGATCAGTCGGGGAGTGCAACTGCACGTTCTGGGAGAAGTCCGGCGCGCTGTGGGGATATTACGATCCGGGAGACGTGGAGATCGTCGCGGCGGAGTACGACAGGATCTACTCACCTACGGGTCTCACCTGCGCCATTTCTGCGACAAGTGCGGCGGCAATACGTATGGCGACAGCCCGAACTGGGGCTCGATCTACAACACTGAAGGGACACTTAAGGAGGGCGCGACGGCCGGCGTGCTGACCGCGCGGATATTCGGCGTCCACATGCGGCTGGCGGACGATCTTTATCTGTCGGGGATCGCGGTCAGGATGATGGACGGGCGGAATAGCTGGTAGGCGCCGCAGATGCTAGTCTGCCGGTGAAGGAGCCCCTCGCATGCAGCTGCATCAGTCCACGTGGCAGGAGATCGACGCTTATCTGGTCGGATCGAAGGGGATTGTCGTTCCGATCGGATCGACCGAGCAGCATGGGCCCAATGGCCTACTGGGGACGGATGCGATCTGCCCGGAGGTCATTGCGAAGCGGGCGGGGGATGAGGCGGGGTTCCTCGTAGGGCCGACGTTCAATGTCGGGCAAGCGCAGCATCACATGGCGTTCGCGGGCACGATCACGCTACGGCCCTCGACGATGATCGCGGCGATGGTGGACTGGACTGCGAGCCTTGCGCGGCACGGGTTCGAGAAGATCTACTGGTTCAACGGACATGGCGGAAACATCGCGACGATCAATGCGGCGTTCGCGGAGATCTATGGCGAGTGGAGCCTGAAGCGCGCGGGCGGCAATTCAGCCCCGGTGCGGTGCCAGCTGCGCAACTGGTGGGATTTGTCGGGCGTCGACAGGCTGTGCAAGGAGCTGTTCCCCGTCGGCGAGGGCAGCCACGCGACGGCATCGGAAGTGTCGGTGACGTATGCGGCCTATCCCGATGCGGTGAAGCACGTTGAGATGTCGCCGAAGATTGCTCCGAACGGGCCGATCCTCGATGCGGACGATTATCGCCGGCGCTTCCCCGATGGACGGATCGGGTCTGATCCCAGCCAGGCGACGCCGGAAAAGGGCGAGCGGATCATCGTGGCGGCAGCGGCTGCGCTGGCCAGCGACTTCAAGGCGTTTCTGGCGTCGGCCTGACCAGCCTCAGACCAGCAGGTCAATCAGAATGGCGGCGCTGCGGGCTGGTCGCGAGCGGTGGCCGCGTTCCAGCAGGTCAGCGATATTGCGCGCCCGTTGCTGTTTGTGATTGGCTGTCAGAGCATCGCGATAGATAGCGTGTTCCTGGGGCGTGGCGATGGTGCTGGGGGCGGCATCGCGCATTTGCATAAGATCGAAGGACATGGGGTTGATCCCGGCAGGCGCAGCTAGTGCGACTGTATCAGGATGACAGAGCCGCATGAAGCCTGCGTGGGGAATGGCGCGCGGATTGCGATGCCATGGTTAGCCCGCCGGTAAGATGTGCGGGTGAACTCAAACCAGCAAGTCGATCAGCATGGCCGTGCCAGCTTGCCGATTTTCCGCGCGGCGTTCGACGGGCGTGGGACTCGCAGCGTCCATGGCTTTTGCTTCTTCGATGCGCGTGTCGCGGCGGGCGTTTGCGCGCATCAGATCGTATTGGTGCGCAGCCATACGTGCACTTTCGCGGCGGTCATCTGCCGAGGCGCGGCTGGCGGAAACGGCGTCGATCGCCATGACAGTCTCCCAACGGATCGCGGAGGCCGCATGCCAGCGCGAGTTACCCCTCATTTTCTTGGAAAGAAGTTGTGCAAACCCTGAGGAAACCGAAAAACTTTCCACCAATGAATCAGCAACTTGCTAACTAAAAAAAGGCGGATTGGCGTTGCGCAGATCGGCAGGATCATTTGCCGGGATATTGTCAGTGAAGGTCGACAGGTGGGTCAGCGCGAGGCTCGCGGCCACACATCGCGAAGCGCACAGACCAGAGCGTCCTTCGCGAGACACGCTTGTTGACCATCACTCAACCAGACATGCCGCTGGATCTCGCCTTGAAGTCATCCTTCGAGACGATCGCTGCGTTGCAGCGATCCGTCAGGATAAGATTCGTGGGTGTGACTTCCGTTGGCGCGTTGACGCCGGAGGCGAGATGAGACTGTTCAGGAAGCGCGAACTGAAGTCGGCCATGCAGATGGTGGCGATCGGCGAGCTGCGGCACGCGCAGTGGTCAGGTGCGGGGCAACTGGCGCGCGAAGAGTTTGAGCGCAACCCGGTGGCTTATCGCTGTGTGCGGATGATTTC
Organism: Caulobacterales bacterium; assembly: GCA_038326205.1. Classification (GTDB taxonomy): domain Bacteria; phylum Pseudomonadota; class Alphaproteobacteria; order Caulobacterales; family Hyphomonadaceae; genus UBA7672. The sequence continues at coordinate 23,124 of JBBQJV010000052.1, read as the reverse complement.
GGAGGCGGCCGCAAGTGTTCGCTTCTCCGCCCCGAGCGACAGCGATGCGATGACGCAGCTGGTGGCTTACCCCAATATCGAGGAGCACGGCGCGGACCTGATGGAGGCGTTCCATGCGCATCTGGTCATCGGCGGAGATGCTTTCCTCGAGGCGGTCACGGTGGATGGCGAAGTGCGCGAACTGTTCGCGCTGCGGCCGGACCGGATGCGGCCGGTCAAGGGGCCGCGTGGATGGTCAGTGGGCTTGGAACATCGGATCGGCAGCGACGTAAGGCGCATCTCGCGCGAGACGGACGGGTTCGTGTCGGTGATGCATCTGCGGTTGTTTCATCAGGCCGATGACTATGAAGGGCAATCGTCGCTGGATGCGGCGGCGCGGGCGGTGGACATCCACAATGCGAGTGCGGCGTGGACCAAGTCGCTGCTCGACAATGCGGCGCGGCCTTCGGGGCCCCTAGTCTATGCGGGCGGCGAAGGCCTGACCGAGGAAGAGCGCGGGGAACTGCGCGAGGCGATCGAGCTGCTCTATCGGGGGTCGAACAATGCGCGGCGGCCGATGGTGCTGTCCGACGGGCTCGAATGGAAGCCGACGAGCCTGACGCCGGCGGATATGGATTTCGTCGAGCAACGCCATGTGGCGGCGCGCGAGATCGCGCTGGCCTTCGGCGTGCCGCCGATGCTGCTGGGGATACCGGGAGATGCGACGTATGAGAATTACCGCGAAGCCAATTCGGCGTTCTGGCGGCTGACGGTGTTGCCGCTGGTGAACAAGGCGGCGCGGGGAATTTCGGGCTGGCTGTTGGCGCGAGTCGATAGCGGGATTGTGCCGGAGCTGAATGGCGTGCCGGCGTTTCAGGATGATCTCGCGAGCAAGTGGGCGCGGATCGACGCGGCGAGCTTCCTGACGGTGGATGAGAAGCGGTGTTTGGCGGAAATTTGAATCAATCGAGCTTTGGCGCTCCCCGCCGGAGGTGAGTGAGCGGGGGGCCAGCGATGATCGCCCGCTTTTGTTTTCAACGACGGAGACATGAATGAAGGAAGCAATCGTGAGTTACGGGATCGACCACCTGCGCGAGTTCTCGACCTGACGGGGCATTGCAGCTCTTCTGGCTACGGGTGGCGTGCTGATCGCGCCCGAGCAGCTGGATGTGGTCTACAAGACGTTCATCACCGTGCTGGGTCTCGCGGCGGTGTTCACGCCGGCGCACAAGGAAGCGTAGGCAGGTAGCGCGCAGCTTCGTTTGCCCGGCGGGTGGAACGAAGCTCCCGTATCAGGAGCAGATGGACAAGTGGATCAGGCCAACGCGAACAGGCACATACCCCCGATCACGGCGGCGGCGATGATGACGCGCACGGCTATATTGGCCGCGACGGCGGTTCTGGTTGCTTCAGTCATGTGATCTCACTCTGCAGCGACGCGGTAACGAGCAGCAGGCACGGCTTCGGTGTCGTGCCACGTGTGACGTGGCGGCGGAGGCATGACGGGCGCCGGCTGAGCCGAAGGCTCGGGGGAGTACGTTTCGCGCTGTTCGCCAAGCGATCGGCAAACAGCTGTATGGTGCAGGAGAAAATCGACGACGCTGGTGAGTTCAGCTGAGTCGTACTGGGCGAAGGTGTGCTCCATGAAGCGCGCGCAGAGCATCAGTTCGCGCGGGGATCCGAGCGGCGAGGTTTGCGGCAGGCGGGATGTCGCGCCTGGGGGCAGGATGAAGTGCGAGAACCACGCATGGTCTTCCGGCGAGAGGCGCAGCCGGGCTTCCGGCGGACGGCCAAAGGCGCGACGCACGAGCAGGCGATCGATTGCATTACGTTCGCTGTTGGATGGCAGCCGGTCGCGCGCAAATGCGAGGAACATGGCGAGCACCACTAGGCGCTGCTGTCCATCGAGCACGATAGAATGACCTGATTTCGAGGGCGATATTGTTATTACCCCGAGATAGAAACGGTTGGCTGCAACGTCTTCCTCGTCATGGGAATCGTGCGCTGCGTTTTCGAGATCGACGACAAGCTGGGCGACCTGTTGCGGCTTCCAATAGAAGCCGGGTCGCGCCGGTCCGCATCGATATCGCGCACGCCCACCAAGTAGGCCGCGCACGTTGACGATGTCTGCCCGCTTCATTCCGGGTAACTCCCAGACGATCCGCCGCCCAGCCCGAGAGTTCTTAACCGTTAGCAGAAGAAATCAGAATGATCGATAAAAAAATCACAGCTGGAGTGATACTCGCGCTGATCGTTGAATCAGCGGGCGTATTCGTATGGGCAGGCGCCACCGGCGAGCGTTTGCGCAACGTTGAAATACGCGTCGGCGCGCAGAGGCAGATGGCCAAACGGCTGGCGCGAGTCGAAGTGAAGCTCGACCTGGCCGCGGCACAGTTCTTACGCATTGAGCGAAAGCTAGAGGCCCACTGATGCTGTTGGGTGGGATGCAGTCTCTGGTGATCGAAGGGTATGCCTCGCTGTTCGGTGTCGGGGATCTGGCCGGCGATGTCGTGCCGGCGGGCGCCCTCACGCGGACGCTTGGGCGTGGCGCTGGCGTCGGGATGCTGCTCAGTCATGTCGGTGGGCGAACGGCCGGACGCTGGACGAAGATGCGGGAGGACGGGCACGGCCTGTTTGTGCACGGGATGGTGTCAGCCGAAACGATCGCGGGAGCGACAAAGCTGTCGATTATCGGGAGCGGCAGGCCGGACTGGCTGTCGTTTGGCTTCGTGGCGCGGGACTGGTCGCCAAGGGTAATCCGCGGGCGCGAGCTGAAAGAAATCGAATTGCAGGAGATCTCACTAGTGTCGGCGCTGATGCTGTCGGGTGCGCGGTTTGCACCGGTGGGAGACATCATCAAAATTCCCGTGATGAAGGCATCTTAACGTCACGTCATGCTTTCCGTCCGGGGAAAGCGGGGGTAGCATCCTCAGGAAGGATTGCGCCTTTCACCGAGGGACGAACCCCGGGGCTGCGCGACGGAGGAGACGCCATGAAAACGAAACTGCTTACAGCCACAACCTTGTGCGCCGCCGCCCTGTTCGGCGCAGGCGCTGCGAGCGCACAGGCGCCTGGGTATGCACCGCCCAAGACGAGTTGGGGCACGCCGGACCTGCAAGGGTTCTGGAACAACACGTCGATCACGAGCCTGCAGCGTGGGTCGGACACTAAGGCGCTGGTGGTGAGCGAGACGGAAGCCGAGCGGCTGGTGAACCGCAACGTACTGATCGTGCTGACCAAGGAAGACAACGCCACTAACGGTGAAGACCCGAACAATACCAAGCTGCTCGAAGACAAGAACAACGACCGTGGCTACAACTCGTTCTGGATTGATCCGGGCACTAAGCTGGCGACCGTTAAGGGTGAGCTTCGGACATCGTGGGTCGTCGAGCCGGCGAATGGCCGCGTTCCCTACAAGCCGGGTGCGGCGCGGGGCGGTGGGTATGCGATCACCAATTTCGATGGACCCGAGACACGCCCGATGGCCGAGCGCTGCGTGCTCGGCTTCTCCGGTTCGTACGGCCCGGTGATGATGAACGGCATGTACAACAACACGATGAATTTCGTGCAGACGCCGGGCTTCGTCGCCATCACAGTGGAGATGAACCACGACGCGCGGATCATTCCGACATTCGCGTCACAGGCGGACGCCAAGCACGGCAATGTTCCCAAGTGGGGCGGCGACTCGGTGGGATGGTATGAGGGCAACACGCTGGTCGTGGAAACGACGAATGTTCACCCGAACCAGCGCGCGATGATCACGCCGACTGGCAAGGTGACCGAGCGCTTCACGCGCTGGGACGATCACCAGATCACGTACGAGTTCACGGTGGAAGATCCGGCGCTCTACAGCCAGACATGGAAAGGCGAGATGTCGCTTAACGAGTCGAGGCCGATGTACGAATACGCCTGCCATGAGGGCAACCACGCCATGCCGGGTATTCTCGGCGGAGCGCGCGAACTGGAAGCCAAGGGCGAGGTGCCAGGCATGGGTCCGGGTATTGCGGCCGGCCTCGTCATTCCGCGTGACGAGTCGGGTGGCGAAGGTTTCAACTGATCCTGGTAGGGACGGGTGTTGAGGGGCGCGGCGGGAGCTGCGCCCTTTTCATTTCAGCGCCCTACAATACTAGCGCTCGAAGGCGTGGCCACAACTGGACATCGCGGTCGGCGCGGTTCTAGATAAAATTCGAGTGCGCAAAGACGCGCCATTTCCGTCGCTGGCGGGATCGGGCCGCAGGCGGCCGACGGGAGGGAGGTCCCGACTGGATGCGTAGTTCAATGATCGTGAAGTTGATGGCGTGCACGATGCTCGCCGGTGTCTTGCTGGTGGGCGTATCGTCGGCGCAGCCGCCGGGCTCTGCGCCGCCGAAAACCAGCTGGGGCGCGCCTGACCTGGAGGGCTTCTGGAATTCGACGTCGATCACCAGTCTTCAGCGCCCGCAGGGCGTCGACAAGCTGGTGGTTTCCGAGAAGGAGGGGCGAGACATTGTGAACGACAATCCGCTCATCATCCTGACGCTGCAAGAGACCGCCTCCGACGGCAAGGATCCGAACGACACCTCGATCCTCAACGACAAGAACGCTGACCGGGGTTACAACACGTTCTGGATTGATCCTGGCACGAAGCTGGCGACCGTGAAGGGCGAGCTTCGCACGTCGTGGATCGTCGACCCGCCGAATGGACGCGTGCCGTTCAAGGTTGGGGCGAAGCGGTCGGGTGGCAACGGGTTGCCTGAGACGAATTTCGATGGACCAGAAACGCGTCCTTTGTTCGAGCGTTGCCTTGCCACGGAAACGATGGCTGGGCCCGTCATGCAGAACGCGATGTACAATTCCACATTGCAGATCGTGCAGTCGCCTGACTCGGTGATGATCCTCGTCGAGATGGTGCATCATGCGCGCGTTATTCCGATTGTCGCCAACGCGGCAGCCGCGCGTCATGGGCCAGATGTCATCCCGCAATGGGCGGGGGATTCTGTCGGCTGGTATGAGGGCGACACGCTGGTGGTGGAGACACGCAATGTGCATCCACTGCAGCCGAGCCTGATCTCAAAGGCGGGCAAAGTTACGGAGCGGTTCTCGCGCTGGGCCGACGGGCAGATCCTATACGAGTTCAGCGTGGATGATCCCACGCTCTACACGCAAGTCTGGAAGGGCGAGATGCCGCTGAACGCGTCGAAGCCGATCTACGAATATGCGTGCCATGAAGGTAATAACGCGATGCGCGGCATTCTGGGCGGCGCTCGCGAGCTCGAGTCGAGAGGCATCACGCCGACGATGGGGCCTGGCATTGCAGCGGGCATAGTGCGGCCGAGCGACAGGGCGAAGGTTGAGGGGGCGGACGAGTAGGACTGCTTTCACGGCCGATTTGATGAAGGGCGTGGCGCAAGCTGCGCCCTTTTGCTTTTGGCGCGAGATGCTTCGGCGCGCCGATGACTGACACGAAGCACGAGCAAGGAACCACATGACAATCGAGACAAAGATGAACGCGCCGTCTAGTGTGAATGCGGACGCGCGTGCTGTCGCCGGCGAAGTGACGGCGACGAACGACGCGCGGATCGATGAGATTGAGAAGCGCCGTACAGTCGATCCTGTGCTGGAAGGCAAGCTGAAGAAGATCGAGCAGACGCTGGATAGTCAGCGGCATGGGCGGCGGAGACGGGCGAGCGTGCGGAGACGACGGCGCCGATACTCACCCCGCTCGAGTTTCCGGCGGCGGAGCTCTATGCGATGCCGGCGGCGACGCAAACACTGCTGGACGAAGCACATGCCGATGTTGACGAATGGCTGGCGGACAAGGTTGAGGCGAGCTTTCGACGAAGGAAAGTGCGGGGTTCGTGTCGGACGATGGAAGCGGCGAGCCCAAAGGTTTTCTCAGCCATGATATGATCGCCGATGCGAGCCACGAATGGAGCAAGATCGGGTTTGTACTGTCGGGCGGCGCCGGCGCGTTCACGGCGAGCGATCAGGCCGAAAAGCTTATCGATCTTGTCTTTGCGCTGAAAAGTCAGTTCCGTCCCAATGCGCACTTCGTGATGAACAGGCGGACGTTGTCGGGTGTGCGCAAGCTGAATGATGGCGACGGAAACGATCTGTGGCGTCCGGGCGCTGCGGTTGAGGCGGCCAGCCAGCTCGGCTATCCGGTGACCGAGATCGAGGACATGTTGGATATCGCAGCGAACGCGTTTTCCATCGCATTCGGCGATTTCCGTCGTGGCTATCTGATCGTCGACCGGCAGGGCGCGCACGGGTTGCGCGATCCGTACTCGGTGAAGCCCTACGTGCTGTTTTACACGACCAAGCGTGAGGAGGGCTGGGCACAGAACTTCGATGCGATCAAAGTGATGAATTCTCTAGCGTCATAACGGATCGAGGGCTTGCCGATGATATCAGTTAGGCGAGCATTCGGTAATTCTGTAGTAAAAACTCGACGGTTGCGCCGGCAGCGCTCTATCGTGCCGGCGCAAGCTGGAGATTCTGCATGGGTTCGCCGACGCCTCAGGCTACCGCCGACCTGTTCTTCGGGCGGTTCAACGCCGGGGATGCAGCTGGGTTCGCCAGGCTCTACAGCCACGATGCTGTCTTCACGTACGACGGCCAGGAGAAGGCTGTCGGTCGCGACCAGATCGAACGCGCGATTTCGGGCTTCATGTCGGCTGGACTAAGGATGCGCGGGCGTAACGTGAATACCTATATCGTGGGCGACGTGGCGCTGACGCGGTTTGCGTGGGAGCTCTATGACGCGCAGGACGCGACGGTGGCTTCGGGCATTTCGACCGAGGTGCAGCAGCGCGGGCCGGACGGGCTGTGGCAGTTCATCATCGACGATACAGGTGGCGGCAGCCGGCCCGACTGATTGTTGTTTCTCTCGAATGGGTTGATCTTCGGGATCGCGTGCACAAGATGCTACGCGCTGAGAACATCACTGATTTCTGGAGAGCCGGGTATGGGCGTTGCATCGCCGGAAGAGATGGACGGAATTTTCATCGAGCGGTTCAACGCGCGGGATGGCGCGGGCCTGCTCGCGCTGTATGCGGCCGATGCGGTGTTCACGTTTGATGGCGTCGCGTTCGCGCGTGGGGCTGATGAGATCAAGGCGGCTCTTGATGGTTTCCTGGATTCGCCGATGAAGCTGCGCGGCAAGTATGTAAGCGTGCTGACGGCGGGCGACGTCACCATGTGCAGTCTGCGCTGGGAGATGTTGAACGCCGAGGGCTGGATCGATCAGGACGGCGTTTCGATGGAAGTGTTGAAGCGCGGCAATGATGGAATGTGGCGCTTCGCGATTGATGACGCGACGGGTGCGAGCCGCGAGCGGGAGTAGGCTACCAGTAATCGGCCATCAGGTCCTTCATCCATTGCGGTTCGCGGATGTCTCCGCGCGGGCCGAAGCCTGACACCCACGGCTTGAGATCGAGGACGGGCGAGCCGTCAATGGCGTCGAGGCCTTCGACGTGCAGGGTTGTGCCCTCGACTTTCAGCACTTTGCAGATGGTTAGGCCGATGCGGTTTGGTCTGTTCTTGCCGCGTTGGGCGAAGATGCCGACGAGCGGCCAGTCCTTGTTGCCACGCGGATGGCGGGCGCCGGTCACCGGCGTGGCGGCTTCTTCATGGTGGAACCAGTAGAGCACCTCGACGTGAGAAAAGGTGTCGAGGCTGAGCAGCGCGTCTGCCGTGAAGCAGGTTGTGTCGAGCTCGATGCGCGTTGTTTCAGCGTCCCAATTGTCGTCGATGGGGTCGGCGCGGGTGGTGCGGACATAGCCAATGGGGTGGAGGGTAATGTCCATTGAGAGTACCATTGTAGCAGGCTCCCTCCGACCCTTCGGGCCGTCCCCGCTTCGCAGGGGAAGGCGGCGTGCCGGCAGGCGTTGATCTAACGAGGCTGCATGCGGATGCCGCCGTCGAGGCGGACGGATTCGCCGTTAAAGTAGCCATTCTCGATCATCTGCATGGCGAGCATGGCGTATTCCGCCGGCATGCCCAGACGTTTGGGGTTGAGGACGGTGGCGGCGAGGGCCGCTTTCACGTTCTCGGGCGCGCCAGCGAGCAGTGGCGTGTTGAACAGGCCCGGCAGGATGGTGTTGACGCGGATGCTCTCGGTGGAGAGGTCTCGCGCGACGGGCAAGGTCATGCCGACGACGCCGCCCTTGGACGCGGAATAGGCAGCCTGCCCGATCTGGCCGTCTTCGGCGGCGACAGAGGCGGTGTTGATGATCGCGCCGCGATCGCCATCGGGCAGGACGGCGAGCGTGAGCATGCCTGCAGCGGATTTCGCGATGCAGCGGAATGTGCCGACGAGGTTGATCTGGATGATGCGGTCGAACTGGTCGATCGGGAACGACTTGATCTCACCTGTTTCCTTGTGCCGGCCCGCGGTCTTGAAGGCGTTGCCGGTGCCGGCGCAGTTGACGAGGATGCGCTCCTGGCCGTTGGCGGCGCGCGCAGTGGCGAAGCCGGCCTCGACCGAGGCGTCGTTTGTGACGTTGACATTGCAATAGGTCGCGCCGGTTTCGGCGGCGAAGGCGACGCCGGTTTTCTCGTTCATGTCGAAGATCGCGACTTTGACGCCAGCAGCACGGAGCGCTTTCACGGTTGCGCCGCCGAGGCCGGAGGCGCCGCCGGTGACGATGGCGGAGATCGAGTTGTCGAGTTTCATGAGCGTTTCCTGCGCAGGCGGTTGACGTTTGCGGAAGCTATTAGTCCGACAAAAACCCTGCGCCTAGTCGTGACGTTGGGTCAGCTAGCAAAGGTTCAGGCGGGCGGTCCTGTCAGTTCGATCGTAACGCCGTTTGGGTCTTTGACGAAGCACTGGCGGCCGAAGCCGCTGGGAATTTCCGACCAGCGATAAGGTACTCCGATTTCGTCTAGACGTTTCAGCGCAGCATCGAATTCGGGCGCGGTGAACGAGATGTGGTCGAGCGCCCCTTCAGAGTCGCGCGGTTGCGCGCGTTCGACGAGGTGGATGACGGCCTGGTCGCCAGCGTAGAGCCACGCGCCTGCGAAACTGAATTCAGGGCGCGGACCGACGCGCAGTCCGATAACCTGCACGAAGAAGTCGATCGTCTCCTGCAGCTTCGCTGTCGAGATGTTCGCGTGATTGAGGCCGGTGATCATGGCGCTCTCCAGATTGTCTTCAGCGTAGGACGGAACTCAGAAGGAAAACAGGAATGATTGCAACCATGCTGGCGCCGCCGGCAGCGGAGCCCGTTGGACTGGCCGAGACGAAGGATTATCTGCGTATCGCGGCCGATGGCCAGGACGGGCTGGCGGATGGATTGATCCCCGCAGCGCGGTCCCGGATCGAGGAACTCGCCGGCGTCGCAATGATCACGCGCAGCGTGCACCCGACGTCTGACTGGTGGCCGTAAGAAACTGTCAAGCGGCGCTGGGTGCGGCTATCGGTGAGGCCGTTGGGCGCGCTGATTGCGGCACGCGTGTTCGATGGACATGGCGTGGCCAACGATGTGACGGGTCGGTTCATGCTGCCTGAAGGGCGCTCGGCAAAGCTGATGTGGACCGACAGAGCGTTTCCCGGGCCGGGCCGGGGCTGCGCGTCTGCGGGATCGAGATCGATTGCGATGCCGGATTTGGCGAAGCGCCGGAAAATGTCGCTGAGGGATTACGGCTCGCCGTGAAGCGGCTGGCGGCTTGTGCCTACAACTCGCACGACCCGGAGACGATAGCGGGGCCGTTGCCGATGCTTGGGGCTGGGTTGTTGAGCCGCTGGAGGCGGGTGCTGCTGTGAGTTGCGCGGAGCAGGCACTGGAGAGCGCGATACTGACCGCGCTTGAGGTGGATGAAAACGTTGCGGCCGTGCACGGGAATCCGATGCGGGTGGTGGGCATGGATAGTCCGCAGCCGGCCTTCCCTTATCTTGAGATCGCGCGCCACTCGAGCGAGCCCGCTGGCTCTTCGGGCGTTGAGGCGAGTGAGCATCGGATCGATTTGGCGGCGACCAGCCGAAATGATGGGGCGCGGGCAGCCTTGCTGCGATCGGTCCGGTGGGGACCGCGTTCGATGCTTCCGACTTGATGCTCGACGAATGGAGTTGTGTCCTGCGCCTGCCCGTGTTTGTCGATACGCAGCGCGACAGCGCCGGGCGATGGCGGACAATCCTGCGAGTGAAGATCGTCTAGGAGGCGGCCTAGATCTTGGCCCCTTTTGACTTCGTCCATGCGTAGAGCGCCCAGACCACAGCAATGAATGCGATGACGCCTACGATCATCGCTGGCCACGGAAACTCCGCGGGCACGATCGCGAATGGCTCGCTGTTCTGGCTTGCGACAATGACGCCTGCGGTAATGATTCCGAACAGGCTTTCTCCGACGATCATGCCAGATGCGAGCAGCACGCCCATGCGTTTGGCGGTCTCGGCGTGGGAGGATCTGGAGACCCAGGTGTCATAGACCTTGCCCACGACTGCACCCATCGCGACCGCCATGGTCGATGACATAGGCAGATAGATGCCGATTCCAACGGCAAGTGCTGGCAGCCGCACCCTGCCGCCAGACGTTCGTGTCAGGACTTCGTCGAGAACAATGATCGCGGCGCCGAGCAGGACGCCAATACCGATAAGGTCCCAGCGCAGTCCGCCGTCGATGACACCCTTTGCGAGCGAGGAAATTAGTGTGGCCTGTGGCGCCGGGAGCGGAACTGCGCCAACGACCGTCGGCGGCGGGCCACCGGTAAATCCATAAGCGCCGTTCAGCAGGTCGAGGACGGGCGGCATCACGATCGAGCCGGCGATTACGCCGATGATCAACGCAACCTGCTGGCGCCACGGTGTTGCATCGACAAGCTGACCGGTCTTGAGATCCTGGAGATTGTCGTTTGCGACGACGGCGATGCCGAACACGACAGCGGTAACTAGCAGGGCGTAAGCAATGACCGACGGGTCGGCGGGAATGCCGAACAGCTGCATCGCGCCGAGCATCATAAGAGACGCAACGATAATAGAAAGAATACCCACGCTGGACACCGGACTGTTTGACGACCCAAGCAGGCCCGCCATGTAACCGCACACGGCAGAGACGATGAAACCAATCACGACGACATAGAGAAGACCGCCTGCAATCAGGGCCGGCGCGAAGCTCGCGAGGGGTGTTCCCTGTGTGAAGCTCCAGAGCAGCACCGCGATCGCAGCTATCATGGCCAGCGAGATGATGCCGACAAGCGTTATGGGGATGTCCTGTTCTGAACGCTCAAGGACTTCATTGGAGCTGCGTTTGCGCTGGGCTGCCAGCGCGGAGACGACGCCGCCCACGAGGGGGCCAATCAGTTTCAGCAAAGTCCAGATAGCGCCGATGCCGATAGCGCCGACACCTATGAAGCGGACTTGGCTCACCCAGACACCGAGCGCGACGTCTTCAGCCGTGCCTGGGTCGGCCGCCATACTTGACAAGATCGGAACGGCGACGCCCCAGGCGAGCGCGAGTCCGGTGAGCATGGCGAGGCCTGCTGTCAGGCCAACCAGGTGACCGGCGCCAAACAGCGCAAGGCTGAGCCCGCCACCAATGCCCGTCGCGCCGCCGCCGAGTATGGCCGGGAGGCGGAAATAAGTGACGGCTTCGGCGACGAAGACCTTCGCTGCAGCGAGGAGCGCGAACAGGGCCGATGCGAGGGAGCCTATGATGACGACCAGCAGGCCGGACTCGTTTTCGCGGACCGCAGCTTCGCTCTGGTCGGCGCCACGCGAACCGACTTTCAGGACTTCGGCGCCGGCGCGGCCCTCGGGATAGGCAAGGTCGGAGTTGATCACCAAGGCGCGGCGGAGCGGGATCGAGAAGGTGACGCCCAAGATGCCGCCAAAGGTGCAGATCAGGAAGGACTGCCAGAACGGGAAGTTGGTCCACCAGCCAACCATCACCAGCGTCGGCAAAACAAATATCAGCGTGGCCATCGCGCCCGCCGCCGAAGAGATGGTCTGGACCGTCATATTTTCCCAGATGGTGGAGGTCTGGAAGGCACGCAGCAAGGCCATGGAGATGACTGCGGCAGGGATCGCCGAGGAGAAGGTGAGGCCGACCTTCAGCCCGAGATAGGCGTTGGCTGCCGTGAAGGCCAGGGTGAGGAGGCACCCCAGCACCACGGCGCGGAAGGTCAGTTCGACGCGCTTCGTCGATGTCGCGATTTCGGTCATTCCTGCCCTGCCCCTCAGCTTTCGCGGGAGCTAAACCGACTATGGGCGCCAGAGCAATGTGCGCGCCGGCTGCTGAGCAGCCTGACAGTGTAGGCGGTCACGATTTCCTTGCTTTCTGGAATCGCAATCTGCGAAGGTCCGACCCTCAATTACGCGGCAAGAAGGTCGTACCAATCATTGACGCATGATTCCCCCCTTATCGCGCTGCTGGCGGTGGGTTTTGGCCTGGCCTTCGTCTTTGGCTCCATCGCGACGAGGCTGAAGCTATCGCCGCTGCTGGGATACCTGTTCGCAGGCGTTCTGGTCGGACCGTTCACGCCTGGATTTATCGCCGACGAGGGGCTGGCGCAGGAAGTCGCCGATGTCGGGGTGATCCTCCTGATGTTTGGTGTCGGCCTGCACTTCTCGCCACGCGACCTGATGGCGGTGCGCGCCGTCGCCATTCCGATGGCTGTGCTGACCATCGCTGCGACCGTCGGGCTTGGCATTGGCGCCGCGCTGATGCTGGGCTGGGGAATCGAGGCAGGGATCGTGTTCGGTCTTTCGCTTTCGGTGGCGTCGACCGTCGTATCACTGAGAAATCTGCAGGACAGGAAGGTAATCCAGACCGAGCGGGGGAAACTGACCGTCGCGTGGCTGGTGATAGAAGACGTGGCGATGGTGCTCGCCATGGTGTTGCTACCAACCTGGGCGCAGATCCGCAGTCAGGCGGTGGATGGCGAGTTCATTACCGTCTTGCAGCTGCAGGACGTGGGGCTGGCGGCTGTTCTGACGCTCGGCAAGGTAGCGTTGTTCGCGGCGATCATGATGGTGGCCGGCAAGCGCGTCGTTCCGTGGGTGTTGCACCGCGTGGTGCATATGGGCTCGCGCGAGTTGTTTCGGCTGTGCGTGCTGGCGATTGTGCTGGGGGTCGCCTACGCGGCCTCGGCCCTGTTCGGGATTTCGATGGCGCTGGGTGCGTTGTTCGCCGGCTTGATTATGGCGGAGAGCGAGCTGTCACAGCAGGCGGCGAACGAAACGCTGCCGTTGCGCGACGCGTTCGCGGTGCTTTTCTTTGTGTCGGTGGGAATGCTGTTCGATCCGAGTGTGCTGCTGGGAAATCCGTGGCCGCTGATCGCCTCGGTGGTTATCGTGGTGGTATTGCGGTCAGTGTTGAGCGTCATTCTGTTGCGGATGTTCAGGCAGCCCATGGAGGTGGCGCGTACGGTTACGGCGACGCGCGGGCAGATCGGCGAGTTCTCCTTCATCGTTGCAGGAGTTGGGCTGGATCTTGGGCTGCTGCCGCTTGACGCGCGCAATGCGATCCTGGGTGGAGCGATCATCTCGATCGTGCTCAACCCCCTTCTCTTCAGGTTGATTGATCGGAAGCCGAAGAAGCCGGCTGCGGCCGCTGCTGCGGCGGAACCGACGTTGGCGCCTCCAGTCGCGCCGAAGCGAGCAGTGCTGGTGGGATATGGGCGGGTCGGATCTCTGATCGGCAAGGCGCTGGATGATGCGCAAGCGACATATGCGGTGATCGAGGACAGGCCGGATCTGGTCGAGATACTGGAGAAGCGCGGCATTCCGGCGGTGACAGGAAACGCGATCTCCGAAGAGGCGATGCGGGCTGCGGGTACAGCAGAAGCAGATCTCTTGTTCGTGACCGTACCCGATGGATTTGAGGCGGGCGGGATCGTTGAGCTGGCGCGGAAGATAAATCCACGGATCAAGGTCTATGCCCGCGCTCACTCTGATGCCGAGGTGGCGCACCTGCAAGCTTTGGGGGCGGACCTGATTGTGTCTGGTGAACGCGAGATTGCGGACGCGATGATCGACAAGGCGTCGGCGATCATCCCGCGGCGCGTGGCGCCAGCCTAGACCTGCGTTGCCACGAAAGAAGCGTCGCGAGAACGCCGAGCATCTTCTCCCACGAGCCGCGCGCGCGATCGACGAAGTCGGCGTATTCCGGCGGCATGTCGTGATTCAGGCGGACGGAGCAGCCATCGGCGGTAGGCGTGATGTCGATGCTGACCGTCGAACTGTCCGGCTGGGGAACGACGGCCCAGGTGAAGACGATGTGTATGGGCGGTGTTAGTTCGAGATATGTGCCGACATGGTCGAGTTCCTGGTCGCCGCGCCGGACCTTGAAGGAGAACGAGCCACCAACTCTTGGCTCGTTCTGGATGTGGAGGATCTCCTCCTCGCGCAGGAGAGACCCGAACATGAAGCGGGCGATCATCGCGGGGTCGAGGATGGCTGCCTAGACGCGCGCAGGCGGGACCTTGAAAGTCTGGACGGCGACGGCGGGGGATTTGGTCGACATGATCAGTGTCCCTCCGGCCAGACGCTTGATTCATGGTAGGATGTGCCGCTTTCCAGCAGAGTCTTGAGACCGGCGAGAAGATTGGGCCAGCCTTGGCTGACGCTTGCGATGAGTTTGGAATCTGGCTTGTCCATCGTGTGTGTGACAGTGAGCTTCACCGTGGAGCCAGAGGTTTCGAGATCGTAAGTGCAGGTGGAATGACCTTCGGCTTTGAGTTCGGCCATGAGCTCATTGCGCCACGAAACGGACAGATGCTTAGGCGGATCGAAGGCCAGAATTTTGCCGCTGTCGCCGACGCGACCGTCGGGGATCATGATCTTCCACTCGGATCCGACCTTCCAGTCGGAGACCTGGTGCGTGCCGGCCCAGTACTGTCGCGTGAACTCGGGTTCGATCAACGCCGCCCAGAGTTTTTCGGGCGTTGTCCGAATGTCAGTGACGTAGACGAAGCGCGATTGCGGCATGGGGGTCATTCTGACGCCAGTTTTCGTTTCAGGTCGACGAGGGCGTCGACGCGGTGGCGTTCGAATTTGCCTATCCAGCGGTTGGCGATCTCTGCGATCGGCGCCGCGTTGAGATAGTGCAGTTTCTCGCGGCCGCGCTTTACGGTCGCGACGAGGTTGGCTTCGGCCAGGATTGCGATGTGCTTCGAGACGGCCTGACGCGACATTGCGAGGCCTGAGCACAGCTCGTTCAGCGTCTGACCGCTGTGGGCGCAGAGGCTGTCAAGCAGGGCTCGGCGGCTGTCATCGGCCAGCGCACGGAACACCTGATCCATGAACTTTGATAGGCAACCAAAAAGTTGCCTGTCAATATCTGTCTTTTGGAAAAGGAGCGAGCGATGGCGGGCTAGAGGGGGGCGCAACGTTTTTATCGGTATTGGGAACGCGAGCTGGAGATGGACTGGTCTGCGGGCGAATGGTCGGGGAGCTATTCTCATTCAGCTGTTGTTGCGCGGCCATGGTCGCCGGCGCATCTGCGGACGGGGCGGGATGACGGAGACATCGTACTGAGCTGGGTTCGTCGCGCGCGGAAGGGTGGCGATCGCTGGGGCGCTGGAGCGTCGGCCAAGGAAAGACTCGAAGGGTATCGGATTCGGGTGTCGGGAGGAGAATCAGTACGCGAATGGGACGTTCCGGCGCCCGGGGAAACGTATGCGGTGGCCGAGCAAGCTGTGGATTTCCCGACCGATGGATCCCCCTCGCTGGAGGTCTCCCAAATCGGGCCGGATGGTCAGCCCGGCTACTGGACAGGGATTTCGATGACAATTATCGCCCCGCGAGCGAGCGTGGTCTCTAGTTTTGCCTCAATGTTCCTATCTTCTAGCTTGTCTTGCAGGGGGGTGAGGTTCCACGTTACGGGCCAGTGTTCTCGACAACACCATGTACTCGACAAGGATCGGCAGTTGAGCTGGGATCCCTATGCGGCGCTAGGCGTACCAAAGTCCTCGAGCGCCGAGGAAATCAGGAAGGCCTACCGGAAGCTCGCAAAAGAGCTGCACCCGGACGTGCGCCCGAATGACAAGGCTGGCGACGAGCGCTTCAAGCGCGTCACAGCCGCCTTCAACATGCTGACCGATGAACCGACGCGGGCCCGTTTTGATCGCGGCGAGATCGATGCGGATGGCAATGAGCGGCCCCAGTTTCAGCCCGGCGGCGGTTTTGCCGGTGCGGGCGCAGGCGCGCGTGCGCGGGCTGGCAACGGACGCGGTGATGTCTTCGAAGACCTGTTCGACGGACTGTTCAGCCGGGGCGGTGGATCACGTGGCTTCGGCCAGCAGCGCGGCGAAGACGTTCGCTACCGCATGGAGATCGACTTTCTCGACGCGGTGAATGGCGGAAAGCGCCGGGTAACCATGTCTGACGGCCGTACGCTCGACCTCGCGATTCCGGCAGGTCTGACATCGGGCCAGACGCTGCGCCTCAAGAACCAGGGACTTTCAGGTGTTGGCGGCGGCCCGTCGGGCGATGCGCTGGTCGAGATCAAGGTCGGTGAGCATCCGGTTTTCCGCCGCGATGGCGACGACATCCGCATGGACCTGAAGATCACGCTCGCCGAGGCGGTCGAGGGCGGCAAGGTGCCAGTCCAGACGCCGTCGGGTCCGGTGACGATGTCGGTGCCGCCCGGATCAAGCTCTGGCGATCTCCTGAAACTTCGCGCCAAGGGCGTGCAGACGCGGCCTGTTCCCGGCGACCTGCTAGTGAGGATAATGATCGTCCTGCCGCGCAAGGACGATCCTGAACTGCGGGAATTCATCCGCACATGGCCGGGACGCAAAATCGACATTCAGCGATGATGTCGGGCCAAAGCAGCGAAACGCTGCGGAAACTGCAAGGTTTTCGGGTTGTCCGCACCTGTTCAGACAGGGTTCACTGTGCCCGCCGTAAACCCTGTTTCATGTTTCGCAGAGCTCTCTTTCCCCTGATCACCGCCGCGCTTGTCGCGGGCCTGACTGCATCGCCAGCCAGCGCCCAGCGTAACAAGCATGATCGTGGTGTTGAGTCTCAGCGCGGCGACTCGCCGTTTCAGTCGCAGTGGGATCGCCCGCGCGAGGAGCGTGCGCCGCAACGCGAGGTGTCGCTCAGCGACGTGCTCCGCGATCTCCGCAGCAAATATGGTGGCCAGCATCTCGATGCGCGGAAGGTTGGCGACTACTACATCATTGCCTGGATGACGACCGATGGACGCCGGCTTAATCTGCGCGTCAATGCCGCCACCGGCCGTGAAGAGTAATCGCTGAAGGACTGCCATGAGAGTTCTAGTCGTCGAAGATGATCCCGATCTGGGCCGCCAGCTGAGCGAAGCGCTCAGCCAGGCCGGTTATGCCGTCGACCTGGCGCCGGACGGCGAGGAAGGTCATTTCCTCGGCGAGACGGAGCCGTATGATGCGGCGGTGCTCGACCTGGGCTTGCCCAAGCTGGATGGCGTGCGCGTACTCGAGAAATGGCGCGCGGGCGGCAAGGATATGCCGGTTCTCATCCTGACGGCGCGTGATCGCTGGAGCGAGAAGGTTGCCGGGTTCGACGCAGGCGCTGACGACTATCTCACCAAGCCGTTCGTCACTGAGGAATTGCTGGCGCGCCTGCGGGCGTTGATGCGTCGTGCGGCGGGTCATGCGAGTGCGGCGCTGGAGTGTGGCGACCTGCGGGTCGATACGCGAGCGGCGCGGGCGTCGGTGAATGGCGAACCGATCAAGCTGACGGCGCACGAATATCGCGTGCTGTCCTACCTGATGCATCATCAGGGGCGCGTCGTTCCCAGAACCGAACTCGTCGAGCACATCTACGATCAGGACTTCGATCGCGATTCGAATACCATAGAAGTGTTCGTCGGCAGATTGCGGCGCAAGATCGGCTCCAACCGCATCTTGACGGAACGCGGGCTGGGGTATCGGTTGATCGACCCGAAGGAAGAAAAGATCGTCGACTAGCATGACCGAAACGGCAGGCGCCGAGACCGAAGGGACGCGCACACGCGGCTCCATCGCACGGCGCATGCTTGTGGCTGCGGCGATCTGGAGCGCGTTCGTCGTGCTGGTCGCAGGCTGGTCGTTGCAGGCGTTCTACCGGACCGAGGCGGACCAGCAGCTTGATCTCTCGCTGAACGACACGCTGCTGGCGCTGTTGACCGCTGTGGATGCCGAGAATGGCGAGGTGAAGATCGACGACGCCAAGCTGCCGCGCGACGAAAAGTTCGGGCGGGCGCTTTCCGGAAGGTATTGGGCGTTCATCGACACTGACGGAAACAACCACGTCGTGCGCTCACGCAAATCGCCCAGCTTTGCTGATGAGGATGCGAACGTCGCATCAGAGACAACCGCGCAGGCGCTGGCGAAGCCTGGGTCGATCATCAGTCTTGATATTCCAGGGCCAGACCACAAGCAGGTGAGGATTGGCCTGCAGGCGGTGAAGCTCACCGGCCGTCCAAATCCCATGCTGCTCTATGCGGCTACTGATAGGACAAGCGCCGACGCAGCGGTGGGCAGTTTCACGTGGCGGCTGGGTATTGCGCTTGGCGTGCTGGTGCTCGGTATCATTATCGGTGTGCTGGTGCTGATCCGTTATGGCCTGCGGCCGTTGCACGAAATCCAGGACAAGCTGGGCGATGTGCGGGCCGGGCGGCGCGACAATCTTGACGGCGAGTATCCCGGCGAACTGTCTCCCCTCGTGCGCGAGATCAATACGCTGATTACGCACAACAGGAAAGTGGTCGAGCGGGCGCGCACGCATGTCGGCAATCTGGCGCATGCGCTGAAGACCCCGCTGGCAGTGTTGAAGAACGAGGCTAAGGGCGACGATAAGCTGTCCGATCTGGTGAAGCGCCAGACAGAAGCCATGACCAACAACGTCAACCATTACCTCAAGCGGGCGCAGGCGGCAGCGCAAGCGCAGGTGCTTGGCGCTCGCACGGATGTGAAGGAGCCGGTGGAAGGCATCGCGCGGATGCTGGAGCGGCTAAACCGCGATAAAGGACTGGCGATCGATGTCGATCTCGACCCCAAGGCGGTGTTCCGGGGCGAGCGGGGCGACTTCGATGAACTTGTCGGCAACCTGTTGGAAAACGCCGCCAAATGGTGCAAGTCGCGGGTCAACGTGACGGTGACCAGAACCGATGAGGGGATGGAAGTAATCGTGGACGACGACGGTCCCGGACTTCCCGCCGAACATCGCGCCAAGGCGCTGGAACGCGGCAAGCGGCTGGACGAATCCACGCCGGGAACAGGTCTGGGACTGTCGATCGTGAGCGAACTCGCAGACATATATGGTGGCAGCTTCAACCTTGAGGACAGCCCGATCGGCGGCCTGCGGGCTCGCCTCGTGCTGCCGGCGGCGCCGCTTTGATCTGGATCGCGCTCGTAGCTGTTGTGTTCGTCGCCGGCGGCGCCTGGATCGTCGCCAAGTCGATGCAGACGCGGCTGATCGTGCTGGCGCTGGGCGTGGCCAGCGTCGCCGCCTACTGGTTCTCGGGCCATCCGGACATGAGTGACCGTCCGCTTGATGCCCGGTTAGCGGAAGCCGAAATTCTGGTCAGAACGCAACCAGACAAGGTGGACATCCGGACCGCGATTGCCGTCGTTGAACAGAAGATTCGCGAGCGGCCCGAAGATCCTGCGGGCTATGTGATCGTCGCCCGCATGTATGAGAGCCTCGCCCAGAATGCGCAGATGCAGGGCGCGCAGCTGACGCAGGCTGGCGATGAAAAAGGTGCGTCCAAGCAGGCCGGAATCTTGCAGGATAGCCTGCAAAGGGCCGAAGACGCCTTTCGCGACGCGCTCCGGCGCGACAGCAAGGATGTTGAGGTGATCTCGGACTTCGCCGATCTGCGGTTCAAAAGTACGGGCGATGTCGATCCGGAGACAACAAAGCTTTACCAGATCGCGTTTGAGGCTCAGCCCGATCATTTCAGGCTCGGTTACCTTGCCGGGATCGGATTGTGGAAAGAGGGCAAGAAGGTTGAAGCGCAGGCGCTGTGGGACGACATCGAGAAGCGGGCGCCGGCGGGCGGTCCTGAGCGTCAGATGTTTGCTGCGCTGCGGCAGATGTTCGGCATCAATTCGCCTGCAACGCCCTAAAGTCCAGACTGGGAATTCCATCTGAAAAGTGACCACAACTCGCGCCATCGTGTCGCTGGCGCAAGGGCGCGGGGATCAATATACTGAATAGGCTCGTCGGCCGGGGCCCGTTGACCAGGAGACGTCTTACTCATGCGGAAGCGTTCACAGAGGCTCTGGCTTATCGGAGCAGCCGCTGGGCTGGTTACTGGTGCGGTCGCGCTGGCAGTTGTGGGGTTACAGGGCGCGGTGGCGTTCTTTCAGTCGCCCTCCGACATCGCGGCCAAGGGGGCGTCGAGCTATCACCAGAGCATTCGCGTTGGCGGCCTGATCGAGGTCGGCAGCCAGAAACACGGCGATGGCGGCAAACTGCTGACCTTCAGCATCACAGACGGCAAGCACACCGTGCCGGTGGTTTATGAAGGCATTCCGCCGGACATGGTGAAAGAGGGCAAGGGCGTTGTCGCCGAGGGCAAGTTCGATGCCTCGGGCACGCTGGTCGCCACGCGCGTTCTGGCCAAGCACGATGAAAACTATATGCCCAAGGAAGCTTATGACGCGATGAAGCGTGCGGCCGAGTCAGAAGGTAGCGCCGCTGACTCTGCATACGTCAAAGAGCCGTCCACTTGATCGCAGAGCTCGGTCATCTTCTCGCGTTTCTCGCGCTGGCAACGGCAACGGGCCAGGCTGTGCTGGGTCTTACGACAGGCGGCGAGGCGCCACGGCGTCTCGCGGTCGCGACGGGCATATTCGCCGTCATGGCGATGGTGTGCCTGATTATCAGTTTTGTACGGCTGGATTTTTCTGTCGCGCTGGCAGTCGATCATGCGCATTCGCAGATGCCGCTGATCTATCGGATCGCAGCTGCGTGGGGAAACCATGAAGGATCCATGCTGCTGTGGTGCATGGTGATGTCAGGCTATGGCGCTGCTGCTGCTTTCTTCATGAAAGACGGCAGACTGCGCGACAGGGCGCTGGGCGTGCAGGGCCTGCTGACGCTTGGCTCGTTTGCCTATCTGCTTTTCGTATCGAGCCCGTTCACGCGCCTGATCGATCCACCTTTCGACGGCGGCGGCTTGAACCCGCTCCTGCAGGATCCCGCAGTCGCATTCCATCCGCCCTTCCTTTACACCGGCTATGTCGGCATGTCGTTCGTGTTCTCGATCG
Source organism: Caulobacterales bacterium (assembly GCA_038326205.1). GTDB lineage: Bacteria > Pseudomonadota > Alphaproteobacteria > Caulobacterales > Hyphomonadaceae > UBA7672. The sequence continues at coordinate 1,986 of JBBQJV010000052.1, read as the reverse complement.
CGGCGGCTGGCCTGATCAATGGCGAGATCGATCGCGAATGGGCAAGGCGCGTTCGGCCCTGGGCGCTATTTGCCTGGAGCGCGCTGACCATTGGCATCTCGCTGGGCGCCATCTGGGCTTACTATGAGCTGGGCTGGGGCGGGTATTGGTTCTGGGATCCGGTCGAGAACGCATCGTTCATGCCGTGGCTTGTGGGCGCAGCTGTTATTCACTCGCTGATCGTTACGGAAAAACGCGGCGGCATGGCGTCCTGGACTGTGTTCTTGTGCGTGCTTGCATTCGTGTTGGCAATGTTGGGCACGTTCCTTGTGCGCTCTGGGGTTATGACGTCGGTGCACGCATTCGCGGTTGATCCGACGCGCGGTATCGTGCTGCTGGTGGGCTTAGGCATTGCGGGGGGCGCTGCGCTGTCGCTGTTTGCCTGGCGTGCGCCATCGATCAAGGCGGGGCCGGAGTTTGATCCGGTCAGCCGCGAGGGCGCACTGGTTCTCAACAACCTGTTCCTGTCGGTTGCGGCGGCGCTGGTGCTTGTCGGCACAGTCACGCCGATGATCCTGCAGTGGCTGGGCGAGGTTGGCGTGATCTCGCGTGAATCCGCATCGCTATCGATCGGAGAACCGTACTTTCAGCTGACCCTGGCGCCGATGGTTGCCGTCCTGCTGTGTTTCATGCCGCTGGCGCAGGCCGCGCCGTGGCGAAAGGCCGATCTTGGACCGATCATGAAGTGGCTTACGCCTGCCGCCGTGGTGGCCGTGCTGGCAGGCATTGTCGCAATGGCGTTTGGCGGCTGGGGAATCTGGCTCGGATTTGGCGTCCTCGTGGGGACGTGGGTCATCTTCGGTGTCGGTCTGGACTTCGTACGGCGCCTGGGTCCGGGCGGTGCGGGCCGCGTGTTCCGGTTGCCGCTGACGGTTTGGGGCATGGCGATCGCTCACCTTGGCATGGGCTTCTTTGTGATCGGCGCAACGGTGGAGACGGCCACGCGTACCGAGCGCACCTTCCCGCTTAGTCAGGGAGAGTCCGCCGACTTCGAAGGCTGGTCGTTCGAATTCATCGGCGTGACGTCCGTCGAAGGGCCGAACTACACGGCGTTGCGTGCGGACATCAAGGTTACGCACGGCAACACGACCGAGATAATCCAACCCGAGCAGAGATCTTATCCGGTGGCGCGCACGAGCACCACGGAAGTGGCGATCCGGAAGACGTTGACGGGGGATGTTTATGTCGCGCTTGGTGATCAGGTGCGCGAGCAGCCGGGCGCGTGGCGTATTCGGATTGCGCGCCATCCGCTGATCGATTGGATATTTGGCGGCGCCGCTTTGATTGCACTTGGGGGCTTCTTGTCGCTCGCTGCACGTGTTCGTCGTCGCGCGCCGACTACAACACCGGCGACCGAGGCCGCGCCTGTTGCCGGGTCGGTTGATCCGGCGAGCGTGACGGCATGATCGCCCCGCTGATCGCCCTGATCCTGCAGGCGACGACGGTGCTGGATACGCCCCTGCCCGACGCCACACAGGAGGCGCGCGCGCAGGCCTTGATGCGCGAACTGCGCTGCACCGTTTGCGAAAACGAGCCGGTGTCGCAGTCGACGGCGGACATGGCTGTGGATGCGCGACGGAAGATCCGGGAGCAGATCGCCCAAGGTGCGAGCGATTCGAATGTGCGGGACTTCTTCGTCTCCCGGTACGGCCAGTACGTGTCTTTCCGTCCCCCCACCGACGGTTGGGCGGTGGCGCTGTGGGCCTTCCCCTTCGCGTTGCTAGTCGGCGTGGGTGCCTTGATCGGGTTTGGCGGATTTAGACAGCGAAGGCGGGATTTGACGCCGGTGCCCGATGACCGGGGACAGGACAACACCTGACGGGTTGAAGTTAGGCGCCTAGTTCAGCGCTGGGCGGAAGATTTCGCCCCATTCCTATCGCAATACAGCGGTCTGGCCACTGGCGCCGCCGCATGATTGCCTTAAAGTCAGGCAGGATCGTCCAATGC
>JBBQJV010000051.1:0-30822 GCA_038326205.1 Caulobacterales bacterium | reverse complement strand
CTCCAAGGCCACCGCACTGCAGACGCGAGCCCTCGACCTCCTCGACGCACCCCTGCCGCGTGTCCATTAAGCGCCGGCGCTAAATCTCAAAAAATCCCCGCAGCGGTTGGGAAAATAACGCGTTCAGCGGAAAAACTTCGGGCTAGTCTGGCGAACCTACTGCCGCTCGAATTCCCAGAAAGTCGCGAGGAACGTCTCGATATGAAGCGTCGCCGACTTCGATGAGGTGAAGTGGATTTCCGATTCGCGCCCCAACAACGCCGACAAGTCGATCAAGGACTCGCGCTGCCCCTTCGTCAGGGCTTGTGACGCGAGATAGCCCATCGCCCACCGCTCAAATGCGCGCGTCGGCTGCGAGCTATTTTCGAGGACGATAATTCCGCGATGACGCCTGTCGCGCTGGATGGTGTCGAACACCCGCGTCACCTTGTCGATGGGGCCTTCCAGCACCTGGAAGAAGCAGCCATCGTGAAAAAGTAGGGGGCCGGTGACGTCGGCGCCAGCGTTGTTGCGGCGCGGGGACGCCAGAATTTCATCCAGCTCTGTCGGGCTGGGCGTTCCAACTGCGGCGCTCAGATAAATCAGCCGATGAACTTGGTTGGGAGCAGGCGACATGACGGACCTCTGAAGGCTGATCACTGATGATCGCGCGCAGGATCCGCTCCGACAGGCCGTCAACGACGCTACATCCCGCCGCATCTGATTGCATATCGGAACACTTTGAAAGAGTGGTAACGCCAGCGAGCGGGCGATGACTTCTCGCGCTCCAGCGTGAGGCGCTCCGCGCGCGTTCGCACTGCGTGAAACCACCTACGCGACAGGGATTTCCCTCAGAACTCGATATCGAGTTCCTCGATTTCCATCGGCTCGGCCTTGGCGTCCTCGACCCAGCGTTTCATCGGCGCCCAGTCCATGATCCTGTCGCGATAGGCGGCTGCACGGCCTTCAAGCGGGACCTGATAGGTCAGGAAGCGGGTGCAGACAGGAGCGTACATGACGTCGGCCAGCGTAGGCTCTGCCCCGAACAGGAACGGCCCGCCATACCGGTCGAAGCATTCCGACCAGATCGCCAGCACGCGTCGAATGTCGCCCTTGGCGCCCGTGAAGACCCGGAATCCGGGATAGCGGGCACGCAGGTTCATCGGCAGGGCCGAACGCAGGTTGTAGAAGCCGCCATGCATCTCCCCGATTATCGACCGGCAATGCGCACGCTTGACCTTCTCGGCGGGCAGAAGACCCTTCTTGGGGAATTCTTCCTCCAGATACTCCGCAATGGCGAAAGTATCCCACACACGGGCTCCGTTGTGCTCCAGTAATGGCGTCATAACGGTGGGGCTGAGCAATAACAGCTCCGCCCGGTTGTCCGGATCATCGAGTGAAACGCTCTCGACGTCGACATCCAGCCCCGCGAGCTGGCAGGAAAGCCAGGCTCTGAGAGACCATGAAGAGTAGTTCCTGCTCGAAATAGTGAGCTTTGCGCCTGTCATAACGGCACTTTCCTCGCCCTTAATATTGTTATGCAATCGTATGTCGCAGTGCAGTACACGTGGAACTAGGCTTCGTTGCAGAAGCTGGCACGATCATGCATCTGCCTAAGAATAGAGCGCACTTAGTATGTGGTACCACATTTACGAAGCCCAGATGCAGGCCTCGGCGCCGTTTCGCGCTGCGGCTCTCGCTGCGCTTCAGATGCGGCCGGCGCTCCATGGTGCGTCTGACTCTCCTTATGCCCGCCAACTTATGGCCGCGCTTGAAATGGCGACACGCGCCAAGCTGACGCATGAATCGCAACCCTTCGGCATCAAGTCGGCGATGGTCGAGAACCGCGAGGCGCTGGTCGCGGAGGAAACCGCGCTCGACCTGCCCTTCGGCCGCATGTTGCACTTCAAGAAAGACATCGACGCCCCCCAGCCGCGCGTCCTCATTGTCGCCCCCCTGTCCGGCCACTTCGCCACCCTGCTCCGCAACACGGTGAAAACCATGCTGCAGGATCATGACGTCTACATCACGGACTGGAAAAACGCCCGCAACGTGCCGCTCGCGCAGGGACGCTTCGGCTTCGATGAATATGTCGACTACCTGATCAAGATGCTGGAGCACCTTGGCCCCGGTACGCACCTGGTGGCCGTGTGCCAGCCATGCGTGCAGGCGATGGTCGCGACCGCCGTGATGGCCGCTGACAAGAACAAGTGCGAGCCGCGCTCGCTCACTCTGATGGCCGGTCCGATCGATTGCCGGATCAACCCGACTACGGTGAACAAGCTGGCGACCGACCACCCGATCGAGTGGTTCCGCAACAACCTGATCTCGACCGTGCCCTTCCCGCTGCCCGCCTGGGGCCGCCGTGTCTATCCCGGCTTCATGCAGCTTGCCGCGTTCATCTCGATGAACCCGGAGCGCCACGTCGAACAGCACAAGACGCTCTACAAGCACCTCGTCGAGGGCGACGAGGACGAGGCTGAGCGGATCAAGACCTTCTACGACGAATACTTCGCCGTCCTCGACCTCACCGAGGAATTCTACCTCGAGACCGTCGCCTGGGTGTTCCAGGAGATGCGCCTGCCGCTCGGCCGCCTGAAGCACCATGGCGTCCCCGTCGACTGCTCGAAAATCACCCGTACGGCCCTCCTCACGGTCGAAGGTGAACGCGACGACATCTGCGCGGTCGGCCAGACCGCCGCCGCCCACGAACTCACCCCCCGCCTCCGCCCCCACCTCCGCAGCCACCACCTCCAGCCCGGCGTCGGCCATTACGGCGTCTTCTCAGGCAGGAAGTGGGAACGCGAGATCTACCCCACGGTACGGTCGGTGATCCTCTCGGTCGAGTAGGCGCTCGCCTACTCGTCGGCTTCCAGACCGGCGAAAATCGAGACCTCTGGCGGATGCTCGCGACCATCGCGTTCGAGCTGCCGCGCTCCCGCGAGGATGCCGAACATGCCGTAATTGCCCTCATGGCATGCGTATTCGTAGACCGGCTTTGCCGAAGCGCGCAGCACTTGCTCGCCAGCCCATGGCTGGGAATAGAGCGAGGCGTCCTCGACGCTGAACTGGTACAGGAGCTCGTTGTCCTTCCAGCGCGTGAAGCGCTCCGTCACCTTGCCCTTGGGGCTGATGTGCGGACGCTGGTCCTGACGAACATTGACGGTCTGCACGACGAGCGTGTCGCCTTCATACCAGGCCACTGCATCGCCGCCGAAATTGAGCATCGCATCAGGACCGTGTTTTGCCTCGCTGGCCGATTTGACGATCGGCACGATCCGGACCTCGTGGATCATCTCGGCGTCAATCATCAGGTGGGTTGGCGTTTGCACGAACTGGAAATTATTGTTGTACATGCCGTTTCCGAACACCGGGCCGAGGCGCGCGTAGGAGACACAGCGCTCGGTGATCGGACGGCCTTCGGGACCATCATAGGAAAGCTTTTGCTGCGGGCGCTTGCCCGGCTTGTACGGTATCATGCCATCCGCTGGTACGGTGACCCATGCGGTGCGGATGTCCTCGCCGACTCGCGCATAATCCGTGCCGGGGTCGATCCAGAAACTGTTGTAGCCACGATTTGAGTTGCCATCGGCCAGAAGCTTGTCGGTGGACGCCTTGTCGAGCTTAGAGGCGCCCTCCTCGTCCTTGGCTAGCAGCGTGTAGACGTTTTTGCGGACCAGGTTGGCGGCTTCCGCCTCGCTGACGGTGACGGCGGTAGCGCTCGCGGGACGCTGGAGTGTGGTGAGTGAGCTATTGGTCCAGAAACCCGACAATTCCGGGGCGCCCCAACTGGTGCGCGGCGGGTTGTAATCGCTGGGCGCGACGCTTTGGGCCGAGGCGACGCCAGCGCCTCCCATAAGGGCGGCGACAGCTACAAAATGCAACAGATAGGTTTTCATTGGTTATCCTCCCTGCGCCAGCATTCTTTATTCGGTCGTCTGGCTTTGCAGAAATGCTAGTCTCGGCGGCGCCGGAAAGCCATCGGCTGAATAAATCGTGCGATCGACCCTTCCCGTCCGGACAGCAATCCCCTCGATGGAACAGCCGCGCAGAGCTCCCAGCAGCGCCGCCACCGGACCCAAGAGGTCGTCCCGCGCAAACGCAAAAGGCCCAACCTTCCGGCCGGGCCTTCGTGTTCGTGTGGTTTGTCCTCAGACCGCGACTGAACTCGCAATATCGAGATAGATCGCCGCGAAGTGGCAGGATGCAGCGGCAATCACGAAGCCATGCCAGATCGCCGAGTTGAACGGCAGCTTCTTGTTGACGTGGAAGACCACCCCGATCGTGTAGAGAACACCCCCCGCCGCCAGCAGGCCGAGGCCCAGCGGCGACATGGCGTGGATCAGCTTGTCCATGATCGACAGCACGGCCCACCCGAGCACCAGATACATCGCGATATAGACCTTGGGCGCATTCCAGCGGACCAACAGGTTCATCGCCACGCCTGCCAGCGCCACCACCCACACGACCGCCAGCACCGTCCAGGCCATCGGCCCATCGAGCTTGGCGAGCATGAATGGCGTGTAAGACGCCGCGATCATGATGAAGATGCCCGACAGGTCGAACCGTTCGAGCAACTCGGAGAGCTTCTGGTTGGTGTTGGAATTGTACATCGCCGAGCAGCCCAGCATCGCCAGCAGGCCAGCTGAATAGACCACCAGCGCCGCAGTCAGCTTCACGCTGCCTGATTGTGAGGCGGTGACAACGAGCGTCACACAGCCGGCGACTGCGAGCACGATGCCGACCACGTGCACAATCACGTCAGCCAGCCATTCGCTGCGGCGGGCCTGCGGATACCAGAAGGCCTGCACGGCCTCGGCTTGGGCCTTCGAGAGCGAAACGTGTGGGCTCATGTCAATTCAGCCCTTTCCTATCCGGGGCCCGAGGTTTGAATGTGCGAACCGTATTTCGGGTTCCGATGCGAACATCAGACCACGCAACACTGGCGTGAGTTGGACGTGATTGCGGCGATGCCGCGGTATCAAGGCTTCAGATAAGGGCGCGATCGCCATCACAATGAACCCGCATTCACTCAGCATGCGGATCGATGGCCAGGTGTGGCTTTGGCGCAGCAATTCCTGAACGTACCTTCAGGTTTCCAGCTGCCCGCCGTCCGGGTGTCGCGAGCACCCTTCCGATGTGATTCGAATGATACCGGAGAATGGTTTCCCCTCGCTGTCGCCGATCGACCAAGTTTGATCAATCTGGTCCAATCTCGCGCGCCGCGTGTTGCTGCGTGTGCTGTGATGAGGGTATGCGCGAAAGCTGTTCCGAACGCGGACTCGCCCCGGCGCCTGGCTTGTCTCGCCCCAGCGCCGGGCCTATTCCGCACCCATGGATCTCTCGCACTGGACCCCGCGCCCCACGCCCGGCCTGTCCCCTCTGGAGGGCCAGCGCGTCCGTCTCGAACCGCTCGACCCGGCCACTCACGCTACCGGCCTGTTCAATGCCGTCGGCGGCGAGGTCAATGCCGCACTCTGGCATTGGATGCCCGTTGGCCCCTTCCCGACCCCCGCCTCCATCATCGACTTCTTGCTTGCCGAGCACGCGGCGCAAGGCTGGCGTACCCTGGTCATTCGCAGCGCCGCGTCGGGCGACATTCTCGGCATGGCCACCTATATGCGCCTCCGCGAAGCTCAGGGCAGCGCCGAGATCGGCTGCATCGCCTTCGGGCCACGGCTGAGACGCACGCCGGAAGCCACCGAAGCGCTAGGCCTTATGGCGCGTAATGTCTTCGACCTCGGCTACCGCCGCTATGAGTGGAAATGCAACGACGCCAATCTCGCCTCGAAGCGCGCCGCCGAACGGTTCGGGTTCACCTTCGAAGGTATGTTCCGGAACGACATGGTGATGAAGGGCCGCTCGCGCGACACCACCTGGTATTCGATCACCGATGCCGAATGGCCCCGCCTGCGGGCCGCCCTCGACGAGTGGCTTGCCCCGGCCAACTTTGCAGCCGATGGTGCACAGAAGCGGACGCTTGAATCGTTCCGGGGCACATGACGGCCATTCTTTTATGAACCCAACAAGATGATCACAGGTCTTGACCACGTCCTGCTCGTCTGCCCGTCGCTGGACGACGCGGAAAACTGCTACACCAACCTGCTCGGTCGCGAGCCGGACTGGCGCTCGTCCGACCCGGGCGGGTCGGCGACGATCATCTACCAGCTCGAAAACACCTCGCTCGAAATCATGTCGCCCACTGGCGGCGGTCCCCTGGCGCGCCGGCTTCACGCCTTGATCGACCAGGACGGCGTCGGCCTTAAAACGCTGGTGTTCGGCTCGGACGACCTTGCGGGCGACCGCTCCAATCTCGACCGGCGCGGCATGCGGCCGGACGAGATCGTGCCTGCGGAAAGCGTTGATCCCTATTCCGGAAAAGCGCGCTACTGGTCGCGCACCCGCCTCGACGACGCCCACACGTTTGGCGTCCGCATTTTCCTGCTGCAGCGTAAAACGCCAGACCCGCTGGTCTACAAGCCGGTAAAGCCGGACATCGTTTCTTCGCTCGACCATGTCGTCATCAACACGGCCAACCCCGATCGCGCGACCGCGCTTTACGGCGCCCGCCTCGGGCTCCGCCTCGCCCTCGATCGCTCGAATCCAGACTGGGACACGCGCCTCATGTTCTTCCGCATCGGCGGTCTCACCGTCGAACTTGCGCACAAGCTTTCAGGAGGCATAGGCAACCAGCCCGACAAGCTTTGGGGCCTTTCCTGGAAAGTGGCCGACCTCGAAGCCACCCACTCGCGCCTGATCGCCGAGAACATCGCCGTCACCTCCATCCGCCCCGGCCGCCGCGCCGGCACCCACGTTTTCAGCGTCCGCGACAAGACTATGAGCGTGCCGACACTGGTAATCTCCGAGGCGACGAGCTGAGCCATCCGGACCGCCGAGCTCTCGTCAAAAGTTGAGCCTCGTCTTGTTGGAAGCCCGCTGTTCAGACTCGGCGGAAACGCAAAAAATTTCGCGCGTCGTGTCAAACACTTGCCCGAAAAACATGGTGGATCGGAGTTGCGCAAATCGGCCAGCCTCCCAGCGCATTCATGATCGCACCCATGAAACGCCAGAACTTCCCTCTGTAGCCGCTGCGAGACGTCCCATCTTTGGTGGGTCTACTCGCCAGCTTCTGGGCGCTGATCATCTTCGTGATGAGCAGTGGCAACAGGGTCATGCGCGCCCGCTCCATCGGCAAACAGGTTCGCGATCACTTCGCCCTGATGCTCGCCCACGCCGAAGCCAAACTCGATCAAGCCCTCTGGCGCCAAGCCTACCGCCGCCTCGTCTGGCAGTCGAATCTCGTGCGCCTGCACATCATCGCCCCAACCATACGCTGGCCCGACACACAAGAACGCCTCGCGCACTATGTGCACGCCTTTCGCAACATGAACCGCGTCGTTGACGCCTATGTCGATGATATCCGCGCGCGTTACAGCATCGCCAAGAACGATGTGACCGACGGCCTCTGCCCCAGTCACGCGACTGCGTCGCGCACCACCTTGGCTTCGCCGATGGGGGAAAACAGCACCGTTCTCTTTCCTCCCTCGCCGTCAGGCGGGGGGTGGATCGCCGCGTCTAGCGGCGAGACGGACAGGGCAGCCACAGCTCACGCGGGCCGCCTATTCGCCATTCGCAACTCGCTATTCGCTGACGCCCACCTCAGCGCGCTCGCGCCTGAGATCGCTTCGCCATGTCCGCCCCCTATTCCCTCCCCACGATTTCCCGTGCGATACCCAACTCCATGAAACCGTTCACCCACCTCACCGGAACCGCAGCCCCGCTGCCGATCGCCAACGTCGACACCGACCAGATCATTCCCAAGCAGTTCCTGAAGACCGTCTCGCGCGAAGGGCTCGCCAAGGGCCTGTTCTATGACTTCAAGACCAGGCCCGACGGCACGCCCGATCCGGACTTCGTGCTCAACAAGCCCGCTTACGCGCGCGCCTCGATCCTGATCGCCAAGGAGAATTTCGGCTGCGGCTCGTCGCGCGAGCACGCGCCATGGGCCCTGCTCGATCAAGGCCTCAGTGTCGTGATCGCGCCAAGTTTTGCCGACATTTTTTACAACAACTGCTTCAAGAACGGTCTCCTGCCTGTGGTCCTGCCGCGCGACGTGGTGGACAGCCTGATGGAACAGGCTGGCGGCCCCAACCACATGTTCAACATCGACCTGGCCGCCCAGAGCGTCACCGCGCCGGACGGCAAGGTGCACCATTTCGACATCGATCAGGGTCGTAAGGCCAGCCTTCTGGCCGGCCTCGACGACATCGGCGAGACGCTGCAGCGCGCTGCCGAAATCAGCGTGTTCGAAGACCAGAGAAAACTGTCGCGCCCATGGCTGGCATAGGATGGTTGGCGTGATGCGGTTTCTTGTCCCAACTGCGCTTGTCCTTGCTCTGGCTGCCTGCGGTGGACCCGCCGATGTCGCCGGCACCGAGGACGCGACCGTGAACCCCGCATCCGGTGTCGCGCCGGCTGCAAATCTTGACCCGAAGGCGCAGGCCGAAATGGCCAAGGCGAAAGAACTGGCCGACAAGCTCGCCGCCGCGAAACCTGCCTTCGATGCAGTCGCTGACGATCCGGTCCAGCTCGATGCACTCGCAGAGAGCGGCAATGGCTGGGCGCTCTTCAACCGCGCGCAGAATCGCCTCGCCTCGCAGGACTACATGGCCCAGCAGGGCGGCTTTACCGACATGGAGCTTGCCGCTGAGAAAGGCGTCGCGGGCGCGCAGTTGTGGGTCGGCGAGCACATGGCGTTTGGCAAGGATGGCTACAAGCTGCAGCCAAGCTCGGGCCTCAAGATGATGGAGCGCGCCGCCACGCAGGGAAATGTAGAAGCCATTCTCGCCGTCGCCGCGATGTACGTTCAGGACGTCTACATGCACGACACCAAGAAGGCGCGCGAATGGTATCAGCGCGCAGCTGATCTCGGGTCGGCGGACGCGACGAACGCTCTCAAAGGTCTGGACCAGGCTATTCCGCCGACCGAATAGGTCTCAGCCCCTGTCGTTAATCCTTGTCGCTATCGTCGACATGCAGCGCATGAAGGACACGGTGAAACACCGGCGCCAGCACGATGCCTGAAACCAACACCAGCACAAGACCGCAACCGAGTGCGTAAAATCCTGCAAACAGCTTGCCCGCTTCCGTGTGCAGATCAGGGCCCACCGGCCCCATCCCGCCAAGCAGCATCGCCGAATTGAGAAACGCGTCGATCAGGGGCATGCCTTCGGTCGTCTCGTAGCCGTAGATCCCGACCGCAAGCGCGACCGCAACCATCATGATAGCCACGAAAATATTGACCAGCATCCGCCCGGCGAACGTGGCGGGCGACGCCAGCGGATCTTCCTTGTAGCCAAAATCGAACAGCTTCATTTTTCGCTCCCACTCGGTCGCACAAGGCGATCCCGTCAGGCGGAGCATATCCGCCTGACAGGTGGGGAGGAACGCCCTTGCCTGTATTCAGGTCATTAGGCGGTTGCGGCAGAGGTCTGGCCCCTGCTGTTTTTTGATTTCGCGGATTTGACGTCCGTCGCCGGGAAGCTGCGGATGGCGGCTGGGATGCCCACCTCGAACGGTGTCGCGTCCGACCAGAACCGGCGCGAGAACTTCGTCGCGTCAACATGGTAGGGCCTGTTCCAGGTGAATCGCATCTCGATGCATTCCCGCAGGAAGGGCGAGAAAAGGCCGACGACGCGCAACATGAGTGTGGGCATCGCCATCACCTTCATCTTCTGACCCACCGCGTCCGCGCCCATCTGCAGCAGTTCGCGCGGCGTTCGTGTCGGAGCACAGGGGACGTGCCAGATCTGGTTGAAGGCATCGTCCCCTGCATCCAGCAGGCTCAACACTGCGCGTGCGATGTCGGGCACATAGGCGAAGGCATGCGGCCGATCGAGCCCCATGATCATGGTGGCTGCCTTGCCCTTGGCGATCAGACCGAGACCGCTGTCGCCGATGTGCGAACGTTGGACGCCAGGGCCATAAAAGTCCGGAGCGCCGAGCGCGGCAAAGCGGATACCCCGCTCGCGCGCCGCCTTCTGCCAGATGCGGGTCACCTCGGCGCGCACCACAGGCTTCTTGCCGTAGGAGGTCAGCGGCATGTCCTCGTGCAGCGGCTCGTCTTGCGGTCCGTACATGTAGAGATTGTCGACCATCACCATCCGGATATTTTCGATCTCAGCCGCGGCGACAAAGTTGCGCATCGCCTTCGGCCACACCACTTTCCAGATCTCAGCGAGATACTCAAAGCCGACAGTGATGACGGCCTGCTCTGCGCCCGCGACCGCCCGCTTCACATCGTCGACGTTGAGCGCGTCGCAGTTTATGAACGCGACACCGGGCGGAAGGTTGGCTGGCCGCTTGCGCTGCGCCACCCGCACGGCCTGCCCTCGCGCCAGAAGTTGCTCGACCGTCGCCTCACCCGTCGGGCCATAGCCGAAGACGGTGATCAGTCCCTTGGTGTTGGTCCCAGTGCTGGTCGTCATTGCGGTCTCCATAGCTTGTTGACAGCAAGATACGCTCGGCCTCAACATACCAGAAATGCATAGTTGGTATTTCTCTCATGCGTGAAGTGAATATATCTGCCATCGATCTCAACCTGCTTCCAGCGCTGGAAGCATTGCTGAAGCGGCGAAACGTCAGCCATGCCGCGCACGATGTCGGCCTGTCCCAACCGGCGATGAGCCGCGCCCTCGCGCGCCTCCGGGAAGTGCTCGGCGATCCGCTCCTCGTTCGCGCCACCGGCGGCGGCTACGCGCTGAGCCCGCGAGCGGAGGCGCTTTCGACGCAGCTCATCACCACGCTCGATCACGTGAAGGCCGTGTTCCGCGATCCGGGCTTCGACCCCGCGATCACCAAGCGCACCATCCGCATCGCCGGCATCGACATACACACCATCCTGCTGGCGCCCGCCCTGATGGCGCGGCTTGCGGTCGAAGCGCCGGGCATCGATATACGCTTCGAGAGCTATGGTCCGGACCTCGTCGAGCGGGTCGAGACCGGCCGGCTGGACTTAGCCTTCGCCCAATCGAACACGCCCCTGCCGCCCGGCGCCCGCAGCGAACCCTTCGCACGCGACAGACTTGCGCTGGTCCTGCGCAAGGGTCACCCGATGGCAAAGCGGAAATGGACTGTCGAGGATTATGGGCGCGTCAATCATGTCGGCATCTCTATCTTCGGCGATGCCGGATCCGATCTCGACGCCCAGCTCGCCCGCGTCGGCGTCAAGCGCCGCATGGCACTGATCACGCCGCACTTCATGGCGGCCCTGTCGACTGTGTCGCAGACAGACATGGCGACGACGTTGAGTTGGGCCTTCGCCCGCCGTTTCGCTGACACCTACGGCCTGATCCTGAAAGAACCGCCCCTTCCGAACACCGAACTCGACCTGACCTTTGTCTGGAGCCAGGTGCGGGCGGCAGATCCTGTCCTTGCCTGGGTTCGCGAGGTCATCCGCGAGGTCGGCGGCAGAATGATGGATACCGGCCGCGATCGGGTTTCCCGCCGCACCGAAAAGGCTTAAGACGCCTCGCAATCCAGACGGACACGACGCCATGACCAACACGCAAACCCTCCTGCTTCTGCCCGGCGACGGCATCGGCCCGGAAGTGACGGAGGAAGCCCGCCGCGTCGCCGTCCACGTCGCGCCGGACATCCATATCGATTCAGCTTTTTTCGGTGGCGTGTCGTACGACAATTTCGGCACACCCCTGACCGACGAAGTCATGGACAAGGCCCGCAAGTCCGACGCCATCCTGATGGGTGCCGTCGGCGGCCCCAAATGGGATGGCGTTCCGAGGGACAAGCGTCCGGAAGCAGCCCTTCTGGCGATGCGCAAGAATCTCGACGTCTACGCCAACCTGCGCCCTGCCTTCTGCTTCCCGTCCCTCGCCGGCGCTTCGGCGCTGAAGAAGGAGCTGGTCGAAGGCCTCGACATCATGATCGTTCGGGAACTGACTTCGGGCGTCTATTTCGGCCAGCCGAAGATGATCGAGACGCTGCCGAATGGCGAGCGCCGGGGCGTCGATACGCAGAGCTACACCACAGGCGAAATCCGCCGCGTCGCCGCCCGCGCTTTTGAACTTGCGCGCGGCCGCGTTCGCAACAGCAAATTCGCGGGTGTGCTCTCGTGCGAGAAATCCAACGTCATGGATTCCGGCCTGCTCTGGCGCGAGGAAGTCACCAAGCTCCACGCTGAAAAATACAGCGACGTGAAGCTAGATCACATGCTGGCGGACGCCGCCGCCATGCATCTCGTGAAGGCGCCGAAGGACATCAACGTCCTGCTCGCCGACAACCTGTTCGGCGACATCCTGTCGGACGAAGCCGCGATGCTCACCGGCTCGATCGGCATGCTGCCGTCTGCCTCCCTCGGCGAGCCGGGTGTGCCGGGCCTCTACGAACCGGTCCACGGCTCGGCCCCCGACATCGCCGGCAAGGGCATCGCCAACCCCATCGCGGCGATCCTCTCGCTGGAGATGGTGATGCGCTGGAGCCTCGGCCGCCCCGAGACGGCCGACCGCATCTTCGAGGCCGTCAACAGGGCGCTGGTCGATGGCGCACGCACCGCCGATCTCGGCGGAAACCTGTCCACTCGCCAGATGGCCGACGCCATCTTGAAGCACCTCTAGATATTTGGCCGCATCTCTTGCCTTGGTGAAACCAGAGCAATAGAACATATCATGAACACGTGGGAACGGACATGACTCATCTGAAGATCGACTATGTGGAATTCGCGACGCGGGACATCTCTGCGACTCAGGCCTTTCTCGCGAACGCGTTCGGCTGGTCCTTTACCGACTACGGACCAGACTATCAGGCGTTCGCCAATGCCGGACTTGATGGCGGCATCCAGAACGATCCGGACCATGCAGGCGTCGCGCCCCTGGTGATCCTGAAAGCGGACGACCTCGAAGCCGCCGAGGCCGCGATCAAGGCTGCGGGCGGCGCGATCACTCGCCCGATCTTTGTTTTTCCGGGTGGGCGGCGCTTCCATTTCCAGGAGCCCGGAGGCAACGAGATGGCTGTGTGGAGCGAGAAATAAGGATCAGCTGTAGTCGCAGATCCGGCTCAGCTTGTTGTCGCGCAGCTCGAACAAGGTCGCCCCCCGGATCGAGATATGCTCGCCCTGCCGCACATGATGGCCGAGCTCGGTGGCGGCAACGCCTGAAAACACCGTTTCGGCGGCAGCCCGCTCGCCATCGACCAGGATGTTGACCACCTCCTGCCGGCGCTCGCGGAAGGCCCGTGTGGTCGCCTCGATGATCTCGCGCATCTCGATCTTGCCAGTCATTCGTATCGAACCACCCGGATTGGCGATGGTTTCAAAGATCACATCGTCCACACAGCACTCGAGCATGCCGTCCACATCGTTCGAATTGTAACGGTCGACATAACGTCGAACGAGGGTGGCGATCTCCGACATTCCAACTCCCAATTCGACCCGTAGAAGTGACCAAAGCCCCATGAATCCATTCGCCACCTCTAGGCTGGCGGACTGATTTGAGGCAACTGAACCGGGTATCCCGGCGGTGCGGCTGATCCGCGCCGCCTGCTCCACGCGCTAATTGTGGGGCTGGTATCCAACAAACCGCACGAATGTGACCACAACACGACGAACACCTATATGCGTTGCACGCGGATGGAGACGGTCATGGCGCTAAAGGTCGCAGTTCTCGGGGCAACCGGCATGGTGGGCCGGGAAATCCTCAGCATTCTCGCAGAGCGCGGCTTTCCCGCCGCCGAAGTCATCGCGCTTGCCTCACGCAAGATGATGGGCGCCGCGATCAGCTATGGCGACGTCACGCTGAAGGCCCGCGATGTCGACGAGTTCGACTTCAAGACCATCCAGCTCTGCATCATGGCGACCGGAGACCAGGCCGCCCGGAAGTATGGTAACGCGATTTCCGCCGCCGGATGCATCGTCATCGACACGTCGCGGGCATTCCGCAACGATCCGCAAGTTCCGCTGCTGGTGCCGGAGGTCAACGGCGCCGCCATCGAGGGCTATACCAAGCGCAACATCATCGCCGTGCCCGATGGCGCGACCTGCCAACTTGTCCGCACGCTCAAGCCCTTGCATGACGCTGTCGGCATCCTGCGCGTTGTGGTGGCGACCTATCAGTCAGTCTCCGGCGAAGGCCAGCGCGCCATCGACGAACTCTGGGTCCAGACCAAGGGCATCTATGTGAACCAGTCGCCCGAGCCAAAAGAGTTTCCGCGCCAGATCGCTTTCAACGTCATCCCCTCCATCGACGAGGTGATGGACGATGGCTTCACCGAGGAAGAATGGCGGATCGCCACCGAGACGCGGAAGATCGTTGACAACGACATACAGGTGGTCGCGACCTGCGTGCGCGTGCCGACCTTCGTCAGCGTCGGCGAAGCGGTGCACCTCGAACTCGCCCAGCCCATGTCGGCCGAAGAGGCCCGCGCACTGCTGCGTGAATCACCCGGCATCCTGCTGATCGACCGGCGCGAGGAGGAAGACGGTTACGAGACCCCGATCGGCGCCGTGGGCGAGTGGGCGACCTATGTCTGCCGTGTCCGCGACGACCCCACGGTCGAGAACGGCCTCGCCATGTGGATCGTCGCCGACGACCTGCGCAATGGCGGCGCCATGTGTGCGGTGCAATGCGCCGAGCTTCTGCTGAACAAGGGCGTGTTCGCCGAGGCCATGAAAGCCTAGACGCTCCGAACGACAAGGAGAAATTCTCCGGGATCGATGAGAAACTATCGCGCCAGCGCCAGTTACCGCCCCGAGAGAACAGGCCTATCTAGCCGCGATGCCGACGAACCCTGAAACACGCGCTGGATTTTTTGCAGCCATGGCGGCCTACTCGCTGTGGGGCTTCCTGCCGCTGTATTTCCAGTTCCTCGGCGCAATGCCGCCGCTGACAATCCTTGCGCACCGCATCGTCTGGTCGGTGCCGACCGCGCTGATCCTCATCGCAGCTTCCGGGAAGATCGGCGAGTTCGTCTGCCTCAGGCGCCAACCGCGCCTGCTGTTCACGCTTCTCGCCTCCAGCCTCGCGATAGCGACCAACTGGACGATCTATATCTGGGCCGTCACTAACCATCGCGTGCTCGAAGGCAGCCTGGGCTATTTCATCAACCCGCTAGTCGTCTTCCTGTTCGCGGCGCTGTTCTTCGGCGAGCGGTTTCGTCCGTTGCAGCTTGTGGCCCTCGGCATCGCCGCGCTTGGCGTCATCAACCAGACGCTGGTTGTCGGACAATTTCCGGGGGTGTCGCTGTCGCTCGCCTTCTCGTTCGCGATATATGGCGCGATCCGCAAGACGACGCCGGTCGACAGCCGCGTGGGCTTCGGCATGGAGGCGCTGTGGCTTGCGCCTGTCGCCCTCGCCTATCTCCTGTTCTTCCTGCCCACCGGCACGGTCGTGTTCGGCTCGGGCGAGCCGGCCTACGTTACCCTGCTGGTGCTGGCCGGCCCGCTGACGGCCCTGCCGCTGATCCTGTTCGCCATCGGCGCGCGCCGCCTGCGCCTGTCGACCATCGGGATCCTTCAGTACATCGCGCCCTCGATCCAGTTCCTCATCGCCCTGACGATGGGCGAGCCCTTCTCCATGGGCCACGCGGTTACATTTGGGCTGATCTGGACAGGCGTGATCCTCTTCACGTTGGCCGGTCGCCCGCCGCGTCTGGTTCACCCTGCTGTCGCTCCAGCCATTGCGCCAGCAGGGGCCGACTGAACACTCCCCTCGACGCTCTGTGAACGCAAAGAAAAACCCGCAGGGATTGGTCCCGCGGGTTTCAAGGAGAGGTTTGCCATGCGAAGCCGCCGAAGCGATTTCGCGTTATAGGTCGCAAGACCGGCGCCAGACAAATCCGGAAAATCTTAACCGCGATTCTGCAGCAATTGCGTGGACCAACAGCCATGCGGGAAGTGTTGTCTTAACGATTGGGCGCCAAAATCGCCCTAGCTCGGGATTTCTGCATTTTTTCCGGACACCGTGAAAATGCCGACCCGTGCTTCAGGTGCAGGAAACCTTGCGCGTGATTTACAGGCGGCCATCAGACAGCCCTCAGGCAACTGAGCGGCGCGTCGGATTTTCTGACCGGTTTTCTGGGGGATTGAGGCATATCATGAGTGCATCTGCTGATCCGACGACATCCCCCGAATGGGAAGCCGCCCGCGCCGAATGGTATCAGCAGGTCAGGGGCCAACTTGAAACGCTGCAGCATGCAGTACACGGCGCAACGCCAGGTTCGCTCGCGCTTGAGACAATCTACGCACCGATGCACGATCTCGCGGGTCTCGCTGGCGTGCTGGGTTATCCCCTGCTCGGCAAGATCGCGCGCGGCCTGATCGAGACGCTGCGCAAGGGCGCCAACCCGCTCGACGACAAGATGCTGATGGTCGCCAAAGCCAACCTCGCCGCTCTTGTCGCCCTGCATGCCAAGGACGTCCGTGGCGAAGGCGGTCCGCAAGGCCTGGCCATCCTCGCAAAGCTGGCCAGTATCCACGCCTGAACCTGCGCTCTTGCGAGCAGCGGAAAAGGGGCTCATCCCTCCACGCTGAAAGCAGGAAGGCATGGCCGCGACGAACTATTTCGCAATCGGCGACGTTCACGGCGAAGCGCAGAAGCTTCGCCAGCTGCATGAATCGATTCTTGATCGCATCGCAGCCGACAAACACCCCGCCTGCATCATCCATCTCGGTGACTTCGTCGATCGCGGCCCCGACAGCCGCGGCGTGATCGAAGCCGTTCTGGCGCTCGAGACGCTTTTCGCAGGCAGCGAGAAAATCCGCGTGATCTCCCTCATGGGCAATCACGAGAAGATGATGCTCGACGCCTACGACCCCCGCGCGCCCGGCGTAGACGCAGGCACATGGTGGGCACAGGGCGGCGCCGATACTGCGGACAGCTATGCAGGCGGACCGGGTCTTGCCGATGCGGACTGGCGCGCGACAATCCCGGCAGCGCATATCCGATGGATGCGCAGGCTACCGCTGATCCATCGCGTGCCGGAACGAAACCTGGTGTTCGTTCACGCAGGCATTGCGCCCGCAACTTTTCCCGATGAGCCGGAGAACACTTATCTCTGGACACGCTCGGACCGTTTTTTCGAGCACGCGCAATGGCCCGACCGCGACGAGCTACAGAACCTCACCGTCATCCATGGCCATACCCCCCGCTCGTTCGAGCCAGAGATTTTTCCTCATCGCATCAACGTCGATACCGGCGCCTGCTTCGGCGGACCGCTGACGGCGGTGATGCTGAGTGAAGGCGAAGAACCGCAATTCCTGCGCGCGCTTTAAAGACAACCATATAGTGCATCGATGATGCGCGAGCGCCGGTCATCTTCCAGCAGGTGTGTGCCCTGCCGGTTCATGATGTAGGCGCCTGACAGTCCGGCGTCAGAATCACCGAACGCGCCCGATCCGCCCCAGCCCGAATGGCACAGCGTCGCCGGGTTCGGGCCATATATCAGAGGCAGGTTGCGCATTACGCCAGCGCCGAACGCGACGCGTCCCGGCAGCACACGATCCTCTCCCGCCACGCGTTCACGCGTCAGTGCGTCCCACGTCATCGGCGCTATGACTTGCGTCTCGCCGATGCGGCCCTTCTGCGCGAACACGGCATAAAGTCGCGCCAATGCCAGCGCCGTCCCATGACCATTGGCCGATGGAATTTCTGCCTTGCGCCATTCGGCCGTGCCGCGCGGCGCCGCGGCCCACGGTGTCAGGAAAGCCGCGCGCGTTTCGTCATTCTTGTGCGGAAACTGCGCCGCAGCCCGGGGCTTCAGGAGTTCAGCGCAGCGAGCATGCTCGCTCTCGGGCAAACCGATCCAGAAATCGATGCCCAGCGGCGCACAGATATCCTGGCGCAGGATCGCGCCCAGCGAGCGCTTCGACACGCGCCGCACAAGCTCGCCCACGATATAGCCCCAAGTCAGCGGATGATATCCTGAGCCTTCGCCCCGCCGCCACATCGGCGCCAGCTTCGCGAGTTCTGCCGACAGCGCGGGCGGATCAAGCCACAGCCTGGGTTCAATCGGATCGGGAAAGCCCGGTACGCCAGCCTGATGCGACAGCGCCTCGGCCACAGTCGTCGCGCCTTTGCCGTTGGCCGCAAACTCCGGCCAGTAATCGGCAACCGGCGCGTCGTAAGCGAGCGCGCCCCGCTCAACCAGCGTTGCAATGATCAACGCGCCAATCGGCTTGGTCGCCGAATAAACGGAACACAGCGTCCGCTCGCTCCACGCGACCGCCCCCGCACGATCGGCAAACCCGCCGCGCAGGTCCACCACCAGCTCGTCGCCGAGATAGGCCGCGAAGCCTGCGCCATGCTCCAGCCCATCTGCGAAGTTCTGCTCGAACGCCTCGCGCACGGGACCAAAGCCAGCAGCGACAAATCCGGTGATGCTCATGCCCGAGACATCGTCCGCCAGACGTTGCAGGTCAACCGTGATTGAGCTCAACTCGCGTGAGGGAGACGCCTTATGGAAATCAACGGCATCGCGCATATCCAGATCACCGCCGGGCGATACGATGTGGTGCGGGAATTCTACAGGCAGCTCCTGCCCTTCCTCGGGCTGAAACAGGTGCTGGACAATGCGTATGGCTACTATTGCGTCGGTGGCCGCACCGGCGTCCTGATCTCGCGACCTGCACCAGAGCACGAGGGCGAGCGCTTCGCACAGCAGCGCGTTGGCCTCCATCACGTCTGCTTCCGCGCACGCTCGCGCGAGGACATTGATGAGGCGCACGCCTTCCTGAAGAGGCTGGACGCGCCCATCATCCGCGCGCCGCAGGAAGATGGCTGGGCGCCGGGCTATTACTCGATCCTCTTCGAGGACCCCGATGGTGTCCGCCTCGAGATCAACTTCGTTCCCGGCAAGGGCGTGTTCGACACCGAAGAGAAAGTGGTGAACCCGATCTATCCGCGCAGCCAGATTTAGCGCTCAGGGAATCCTGCGAATGGGCGCCGACGGCGGCTCTGCCAGCAGGTCGCTGCACGCGGCAAGGTTCAACTCCGTGCCCTGCCACTGCACGGTCTTCTCGATCACGAGGTGCGTCGCCCCCACCGCCTCGGCAAGCGCTGCCTCGACGCTGATCCCCGACACCAGTCCGCCGGTGAACCGCAGTACCAACATGTCTCCCGTCCCGTTCGGTATCTTGCCGGCAATGCGGGGCGTCTCGGCCAGCAGCGCCGTGTCCGGGCCGACATAGAGCACGCCGATTCCCTGCGGCGAGGGCACTGAGGAGATCAGCCAGCGCCCTCCCCGGCTCCGCGCCTCGCGCGTCACATCTTCCGCCATCGCCAGCGCGCCGATGTCAGTTCCAGTCAGCTTCGCGAATTCCCACAGATTGGGCGCAAGGATATCGGCGCGCGGAACAAGGTCCGCCATTAGCGCAGCAGCAGTTTCCTGTTTGATGTAGAGCCCCGGCGCCTCATCCCCCATGACCGGATCAATAATCACGATTGGCCGTTTCGGAAAATGCGCATGGCTTTGTCGCCTGGGTGTCGCCCGAATCCGGTCGATCGCCTCGCATGCCACCGCCACCTGATCCGGCGCTGAGAAATGCCCGGTCACCACCGCATCCATCAGCCCAAACAGATTGTTGGCCTCAACCCCCTCCAGCATCCCCGACATCGTGCTAGCCGCCACTGCGCTCCCACCCGGCGGCCCCCACCCCGGATGGCGTCCGAACAGGCAGGTCGGCACGTGGACAGGATCAACCTTCATCGGGCCCAGCAAGTAAGGCGCTATGCCCCCTCCGACGCGCGAGGCGGCAACATAGGATGAAATCACCAGCACCAGAGGCATTGTTTGTCCGTTCGATCATCGCCCATTGCGATTCAGAGTGGGCGATTTGCCGACATTATCAAAGCGCGCGACACGCTCCAGCTTGATCTTGCGCCACGCCTCCGCCATGACCTCCCCGACACCAGCCGCCTCGAACCAGCTGCAGGAAAAAACCATGTCCGCCATCCGTCCGCGCCGTTCGGTTCTCTACATGCCCGGCGCCAATGAGCGTGCGCTGGAGAAGGCGAAGACGCTTCCCGCCGACAGTCTGATCCTCGACCTCGAGGATGCCGTGGCGCCAGAAGCCAAGGTCGAGGCGCGGAGCCGCGTTTGCAATGCGGTGAAGGCAGGCGGCTATGGCGCGCGCGAGCTGATCATTCGCATCAACGGGTTCGACACCGAATGGGGCAAGGCGGACCTGCGCGCCGCCGTGCAGGCCGGGCCCGACGCCGTCCTCGCCCCCAAAGTCACGTCGGGCGAAGACATCCGATGGCTTGACGACGCGATGTCAGAGGCCGGTGCGTCTTCCGCGCCGCGCCTGTGGGTGATGATCGAGACGCCGCTGTCAATCCTCGACATCAAGGACATCGCAGGACAGGCACGGACCACACGCCTTTCCGGCTTCGTCATGGGCTCCAACGACCTGATCAAGGATTTCCGCGCCGAGCCTATGCCCGGCCGCGAGAACCTCGCCGCCTGCTACACGCTCACCATCGCGGCCGCCCGCGCCTATGACCTGCTGGTGTTCGACGGCGTCTACAATGACATCGCCGACGCCGAGGGTTTTGCAACTGAAGCGAAACAGGCCCGCGCTTTCGGGTTCGATGGCAAGACGCTGATCCACCCCTCACAGGTCGAGCCCTGCAACACCATCTTCGCCCCCACCCCCGACGCCGTGCAACAATCGCGCGACGTCATCGCTGCTTTCGCCGACCCCGCCAACGCGGGCAAGGGCGTGCTCAAGGTCAACGGCAGGATGACCGAGCTTTTGCATCTCGCCCAAGCCGAGCGCATGGTGGCGGTCGCCGAGGCAATCGCGCAGAGAGAGACCGCCCAGTGACCCTCAAATCCGATACCGGCAATTTCTTCGAGGACTTCGTCGTCGGCGACGAACTGATCCACGCGACGCCGCGCACGATCACCGAAGCGGACGCCGCGCTTTATATCGGCCTCACCGGCTCGCGCTTTGCGATCTATTCCGCCGACACATTTGCGCAGGACATCGGCCTGCCCGGCGCCCCCATCGATCCCCTGCTCGCCTTCCATATGGTGTTCGGAAAGACGGTGCCGGACATCTCGCTCAATGCTGTCGCCAATCTCGGCTATGCCGACGGCCGCTTTCTCTCGCCGATCTTTCCTGGCGACACACTGCGCGCCGTTTCCGAAGTGATCGGCCTCAAGGAAAATTCCAACGGCAAGACCGGCGTCGTCTACATCCGCACGCGCGGCTACAATCAGGAAGACGACGAGGTCCTGAACTACGTCCGCTGGGTGATGATCAACAAGAAGGACCCGGCAAGCCCCGCGCCGGCGCCGGTCGTGCCCGACCTGCTCAACGCCGTCGACCCGCGTGACCTTCCTGAACGTGGCTATGAACTCGCGGAATACAACTTCATCCTCGCCGGCTCACCCTTCGGTTTCGAGGACTACGAGATCGGTGAGAAGATCGATCACGTCGATGCCTTCACTGTAGAAGAAGCCGAACACCAGATCGCGACGCGTCTCTACCAGAACACCGCGAAGGTTCACTTCAACCAGCACGCGCAAGGCCAGACGCCGCGCGGCCGCCGCCTGATCTATGGCGGCGTCGCCATTTCGCTGGCCCGCTCCATCGCCTTCAACGGCCTCGCCAACGCCGCCGAGATCATGGCCATCAACGCGGGCACCCACGTCAACCCGCTGTTCGCCGGCGACACGGTGTTCGCGTGGTCCGAAGTGCTGGACAAGGTCGATCTGGGCAAAGGACTCGGGGCGCTGCGCCTGCGCCTCGTTGCCACCAAGAACCTGCCCTGCACGGAATTCCCGTACAAGGACGCGGAAGGCAAACACCTTCCCGACGTCATCCTCGATTTCGACTACTGGGCGGCTATTCCGAAACGGGAGTAGGCCTCCCTATATAGGGACGATGACCATCGCCGACTTTCCACAATTCGCGGCTGCCCTCGCGATCCTGCTGTCGGTCGTGATCCGCAGCTTGCGCAACGACTCGTCCTGGGTCGCCGTTGAGGAAGGCCGCGTCACGGCGCAGACCTTGCGCGACCTCACCGGCATTCTCGAATTCGACCAGCTTCAGGATACCTTTGGAGCGCCGCGTCTCGATGACGGTATCTTCCCGGTCACACGCCGCAAGATCCTGCGGGAACGCACAACACTCGGCTATCTGTTCGGCGATCGCTGGCTCGATGGCGGCTCGGCGCTGATCGCGATCATCACGCTGCTGCCGATCTGGCCGATCTGGGGCACGCGCTGGTGGCTGGACATACTGGTCGCGCTGGCGAGTATGTATCAGGTCGCCGGCTGGGTCGCGACGCTGCAGTTCCAGCGCAGGCGCTAGCGAGCACTCTTCTGGCACGCCGGTCGCGGGAACCGCGCCATCCATTGCCCCGCCAGCAAGCTGTCCACCGGCAATTCCAGCGAAGCGATCGCGCCATCAACCTGCGCATCGCTCAATGACTTTCCGCGTCGCGCCGAAGAGAGCACCGTCACGAACGCATCCGAAAATTCCTTATGCCCCTGCAGGCTCATCACCGGCGCATCTTCGTACGCCAGCATCGCATGACCAGTATGGGCCGAGCACGCCAACGTCACAGCGCCCAGAGGCGGGGTGATCATCTGATCCTGATGGCTGACCGGCAGCGCCATCGTCGCGCCCGCCCCGACCACCCAATCGGGCGCGCGCAGCACATCATAAACATGCCGCCCCACGCCCCAACCCTTCTCCGATTTACGGACATCCCAACCCATCGCATCGGCGATGATCTGGCGCCCGAAACAGACCCCCACCATCGGCGCCCTGGAGGCGAACGCGCCGCGAATGAAATCCCCTAACGGGTCCATCCACGGTGTCGCGTCATAGACCCCCGCAGGCGATCCCTTAATTACGACTGCTGCGCAACTTGCTGGATCAGGCAGAGCCGCGCCATCGACCAGTGCGACCGTGCGAAAACGCAGGCTTTCGTCCGCCTGCAATAGGAGGAAGACGAACATCTCGGAATAGCAGGGAAAGGCCTCGCTCAAAGGCCCCGGCGCCCGCCCGGTTTCGAGAATGGTGATCATCATGATCCCCCGAATAAGCTCTCTACGAGCAAGGCCATGAGGCGCCTCTCGTCGCGTTGACAGAGCTAAAACGAGGCCTAATACCGTCGTCAGCGTGAATGCGCAGGGCGAAAAGGATCAGCCATGTCATCCTGGACCGATAAGCGGCCGATGTCGCCGCACGTGTCGATCTGGAAGTGGCACATGACCATGGTCAGCTCGATCCTGCATCGGGTCACGGGCTGTGCGATTTATGTCGGCGCTTTCCTGGTCGTCGCGTGGCTTTTCTCGGCCGCCGCAGGCCCCGACATGTACGAACCTCTGGCCGGACTGATCGGTTCGATCTGGGGGCAGCTCATCCTGTTCGGCTTCACACTGGCCATGAGCTATCATCTGCTCAACGGCGTACGTCACCTCTTCATGGATACGGGTAAAGGCTTCAATCCGAAATTTGCCAGCTTCACCGCGGGCCTGGCGCTTGTTCTTTCCGTCGTGCTTGCGGTTGCGATCTGGCTGCTGGCGGGTTTTGTCCCCGGCGTTGATCCGCTGAACATCGCCAACAGCGTCGCGGCAGCCGCCCCCGGAGTCGGACAATGACCAAGCAGTCAATCCGCACCCCGCTCGGACAGGTTCGCGGGCTTGGCTCGGCCAAGCACGGCGCCGGCCATTTCATCGGCCAGCGCGTCTCCGCCATCGCGCTCCTGTTTCTCGTTCCATGGTTCCTGATCATGCTGGTCGGCGCGGTGCGTGGCGGCTATGACGGCGCGCTCACCTACATCGCCGACCCGGTCAATGCTGTCTTGATCATCCTGACTGTCGGCGCTGCGCTCTATCACATGCGCCTCGGTATGCAGGTCGTGGTCGAAGACTACATCGCGCGGAACAGCACCAAGACCGTGCTCCTCATCCTCAACACCTTCATCTGCGTCACCCTCTTCACCGCCGCCGCCTACGCGGTGCTGAAGATCGCGATCGCCTGATCCAACCTTTTCGTTTCTAGGGACTACCCACATGACTGCTGCGTACACGTGGAACGATCACACCTATGACGTCGTCGTCGTCGGCGCCGGCGGATCGGGACTGCGCGCTGCGCTCGGTTGCGCACAAGCCGGTCTCAAGACCGCCTGCGTCACCAAAGTCTTCCCGACCCGCTCGCACACGGTCGCAGCGCAGGGCGGCATCTCCGCCTCGCTCGGAAATATGGGCCAGGACGACTGGCGCTGGCACATGTACGATACGGTGAAGGGCGCCGACTGGCTCGGCGACCAGGACGCGATCGAATACATGGTACGCGCTGCGCCAGCCGCGGTTTACGAGCTCGAACACTGGGGCGTGCCCTTCTCCCGCACGGAAGAAGGCAAGATCTACCAGCGCGCTTTCGGCGGTATGACCAAGAATTATGGCGAAGCCTCGATCCAGCGCACATGCGCCGCCGCCGATCGCACCGGCCACGCCATGCTCCACACGCTCTACGGCCAGTCGCTCAAGAACGCCGTCGACTTCTTCATCGAATACTTCGCGCTCGACCTGATCATGGAAGACGGCGTCTGCCGTGGCATGACCGCGATCAAGCTCGACGACGGTACGATGCATCGCTTCCGCGCCCAGCGCGTCATCCTCGCGACGGGCGGCTATGGCCGCGCCTACTTCTCGGCGACCTCCGCCCACACCTGCACAGGCGATGGCGGCGGCATGGCGCTGCGCGCTGGCCTCCCACTGCAGGACATGGAGTTCGTTCAGTTCCATCCGACCGGTATCTACGGTTCGGGCTGCCTCATCACCGAGGGCGCGCGCGGCGAAGGCGGCTATCTCACCAACTCTAAGGGCGAGCGTTTCATGGAGCGTTATGCGCCGACCGTGAAAGACCTCGCCTCGCGCGACGTCGTCTCACGCGCCATGACCATGGAAATCCGCGAAGGCCGTGGCGTGGGTTCGCTCAACGACCACATCCACCTCCACCTCGACCACCTTGACCCCAAAATCCTGCATCAGCGTCTGCCCGGTATCTCGGAGTCTGCAAAAATCTTCGCTGGCGTCGACCTCACAAAAGAACCGATCCCGGTGCTGCCGACCGTGCACTACAACATGGGCGGCATCCCCACGAACTATCACGGCGAGGTCCTCACTAAGGCGGGCGACGATCCGGATGCGCTCGTGCCGGGCCTGATGGCCGTTGGCGAAGCAGCTTGCGTCTCGGTGCATGGCGCCAACCGCCTCGGCTCCAACTCATTGATCGATCTCGTCGTGTTCGGTCGCGCCGCTGGCCTGCGCTGCGGCGAAGCGCTCGAAGCCAACGCCAACCAGCGCGACCTGCCGAAGAATGCGGGCGATGATCACCTCGCCCGCTTCGACAAGTTCCGCAACGCCAAGGGCGGCACGTCCACCGCGAAGCTGCGCGCCACGATGCAGAAGGCGATGCAGGAAGACTGTGCCGTGTTCCGCACCGGCGAGACGCTGCAGTCCGGCGTCAAACGCATCGCCGAAGTGCTCGGCGGCGTCTCCGACATCTCGATCCAGGATCGCGGCATGATCTGGAACACCGACCTCATCGAAACGCTCGAGTTCGACAACCTCATCGTTCAAGCGGCCGCCACCGTGAACTCGGCCGCCAACCGCGAAGAAAGCCGCGGCGCCCACGCCCGCGAGGATTTCCCGAACCGCAACGACGAAACCTGGATGAAACACACGCTGTCGTGGATCGACGACAAGGGCGCAGTCAAACTCGATTACCGCCCGGTCCACGCTTATACGATGTCCAAAGACATAGAGTACATCAAACCCAAGCCGCGGGTGTATTGAGGTCAGCTTGACTGGTTTTTGCGCCAGGCTGCACGAACTCTATCACGGCCACAGCCCCGCCGCTGTGCGGTTCCAGTCGATCTGGCTCATCTTCGACGCGCTGTGGATCGTGTTCTTGGTGATCTCGTCTTTTCTCGAAAAAGGCACAACTTTTCTGGTCGCCGACTACCTCATCGTCTTCGTGCTCACCGTCGATCCCGTTTTCCGCGCCTGGTGTTTCGGCAGCTTCCGTAAATGGATCCAGCGCCCCATCGTGTGGGTCGATTTCGCGGTGCTGCTATCGCTGGTCGTTCCCGTCTACGCCGCCAATCGCGGCTTCCTGCGTGTGCTGCGGGCTTTCTCGCTGATCAACGGGCAGGCCTTCTGGCGGGTCGCCGGCCGACGGTTGGAGCGGGATCAGGAGACGATAAAAAAGCGTCGCCAACCTGCTCGTCTTCATCTTCACGATGACGGCTCTCGTGCGCACAGCGTTCGCCTGTTGGACTTCGCACATCCAGTCCTACATGGACGCGCTGTACTTCACAGTCACCTCGCTAACGACGACGGTTTATGGCGACATCGTCCTTCCCGACATCTCGGGACGGACTGTTTCCGTGGTCATCATGATCGGCGGCGTCACCTTGTTCTTCCAGCTCGTGCAAGTTGCCATGCGGACGACAAAAGTACGTCATGCCGACACGTCCTGCGGCCTGCAGCGCCATGATCCCGACGCATCCACTGCAAAGCCAGCGGGGCTACACTGAATATCGCTCACAACAACGACTAGAGCTGGAGGATCCACTCGCATGAAATTCTACAACGCGCCGATGCCTGCGCCGAACCCGCGCCGCGTGCGGATGTTCCTCGCCGAGAAGGGCGTCGAGCTCCCGACCGTCGAAGTCGGCATCATGACTGGCGAACTGAAACAGCCCGAGCACCTCGGTCGTGACCCGCTGGGCCAGCTGCCGACGCTTCAGCTCGACGATGGCAGCTTTCTCTCCGAGACCGTTGCGATCTGCCGCTATCTCGAGAGCCTCCACCCCGCCCCGCCCATGTTCGGCCGCAACGCGCTGGAAACCGCGCGCATCGACATGCTGACGCGCCGTGTCGAATTCCAGATAGGTACTCCCGCCGGGATGTTCTGGCGTCACGCCCACCCGTTCACAGCACGCGTCGTCATTCCGCAATATAAGGAGTTCGGCGAGTCCAACCGGGCCCATTTCGAACGCGGCCTCGCCTGGATCGACAACGAGCTGAACGGCCGCGATTTCGTTGCGGGCGCCGACTACACGATCGCCGACATCTGCCTTCTGTCGATGGTCGATTTCGCCGACTGGATCGGGCTCAAGGTTCCCGACGAGCTCACCAATCTGCGCAGCTGGCACGCCCGCGTCGCGGAACGCCCCAGCGCAAAAGCCTAGCTCGCAAAAACGCCAACGCGTAGTTTCCAAGCATCAGGTCAAGGAGGGGTATTCTCATGTCAGTGAAACTCACACGGCGCGGCGCGCTGATGACCGGCGGAGCAATGCTCGCCCTCACCGCCTGCGGCGAAGCTCAGAAACCACCCGCCGCCGACTCCAACGCAGAGTTCGACGCGACCGCGAAAACCTGGCTCGACCAACTCGCCTCGTCCTCACCCGTCTACGCGACGGCGCTCGGCGATCACCGCTTCGACGGCGACCTGCCAGACGTCAGCGACACAGGCCGTACCGGCCGCATGGCGCAGGTGAAGGCAACGAAGGATAAACTCGCCGCTCTCGATCGCGCCACGCTTTCGCGCGACAATCAAGTCGACGCGGCCATGATCGGCGAGTCGCTCGACTTCGAGACGTTCCAGACGGAAAAACTTGAGAGCTGGGCGTGGGATCCACTCACCTATTCCGGCCTCACGGGCGGCGCGCTCTACTCGCTGATGGCGCGGGAGTTCGCCCCCCTGCCCGAGCGGCTGCTCAACGCGGCCGCACGTATGGAGAAATTCCCCACGCTTCTTGCAGAAACGCGAAAACAGCTCGTCGCTGAACGCGTGCCGTCGATCCACGCAACGACCTACGCGGCCCAGAATGGCGGCGCAGTTTCCATCATCGACGATCTGATTCTCGCACAAGCCTCCGGCCTCGGCCCCGAAGACAAGGCGCGCCTCACCAAGGCCGCCGAAACCGCCCGCGCAGCCATCGCCGAACACCAGACCTGGATCGACACGGCACTCGTCCCCGGCGCCAAGGGCGACTTCCGCTATGGCGCGCTCTACGACGAACAGCTGCGCTATTCGATCAACGCGGCAACGCCCCGCGCCGAACTATTGGCCAAGGCCCGCGCCGATGCCGACGCCATCCGCGACCAGATGTTCGAGATCTGCGCGAAGCTCACCAATGCCAAGACCGGCGCCGACAAGCTCGCCACCATCAAGGCCGGCATGGCGATCGCAGCCAAAGACCGCCCCCTCCGCCAGAACGTCATGGCCGACGCGACCAAGACGCTGGAAACAGCCACCGCCTTCTGCCGCCAGAAGGATTTTATCTCGATGCCGGATGCAGCGGTGAAGATCATCGAGATGCCGAAATTCCAGCAGGGCGTCGCCGTCGCCTACTGCGACAGCCCCGGTCCGCTCGACCGCAAGCTCGACACTTTCTACGCCATCTCGCCAATCCCCACCGAGTGGAGCGAGGCGCAGACGAAATCGTTCCTGTCCGAATACAACGCCTACATGCTCTACGAACTCTCGATCCACGAGGCGATGCCCGGCCACTATTTGCAGCTCTGGCATTCGAACAAGAACCCTAGCGTGCCGCGCGCCGTGCTCGGATCAGGAACCTTTATCGAAGGCTGGGCCTGCTATGCTGAAGACCTGATGATAGAGATGGGCTTCGGCGCCGACAATCCGCTGCGCGTCCTGACCAACCTGAAAATGCGCCTGCGCTCCGTCACGAACGCCATCCTCGATCAGGGCATCCATGTCGAGAACTGGGACGAGGCTACCGCCATGAAGTTCATGACTAGCGAGGCATTCCAGGAAGAACGCGAAGCTGCCGGCAAGTGGACGCGCGCCCGTCTGTCATCCGGCCAGCTTTCAACTTACTTCGTCGGCTGGGCCGAACACCACGCGCTCCGGAAAGACGTCGAGGCGAAATGGGGCGCTGACTTCGCGCTAAAGAAATATCACGATGCCGCGTTGTCGCACGGCTCGCCGCCCGCCCGTTTCGTCCGTGCATTGATGTTGGACGAACCTGTAACTTGACCGGGATTCACGTGTCGTTCAGACACCTGACCTTAGCCTGCAACTGCGTCGTTTGGAGCATGTGCGGTTGACGCCCGCGCGCAGAGCAACCATTTCGGTCCTATGCCAGATATCTGGGGTCAGACATCCGAAAAGGGCCATATCGGCCAGGAACTTCGCGAAGAAGTTCAGCTCCATCTCGCGCGCCATCTCGGCGACCCCCACACCGCTTTTTCCGACAATGATGGCTGGGCCGGCCGCTCGCGCGAACCCGGCCCCTCCGTTGACGTCATGGTCGTGCCGCCCGAGGGCGAGCGCCGCTTTGCCTATGTCTGCACCTTCGGGTCCTGCCTGAAGAAGGGATCAGCCCTGTCTCCCGCAGGCCGCATGGAGTTCGTGCTCGCCGTGCCGCAATGCGGCGACGCCCACGCTGACCTTGGCATGCTGAACCTTGGCGCCAACACGGTTCGCCAGTTCGCCAAGCTGGTCCACATCCAGAACATCCGCGTCGCTGCCGGCCAGACCGTGCAATTCAGCCGCAACCCGCGCCCGATCCTCGAACGCTCAAAACAGGTCGCCTTCGCCTTCATGCCGCCCAGACTCCCCGCCGACGGCTTCACCCGTCTGAAGGTCGGTCAAGCCGACGCGATCACATTCTGGGCCCCGATCCCGATCACCCGCGAAGAACTGCAAGCCGGCGCCCATCACGGCGCCCAGCGCCTTTCGGCAGGGCTTCTGAAGGCCGGTGTTACCGAGATGCTGCATGGCGACCGCCCCTCGGCTGCCCGCAGCGCCTATGGCCTTCGCCGCCCAGTTGCCAATGTCGTGCGCGACCTTCTCCGGCGCGACTGATTCGCATCCAATTGTCTGATCTGCCGCGACTTTCCGGCGCTTGTGCTCAGCGAATCCCCGGCTAGATTGCGACCACCTTTGGGCTGCCCGGGAAACCTTTTGCGATGGTCGAACTCACGCTGCCGCAGAACTCCAAGATCAAGCCGGGCAAGAAGTGGCCAAAGCCTGCCGCGGCCACCAAGCTGCGCACCTTCAAGATCTACCGGTACGATCCGGAAACCGGCGCCAACCCGCGCTGGGACTACTACCAGATCGACATGAGCAAGGTCGGGCCGATGGTTCTCGACGTGCTCATCTACATCAAGAACGAGATCGACCCCACGCTCACCTTCCGCCGCTCCTGCCGCGAAGGCGTGTGCGGTTCGTGCGCCATGAACATCGGTGGGGGCAATACCATTGCCTGCACCAAGGGCTGGGACGAATTCTCCGGCGACATCACCATCGCGCCGCTCCCGCACCAGGCCGTCGTGAAAGACCTCGTACCCGATCTCACCAATTTCTACGCGCAGCACGCCTATGTGCAGCCCTACCTGAAGACCGAAACGCCCGAGCCGCAAAAGGAATGGCGCCAGTCGGAAGCCGACCGCCAGAAGCTCGACGGCCTCTACGAGTGCATCATGTGCGCCTCATGCTCCACCGCCTGCCCCAGCTACTGGTGGAATGGCGACAAGTTCCTCGGCCCGGCCGCCCTGCTGCAAGCCTATCGCTGGATCATCGACAGCCGCGACGAAGCCACCGGCGAGCGCCTCGACGACCTCGAGGATCCATTCAAGCTCTATCGCTGCCACACCATCATGAACTGCGCGCAGGTCTGCCCGAAGGGTCTCAACCCGGCCAAGGCCATCGCGGAGATCAAGAAGCTGATGGTCGAGCGCGCGACCTGAGGCGGCTACAGTCATCCCCGGATGCCTGCCACCCCGCGTGAAATCAAAGTCTCACAATTCCCGAGTAGCTAGGCCTGCAACAGATTG
>JBBQJV010000050.1:0-31400 GCA_038326205.1 Caulobacterales bacterium | reverse complement strand
TGCCTGAGCCATTGCCCTTGTTCGGTGATGGACCAGTGCAGACGCTGTTGCAGATCCTCCTTGATCGCTTGGAGCTTGGCCCGCATGCGGTCGCGCCGCGTCTTCCTATGGATGAGGAATTTGCCGCGACGCGATTTACCGTAGATGAAGGTGAAGCCCAAGAAGTTGAAGGTTTCCGGTTTTCCCGTGCCGCGTCGAGCGCGCTTGTCCGCCGCGAGGCGGCCAAACTCGATGAGGCGGGTTTTCTCCGGGTGTAGCGACAGCCCGTATTCCTCTAGTCGTAATCGCATCGCGTCCCAGAATCGTCGAGCGTCATTCTCGTGTTCGAAGCCGACGACGATATCGTCGGCGTATCTCACGAGGATCATGTCGCCCGTGGCGTCACGCCGTCGCCAGCGTTCGGCCCAGAGATCGAATACATAATACAGGTAGATGTTGGCGAGCAACGGCGAAATCACCGATGTCGCGCGACGATCTGGATGAGAGGGCGTATTGCCTCACTGACCGATGTTCCCGAACCTCGACTTCGTTGCCTCACCTAAATGTTCCCGTCGGCGCCTCGATCTTGATCGACTAATTCAGCAGCTCGCGCTCTCGGATCGTGCGCCGCCGCCGCGCCAAAGATCATCTCGTGAGCACTCTGTGAGCGCCAGGTCTTCAACCGACGCTGAAGCGTGCGGAGCAGCAGATCGGGATATTGGTCGGCGTGCTCGGCTTGCAGCTTCTCCAGCAGCTCGCTCGCCGTCCGCCAGGGCTCGACTTTGAACCAGGCTTCGAGCTGCGGCGTCACCGCCACAAACGGATCCGGCCGGCGCCGGCCCCGCTTCGCTTTTGGTTTGGCGCGAGACGTGGGCCTGATCTCTCCGCCTTGCCATGCGGTGCGCAGGCCGGTGAGGAACTGATCGAGAGACGGCGCGCCATCCCCGCTGACCGCCTCGCCGGGCTTGTCGGCAAGATCGACCAGGCGTTGTTGCCCGAAGCGCATGTCGCGCAGAAGGCGCACCGGATCTAACGACGCATAGACCTTCTCGAGCCGCTGGCGGACATCATCTGGCGTGCGTGTATCCGCGATGAGCCGTTGATAAGGCGTCGCCGGCTTGTGGTAGCGCTTGAGGACCCGCGAGCCTTGTCGCTCCTTCTCGGCCAGCTTGAAGGAGGGCTGGAAGAAGTTCACGAACAGCCGGACCGTGGCGTATAACTCCGCCAGCGCTGTCGCCGCCACATGACCTTCAAAGCGGCGATACCCGACGATGCGCCGGACGATCGATCCGTTCTTTTGCTCGACCCAAGCCTGATCGTTCTTGCGATAGGGGCGGCAGCGCGTGAACGTGATCTTCTCCGCCGCACAGTAGTCCCGCACCGTCTCGTTCATGAAGACGCTGTCATCGTCCGTGTCGAAGCCCAGCAGCGCAAACGGCAAAACCTTGCGGATCTCCGCCAGCACCAGGAGAACCTGCGTTTGCTCGCGCACCAGCAGCGGCGCGCATTCCGTCCAGCCCGTCGCAATGTCGGTCACCACCAGCGTCTGGATAAAACTACCCTTGGCCGTCGGACCGCTATGCCAGACCAGGTCCGCCTCGCAGAAACCCGGGGCAGGATCACCCCAGTCCGAGAACGTGCGAACAGGAATGCTCTGACGCACGCCATTGACCGAACCACGCCGCCGCTTCTGACCGGCGCCCGCCTTGGCTTCGATAAGCGCGCGATCGATCGTCGCCGCGCTCATCGCAAGCAAATGCGTCCGCACCTCAGCTTCAAGCCGGAGGTGGCCGTGACGCTCCATCGCTTCGACCATGGGGCCCATCAGCGGCTTCAGCCGCTTGCCGCAGATCCGGTCCGATGCCTGCCAGACCACGATCAAAGCTGTCCGGACCGCCTCATCATAAACGCGCCGCTGCGGGCGCGGGCCGCCCGGCTTCAGGTCGCCTCGCCCGCGCAACAATCGCATCGCATGCTTCCGGTGAAAGCCCGTCACCGCGACGAACTCGTCCAAAATCTGCTTCTTCTGCCCGCGCGACGCCGCCGAATATCGCCCGCGTGTCGCACTCACCAGCTCCGCTCGTGTCGCCATGCTCACAATCCTCATCGTCCTGCTCCGCGACCGAGATGCCTCGGGAGCATTTTAGATGAGGCAACACCTCAAACTTCAGGAGCAGTTCTAGTGAGGCAATGCGGCTCTCATCCTGTTTGTCGCGCTATACGCGCCGAAGATTGGCGGCGATCTCCGGACCGAACTTCACAGTTCAGGCTCGGATCGTTTCGTAGCTCACATCGACTCCACGCTGCGCGAGCATCTCTTCAACATCGCGCAAACTCAGCGTGAAGCGGAAGTACAGCCAGACCGCGTGCTGAATAATAGTTGCCGGGAAGCGGCGCCGATTTTACGAGACTCACGTCATTGGGGTCGCCCGGAGGCAAATGAGCACTGCCTGCGTGGAGACTGGCAGCGTTCGTCTGACAGCACCCAAGCTAGGGCCGCTCTGGCGTAGACGCGAGTTCGACGCCCTTGGCGCCACACTTTGCGCAGTGGAGACTCGCACCAAGACTGACGAGATCGAGGTCGCCGCGACGCAGGAAGAAGAACGAAGGGTCGAGATACGTATCCGCGCCGCACCTATCGCAGTGCGCAAGCATTCGTTCCGTCTTGCCCAGCAATTCGACAAGTCTCACAGGTACTCGATCCTCATCACCGCGGAAGCTTATGCGAGCGAAGCGGTGCTCGCCAATGATTGCGAGCAAATCGATAGCGATTAGGCGATTGCTGTTGCTGCAGCGCGTCAGAGCACTGACAGCAATTGTGAGGGTCAGGCAGCAATTTACGTGAACAGTTGATGACAGACTATCATCTATCTGTCATGAATCTGTCATGACATATGCTGCATCCTGCCTTCTCGCTTTCGCCCTAGTGTCGCCGACAGCACTGGCCGACACCCCCAGAGCCCAACCCACGCCGTACGCGATCGTTGTCGACAGCGCGGTCCCCCCGCTGACGCACGTCGCGTTCCGCTACCCTTATAAGGCTGCGGATCGAGGGATGGATGGTTCGTGCGATGTCGCTTTCGCGATCAGTCCTTCTGGACACGCCGAAAACATTCAAGTCGCGTCTTGCTCGTCGGAGCTGTTCCAAAATGCAGCACAGGCGGTGGTCTCAGGCATGACGTTCAATGCCACTGGTCAGCGCGTTACCAGCGTGTCGGCCACGATCCGCTGGGATCTCAAGCCTGCGCAATACGCAAGTCTGAACTAGCCGGCGGCATCAGTCAGGCGCGTTGGTCATATCAGGCGCGTTGACAACCTATCATACCGCCGACGGGAAGGATGGTCTCCACGCCCGATTTGTCGCGTGTGCGCATGACGCCGTGTTCGATCATCGCGCCATCGAGCATCTTTCCATCGCGATTGTAGGTGAGATCGACCTCGAAGCTGTATTTGTCGGCCGCGAAAGTCTGCTTCTCGTAGTGACCAAGCAGCGACTCGCCGGATGTCGCCTTGCGTACGAGCTTCCTGTCGCGGCCACCGATTTTCACCAGCGCCTGGGCCGGGTTTTCGGTTGCATACAGGATGAACACCGGCCGTTCGGTCTTGCTCCATAGGAAGAGGCCGCAACGCCCGGGTTGAAGCTGCTGCGCCGCAAGGCCCTGCAGCGTTACGGGGCCGACGTTGATCTCATCGCCAACGCTCTGTGCGACAGCGACGCCGGCAGCAGCCACCGCCACAGCGGCACAGGCGAGACGTTTCAGAACGGAAGCCATCGGGTCGCTCCTCTCTTTCCAAACGCGCCTGTCTCCGCCTGCGGCTCGAGGCCGAAGAAAGCAAGGCGCGCCGCAACTTCCGGAGTTGCAGTACGATAAATCACAGACCATTGCGCAGCACCATTGCCGGCAAGGTCAAGGACCAGCTCGGCGCTGTCGCCGTCGCGTTCGCCATCGAGCATGAGGCGGCCGACGGGACCGCTGCAGGAAGCGACGCCGGAAAGCGAGGGACCATTGGCGCCAAGTAGATCGGCGCTGCGCACCAGCGCATCGCTTTCTAGAACGCCCTGCGCCGATCGGCAGGCCTGATCGCCCAGCACGAGATCGATGTTACTTAGGCGGGTTTCCCCCGATAGCGAGAACCGGTTCTCGACTGGGAAATCCTTTATGCGGATGTCGGACGCGGTCACGCGCCGCTCACCTCCGAGGCCAACCTGAAGCCGCGCCTTGCCGACGATGTTCGCGCCGCCGAGATCGATGTCCGCGACGATGCGGCCAAGGAAAATGTCAGCTGCGGAAATGCGCACCCCCATATCGCCCGCGTCGAGTTGGCCGATGCGCGTTTTGGTCAACGTGGCGTCCCAAACTGTGCCGCGCGCATCCTCAAAAGAAAGACCGTCCTTGGTCGGATGAAGGAAGAAGCGCGCTGGCGCGAAGGCCGCCGCTGCAAGTGCGAGAGATCCGCCGAAAATCGCAAGATGCCACCATCTGATCATGGCTTGCGCGCCGAAAGGCTGGCGTCGCTCTGCACGATGTCGCCCTCGCCCGCGCGGACGATCGATAGACGCGTGACCACAAGGCCCGAACGCTCTATCGCATCGACCCACTCATAGATGGCGCGCGATGGGGCGGGGGTAAAGGAAACGCGAATGCCGGTCGGGCCGTCCGGCTCAATGGCTGAAGGCGCTAGGCCAAACTGCGAGGCAATGGCGGTTGCCGCGCCCCGCGCCGTACCATCGGACGCCGCTGGAACAACGGCTGAAGGCGTCGCGCCGATGCTGGCGAGGCGCGCGACGTCGTCGCGCAGCTGGACAGCGCCGGAGAGATCAGAGGCGGCTTCAACGCGGAAGGTGCTGGCCGCCTGATAGCCCCAGGTGAGACCGCCGCCGACAATGACGAGAGACACTGCCGCCTGCAGCAGCATCTGTTCACGCGCAGTGCGTGAGCGGAACCAGAAGACAGCCACCTTGATCATGACGCGGCCATGGAGATGGTGATGGACGAGCGGCCTTCGATCGCCTGCATAGGTCCGACATCGATGCGTGCAGAGGTCTGGCGCAGCGCAGCTATGGCAGCGTCGAGTTCCGCCGGTGCGAGACTGGAGAAACGCAGCGACACGGCGGGACTCGGGGCATCATGGCGGACTTCGTCGAGCTGCACATTGGGGTGCGCCACCAGCATGTTGGTGACAGACGGGCTGACGACGAGGACGGGATTGCCGACCGCGTGTTTCGCACCATTGTTTGCGGCGGTCACTTGGGCGCGCAGGTTGGTGATGCGTTTCACGTTGGGCCGCGCAGTGCGGAAGGCCACTTCGGTGGACGCGAGGATTGCGCGCGCTGCGCCAGCATCACGCATGCCATCGAGCACGATGACGCCGATCTGTGTCAGCCCCGCAGCAGCGGCGAGCGAAGCCGCAAGAAACCACGGCGCGAGCGGTGAACGCGCGCCCTTGCCTGCCTGCGAACTTTCCTGGGCGAGGTCTGGTGCGCTGACGGAAACCGACGCAGCTGCCCGCGCGAGGATGTGCAGCGGGTCTGCGGTCTCAGCGCGCACGAAAGCGATCCCGGGCCGAGCGGACAGCGCGTCGGGGCTCCAGCCAGTGAGGTGCACAGTAGAAATGGCGCTGCCTTGCTGGGTGAGCCAGGAGCCGAGCAATGCAGGGGCAAGATCGGAGTCGATCGTGAAGCCGCCGAGAGCGCCGGCCGCGACCAGAGTGCGATCGCCAAGTCGCGCGATGTGGGCGCTGCCCGCCTCAACCGGCCAGATCGCGCAATCAAGATAGATGGCGCGCGGCGTCAGGCGGTGTTCGGCGCAGCGCGCGCGCCACGCAGCCAGACGCGGAAGTGCAATGGCGGCGACGAGGCGAGCTCCGGACGTGGCGGACGGTTCGCCCACAGCAAACAGCGTGCCGGATTCCGCTGTAGCGAGACCGCCCTTGAAGAGATAGGCAGCGGCGGAGCGCGCCTGCGCTGCGGAACGCGCCGGCGTTCCCAGCACACGAAGCTGCGCTTCAAATCCGGGAAGGACGAGAGTGCACTCGCCGCTCGCGCCCACGATCGCCTCGCCCCTGTCGGCGACGCCCTGTGCCACGACAGCGCCAGCCTGCAGACGCGCCCATGCGATCGGCGCGTCGGGCGTATCACCCGCAACAAGGACCAGTACCGCAGGGCTCACAACACACCGTTCGTCGATGCGCCGAACACCCGGCGCACGATGCGCCCATGGCCGCTGGCAGTATCAACCAGAGCCATGCTTGTTTCGGTGGTGTCGGCAAAATGTACCCGTACGCCGATCACATACCAACGTGACACTAATGTGAACATCGTCTTGCTCTCGTCACTGAGCTCGATGCCTGATAGTCGCGGATTGGTGTAAAAGCTGTCGAGGCTGGTCCAGCCGCCCCTGGGACGGCTGCGGATAACGGCTTCGGCCGAAGCAAGCGGAAGGCCCGGGCCAAAAATTGCGGAAAGCAGCGACGCCTGGTCGGGCCGCAGCGTGTTGATGGAGATCGCGTTGGCGACGGAGGTCGGACGAACGCAAGCGAGGTTTGACAGGCGAGCGATGACGCCAGGGTCAAACCCCTTAATATTGCGCAGCTCGCTGACATCGCCGAGCAACTGATTGGCTGGGAGGTAAGCAGCGCCAGAACCGCCATAGGCCTGGTCTTCAGCGCCGCCGAGACCGGGAACAGTGTCGCTGTCGATCCAGTCCGCGAGTGAAACAGCCAGCGTGCGGGAAGACTGAATTCCAATAATGCCGAGCAGGCGCGCAAAGCGTGACTGACCAGCTTCGCTGGCGATGAGTCCGCGCCCTTCGGGCTGTTCGACAACGCTGTTGAGATTGAAGCAGTTGCCGCCATCCGAGAGCGTGATCTGCATCGCGCCATTGTCGAGCGGAAGTGTGATCGTGCGGCCGACCCAGTCGGCAGCGTTCGCCAGGTTTTCCTCGCTCTCTTTGAGTGCGCGTTGGATGCGGCTGGTGGCGTAGGCCTCGGCGCCGAGTAGGAACCAACGCGCCTGATCCATCTGCGCCTGATTGTCGGTGCGTTGTATGCTGAAGCGGGCAGCCTCCACGACGCCGACGGCGATCATGCTCATCACCGCGACGATGACGAGAACGGTCGCGAGCGCCGTGCCGCGATCCTTTCCGAACGTCTCAGGATGGTGCGGCGGTTCGCGCATCAGAGCCCGGTCAGCGCCTGTAGGCGCACCTTGCCGTAGCGGGGCAATGTAAGGGTGATCGCCACAGCGCGGGGAACGATCGACGGGGTGGGCCAGTCGGTGAGCCACACACCGCCATCGTTGAACTCGAACTGAATCTCGCCCGGCGCCGCAACCAAGGTGCGCGTGCTCTCGGTGGCGGCAGGGCCGGGGTCGAGCGCAGTGCGCGTGAGGCGGACGAGATTTCCATTGTCGTCGACGCGGTACTCGATGACTGACAGCTGCGTCGATACCTGGTCCGCTGAACCCGGCTTGCCCGATGCACGCACGAACGACATCACAGGGCTGACACCGCCGACGCCCTCGAAGGCGAATGGCGCCCTGCCCTCCGTTCGCACAACGCGGGGCACGATTTGGGCAAGGTCGGACGCCAGCAGAGCGCGAGCCGATTGTACGGCGCGCAACTCGTCCTGCGCCGCTTCGACCTGTCTCTGCGCACGCAGCGTTTGCGACAGCAGCATAACGCCGCCTCCGGCGATAAGCGCGAAGATGAAAAGTGAGACCAGAGCTTCAACCAACGTGAAGCCCGCTTCAGGATGCGCCTGCTCGGTCATGGCCCATTGCCCGACATACGATAGGCAGAGACTGTGGCAGCAGGCAATTCCTGCTCCGGCGCGAATGCCGAAACCTCCATCCGCAGAGTCGCGGGATCATTGGTTGCGAGCACATCGAGACGCCAATGCCAGGTTCGCCCTCCGAGCTGCGTCTCGCCATCCCGCATGCCGACCGGGGGCGGGGTGTTCAGCGCCATTGCATCGATGAGCTGGTTCTCGGCGACGATGCTGGCGAGGGCGCGGCCTTCGACGCGCGCATAGGTATCGATCGATTGCGTCTGCATGCTGATCAGGCCGACGCCGGCGACAGCGAAGACGAACAATGCTACGAGCGTCTCGACGACGGTGAAGCCGTCGTCGTTTCCGGATCGATTAGCTGGCGTGGTCGACATGGATCACCCCTGCTTCATCGATGGCAATGCGCCAGGCTGGGCCGTTACTTCCGAACACAAGCCGCATCGCGGAAGCGCCACCCAGCGGGTCGAATTCGGCAAGACGCCGGCCTTCGCCTTCGCGCTCGGCGTCCGCAGGGACTTCAATACTTGGCGCCGAATCGCCCGGCCAAGGCTGGAAGCCAAGCGAACTCGCGGCATCCATGCGCCGCCAGCCATCTTCGTCGCGAAGTTCGAAATGATATCCTTCCGGCGCCGCCACCAGCGCAACCGGACGGTTCACCAATACGCTTTCGTCACCAGCCAGCTTTAGCCGCGCCGCCATCCGCTCGACACCCGCATGAAGCCGCGTGTCCGCGCCAGGCGACGCCAGCATGACCGCGCTGGCGATGAGACCAACAACAGCAAGCGCCGCAAGCACCTCAACCAGCGTGAAGCCGGCTGACCGATCGGTGCTATTTGGTTGCGGAGATGTCAGCATCGATACCCTCGCCGCCGATCTTGCCATCCGCGCCCAATGAATACAGGTCGAAGGGGCCCGTCTCGCCCGGCGTTACGTATTGATAGGCCCGATTCCACGGATCATTCGGCAGGCGGCGAATGAATGGATCACGCTTGGCGCCCAGAGCTGCGGACGGATCCACCAGCGACGGCAGACCTTCTTCCATCGTGGGATAGCGGGCGGCTTCAAGGTGAAACAGCGTCAGGGCCTGATCGATGCCGGCGATGTCGGCTTTTGCCTTTTCCACCCGCGCCTTATCCTGGCTCGGCAGCACATTGATGGCGACAATTGCTGTAATCAGGCCGATGATGAAGATCACCACCAGCATCTCCACAAGTGTGACGCCGGCTTCGGGATGAAGCTTGCTGGCGGGCGGGCGTTTCTTCACGGCGATACTCCTTCAGCCTGCGGCCAACTGGTTTAGCTGCAGGATCGGCAACATGATGGCGAGAACGATGCTGGCGACTACACCACCCATGAGCACGATGATCGCTGGTTCGATGAGGCTGAGCGCGGTCTGCACGAAGCTCTCGAATTCCTGGTCGAGATAGTCGGACGCTTTTTCCAGCATGTCCGGCAACTCGCCGGAGTTTTCGCCGCCAACCGTCATGTAGACGACCATGGGCGGGACATAGCCCGAGCGGCGCATCGCGTGGGACAGCGGCTCGCCTTCCTGGATGAGGGCGGCCATTTGGTCGACCGCGCGCGCAAAGGCGCGATTGGTGGCGGCGTCGCGCGAGGCACGCACAGCCTCGAGTACTGGTAGGCCGCTGGCCGTCAGCGTGGCGATAGATCGGACGAAGCGGCTGCAGCTTACGGCTCTCACCTGTTTGCCCAGAAGGGGCAAGCGCAGTAGCGCGCCATCGAAAGCCAGATGCAGATGCGGCTGACGCAGCGCTGTGCGCGCAACGATCACGGCGCCGCAGATGGCGAGCAGGATGACCGGCCAGAAGCGCGTGAGGCCGTCAGAGACAAAGATCAGCACGTTCGTGATGAGGGGCAACTCACCATGGAAGGATTTGAATTGCTCTATCAGCGTCGGGACGACGAAGATCATCAGGCAGCCGACGACGATCAGCGCGACGAGACTGAGGGCGATCGGATACACGAGCGCAGTGGTGATTTTGCCGCGCAGACCGTGCTCTCGCTGCAAGTAGGTTGCGAGCCGGTTTAGAACCGGGCCGAGATTGCCCGAGCGCTCGCCGCCCGCAATGGCGGCACGGTAAGCAGCAGGAAAACTGGATTTGTGCCGGCCCATGGCATCGGCGAGGCGCATACCTTCCTGGATGCTGTTACGCATGTCGGCGAGGATGCGGCGCGCGGTGGCGCTTTCCTGCTGGGCAACGAGGATGCCGAGCGCTTCATCGATCGACACGGCGGCGCCGATGAGCGTCGCAAGTTGACGCGTCACGAGCATGCGGTCCTTGTGGCCGAGCCCGCCGCGAACTGGGACGCGCGTTTCGTTCATCGTCTTCGGGGCAGCACGGCCAACAGCGAGCGCGACTTCAACGGCAAAGAGTTTCTTGTTTTCGAGAACGTTGCGGACTGTGCGCTCGTCAGTTGCGTCCATGCCGCCGCGGCGTTCGCGGCCATCGGGATCGATTGCAAGATAGGAGAAGCGGGCCATGGCTAGCCGACCTCGCCTGCGTTGCGCAGGACGTCGCTAAGAGACGTAATCCCAGCGGCAACGCATTTCAGGCCACTAGTGACGAGGCGGTCGCCATCGCGGAAGGCATGGACTGCCATCGCCTCTTCCGTGGCGTTGGCATGGATCATGCGG
This sequence comes from Caulobacterales bacterium, assembly GCA_038326205.1. Taxonomy (GTDB): domain Bacteria; phylum Pseudomonadota; class Alphaproteobacteria; order Caulobacterales; family Hyphomonadaceae; genus UBA7672. The sequence goes on along the minus strand of JBBQJV010000050.1, from coordinate 20,977 downwards.
CGGATCTCGTCGTCGACCACCATGCACTCATAAAGGCCGATGCGGCCGACATAACCTGTGCCGTTACACTTGGGACAGCCACCTGCTTCGTAGACAGGACCGGTCGCGCCGATCGATTGCAGCAGCGCAGCCTCACGTTCGCCGATAACGGCCGGGCGTTTGCAGGCGTCGCAAAGCCGGCGCACGAGACGCTGGGCCAGAACCAGACGCATGGTCGACGCCAGCAGATAGGGCTCGATGCCCATGTCGCGCATGCGTGTCACTGCGGCTACGGCATCGTTGGTGTGGACGGTGGAAAAGACAAGATGTCCGGTGAGCGAGGCCTGGACGGCGATCTGCGCAGTCTCGGCGTCGCGGATCTCACCGACCATCACCACGTTGGGATCCTGGCGGAGAATGGCTTTCAGTCCGGCGGCGAACGTCATGCCGATACGGGCATTGACCTGCGTCTGGCCGATGCCTTCGACCGCGTATTCGATCGGATCCTCGACCGTAAGAATATTACGGGTGCTGTCGTTGAGCATGTTGAGCGCGCCATAGAGCGTCGTCGTCTTGCCGGAGCCCGTGGGGCCAGTGACCAGCACGATGCCGTTTGGCGCCGCGAGGATAGAGCGGAATCGAGCGAGTATGGCAGGCGACATACCGAGTGCGTCGAGACTGCGCAGACCCTGATCCTTGTCGAGGATACGCATCACGACCCGCTCGCCATGATGCGAAGGCAGGGTCGACACGCGCACATCGACGCCGCGGCCGCCCAGAGATAGCGATATGCGTCCATCCTGCGGCAGGCGTTTTTCCGCGATGTCGAGACGTGCCATCACCTTGATGCGCGAGACGAGACGCGCCTTGGCCTTCGCCTGCACATTCAGGACTTCGCGAAGAACGCCATCGACGCGCAGGCGCACGGTGACGTGGTTCTCGAATGGCTCGATGTGGATGTCGGATGCGCCCCGCGTGATCGCCTCGGAGATAAGGCCGTTGATCAGGCGAATGACGGGTGCGTCATCCTGGCTGTCGAGCAGATCCGACGTCGCGCCGGCTTCCTCTGAAAGCGCGTCGAGCGACGTTTCGGCATCGAGTCCCGTCGCGATGCGTCGCGTGGCTTCGGAGGTGACGGCATAGCGCTGCGAAAGCGCTGCGTCGAAACCCATAGCGTCGAGTGGCACGACTTCGAACGGGCCTCCGATGGCGCGGCGTACCTCCACAAGCGCGAGCGGGTCGCCACCTTGACGCATGCCCACGCGCCATGGCGCGGCATCGGTCAGCAACACAACTCCGCGATCCCGAGCGAAAGCGTAGTCGAGCGAGACGTCGCTGGCAGCTGTCGCCGGCCCGGTCATGGCTTTTGCAGCGCCTCCGGCGTGGCCGGCGCAGCGGCAGCGGGAGCGGCAGCAGCGGGCGGAACAGAAAGAGCAGTTCCCGGATCAATGAAATCGCGCTCGATCTTGGCGCGGAGGTTGGGATCGAGGCCGTCGAAACCCTGCACGGCCCGATACTGGCGCAACGTGATGTCGCGCGCCTGTTCGGGCGTGTTCACGATTGTGGGACGCAGGAAGACCATCAGGTTGGTGCGTTTGCGGGACTCACTCTTCGAGCCGAAAAGGCCGCCGAGCAGAGGTATATCGCGCAGGCCGGGGATGCCGTTGTCGGTCTTCTGCACATCTTCTTGGATGAGACCACCGAGCACGATGATCTGGCCGGCGTCGACCTGCACGACGGTGTTGATCTCGCGTTTGTTGGTGATGAGATCCGTCGATGTGGAGTTTATCGGGCCGAAGATGCTGGAGACTTCCTGGCGGATGGTGAGGCGGATTACCCCGCCCTCGCTGATCTGCGGCGTTACTTCGAGTTGGACGCCGACATCTTCGCGCTGGATGGTGCGGAAAGGGTTGGTGTTGGCCGAACCCAAGGCCTCACCCGTCGTGATCGGAATCTGTTGGCCGACCATCAACGACGCTTTCTCGTTGTCGAGCGTGAGGACGGACGGCGTCGAAAGCACATTGCTGTCGCGGTCTTGTTTCAAGGCATTCACGATGAGGCCTAGGATTGCGCCATCATCGCGCTTACCGCCGAGGCCGAAGATGCCTCCGTTTGAGCCGAGAAGCGCCGAGACCGCGGCCTGCTGAAGTTGCGCCAGCGCCGGATTGTCGGTCGTATCCTTCTTGCCGGTCAGCAGCGCGCCGGTCACGGCGAGCAAGTTCGGGGCGGAATTCGCATAGCTGGTCGAGAGGAAAGGAACCGCGTTTTCTTCGCCGCCGGCGACCAGGAATTGCAAACCCAGTTCCTGCGCAGCCGTATCCGACACTTCGACGATCACGGCTTCGACGTTGACCTGCTGGCGGCGCTTGTCGAGCGAACTGACCACCTGGGCAAGCGCTTCCTGCACGTCGGGTTCGGCGCTGATGATCAGGGAGTTCGTGGCCCTGTGAGCCGCGATGTTGGCGCGACGATTGGCGGCCGGGGCGCCATCCGATCCAGCAGGTCCTTCCATCGAGGCAGAGATCTGCTGGAGGATCGGCAGGACTTCCTCGGCGACAGCGAAGGTGAGCGGAATAACGCTGACCCCACGGCGGAAGTCGGCCTGCACATCAAGATCCTGGAGCAACGGCGCGTAACGATCAAGCACGGAAGGTTCGCCGCGCAGGACAATCGAATTGCTGGCGGCGAGCGGTACGATCTGGATCGAGCTGGCGCCGTCTGCGGTGATGACGCTCTGCAGCGCTCGGGCCATTTCGGAAGCCGACGTATTGTTGAGGCGCACGGTACGAAGCGCGGTATTGTCGCGATCAAGACTGGCAATCACCTCGCGCAGGCGGACGAGCGTGGTGCCGTAGTCGACCACGATCAGCGAATTGCCGCGGCGCACAGACGTTGCCGCGCCGCGCGCTGACAGGATCGGGCGTATCGCGTTGGCGACACTGTCCGAGTCCGCGTACTTCAGCTGGAACACTTGCGTCACGTAACGGTCCAGTTCCATTCCCACGCCGGCAGTCGAAGGTTCGCGCGCGGCGACTTCATCCGGAATGATGCGGTAGGTGTTCGCGCCAGCAGGCGTGGCGATGAAGCCGTTAGCGCGCAAAGTGGTTAGGAACACTTCAAAGAGCTCGCTGGGCGAGAGCGCGCGCGAAGCGATCACGGTAACTTTGCCGGAGACGCGTGGATCAACAACAAAGGTGCGGCCCGTGACGTTGGCGACATCTTCAATGAAGGCGCGAATGTCGACTTCGCGCAGCGCTACCGAGCTGTCTGAGACCTGGGCGCCGGCGTTGGAGAGCACGAGATTTGCGCCCGACATGCCGAGCATGGCGGCCAGCATCAGGCGTTTGGACGATTTCATGGGGATATACCACTCGACAACGACAGCCGCACGCGCTCACCCGACCGGCGTTCCGCCACGAGTGCAATGGGTCCCCGCGCCGCGGAAATTAGTTTTGCCTGCCCGTCTTTCGGCCCCACGCCGTTGATGGAGAGAATGAGATCACCGGCCTGAATGTCTGCTTCCGGCAGCGCCGAAACCGCACGCCAGCCGTAGGGAACGCCACTACGCATCTCGACTTGCCCTGCCGTCGACATGAGCCAGGCGACATTGTCGACCCTGGACGCAGCGCGCGCCGGCGTCGCCGTTACAGGCATCGACACAGCGCGAGCACTACCGTCGCCGGTCCATGCGGTCTGGACGGGTTGCGAGACGGGCACACTCTGCGGAACGCCAAGAAGCGCAAGGGCGAGCGACGGGCCTGCAGGTGTGGGCCGCTCCAGCATCAGCGATTCCTGCTGGTCGCCTACTGTGACCACGATGTGGTTGGCAGCGACTTCTTCCAGGCGCACGCCATCAGCGATCTGATACCCGACGAGGAAGGATCGTTGGACGCCGTCGCCAAGGATAAGCACCGCGCCGCTGCTTTCAGGGCGGGATGACATGCGGACGCCGACCAAGCGGATGCCGCTGATATCGGCTTGAGGGGCCTGACCACCGACTTCAGTGGCCCCAAATGGCGCGAACGGCGAGCGCTGGTAGCTGTCGAGTTTGGCTTCGGCCAATGCGGGACCGGCTTCAACAAAGCTCAGATCTGGTACTTCCGGCGAGGCGATCCGCCATCCGATCTGCGCACAACCGATCGCGACGCCAGCAAGAAGCACCGCCTCAGCGCCAGGCCTGATCAGGCTTGCGGCGCCACCTCCCCACCGGGCAGCAAGCGATCGGCGGAAGCCCCATGACGGTTTCATGACAAACATGCCTCGCCTTCACCCCGCCGAGCGCACCAGCGATCTATTCTGCGCTTTGTCCGCCTAGGCTTCGCGACATCAACATGACAATTGCGAAGCCTGTGTGACAGTTGACCGTTCATCCACGAATGGATGAATTCACCGGCCAAACTGCCACACTGCCGACTAGAACTTCGCGGTCAGACTGGCCGAAAATATACGGCCGCGCTCATACGTGTTGGCGTCCGTCTGGCCGGCAGCAGACTGTTGATACTCAACATGATCCTCATTGAGCAGGTTGCGACCGCTCAGGCCGAGGGTCACGAGATTGCCCCACAGGTCGAGATCCTGGTGATAAACGAGATCGAGGTTCACCCCCGGCTTTTCGATCACAGAAGGAATGCCGCCCAGACCGCGCCGCGCGATCCGCTCATCGACCCATCCGACGATCAGCGTCAGCTGGGTATCAAGCGTCTCAAAGCCAAACTCCATATTGGCGATGTTTTCCGGCGTGCCCTGCAGCTGCGTTCCGTCGAGCTGGAAGCGCGATGCGGGTACTTGCACGAGATTGGGAAGTTGGGTGACGTCGACGACAAGCTCATCCGTGCCATTCACTTCCGATTTCGTGTAGGTGTAGTTGACGCTGAAGAGCCACTCCTCGCCATCGAGGAAGGGAATAGCATCGAACGGCATTTCGAACCGCGTCCGGAATTCGGCTTCAGCTCCGAGAAGCGTGGCCTCCGGCGCATTGAGGAATTGAGTGACCGTGTCGCCACTCGTGTTGGCGCTGATAACTTCCTCGATTGGACGTTCGATCTTCTTGTAGAAGCCGCTTAGCGTCACATACTGCTGGTCGGCAAAATACCATTCCAGGCGCGTGTCGAAGTTGTCGAACTTGCTGTCCTGCAGGTATGGGTTGCCGCGATAGACGCGGTCCGTTTCGGGATCAGCATAGGCAGAAAAGGCCAGTTCCCGGAACTGCGGACGCGCAATGGTCTGCGAATATGCGAAGCGCGCCTGCAAATCATCGGCGAAGTTCCACGTCAGCGTCGCAGAGGGCAGCCAGTAAGTATTGTTGAGCGACGTCGGCGGGGCTCGAGTGGCCTCACCGAGCGTGTTGAACGTGCTCACGATCTCGGCCGCATCTTCGTACCGGGCACCCAAATTGATGTGCACCAACGGCAAGACGTCGATGTCCGCCATGATATAGGCAGCCGATTGCGTTACCCGTGCCTTGTAGCTGCCGTCCGGCGTCGTGATCTCGTTGAGCACGAAACCATCTGAACGTATGTTGTCTGGTGAAAACAGGAAGTCAGGACGGGCAGCGAGGCTGCAGGCCGTCGCAGGATTGTCGACGGGCGTTTCGCAGCCGGCCGCGAGCTGGGCCGGGAATGGCGTATCGAAAGTGAACGCGCGTTGGTTATACTGACGAACGGTGTTGGAGTACGCCACGCCGCCGGAAATGATTGCCTTGCGCGCATCATCAATGTCGAACGTGTAGCTGCCATCAACGCCGCCGCTTACCACCTGATCGGTCAGATCCGAGAACGTGGTGCCGTTGTCCTGCGTGGCGCCTGCATCATAGATGAACGGGAAAAGCGGCGTACGAATATAGCGAACGAAGCGCTCGTAGGGGGCATCGCGCGTGGACTGGGCGTAAGCGCCGCGCCAGTTCAGCTTGAACGCATCCATCGTGTGCTCGCCCGTGAGCTGCAGCGAGCTGAGTTCGCGCTCATACCAGGCTGTTGCTTCTGAATGCACGGGGGGCGTGCCAGCGCGGTTCGCGTCGAAAGCGTTCTCGCCAATCTGCGCCTTCTTGGTCGTGCTGCGCACGAAGAAAGCGGTAGCAGCGATTAGGTTATCGTCCCACGACAGGCCCGCGCTACCGAACGCGTTGGACGTGATGTCCCAGTTGCTTGTCTCGACTTGTGAGTCGCGACGGATTATGCCGCCGTTGATGTCCTGGCGATGCGCCGATTGAAGGCGCTGCTCGCTATCATAGCCGACCACGCCAACGAGCCCGAGGTTAAAGGCGCCGATGTCAAACGAGTTGCCCCCGGTGATTTCGCCTTCGAAATCCGGCTGCAGGTGCTCGGACTGGATGACAGTTAACTGGGAGTTCTTGAAACTCTCGCCGAACGACTCGATTTGGGCCGATGTGAAATTGCCCGGTATGATGCGGCGGTGAGTCGCGATAGCTTGCTGCAGCGGGACAGGAATTTTGCGCAGTCCATCATCGAACCCGTAGAAGTCCGTGTCGTTGCCGCGATAAACCGGGGCGCGCTTGTCCGTCGAGACGGTGTTGGCGCTGGTGCCCACCTTCAAGGTAAGGAATGGCCCGTCGGGCTGCGACAGCGTCTTGAGGTCAATGATGCCACCGCCAAATTCGCCTGGGTAATTCGGCGAGAAGGTCTTCTGAACCGTCGCGCCCGAAAGAATGTTGGACGGAAACAGGTCAAGCGGGACCTGGCGGCGAAGCGGTTCAGGGCTCGGCAGCGGCGAGCCGTTGAGAAGCGCCGACGAATAGCGATCGCCGAGACCCCTGACATAGACAAAGCGTCCCGAGACGACCGACAGACCTGCGAGGTGCGTCAGCGCCGCCGCAGCATTGGAATCGCCCTGACGTTCAAGATCTTCCTCGGAAAGGAAGCTCGCGACCGCCGTCGATGTCTGCTGGGGTTCGGGAATGTATCGACCGAGGACCGTGACGACGTCACCGCGGTCTTCATCCGCGGCCTGCTCCTCTGCGGCCTGCTGATCGGGGGACGTTTGGGTAGGCACATCCTGCGGGGCCTGCTGTGCGACTGCGATTTGAGGCGAGATCAGGAAGGTGGTCAGTAGAACCAGCCTGCGCCAAGGCAAGGAAGTCGGTTTCATGGCTTCAACTTTCAAAGATATTGGGACCGGATGAAATGGGTCGGGCGGCGGCTTCCGCCGCCGCCCGCGATATCAGCAGGTCACAGCTTCCAGTCCGCAGCTCCAGCCACGCCACCAATTGTCCGTGCTGTTCCGAACCGCGCCGATGTAGGGCGCGGCCGTAAAGAACGAGCCGAGCGTAGTCGGGTCCACAGCAGTCCGGGCAGTTTCGGTAACGCCGTTCACGAAGTTTGCGAGGGCAGTCGACGGCGCGGCGGCAAGAGCCAGCGTGTTGGCAGTTGTCGTCGTGTTGTTCGTGCCCGCTGCAATCCGTGCCGCAGCGACCGTGGTCGGCTGCTGAAGGCAGTCGAACAGGATCGAGTTAAATGTCGGCGGGGTCGTGGTGCTGGCATCGCCGCGGCCCGAACCTGTTTCCGGGGTGACAACGGACAGGCACCGTGTCGAACCCGTCACGACACCGTTGACCATCACGGCCGAGGCGCCGGGTGCGCCGCCAGCCGCATCGATGCCAATACCTTTGAGAGCCGATCCGGTTGAGCTCGTAGCAACGCCGATGAGGGTGAAGTTCGAGATCGTTGGACGTGTCAGCAGAGCGCCGCCGACCGAGTTTTTCGGTGCGTTGGAACATTCGATCAGACCATCCGGGCCGCCGGTGAGCGCCGATTGACGAACGATCATGAATTGCACGTTTCCAGTCCACGCATAGTCGCAGTCCAGAGAGTCATCGAGTGCGCCGGTGAGCACAACGTGCTTCATGTTAACCGTGCCGCCAAAAATCTCGATGCCGTCGTCACCCGAGTTGTGGACTTGGACGTTGTCGATCAGCGTACCGGAACCGACGCCGCCCAGGGTGATGCCGTTGAGGTCGTCGCCCGCAGCAGCGGAAGTCAGGAAGGCACCAGCATAACGCACTTGGAGATTTGTAATGCGGCCGCTGTTGTCGGCGGCGGTTGCGCCGCCATAGAGAGCGACGCGGCCAGTGGCGTTCGTCACGCCTTCGACTTCGTCCTGGCAGGTCACCCCGCCAGACGCCACAGCCGTGTTGCACCCCTTGATGGGCGCGCGACCAAGAACGATGAAGCCGCCCCATTCGCGGTTGGCGGTGGGGTTGGGCGTCGTGCGTAAGATATCCTGCTCCGAAGTCATAATGACCGGCGCGTTGACTGTACCGTTCACGAAAACCGTCGAACCGCGGTTGATGATCACGAGGTCGCCTGCGTCGTTACCGAACACCCTGACACCGGGATCGATCGTCAGCGTGCCCGCAACGCCCGTGCCGGCAGTTCCGGCGGCGCCGACATCGACCCCGAAGTCCACGCGGCCAGAGACTTCGTAGTAGCTGCCTGCCGTGAGGCGAAGGCTGGCTGGAAGGCCAGCAGCTCCGTAGTTGCCCGAAAGGATGCAGCGCGGCAGGCCGGCGAGGCTGCCGGAGCGCGTCGTGCCTATCGGACAACCCGCCGGCGGGAAAAGTTGGATGGTCCAGCCAGACGCCCAGTTCGAGGCCGTCGTTTCAGTGGGGCCAAACGCGCCGATGTAGTTGGCTGCTGTAAAGAAGGCGCCGAGCGTGGTCGGATTCACCGCGGGGCGCGCGGTTTCAACGGTACCCGGAAGAAGACCGGCCGCCAGCGTATTGGCAACCGTCGTCGAGTTGTTTGTTCCCGCTGCGATCAGCGCCGCTGCGATCGTGGTAGGTTGCTGCAGGCAATCGAACAGGATCGAGTTGAATGTCGGCGGGGTCGTGGTGCTGGCATCGCCGCGGCCTGAACCCGTTTCCGGGGTAACTACGGACAGGCACCGTGTCGAGCCGGTCACGACACCATTGGCGAAGATCGACGAAGCACCCGGCGCGCCGCCCGCTGCGTCGATACCAATGCCCTTCAGCAGTGAACCGGTGGAGCTCGTCGCCACGCCGACGAAGGTGAAGTTCGAGATCGTCGGACGTGTCAGCAGAGCGCCGCCGACGGAGTTTTTCGGCGCGTTCGAACACTCGAAGAGGCCATCAGGTCCGCCAGCAATGGCGGTCTGTTTCACGACAAGGAACTGCACGTTGCCCATCCAGCCATAGTCACAGTCCAACGAGTCATCGAGCACGCCGGTGAGCACAATGTGCTTCATGCTGACCGTGCCGCCGAAGACTTCGATGCCATCGTCGCCCGAATTGTGGATCTGGACGTTGTCAATCAGCGTACCTGAGCCGACGCCGCCAAGGGTTAGACCGTTAAGGTCGTCGCCGGCTGCGGCGGAGGTGAGGAAAGCGCCTGGGTAGCGGATCTGTACATAGGTCAGGCTGCCGCTATTGCTGGCAGGCGTTGCCCCGCCATAGAGAGCGACACGGCCGGTGGCGTTCGTCACGCCTTCGACTTCGTCCTGGCAAGTCACGCCGCCTGAGGCGACGGCCGTGTTGCAACCCTTGATGGGGGCGTTGCCGAGTAGGATGAGACCGCCCCACTGACGGTTGGAAATCGACGGATCGTTAAGGCCCTGGATGTCTCTGTCGCTGGTGAAAATGATCGGCTGCGAAACAGTGCCGTTCGCGATGATCCTGCTGCCGCGGTTGATGATCATGAGATCGCCCGCGACTGTCCCGTACAGTGTAGCTCCCGGTGCTACGGTAAGGGTGACCGGCGTGCCACCCGTAGCCGTGCCATCAGCGCCCGTGTCCTTGCCGATATCGACACGACCATTGATCCGGAAAACCACACCTGCGGTCGCTGGCAGAGAGAGGCTCGCGAGGATTTCGCCGCTAAGTTGGCAGATCGTATTGGAACCAAGCGCGCCCTGGTTGGAGGTGCCGGTCGGGCAGGAAGCGGTGCCGCCACCCGTGCCGCCACCAGTTCCGCCACCCGTACCGCCACCGCCCGTGCCAGGATTGGTCGCGCCCGGCGACAAGATCTCTGACCCTTGCGAACAGCCCGCCAAAGCCATGGTGAGGGCAAACAGCCCCGCTCGAAGCATCTCAAGCTTTTTCATTGCAGCCCCTCATCACCCAAAGACACGACCAGCGTGAAACGCCGGTTCAAGATGCGGGACTTCTAGGTGGCGAGCTTACAGCTTTGATGACAGCGACGCGGATTGCGTGAGCAATTTTCGCGGGCCTGGAGCTAGACTTCTCTTCTCGTGACAACTGACGCTTCGCAGCAACACTCATCCTGACCACAACGAGGCATCTGATCGCGACAAGCGCAGCCGAATATAGGAGTGCCGATCTCCTCATTCGCCCACCATCATCCGCCGGCGTTGTCTTAAAACTGTAATTCAATCGTCACAGACGCGATCTAGCGTACCTGCTCATTCATAGATGGGACGCGCATGGGGGCGACTGAGGAAACACCGCCGCGCGGAAAGCGCTCCGCCGCACGACGCGACCTCATCATTCGCGACACCGAGCTCGTCGCTGATGAACGAACGCCAGTGCCGCCCGAAACGGGAACGATGACGCCGCATCGGAGGGAGCCACCTACCTTACCCTTTCGCTATTTCAAGTTGGCGATCGAACGCTTGAAGAAATGCGGCACCCTCCCCCACCAAGTTAATCGCTCGGCGTGGCCGAGCAAACAATTCTGGAGCGTTGGATCAGAAATCGTACCTGCATTTCGCTTCCTGATCCTGATTGACCACCAGGGCAGACCTTTGCCGTCGCTGACCGACTTGATCGCCTCGCTGGGCACAGAGGACTGGCCTGAACGCCTCGCATCGATTTTGATAGACGCGTATCCCGAAATCGTCGCGATCGGGATCACACGCATCACGCCGAAAGAGATACTTGTGCTACTCAGAGAGCGCTACGCGATCGATGCGATGCGCGGACGCATGGCCACTGCATTCTTTATTCACGCGCTTCGCGACGCTGCGTTGGACCATGGACCATTCCTGCCAGCAACCAACAAGGAGCGGTCACGGATCGATCAAGCGACGCCCGAGAATACCCGGGCGACGCTGTTGGCCAAACTTCCTCCGTTTGACGAGGGCTGGAACGCAGAGTTGAAGCTCGCCTGGCTAACAGTTTTTAGCGAACTCGTTTCGGCCCACAGATGAAATGCAGCGGTGTGCAAACTCCGCCCGGCCTCTCCGATGATCGCTTTTTCTTGTATGACAATCTTCAATCAAACCAAGTTTATTTTATCATACGACCAACGGGCAAAATTTTTTGAAAGCTTTTGAGTTGCGCAAGGACTTCGCATTCAACAGTGCTTGTCGCTCTGACAATGGTGACGCTTTTGACGCGAACATTGTATGCCTACGGACGATTCGTGCAGACGCCTTTCGCCATTTGACAGTCAGATGCTGGAAGGCGACCCCACGAAACAATTTCTGTCGTTTTTCTGTATCCAGGCTGTTACTTTGCCATGCGATGAACACCTGCCACGGGTGCTGCTGATCGTTACGATAAGCGCGGGGCTCCTCTCAGGAATGCCCGCAAGCTCACTCCATCTGGCGCAGGGGCGACCCCTCGGGTCGCCCTTTTTGCGTTCGCTTTGCTCGGCCAGCGAGTTGGCGCGCAGCCTGAAGAATAAAGTGAGCGCGCTGAGAGCCAAACGTTACCACTGAATTATCCAGCGCCTCTCCATCTGGACGACGCTTTTTCCCCACTTCGCCAAACGAATTCTTGAACATGCTGAAATGGAACTACGCGTCCTATAGCGACGCGAGTGAGCAAATTCTTAATGGTGCGCGTGGTCGACCGCGCCGATCAGAGTGACAAATTTGCCTTGAACTACACAGAAGTGACCGCCGTTCTCGCGACGCTTCCGTGAAAGCGTGTGGTTTATTGGGACCGCGCGACAAGCATACCGAGTCCGTCACGCGGGCTTCATGAAAAAGCGTCACGCGCGTCATACAGGCCCCTTACCCCCACCGCGCGCACTCGCCATCGGGTGACGCATTCAACGCAAGGGGTGTTTCGTGAAGATCAAGCTTTTGATGGGCGCCGCGATTGCGTCGCTGGCCGCCGGCCACGCATGGGCGCAGACCGGACCGTCGACTGAAGACACGACTGCGAATGATGTGGTGATAATCCTCGGCGAGGGCGAGACACGCCAGGTGCAGACGCTGACGGCCGAAGACCTGTCGCTGGAAGCGGCCGGAACCAGCGCGATCAAGCTCATCGAGAGCCTGCCGGGCGTGAACTACACGGCGGCCGATCCGTTCGGCGCCTACGAGTGGGCAGTGAACATCAACATTCGTGGCTTCCAGAAGGACCAGCTCGGCTACACGCTGGACGGCGTGCCGCTGGGTGACATGAGCTATGGCAATTATAACGGCCTGCACATCTCGCGCGCGATCATCTCGGAAAACCTCGCCAAGGTTGAACTGGCGCAGGGCGCAGCCTCGCTCTCGACTGCATCGACCTCCAACCTCGGCGGCGCGCTCACCTTTACTAGCCGCGCGCCCGACGATGATTTCGGCGGCCAGATCGCGCTGACGGGTGGATCTGAAAACATGTTCCGCGGTTATGTGCGGCTCGAGACCGGCGTACTGCCGACGGGCGGCAAGGCCTCGATCTCTTACGTCAATCACACGCAGGACAAGTGGAAGGGTTCCGGCCCGCAGGAATCCGAGCAGGTCAATGTCAGCTTCGAACAGCCGATCGGCCCCGGCGTGCTGTCGGGCTTCTACGACTGGTCGAAGCGTCGCGAGACCGATTACCAGGATCTCTCGCTCGGCATGATCTCGCGCCTTGGCTATGCCTGGGACAACCTCGCGCCGAACTGGGCGCTGGCCCAGCAGGTGGCGGACATCGCCAACAACCGTGGCGACACCGGCGCCCCCGTTACCAATGCCGCAGCGGGAACCACCTATCCCAACCCGATCCAGACGGTCGACGATGCGTACTATGACGCCTCGGGCCTGCGTGACGACAACCTCGCGCGCCTGACCTACAGCGTTGATCTGACGTCCGACCTCAACGCATCGCTGACAGGATACATCCACTCCAACGAAGGCCAGGGCATCTGGTTCACGCCCTATGTCAGCCCGTTCTCGTTCGGCCAGGGCGGCCCCACGGTCTCGCCGATCTCGGTGCGCACCACCGAGTACGACATGAACCGCAATGGCGTGCTGGGTTCAGCAAAGTGGACGCTGGGCGCGCACAATGTCGAAGGCGGCTTCTGGTACGAGTACAATGACTTCAACCAGGATCGCCGTTTCTACGCCAATACGCGCACCGCGCCGCGGCCGACGCTGGAGTTCATGCGCAACCCGTTCGCGACGCAGTGGTCCTATACTTACGATTTCGAGACCACGGTGTTCTACATCCAGGACGCATGGGATGTGAACGACGCGCTGACCCTGTCCGGCGGTTTCAAGTCTGTGAAGGTCGACATGACGGTGGATACGCTCGTCAACGGCTTCGCCGTGCCGACGCCGGGGGCCAATAACGACCTCGACGGCACGATCACCTCGAAAGACAGTTTCCTGCCGCAGGTGGGCTTCACCTATGCCCTGGGCGATGGCGAAGTGTTCGGCGGCTATACCGAGAACATGCGCGCTTTCACGCTGGCGCCGGCTTCCAGTCAGACCCAGTCGGGCTTCGACTTCATCAAGGCCAACACCAACCCGGAGAGCTCGAAGACGACCGAGATCGGCTATCGCTATCGCAATGGCCCGTTCCAGGGCGTCGCGGCGGCATATTACGTCAAGTTCGACGACCGCCTGCTCGGCCTGTCTTCGGGCGCGGGCATCATCGGCAATCCATCGGTGATCAAGAACGTCGGCAGCGTCACGACCCAGGGCCTCGAGCTCGCCGGTTCGTACGACTTCACGGACGAATGGACGCTGTTTGGATCGTACTCCTTCAACGACTCGAAATACGACAACAACGTCACCGATGCGACGCTGGCCACTCCGATCCTCACCGGCGGCAAGACGGTGGTGAACGCGCCCGAGCACCTGCTCAAGGCCGATCTCGGCTACGACAACGGGTCGCTCTACGGCAAGCTGTCGGTCGCCTACACGGGCTCGCGCTACTTCAGTTACGTGAACAACGCCGAAGTCGATGGCTACACGCTGGTGGATCTGACGGCGGGCTATCGCCTCACCGGCGGTCTGCTCGATGACACCGAGCTGCAGCTCAACGTCACCAATCTGCTCGACGAGCAATATGTCTCGACGATCGGCACCAATGGCTTCAACACGTCATCCGACAACCAGACGCTGATGGTGGGCTCGCCCCGCCAGGTGTTCGCGACGATCCGCAAATCCTTCTGATCGACCCCCGGAAGGATCATCGGAACTGGCGCCGCCGGGGAAATGCCTCCTTGGCGGCGCTTTTTTGTCGTCTCATGAACCTGATACACAACCGCCAAGCGTGGAGGGCGATTCGCATGTCACTTGATTGGTATCTAACTACCCGCTTGAGTGCAGCTCACTCTTGGTGACGCAATCGCCTTTTCAACGCAGCGGGCGGAATCGACCATGTGGCCGTTGACACGATCGTCGCAGACCCTTCACAGCCGCACCTGGAAATGGCACGGTCGAGGTGGTCGATCTCATTGAATTTGAATTCGTTGAGTTGATCATCAATTTCGACGAGTTGCAGGGACCGCGTTGCCATCCGCTTGCATGGTTGGAGCGAGATCCACGCTAGCTGAACACGTGGCGAAGTCGGCCCAGTCGTCCATCAATTTGCGACGCTTCTCGAACAAGTCACCGCGCCTGTACGCCGCTTCCACCTTGTCGCCAATCGTGTGCGCCAACGCGGCTTCCGCTACTTCTCGCGGATAGGCCGTCATCTCCGCCGCCCAATCCCTGAACGTCGAACGAAATCCGTGCCCCGTCAGATCCTCGCGCCCCATACGCCGCAGCATCATCAGAAAAGTCATGTTAGACAGAGGCTCGCCCTCGCGCGCACTCGACTCAAATGCAAAGCCGGATTCAACGACCTTCTTCTTCTTGGCGTAGGCCAATATCTCCATCGAAACGTCGGTGAGCGGAATACGATGTTCCTTGGCCGCTTTCATGCGTGCGGGTGGAATGATCCAGATCCGCTTGTCGAGGTCGAACTCGCTAACGTCAGCTAGCAAGGTCTCCGAAGTTCGGGTCACATTGAGGATGCAGAACGCGAACGCCTTGGCGCCGATCGTGTCGATCGCGGCAAGCTCCTTCATGAATGCGGGAAGTTCTTTGTAGGGAAGTGCGGGGTGGTGCGCGACGCGCTGAATTTTGGAGCGAGCGGGTAGCGCCTTGTCCAGGTGCCCCTTCCACCGAGCAGGGTTTTCTCCGTCGCGATAGCCCCTCACCTTCGCCCAATCGAGAATGACCTCTATCCTCCCGCGTAATCGGTTCGCCGTCTCGGTTTTCTTTGGCCAGATCGGATCGAGCACGCGGAGCACGGCGGCCTGGTCAACATCGGCCACCGACTTATCTCCGAACTGTGGGTAGGCATAGTTTGCGAGGGTCGAGCTCCACTGCGCCCTGTGCTTGTCGTTCTTCCAGGACGCCTTGTGCGCCGCGATATAAGCCTCCGCGCATTCCTTGAACGTCATGCGCCGGCTGGCCTCCGACTGGAGCGCCACGCGCACGGTGTTGCGCGCATTGATCGGATCGGTGCCGTTGGCCGCCATCCTGCGCGCCTCTGTGGCCCTGGTCCGGGCATCCGCGAGGGTCACCGTGTCGAGAGACCCGAGGCCCATTTCCCGCATGCGTCCCGTGCTGGCGCGATACCGCACGATCCAGCTTTTGGCCGTGGACGTGTCCTTCTTCGTCTGCACTTGCAGAAAGAGGCCGCCGCCGTCAGCGTAATAGCCGGGCGCGGTAACCTTATCGACGAACTTCGCCGTCAGCCGGTTTCTCATTTCGACCCGCTCCAACCCACAAACGGAGCTATCCCTCCGTCGAACTGCACGGCCTGTTCCAACCCACATGCCAACCCACAAAAGGCGCGCGTGTGGGGCGCCATGGAGCGGATTGGCCTGAGATGTCTCAGGTTGACGGAGGCCTGCTCCGCCTACATTTCTGCTGTTCGATGAGACGGGGTGAGATCGAACGAGATCGGCTCAGAACCGACACCCTCTCCGCCAGGAAGTCCTAGCTCTCCTGACCAGTTCCGGAAATCAGCGAAGATAGCCCGCTTTTGGGGGAGCTTCGGCGCATGCTGCTGTCTCTCCCCTCACCGAACTTGCCTCACATCGTCCGATTTCGGGCCGGCGTCTCTCGTGGCCGCAACATCGGTCCCATTGACGCGGCCGTGCGCCCTCTTCGGTCCGCAAATTCCCGACAACCGGGAAATCTAACGGGAAACTTGGAGTGGCGCCGGAACTGTCAATTAAACTCGGCAACGCAAACTCTCTTGCAAGACGCAGGATTCCGCTCAAGCCACCGCCTTCGCCCAGACGGATTCCGTCCGTGCCCGGAACAGCCGGAGCGTCGGCCGGCTGATCATGTGCCGCTGCAAATCGAACGCGTTATGGATCGCTGCGTGCGTCGTCAGAAATCGCTGCGCTGATGTTTGCGATTTGAACCCCAGCATCTTCCGCTCTCGTCGTCGGATTGGAAGATATGAGTTCTCCGCGCGGTTGTTTTCACGCAAGCGACCTGAACGATGAACCCCTTCCCTGCCGAGCGCCCGAAGCGCTGATCCGTACGATGGAAGTCCGTCCGTGACGATGCTCTCCGGATCAACCGGTTGGCTGCGCAGCAACTGCTTCAACAGTTTCAGCGCTGCTCGTGTGTCGCGCCGCTTCTGAACGACGATGTCGAGAACCTCTCCCTCATCATCAACAGCGCGCCACAAGAACATGCGCTCGCCTCCGATCTTCCAGACCATCTCGTCGAGGTGCCAGCGTGGTGATGGCGGCAGTTTACGACGACGCAGGTTCGCAGCGATCTTCGGACCGAACTTCACTGTCCAGGCGCGGATCGTCTCGTAGGAAACATCTATGCCCCGCTGTGCAAGCATCTCTTCAACATCGCGAAAGCTCAGTGTGAAGCGGAAGTACAGCCACACCGCGTGCTGAATGACCGTTGCCGGGAAGCGATGCCGTTTGTACGAAATTCGCGTCATTGGGGTCCCTCAGAAGGCCAAGAAAGACGACCTTACCAGAGATGATGTGGACGGCGCTCACGCGGCATCGATGTGCCATGATGATCGTTGTTTAACGTACCAGCAAAGGAGCGCCGCCCATGGAAGAGATTAGCACCGTTGGTATCGACTTGGCGAAGAGCATTTTTCAGATTCACGCTGTTGATGCCGCTGGCCGCATCGTCGTTCAGAAAGCCCTGAAACGACGCGACCTGGTCACCTTCTTCGCCAAGCTGCGCCCTTGCCTTGTTGGCATGGAAGCTTGCGGTACGGCTCACCATTGGGGACGTGAGCTGACGAAGTTTGGCCATCAGGTGAAACTGATCCCGCCAGCCTACGTGAAGCCCTATGTCCGGCGCCAGAAGAACGACGCCGCAGATGCTGCCGCCATCTGCGAGGCTGTGACCCGCCCCTCCATGCGCTTCGTGCCGATCAAAAGTGAAGAGCAGCAGGCCGCGCTCATTCTGCATCGCGCTCGCTCGCTGCTCACATCCCAGCGTACCGCCTTGATCTGCGCGATCCGCGGCCACATGGCCGAACTTGGCCTTGTCGCTCCGCGGACAGTGCGCAATCTGCGACCACTCCTCGAAGTTCTAGCCGACCACGAGGACGAAAGCCTGCCGCCTCTCGCACGAGCAGCACTTACCCCACTGGCCATTCAACTGGCCTCCCTCGACGCTCAGCTCTGCGACCTCGACCGCAAACTTCTGGAATGGCATCGATCAAACGCGGTCAGCCGGCGATTGGCCACCATCCCAGGCGTTGGACCGGTGACAGCATCTGCGCTCGCCGCCAGCGTCACCGACCCTTCAATGTTCGCCTCTGGACGAGAGTTCTCCGCCTTCCTTGGCCTGGTGCCGCGACAAAACTCCAGCGGTGGGAAAATCCGGCTCGGCCGAACGTCGAAAATGGGTGACCGCTATTTACGCACCCTCCTTGTCTCCGGTGCCATGGCTCTGCTCAGTCATTCCAGCAAGCGTCAGGGCTCGCTCGACATGTGGGCGAAGACCCTGCTGGAGAAAAAGAAGCCGACCAAACTCGTAGCGCTCGCGCTCGCCAACAAGATGGCGCGCATCGCGTGGGCGCTGATGAACCGCAACGAGACTTTCCAAACCCCTGCTACGGTCGCGTGACCGTGCCGGCAGTGGCCAACTATTGGTGAGGACAATGAGGTGATGCGATCCACCGGGAACCGAGGATCAGGACACTCCGATACCTTGTCGGCGCTTCGAGCGCTCTGCAGAGATGGGAGATCTGATCAACGGACGACATCAGGGCCAGCAGCCTCTAAGCGCTGCACCAACAGGCCGAACACAAGACCGTACCCGACCAATCGCTCGCTCAAACTCCTTGCCAATCCAGCGCCGTCCACACAAGACGAGGTAGCATTGGTCTGACAGCACCCTCCGCGGCCAGCAACCGAAGCGGCTCGAGGAACGCGCAACTGTCCGAATGATGCTGCATGTTTCGGACGATCTCTTGACTTTGTCCGAAACTTGTCGTATATTTCGGACATGATCGCCTCAGTGCAAGATACCGATCTCCGCTCCCGGCTGGTTGCCCGGATCGCATCCAGCCCGGACGAGGTCTGGACGCCCGGTGATTTTGCCGACCTTGCTGGCCGCGCCGCCGTGGACAAGACCCTGCAGCGCCTCGCCACTGCGGGCGACCTGCGCCGCATCGATCGGGGCCTGTACGACCAGCCACGCAATAACGCCCTGACCGGGCGGCAGACCGTGCCCGATTATCGGGCGGTTATCCGGGCTGTCACCCGGCGCGACCGCGCACGCGCTGTGATCGACGGCATGACAGCCGCCAACGAGCTCGGCCTCACCACGGCCGTACCGGCGCGCATCGAGGTGCTGGTCGATGCGCGTCTGAAGCCGATCCAGCTCGGTAGTCAGGAGATCCATTTCAGGTTCGCCGCGCCCAGCCGCCTCTATTGGGCCGACCGGCCCGCCATGCGCGTCGTCCAGGCGCTGCACTGGATGCAGGACATGCTGGCCCAGGACGGCGAACGTCAACGCGTCCAGGCCCTACTGTGCCGTCTGTTCGCCAATCCCGAACATGGACAGGCGATCCGCGATGATCTGCGCACGGGGTTCTCCGCCCTACCGATCTGGATGCAGGAGCTCCTGCGCGATCTGATCGGCTTCCCAAAAGCGGACGAGGCGCAACCATGACCAACGCGGCGTACAAACAAATCATCGCCGCGCCGCCACGCGACAGGCTCGACCTCTTTCTGGCGACGGCCAATCGGCTCGGCGCTCCCGTCGGCAATATCGAGAAGGACTTCTGGGTCTGCTGGACCTTGAATGCGCTCTACCACGAGCAGCCGGCCAATAGCCCCCGCCTGCTCTTCAAGGGCGGCACGTCCCTGTCCAAAGCCCATGGCCTGATCCATCGCTTCTCCGAAGATATCGACATCACGGTTTTCCGAGACGACCTCGGCGAAGCAGCGTCCGTCGAGGAACTGGAGGCGCTGTCGAACAAGAAGCGGCGGGCCAGGCTTGACGCGATCCGGGACGCCTGTCGTGGCTATATCACGGGCCAGCTCAGGGAGTTTCTTGACGCCCAGCTCGCCGACGCCACCGGCGGCGCCGGACGGATCGAGATCGATGAAGCCGACGCGGACGGACAAACGCTGCTGGTCTGGTATCCCGAGGTCGAGCCGCGCGCCGGCGCCTATGTGCGGCCCGTCGTCCGGATCGAATCCGGCGCGAAGTCGGCGCTCGACCCCAACCGCCCTGTGACGATCCGGCCGTATGTCAGTGAGGAAACCGCAGGACTGGACCTCACGGTCAGCGATGTAACCACGATCGACGCGGCGCGTACGCTCTGGGACAAGGTGGTGATCGCCCATGGCCTGTGCCGCTGGTATGAGCGGCGCGGTGTTCTGAGGCAGGAAGGACAGCGCGTATCGCGCCACTATTACGACCTCCATTGCCTGCTGAATTCCGACGTCGGCAGGACGGCGCTTGGAGATCGCGATCTAGGCGCCGACTGCGTCCGGCATGCGCGGATGTTCTTCGACCGCCCCGACTACGATCTTGCTTCGGCCGCGGCCGGCGGCTTCGCGATTTCGCCGGCAGAGGCGATGACTGAGGCGCTGGGCCGCGACTACGCCAACACAACGGCCATGATCTTCGGGGCGGCTCCGAGCTTCGAAGACATCCTGACATCGGTCGCCGAAATCGAGCGGATCATAAACGATACCTAGCCAAATGGGACCCGCTCGACGCTGCCGAACATGGCTTCACTCCGGATTTTCAGGTTGTGCTGATCTGCGCCCCATGACGAACTCCGCTGCCTTGGACGCCATCGGCGCGGCCTGGAATATGGCTCTGTTATCGTGTCTTGTAGAATTTCCATCCAGGCGCCGAGGTAGTCCGCATGCCGAACAGTTGGAACGACACCAAGCTCGGCGCAAAGAAACGCTGAGCAGAGTTCCGCGACGAGTTCCTCCCGCGCGTAGGCCTGACTGCCATGCCGACCTGAGAAATCACGGTTGAGACGCGAGGGATGGCCACTGTGATGGCCATTATGCCGATATCGGCATAAAGGTCATAATGCCGTAATCTGGATTATACCGCATGGCACTGCGAAGGGACGGATTTCTGGCAGCCTGACCGTTGGCCGGTTCAGCATAATCGGACGCGACAGGGGTGTGGAATTCGCCGGCCACCGAAGAAACGTCAACACAGTTGGCACGCTTCGTTGATCTCTTCCGCGTGGTGCGTGGCTTCTCACGAAGGCGGTCCTCGGACAGCAAGGGAGTCAGTGGATCGGCGGCTTTTCGGTGAGGGCACCTTTGAGCATCTGGCGCCTGGCTCGGGTGCAGGACAGCACGGCCTCGTGAATCTCCTTCTCCATGAT
>JBBQJV010000049.1:0-31617 GCA_038326205.1 Caulobacterales bacterium | reverse complement strand
GCTGAAGGCCTATACGCCTCATGGCCACTGGCGAACGCTGACCTTCCTGGGCGCGCTGCGCACCAGTGGGTTCACAGCGCCCTGTGTCTTCGACGGACCAATCAATGGCGAGGCCTTCCGCGCCTGGGTCGATCAGTCCCTCGTGCCCACCCTCAAGCCCGAGGACATTGTCGTGATGGACAATCTCGGAAGCCACAAGGGACGCGAGGTCCGCCAGATGATCCGCAGCGCCGGCGCCCGACTGTGGTTCCTGCCGGCCTACTCGCCTGACTTGAACCCCATCGAACAGACCTTCGCCAAGATCAAGCACGCGATGCGATGCGCGCAACAGCGAACCATCGACGCCGTCATCGAAGAAACCGGTAGGATCGTCCAGGCCATCAGCCCGACCGAATGCCGCAACTACATCCTCGGAGCTGGATACGTTTCCACCAAAACTTGAAAAGCTCTAGTATCTAGGTCACATCCCCGTGCGGGCGAATTGCTTCCGGGACAGCCCCTTCAGTGTCCGGCGAACCAGACGAGATAGCTGACGTTGATCCCCTGCGCCGTAAGCTTGGTGTCGCCCTGCAGCTCCGGCAGGCACACCAGAAAGGCAGCCCCGGCGATCTTCGCCCCGGCCTTGCGCAATAGTTTGATAGCCGCCATCGACGTGCCCCCCGTCGCGATCAGATCGTCCACCAGCAGCACCCTATCGCCCGGCTCGATGGCGTCCGTGTGCATCTCCATGGCGTCGACGCCGTATTCCAGCTCATAGCTCTCGGTGATGACGTTGTGGGGTAGCTTGCCCTTCTTGCGCAGCGGCACGAACCCGGCCGACAGCTGGTGCGCCACTGCTCCACCAAGAATGAACCCTCGCGCCTCGATCCCGGCCACCTTGTCGATTTTGGCGCCGGCCCAAGGCTGGACCAGCTCATCCACGGCCTGCCGGAAAGCCCGAGGATTGCCCATCAGCGTGGTGACGTCCCGGAACATGATCCCCTTCTTCGGGAAATCCGGAATGGTGCGGATTGCGTCTTTCAGTTCCATGGCTCGTCCTTGATGCATCATATTCTGGTTAGAGCATCCGGCGATATCGGGGAAGTGACGGAGCTATCCGGCCAGTCGCGCCACAGTCGCGGCGGCGCTCGCCAAGGCTATTCGAGGAATATCGCCTCGGGCTCGGACAGCCCCACAAGGCAAGCCCTCTCCTTATCCGTGACCTTGGCCCAAAGCTTGGTATGTCCGCAGGAATAGTTCACCGTCAATCCGCCCTGCGGTAGATGGCCGTCGGCGGATGCTGTCCGTTCCAGAAACACCAGATAGTCCCGGCCCTTCTCGAAATAGTACGCGCCGCTGTTACGATGCGTGTAAACTGTGATCTTCTCCTCCGCATTGCCTTTGTAGGCGTGCTCGACCTTCAGCGTGTAGTGGACAAGCGGATCTTCATCACTCGTGTCGGAAATGTTCTGGTCGCGTTCCGAAAAACCGGTCGCATGAACGACATGGATGGAATCGACGAACTCCTCCTGCAGCGTCGTCTGGTAATAGAGCACGCCCTCGTAGACACACAGAGCGTGCGCACCCGGCGCCGCAAACAGTGCGGCTGCTAGAGCCAAAAGCAATTGAGACGACCTGCTCACAGCACTCCCCTCAATCGAAGCCAGCGAATACCGCATCACGGGCTTGAAAAGTTGCGAATGGATGCCTTACCCGCGCGTGCGCCGTCGTTCACTTAGCCTCGCCTGAAATTCACCCGCAGCTCGAACCCCGGCCCCGCATCCCTGAATCTGGCCACGCCTCCAAGCTGGCTCGCGTAGGCAGAGATCAACCGTATGCCCAGCCCGCGCTTCGCCGGATCAATCTCGCCGGCGCCAACCCCGTCGTCGCGGCAGATCAACTCGACCTGCGAGTCCGTCTCGTTCAGCGTGATTGTCACCTTGCCCGGGCGTTCATCCGGGAAAGCATGCTTGAACGCGTTCATCACGAACTCACTCACGATCACACCGACCGCCGATGCAGTCTGCGGACGCACAACGAGATGCTGCGCATCAACTTCGATACTGACGCCATCAGGCGCGCCCTCCTGCAACATCGCCTGCAGCGTCTTGAGATAGCGTCCAAGATCGGCCGTATCATCGCCCGCGGTGCGATACAGCTCTTCATGCAGTAGCGAGATAGAGCGCAATCTCTGCTGCACGGAGTCCAGCGCGCCACGCAGAGCCGGATCGCTCGCCCGCGCAATCTGCAACCGCACCATACCCGCCACCGACGCCAGCGAGTTCTTCACCCGGTGGTCCATCTCCTTGCGCAGCAGCTCCTTGCGCTTCAGCGCACGCCGCAACTCAAGCTGCGTCATCACCTGCTTGGCAAGCACCTTCAACGCATAGCGCTGGATCTCGGTCAGCTCACGCGGCTTGTAGTCGAGCACACACAGCGTCCCCAACGGCAGCCCGTCGGGCGTCTGCAGCAGCGCGCCGGCATAAAAGCGGAGACCCGGATCGCTGGTGCACAATGCGTTGTCCTGCATCCTTCCGTCCTGCATGGTGTCGGGTATTTCCATGAAGTCTTTTTCGAGGATCGCATGGGAGCACAGCGATGTGTCGAGCGGCGTCTCGCGCACGCCCAGCCCCACCTCAGCCTTGAACCATTGCCGGTCCACGTCGATCAGGTTGACGACCGAAATAGGCGCGCCGCAAAGCCGCGAGGCCAGCTCGACAATATCGTCGAAATCCCGTTCGCGTGGGGTGTCCAGGATATCGTAGTCATATAGCTCCGCGATGCGGTCAGCCTGACGCGGATGTTTTGAGGCGAGCAAACGACAATCCCTCGATCCGGCCACCGCACCCGGATATGGGTTTGGAAGGCGCGCTTTCAACTTCCATACGCTAACTAGGGTGATTTTGGATCACTGGAAGGCCCATGCCCGATCAAGCTTTAGGCCTGATCCGATCGGGGCAATTGGCGGGTTTCGGTCTCGGCCGCATCAATCCACGCCGCCATATGGGGCTCCTTGAGCATCCGGTCGATATAGCCCTGCGCCTCCTTGGAGCGGGGAATGGCGTAGGTCACGAACCGCGTCACCACCGGGGCGTACATGGCGTCCGCGATCGACCACCGCCCGAACAGGAACGGTCCGCCCGAGCGCGACAGGCAGTCACCCCACAGATCGTCCACGCGCACCGCATCCGCCAGCCCATCAGGCGTCATCCGGCTGGCGTCCGTCCGGCGGCGGATATTCATCGGCGCGTCATTGCGCAGGCTGGGGAAGCCCGAATGCATGATAGCCGCCGCCGCCCGCGCCAGCGCCCGCGCGTTGGGATCTTTCGGCCAGAGCGTCGGTTGCTGTTCCGCCGCCCACTCGCAGATCGCCAGGCTTTCCGCCACTACCACCCCCTCTCCCAGATCCAACGCCGGCACCCGCGCATTAGGGGAGATCGCGCCAAACGCCGGCTTGCCGCCCAGCTCGGGCAACGCATGCATCACCTCGTCAAAGGCGATGCCGCCATGGCGCAGCGCCAGCCACGGTCGCATCGACCACGACGAGTAATTCCTGTCCCCGATATGCAGACGCGGTGCGCTCATGATGGGGCTCCAATCGATGCGGCTTGCCAATCAATGCTGCTTGTAGGTGAACGCCACGATCAGCGCGAGAGCGATGAACACCATGCCCACCCCACGCTCGAACCATCTGCGCACATGATCCTTTGCGAGAATGCGCGATAGCGCTCCACCTATGTACGTATAGGCCCATTGCACGCCCAGATCGGCTATGGTGCCGACCGTGCCAAGCACCACTGTCTGCCCGAGCACGTCCGTCCTGGCGTCTATGAACTGCGGCAGGAAAGTCAGAAACCAGAAGATGGTCTTCGGATTTCCGAGTCCGATCATCAACCCATCGAAGAATGCGCCACGCCCCACCGCGATCACCGGCGAGGGTTGTGTCGGGTCCAGCAGCGGCTTGGGCTGGAACGATCTGAGGATCGCCATCACGCCCAGCAGTCCGAGATATCCTGCACCCGCCCACTTCACGATGAAGAAAGCGAGCGTCGAGGTCGACATCAGCACGCCGATGCCGAGCGCCGTAAGTGCAAAATAAAAGACGTTCGCGACCTGGATGCCTAACCCGGCCATCATTCCAGCGCGATGACCGCGCAGGGCCGCTTGCGACATGATGAACATGACGTTGGGCCCGGGGGCCATGCTGACGAGCGTGGTCAGCACCATGAACAGCAGGATGTTGTCTGGTATCATTACCTACCGTTACCGCTCGCGGCACGGATGTCGGCGGACAATGCCTGTTCCGTCAAGTCCTTAACACCCGTCCGGCGACCGCATCGAGCCGCGCCACCAGGGCCATGTCGCGATGATCCTTCGCGGTGATGATTGCGTGGTCGAGGCATGTGTCGATCCCATCCGGGTCCGGCGTCCGCGCCATCGCCGCCATCCGCAACGTAACGCGAGACACCAGCGCCGCCGCCTTCTCCGCGTTGCCATGCAGAACTTTCAGCACGTCGGTCACCGACACCGCCGCCACTTCCTCATGCCAGCAGTCATAGTCCGTCACCATGGCCACCGTCGCGTAAGGCAGCTCCGCCTCGCGGGCGAGTTTTGCTTCTGGCATGTTGGTCATCCCGATCACGGCGCAATTCCACGAACGATAGAGTTTCGATTCCGCCAGCGACGAGAACTGAGGGCCTTCCATCGCCAGATAGGTCCCGCCCCTGTGCGTACGAACCCCGAGAGCTGCAGATTCTTCCTCAGCAAACCCGGCCAACCGCGATGACACCGGATGCGCCATCGATACGTGGGCGACCACGCCCTCGCCGTAAAAGCTCTTCTCTCGCGCAAACGTGCGGTCGATGAACTGGTCGACCACCACGAAATCTCCTGGCGCCATCGCCTCCTTCAGCGAGCCGCACGCCGACAACGAGAGAATGTCGGTACATCCCGCCCGCTTCATCACATCGATGTTGGCGCGATAGTTCAGCTGCGTCGGTCCCAGCCTGTGCCCCCGCCCATGCCGCGGCAGGAACACGACATCGATGCCGTTGAGCGTTCCGCGATAGACCTGATCAGATGGCTGCCCCCACGGCGAGACAATCGTCTCCCAGCGCCCGCCCTCGATGCCCGGAACCTGATAAAGCCCCGACCCGCCAATGATGCCGAGCGACCATCTTGTCATTGCAACCAAACAGCTCCTGCGAATCTTGCCGCATGGGAGGGGGCGTTTGGCGCAATTGCAACCGCGAATAGCGATTGCACGCGATCCCTTCCTTGACCGCAGGGGTCACGTCCCTACGCTAGGGGGTATGAACTGGTTCAAGATCACCCTTTGGAAACGCGTCATGCTCGGGCTGGCGCTGGGCGCGGGGCTGGGCTTCGTGCTGAGCCTCACACTTGGGCCCGAAGCTGCCGGCGCGTTGGCCACCACATGGTTCAAGCCTGTGGGCGATGCATTCGTGAACCTGATCCGGATGCTGGTCGTGCCGCTGATCTTCACAACGCTGGTTGCTGGCGTCACCGCGATGGGCGATCCGGCGCGGCTGGGCTCGCTCGGCGGGCGGGCATTGCTGATGTACATGGCGACCACCTGGATCGCCGTCAGCATCGGCCTCGTGATCGGCACCCTGATCCAGCCCGGCGCTGGCTTCGATCTCGCCAGCGTTCCCGCGTCAGAGCTGGCGAGCGCGCAGGACAAGCTCGACGCCAATGGCGCCAATCTGGGCCTGGTCGAGCGCCTCATAGCGATAATTCCGACCAATCCTGTCGCGTCCTTCGCCAACGGCGACGTCCTGCAGATCATCTTCTTCGCGATTTTCGTCGGCATTGGCTGCCTGATGGCGAAGGATCTCGGCCGGCCGCTGGCGCGGGTCATCGAGAGCGCTGCCGAGGTGATGATGAAGATCACCCAGATCGTTATGGAGGCGGCGCCCTTCGGCGTGCTCGCCCTGATGGCGTGGGTGATGGCGACGCAGGGGCTCAGCGTCTTCGTGGTGCTCGGCAAGATGGTTCTGTGTCTCTACCTCGCCTGCACCCTCCACATGCTGATCACCTATGGCGGCATCATCAAGATCTTCTGCAGCTTGCCGTTGATCCGCTTCTTCCGCGGCATCGCTGACGCGCAGGCGGTCGCCTTCTCGACGTCGTCCAGCAATGCCACGCTGCCGGTCACCATGGCCAACGTCCGCAACAATCTCGGCGTCAGCCGCTCGATCGCCTCTTCCGTGCTTCCGCTCGGCGCAACCATCAATATGGACGGAACAGCGCTTTATCAGGGGCTGATTGCCCTGTTCGCAGCGCAGGCCTTCGGCATCGAGATGACGCTGCCACTCTATGGCATGGTGATGCTGACGGCGACGCTTGTCTCGATTGGTACGGCGGGCATCCCATCCGTCAGCCTGTTCCTCGCGGCCACAACGCTCAGCGTCATCGGCGCGACGCCGGAACAGACCGTCATGGTCATCGCGGTTCTCTTCCCGTTCGATCGGCTGCTCGACATGATGCGAACAGTCACCAACGTCACCGGCGACTCCGCCGTCGCGGTTGCCGTCGCCAAGTGGGAAGGCGAACTGGACGAAGAAAGCTTCCGCGCCTGCGCCTTGATCTAGCGGCCTCGTCGACACGCGCCGCACGCAGGCTGAATCCCTGCGGAAGGTTCATGACGTTGTCCCGGAGACGATAAAGAAACAGTTCCTCGCAAGGCGGATCCGGGATCCGTCCGTCCAACAGCCCCGAAGGACAGCGCAGATCCCGGCTTACGCCTCGCGGCGTACCTCGAATGGCGGCGAGGATCCCAACGGAAGCGCCACCGCTCAAGGCCTGACTTTATGAGGGAACAAGGCAACGCGCAAATTTCTTAGCGCGCAGAAGCATTACTAGAGCATTTTCTAGTCAGGCGAAGTCGCCTGACGACCCGGAAAATGCGGCAAAACAAGAATCTAGAGCGGGTTGCGTGAGCGCCGTGAATGCAAACTGCTTCTAGTGCTCCACGTTCCGCCACAGGCGGCGGTACGAGAGGAACGCCAGCAGAGCGAAGATCAGCAGGTACGGAATGACCGCCGTACCCATCTGCTTGCGCGCCACTGCCTTGGGATCGCCAGCCCAAGCGAGATAGACGGCCACGTCGTGAGCCATTTGTTCGACGTTGGACGGCGTGCCGTCGTCGAACGCGACGTCCGCAAACTCCAGCGGCGAGGCCATTGCGAGGAAGCCGCCTGGCGGTTTGTGGCGCGGATCGCCGCTCCACTGGCTGCCGGTGTCGCCGGGGAAGTATGTATTGTAGTGCTGGCCCTGGTTCACCTGCAGCCCGACCGGCGGCGCGACGAAGCCATTCAGCAGCGAATAGATATAGCCGGCGCCGCCATGGCGCGCCTTCGTGATTACCGACAGGTCGGGCGGCAACGCTCCACCATTGCTCGCCCGCGCAGCGGTATCATTGCCGTACGGCCCGTGGATGCGGTCCGACGTCTTGGACGCCACCATGATAGCTTCGCCCGTGTCGGGATCGATCGACGGCGTCTGGTTCGGGAACGTCGAAGCCAGCTGCCTGACGACCGGGTTATCGTTCGGGTTCGGATATTTTTCGTCGTAGAACGGACCGCCCTGTTCGCCAAGATTTCGGAACGACAGAAGCTTCATGCCGTGGCAGGTCGAGCAAACGGTGGAGTAGACCTTGTAGCCGCGCTGAAGGGCGTTCTGGTCGAACGTGCCGAACAGTTCTTCGTGCTGCCAGCCGCCTTTCGGCTCCATCAGGTGATGTTCGCCGCCGGCGTGAGCTTCTCCGGCGGCCGCGTGCTCTACGGGCGCTGCCGCCATTGCGGCCGGTGCTGCGACCGGAACTGGCGTCGGCTCAACCGTAACGGCCGGCTCAGCTGCTTGTGTGGTCGCGGGAGCAGGCGCCTCCGGTGTGGTCTGGGGAGGTGGAGTGGGCGTGGTCGGTTGCTGCGCGATGGCGGTGACGCCAAAGGCTGCGACCGCGATCACTGCAAGACTGGAAAGGGCGAGTTTCGCGAAGCGCATGTGTCTCTCCCTTATTCCGCAGCCACAGGCGTGGCGCCTGCTGATGGGGCCGCATGTTTCTTCGACACGCTCTCCGCAATCGACGGCGGACGCGCCTTCGGTTTTTCAAGAATGCCGAGCATCGGCAGGATCACCAGGAAGTACGCGAAATAGTAAAGCCCCAGGATCTGCGAGAGCCACAGCCACTTGAAGCCTTCCGAGGCGACTTCGATCGACGCTTCGCTGCGGGCCGGTTCGGCCAGCGCGGCTTTCTTGGCGACGAGGCTGTTATAGTCGTCAGACACTTCGCGGACCGACTTGCCGGTCGCCGCCTCAGTGTAGACCAGCGCAACCTTATCCGGGCCGAAGTTGAACACGAACTTGTCCGGGTCATTCGCGCCACAGAAGCCGAGACCGATTGAAGCCAGCACGAACAGCACGAACGCCTGCTGCGCCAGCGGACGATAGCGCATCGAGCGCACCTTCGAGGTGTCGAGCCACGGCACGAAGAAGAGGATCAGGATGGCGCCGAACATCGCGCCCACGCCGAGCAGCTTGGCCTCGATCGGACCGATGTCGAACGTGATGGCGCGCAGGATCGCGTAGAACGGCAGCAGGTACCATTCCGGCACGATGTGCGAGGGCGTCTGGGCCGGGTTGGCCTGGATAAAGTTGTCGGCGTGGCCAAGCTCGTTCGGCAGGAAGAACACGAACGTCGCGAACAGGATGAAGAACACGATGATCGCGAAGCCGTCCTTCACTGTGTAGTACGGGTGGAACGGGAGCGTGTCTTTCTTCACGTCCTTTACCGAAACGCCAGTCGGGTTATTGTTGCCCGGAACGTGCAGCGCCCAGATGTGCAGCACCACAATGCCCGCGATGACGAACGGCAGCAGGTAGTGCAACGAGAAGAAGCGGTTGAGCGTAGCATCGCCAATCGCCGGTCCGCCCATCAGATAGGTTTTCACAGCGTCGCCCACCAGAGGAATGGCGCCGATCAGGTTGGTGATGACGGCCGAGCCATGGAACGACATCTGGCCCCAGGGCAACACATAGCCCATGAACGCTGTCGCCATCATGACGAGGTAGATCACGACACCGAGGATCCAGATCACCTCACGCGGCGACTTATATGACCCGTAATACAGACCGCGGAACATGTGGACGTATACGGCGAGGAAGAACATCGACGCGCCGTTGGCGTGGATACCCTGGATCAGCCAGCCGAAATCGATGTCGCGCCGAATGCGCTCGACCGAGTCGAACGCCAGCGAGGTGTCGGCGACATAGTGCATAGCCAGCACGACGCCGGTCACGATCTGCACCACCAGCATCACAGCCAGGATTCCGCCGAAGGTATACCAGTAGTTGAGGTTCTTCGGGGTCGGGAAATCCATCAGGTCCGCACCGAAGCGGATGATGGGCAGGCGCTCATCCATCCACTTGGTGAAGCCGTTCTTCGGTTCGTAGGTCGACGGTCCGCTCATGATGCCTGCCCCCGACTACAGCGAAATCTTGATCATGGTGTCGGTCTCGTAGAGGTATTTCGGGATCGCCAGGTTTTTCGGGGCCGGACCTTTCCGGATGCGTCCCGAGGTATCGTAATGTGAGCCATGGCACGGACAGTACCATCCCCCGAAATCGCCCGTGTTGCCCTGCGCCGGACCGACAGGAACGCAACCGAGATGTGTGCAGGTGCCCGAAGTCACGAGGATCGCGCGGTTCAGCTTGCCGTCCAGCATCGGACGCAGTCGGCTGTCGTCAGTCGCCGGATCGCGCAGTTGCGCGTGATCATCAGCTTCGGCGCGGGAAATCTCGACCGGCGTGCGGTGACGGATGAAGAACGGAAGGCCGCCGATCAGCACCCGGATCTCGCTGCCTTCCGGCACTTTTGAAACATCGACTTCAGCAGAGGAGGCCGCGCGGGTGTCCGCTGCGGGCGCAAGCTGCTGGATGAACGGCCAAGCAACCGCGGCCACGCCGCCGGCTGCGACTGTCGCCGCTGCAATGTGAATAAAATCACGCCGCGTTTCACCCGCGTGTGCCCCCGCGAGAGCAGGGTCTGCTGTTGCGGCTTTGGATCCGTGTTCCGACACACGAGTCTCCCATGCTATCCGGAGCTTTTGACGCCTTATCGCCGCCGCGCGGGTCACCCCCCACGTGGCGTGGTGTCGCAAGAAAGCCCCTCTCGTGACGGACCCGTCTAAAGTGCGCCTCGCCCTCTATCAACCAGACATCCCGCAGAATCTTGGGGCAAATATCCGATTGGCGGCGTGCCTTGGCGTCGCAGTGGACATTATAGAGCCTTGCGGCTTCCCGCTTACCGACAGGAGCCTGCGCCGAACAGCGATGGACTATGCGGAAAATGCCATTGTTTCGCGGCATTCCGGCTGGTCAGCATTCCGCGACGCCCAAATCGCGGCGGGGAGCCGTCTCGTTCTCTTCACCACCCGCGCTGCCACGCGCCTCGACCAGTTTTCATTCCGGGCCAACGACATTCTTCTGTTCGGACGTGAGTCAGCCGGCGTCCCCGAAGATATCCACAGCGCCGCCGACGCCCGTGTCGTGATTCCCCTCGCCCCTCCCGCCCGCTCCCTCAACGTCGCCATGACCGCCGGCATCGCATTGTGGGAAGCGCTGAAACAGACGGGCGGGTTGCGAGGGTGAAAACAGATCTCAAGGCAGAGTGCGCTGGGTCATAATCCAGCGCTTAATAGCTTCCATTGCCGCCCAAAAACCCGGACCACGATACCGAGCGGGAAAAGCATTATCGCGTGCGGCCAGCTTGGAAGTACGAACAGCAATCCGACCTCGCACGCGGCCGATGCCATCAACCCGGCAGCCGGGAACTGCCATCCTCGTCTAGCGAAAATCCCGCAACCTAGCCCGACGCGCCCCGTAAAGGGATCGCTCAACCGCATTGAGATCCGATAGCCCGCCAGGGCGACGATCGCGCTCAGGTTTTCTACTCCGGTATCCTACGCCCGCCCGCTCCTTCCGTGTAGTCTCCCACGCCAAGGCCTGCTCCCTTAGCGTCGTCATATCAGCCGGCATCGCATTGTGAGAAGCCCTGACACAGACCGCCGGGTTACCGCTGTACTTCTAGCCTCCATCCCTCGCTCCGCTCGTCCCGACGAACGTCGGGATCGTGGAATTGTGGCCAGACATCAACCAGCGTGAAGCACGAAGCGATGTGAACGATTTCAGCAGCACGTTTCGACCCGTCACTGCGCCGGCGTTGCAGCACTCTTGCGAATGGCAGGCAGCAGCGCGTCGGGAAGCACGCGGGCAAATGCATCAGGGTGTGCAAGAATGCCTTCGCGGCGAATGAAACGCGTAACCTCGAATGTCTTCCTGTCGATCGCCGCAAGCCGGACCGCGCTAACGCGCACTTCGGCTGTGTCCGACACGGCCGACACCCAAGCATAATATTTGGAGAGGGCAACGCCGCTCTGCGTCGACCCCTTGGGGAACAGCATGTATTTGATCGCGGGTTTCGACATGCCATTCGCCGCGAAGTACGCAGCCACATCGCGCAGTAAATATGCATGGAACGCCGTGGACTCGGGCACATTGCCGTCGATGTGCGACTTCTGGATTTCGGCAATGCCGTTCTGTCCACATGCGGCCGTTGCTGACGCCGCCGCGATCCAGACCATCGGCACAATTTGCGGCCCGATATGCTTCGAACTACTGCGGCGCCGACAGGTCCGGTGTCGTTCCGACGCCGCACTGCCTGGAAATTTCGCCGGTTACTACCGCGAACTTGGTCCGCAGCTCCGGCACCATCTCTTCCATCCGCCCGGCAACCTCGGACTCGGCGCCTTGTGCGCCCAGCACCACCATATCGAACATCGGCTTGTCGAGCTTGTCGGATGAGGCCGACGCGAGGCACTCGCACACCTCGACCGCCTCGCCATCGGCGATGCACTGTTCGGTGATCACCTTCTTGCCCTGCTCGTTCGGGCTGCACCCTGCCAGCGCGACAAGCACGCCCGGCAAAACAAGCAAACTGAGCGCAATGCGCCTCATGGGACGGTCGACCTGTCTTGTGTGTCTGGAGTGAGCATCTATCCGGCTGGGGCGTGGCACTCAAGCTGTGCGGCGGCGATCATGCTCGGTTGGTTGAACAAATCGTCCGGCGGCAGCTTCAGCATGATCTCGTTCGCGGCGTCTTCCTGGCCGTTGGCCTGAAGCACCAGCGCCTGCTGCACATCGGCGCTGACATCGCCCGACTTGACCAGCTCATCCACCTTGGTCGCCTGGCATTCGCACAACGCCGCCTCCCCCCCTTCCTGCACACAAGCCTTCGCCAGCGCCACATGCGCCTCGCTCGGCGGCGGCACGCCTTCCGCACACCCGGTCGCCAGGAACGCCAGCGCCGCAATCGTGAAAGCAATCCGCATCGTCACTCCATCCAGCAGTTCGCTCCACACTAGGCACCCCAGCCCATTCCGCAAACCCCGCCCCGCACAGGGGAACCCGCTTGGCGTTGAACCGCGGCGGTATTCTTCCTTCCCCGCGTGCGGGCTGACATGCACGCTTCTGAGCGTATGAACGAGGGAGCCGTTGCAGCTGGCGCGGACCGCCGCCGCTCTCAACGCAAATCCGAATATCGCAACTCACCCCGCCTCAGCGCACCCGCCTGAGGTCGCCTCGCCGCGCCTAACCACGCACAGGAGACACCGACCGAATAGTCCGCACGACGCCATCGGCTGACGACACCAGCATCGTATGCGTCTCGATCGCCCCGCGCCGCCGAACGGCCCCATCCAGAAGCGTGCCTTTGGTGACGCCCGTGGCGGCGAAGATCACGTCGCCCGACACCAGGTCATCAATATTGTAGAGACGCCCCGCATCCCTCAACCCACCACGCTGCGCCTGCAGTTTCTCGGCTTCGTTGCGAAACACGAACCGCGTCTGCATCTGGCCGCCGACACACCGAAGCGCCGCCGCTGCCAGCACACCTTCAGGCGCCTTGCCCTGACCGACATACATGTCGATGCCCGTCTCCGGCATAGCCGTGTTGATGACGCCGGCCACGTCGCCATCGGTTATCAGGTTGATCCGCGCTCCTGCCCGGCGCAGGTCGTTGATGATCTTCTCATGGCGTGGGCGATCCAGCACACACGCCGTGATTTCGCGCACATCGACGCCCTTCGCGCGCGCTAGCCGGATCGCATTCTCGCCCGCGTCCGCATCGAGATCGACAACGCCGCTCTCATACCCAGGACCGATCGCCAATTTTTCCATGTAGAGGTCCGGCGCCTGCAACAGCGCGCCGCGCGGCGCCGCTGCAATTACCGCGAGCGCATTGGGCATCGCCTTCGCCGTCAGCGTCCGCCCCTCGAGCGCCTCCAGAGCAATATCGATTTCGACGCCCTTGCCGCCGCCCACCATGGCGCCGACATTCAACGTCTCGCCGTCGGCCTCGCCGACAACAATGCGTCCCGCAAACTCGATTGCATTTAGCGCCGCCACCATCGCCGACACAGCAGCCTGCTCCGCCGACCGCTCATCTCCGCGACCGACCCAGCTCTCCGCCGCAGCCGCCGCCGCAATCGTCGCTCCCGCCATGGCATAGCCAAGTGTCGAGCAGGAGGTCGCCAGCGTGCCCATTGGATATCCTGCCCTAAGCTGATCGCCCCGTTCTTTGCGGGGTCCGAATCGTATTGCCAGAACGCATACGCCCGGTGGACTCGACGCAAAAGCGAATTCGCGTCCACCGGGCGATGCTGTCATGCTGCGCCGCACTCTAGGGCGGCGCCGAACCCAAGTGGCCTATTGGGCCATGATCTGGCCGCGGATCTCGCCGCCTTTGTTCGCGGCAGTGTGGACGTTGACGTAATACTTGCCCGCTGCAAGTTCAGCAGCCTGCGCATCCGTCAGTGTCGCTGAGCCTTTCATCGGGCTGTCCGAAACCGGTAGCGGAACGACCGGGCCAGCATTCGCGCCGGGATCAGCCGGACCGTGAATGTGCGCTGCGACGGCTGGTCCGGTCAGGCCTTGATACGTGACCTCCCAGGACAGCTGATGCGTGCCGGGCATATACATGAACATGCCCATACCCTTGCCCGTCGACGTGACGCCAGCAGCCGGCGCCAGCATCGCGTGGTAGTGGGTCATCGCTGGCGTCGCAGGCTTGGCCGCCATCGCCGGCATTGCAGGTTCGGCAGGCGCCATGGTGCATCCGCTCAGGCCAATGCCAGCCAGCGCGATCGATCCGATCAAGAGGTGTTTCATCCACGTCTCTCCCATTTTTCGAACACCGGACGATTCACCCGGCGCTGTCATCTCTATCTAGCCCGCATGCCCTCTGTTGGACAGGTCCACCGAAAATGTGATGATTTGAGATAGCTGAGGGGGCACGATGCTGGGGCGTCTGCGCTTCTTACTCTTGCCGCCTTTGTTGGCGGCTTGCGCGTCGCTGTCACACAACAGCGATCTTTCCTGCTGCAACGCTAGGTAGAACACCTTCTACTTTCCGGCGGGCGCTTTTACCCCCTATGAGCCTCTGCCGCGCGCAGGCTTTGTCTTCCGCACGTATGATTTTATGGCGGAAGAAGATCGTGAGCCCCGCGAGAGATACTGAGCAGAACTCGAATTTCTGGAACAGTCATCGCTTTCCTGCGGACCAATCCAGGCGGATGAAGCATACCGCCTTGTGTGGCTGCCTTCGTTTCATCCTTCACTCGTCATCGAGCTTGCCCGATCTGGCGGCGACTTTGCGAGTGACGCCGAAATGGGAACCGCGAAACGCAATTCTGGCCAACCGCTCCACCGCATTCACCGCTCGCTCTCTACCGACGAATGGACGCGCGTCACAGCCAGCACACAGAAAATCGAATCCTGGAATCTGCCGTCGAATGATCAGCCTACGCGATACTTCGGCGCTGATCCCCCTGATCCGGAATACGGAGAGCGGGATGTCATCGTACTTAGCTCCTGAAAGGATGGCGCGCGCTGGATCATTGAAGGACGCGCCGCTCAATACCATGTCATTGATCGCTGGAGCGACGCCGATGACGTCATCGCGGTCGGCCGCATGTTCATCGACTTGGCCGATGCGAAGATTCCTGAACAAGACATCGACTGATGTTTGCGCATCTACTATTGCACATCCGCCCACACCTGCCCCAAATCAGCGAATGACAGACGCACCCCGCCCCAACTCGCTCGACGCTTTCTGGATGCCGTTCACCCCGAACAAGGCGTTCAAGTCGGACCCGCGCATGGTCGTGCGGGCAGACAGGATGCACTACTACACGCCCGACGGCCGCCCGATCCTCGATGCGACGTCCGGCCTCTGGTGCGTCGCCGCCGGCCACAACCAGCCGAAGATCGTCGAGGCGATCCGCGAGGCTGCGGGCGAACTCGACTACGCCGGCAACTTCAACATGGGTCACCCGCTCGCGTTCGAATTCGCCAACCGCCTCGGCGGCCTCCTGCCCGATCGCATGGATCGCATCTTCTTCACCAACTCCGGCTCGGAGAGTGTCGAGACCGCCCTCAAGATCGCGCTGGCCTACCAGAAGGCGCGCGGCAAACCGAACAAGTATCGCCTGATCGGCCGCGAGCGCGCCTATCACGGCGTCAATTTCGGCGGCATGTCCGTCGGCGGCATCACGCGCAACCGGATGAATTTCGGCCCTATGGTCGGCGGTGTCGATCACCTGCCCCACACTCACGACATCACCCGCAACGCCTTCACGCGAGGCCAGCCCGAACACGGCGCCGAATATGCCGATGCACTCGAACGCCTCGTCTATCTCCACGACGCTTCGACCATCGCCGCGGTCATCGTCGAACCTGTTGCCGGTTCAACCGGCGTGCTCGTTCCGCCCAATGGTTACCTTCAGCGCCTGCGTGAACTCTGCACCAAACACGACATCCTCCTGATCTTCGACGAAGTCATCACCGGCTTCGGCCGCCTCGGCGCGCCCTTCGCTTCGCAGTATTTCGACGTGCAGCCCGACATGATCTGCATGGCCAAGGCGATCAACAACGCCACCGTACCGATGGGCGCTGTCGCCGCCTCGCGCGAGATCTACGACACGATGCTCAACGCTTCCGAGACGCCGATCGAGCTGTTCCATGGTTACACCATGACCGGCCATCCGCTTGCCTGCGCTGCCGGCATGGCGACGCTGGCGGTCTTCAAGGAACAGCGCCTGTTCGAGCGCGCCGCCGAAATGGCGCCCTACTGGGAGGACGCGCTCCACTCCTTGCGCGACGCGAAACACGTCATCGATGTCCGCAATCTCGGTCTCATCGGCGGCATCGAGCTGGAGCCTCGTCCCGGCAAACCGACAGCCCGCGCGCTCGAAGCCTTCCGCACCTGCTTCGACAAAGGCCTGCTGATCCGTGTCACCGGTGACATCATCGCCATGTCGCCACCCCTGATCGTGGAGAAGGCTCACATCGACCAGATCGTCGACACGATCCGCGACGCACTGAACGAGTTGGCGTAGGGTAGATTGAGCGCAGCGATTTCCATCAAACCTGCGTCCCGGGAACCGCGGACATCGCTGCGCTCAATCCAGCCTACTGCACCACGAAATCAAAATATGTCTCCGGATACGGCTCGCCATTCAGCGTGAAGTGCCACCATTCTTCCCTGAGCGGCCGAAACCCGCTCGCGGCCATCACGTTCTGCAACAGCATCCGGTTGACCTGCGCGCCCGGGCCAACCGTCTGATCGCTTGGCCATGACACTGGATCGAACAGGTCGTAGCCTGACCCCATATCCATCTCCGCGCCGGTCCGCGGATCAACCAGTGTCAGGTCCAACGTCGATCCGCGCGAATGTCCCGACTTCCCTGCGATATAGCCAAGCTCGAACAGCTTCGCCTTGTCCACGTTTGGATACTGCTCCGCCTTGCGCTTCTGGTCGTTGAGGTCCTTCGCCCACGCGACAAAATCCGCGACCGCCCGCTTCGGCCGATAGCAGTCATAGACTTTCAGTCCGAACCCGAAGACCTGCAGTTGCGCCTGCACATGCCCCAGAGCCGCAACCGTCTCGCGTGTCAGCAAGCAGATCGGCGCTTGGTAGCCGACAATCGGACGACCGATAAAGTTCTCGCTGCCCGCATACCGCATGTCTACCACAAGACCCGGTATTGCATGCCCTGCATCGACAAAGCCGGAACGATCCATTTCACCGGCTGACCCTACGTGAGCGCATCCCGCCGCAAAAAACATTGCGACGAGAAGGACGGTCAACCGCACAATCAGGCTCGCGTCTCGATGCGGATCAGGCGCGGCGTATCGGCAGTAATCTTCAGCTCGGCAATCTTTGCCATCGCCTTTTCGGCGGCTGCGCGCGGGCACGGGTGCGTCAGGATCGCCACGGGGGCTGCGCCTGTATCACCAGCCGATTCCTGAATCAGCTTGTCGATCGAGACACCCGCCTCGCCCAGTTCTTCGGTGAGCGCCGCGAACATGCCCGGCTTGTCGGCCAGCTTCGCGCCGATGAAGAACGAGCCCTGATCCGTCGCGCTGTCGGCAATCGCAATCAGCGGCGCCAGCTCGCGCGCCGTCTTGCCAAGCGGCGGCGTCGCGGGGCCTTCGAACAGCCGCGCGAGATCGCCCATCACGGCCGCCGCCGTTGGGCCAGAACCTGCGCCCGGTCCCGTGAATGTCAAGCGGCCCACCGGCTCGCCCTCGACCACCACGGCATTCAACGGCCCATTCACCTGCGCGAGCGGATGGTCAAGTCTCACCAGCACGGGCGCGACGCGGCAATGCACGGCGTCTTTCGTCCGGAACGCCTCGGCGACCAGCTTGATGCGATAGTCGAACTTGTTGGCCAGCGTGATATCCGTTGCATCGATCTTGTCGACGCCTTCGACCTGTACCTGATCGAAATTCGGCTGCGCGCCGAACGCGATGGAGGCGAGGATCAGAATCTTGTGCGCGGCGTCCATGCCCGAGACGTCAAGATAGGGATCACTCTCCGCATAACCGAGGCGCTGCGCTTCGTGCAGCACGGTCTCATACGCCGCGCCCGTCCGCAGCATCTCGCTGAGGATGTAGTTGCACGTACCGTTGAGAATGCCCGACACTCGGCTGACGATCACACCCGACAGCGAGTTCTTCACCGCACGCACGATCGGGATCGCGCCCGCGACTGCGCCCTCGAACAGCAGGTGAACGTCATGCTTTTCCGCGAGCGTGGCAATCTCGATGCCGTGCTCAGCAATCAGCGCCTTGTTGGCGGTGATTACCGACTTGCCCGAACGCAGGGCGGCTTCCACCGTGCGCTTGGCCGGGCCGTCGGATCCGCCGATCAGTTCGACGATGACGTCAATGTCCGGCGCGAGCGCCAGCTCCATCGGGTCATCGGCCCAACGGAATTTCGAGATATCGACGCCGCGATTGCGGGTCTTGTTGCGCGCGGAAACAGCCACGACTTCCAGCTTGCCCGGAATTCGCAGCTCAGCCTGCCGCTCGATCAGTTTCAGCAGGCCCCCGCCCACCGTGCCGAGACCGGCTACGCCGAGCCTCAACGTCTTCCCCGGTTGCGTCATCCCGCTGCCTTCTTGATCGGCGCAGGATCAACCTTTGCCTTTGGTTCTTTCTCAGGCTTCACCTTGACGCCATTGGCCTCGAGGAATTTGCGCACGTTGCGCGCCGCCTGACGGATACGCTGCTCGTTCTCGACCAGCGCGAGTCGCACATAATTGTCGCCATGCTCGCCAAATCCTGCGCCCGGCGCCACAGCGACATGGGCTTCCTTGATCAGGCGCAGCGAGAATTCCAGCGAGCCCATTTCCCGGAACGGCTCAGGGATCGGCGCCCAGGCGAACATCGAGGCTTTTGGTTCTGGAATTTCCCAGCCCGCACGCGTGAAGCTTTCGACCATGGCGTTTCGACGCGTGCGATAGATTTCGCGCTGCTCGGTGACGCAGTCCTGCGGACCATTCAAAGCAGCAGCCGCCGCGACCTGCACGGGCGTAAACGCGCCATAGTCGAGATACGACTTCACCCGCGCCAGCGCCGAGATCAGGCGCTCATTTCCCGCAGCAAAGCCAACGCGCCAGCCGGCCATCGCATATGTCTTGGACATGGACGTCACTTCGACCGCGATGTCCTTTGCGCCATCGACCTGCAGAATCGAGGGCGGCGGATCGCCGTAGTAGATTTCGGTGTAGGCGAGGTCGGACAGCACCCAGATTTCGTGCTTCTTCGCGAACTTCACGACTTCCTTATAGAAGTCGAGTTCGACCACCTGCGCGGTCGGGTTGGCGGGATAGCACACGACCATGGCCGTCGGCGCCGGAATGGAATGGCGCACGGCGCGGCCAAGGTTTGACAGATACTGTTCTGGTGAATGCGCCTCGACCGAGCGAACAGAAGCGCCCGCCATGATGAAGCCGAAGGAGTGCAGCGGATAGCTGGGGTTGGGCACGATAATCGTGTCGCCCGGCGCCGCAATCGCCTGAGCGAGATTGGCGAAGCCTTCCTTCGAGCCTAGCGTGACAACCACTTCCTTCGCCGGATCCAGCTTCACGCCGAACCGGCGGCCGTAATAGGCCGCAAGCGCCTTGCGCAGTCCGGGGATACCGCGCGAGGCGGAATAGCCATGCACGTCCGGGTTCAGCGCCGTCTCGCGCAGCTTCTCCACGATGTGCGGCGGCGTCGGCAGGTCAGGGTTTCCCATGCCGAGGTCTATCACGTCGGCGCCGTTTGCGCGCAGCCCGGCCTTGGTGACGTTCACCTGTTCGAACACGTAGGGCGGCAAGCGCCTGATCTTGTGGAAATCCAACTCCATGGTCGGTTCACCTGTCTCATGTCCTCAGCCCGTGAATCACGCTGGCGAGGCAAATCATTGTGTAAGGCCGTATCGAGACGACCGCTATTGGGCAAGTTTGACCGGAGGAGGGCTGCGGCGAGCTACCTACCGGGGGGCTTCGGGTCAGCGGGAGCCGCCGTCCCCTCCGCGAGGGCGCGCCATTGCGCCGCGGTAGCTCGGATCTCGTCCGGCGTGCGGGTCGCCTGCTCGACGGCAGCGCTGGACTCAAGCGTCTCAGCGTCCGACTTCAGCTTAGCGGCCTGGTTCTTCCATTCTCGGGGCGTACCTTCGATCGGTCGCACCTGGGGAACGTCGGACAACTCCGGATAGCCTTCGCCCTTAACCTCGATGGCCTTTTCCGCGAACCATTCGGGGGCGATCTGCGAGACGGCCGACTGCTGCATGATATCTGCGCATCCCGCCGTCATCGACAGGCCGGCCAGTCCAATGAGGATTGCGAAAGGCCGAGGCATAAAAAATCCGGTCGACGGAGGTGTGGAACCCGTCATTGCACTTGTCAGAGTTACTACTTACGGAAAGTCAGTCGATTTGGCGAGCGGGTCTTTCAGCCAGCCGCACGGAACGGGATCATTGCCCGAATGAGTCAGCCTGGGGGCAAACCTCCTGAAAAACCTCCGGAAGAGGCGGCAACTCCATCTCCCGGCGAGGATTTTTCCCAAGTCAGTTTCGCGCGCCTCGGCGCCCGGATCGCTGATCTCAGTCGTGAACTTTCAGAAATAACGCGCCTATCCGGTACGGCAGCGCCCCGGAAGCTCGAACTCGAAGCGGCCTCCTCGGCCTTCAAGTCGCTGACCGAAGCCTACGCGGCCAAGCCCGAATCCTTCAACGAAGCCCAGCTCGACCTGTTCAACCGGCAGACGGCCGCGCTTCAGGAAATGTCCGCCGGCATGCCCTCCATGACGGCCGACGCTGATCCGCGCTTTGCCGACCCCGCCTGGCGCGAAAACCCGTTCTTCGACTTCATGCGCCGCACATTTCTGGCCTCGTCCCAGTGGGCGGAGAGCCTCGCCTGGAATGCACCAGAACTGTCCGAGACCGAGCGCCGTCGCGCCGCCTTTTTCATTCGTCAGGCCACCGCCGCGATGGCGCCATCCAACATGCTGCTGGGCAATCCGAAAGCCCTGAAGGCACTGTTCGAGTCCGATGGCCAGTCGATCCAGAAGGGCTTCGCCCAGCTGCAGGACGACTTCAACAAGGGTGGCGGCCGCCTGTCGGTGACGCAATCCGATGCGTCGGCATTCGAGCCGGGCCGCAACCTGGCAATCACGCCGGGCCAGGTCGTGCTGAGCAATCCGCTGATCGAACTGCTGCGCTACAAGCCGACGACCAAGACCGTCCATCAAAGCCCTGTGCTGATCTTCCCGCCCTGGATCAATAAATACTATGTGCTGGACCTCACTCCGGCGAACTCGCTGGTGGCGTGGCTGCGCGATCAGGGCTTCACCGTCTACATGGTCTCGTGGCGCTCGGCGGACGACGAGACGAAGGATTTCGGCTGGGACGACTATCTGAAGCTCGGTGGCCGCGCCGCGCTGGATTGGGTCCACTCCAAACACAAGGCGCCGGTCAACGTCGCCGGATACTGCGTGGGCGGTGCGCTGGCTTCGATGCTCGCCGCACGGCTGGCCGACGTGCATGACGATCGCATGGCGTCGCTCACCTTGCTGGCCGCGCAGATGGACTTCTCGGAGCCGGGCGATCTCGGCCTCTTCATCGATGACAAGTCGATCGGCGGTATTGAACAGATGATCACGGACGCTGGCGGCGTTATGCCGGGCGAAGCGATGCGTGATGCGTTCAACCTGCTGCGCCCGGAAGACCTGATCTGGCGCTATGTCGAGGACCGCTATCTGCTGGGCCACGAAGCCAAGCCATTCGATCTTCTCTACTGGAACTCGGATCAGACCAATCTGCCCGGTCCACTGCACGTCTCCAGCCTGCGCCGCCTCTATCTGGAAAACGCACTCGCTGCGGGCGCGTTTGAAGCCGAAGGCGCAAAGATCAACCTGCAAAGCGTTCGCACGCCCACCTTCATTCATGCGGCGCGCAAGGATCACATCTCGCCCTTCGCGTCGGTCTACAAAGGAGTGAAGCTTTTTCCGGGCGACGTTACCTTTGTGCTGGCGGATTCGGGCCACATTGCCGGGGTCGTGAACCCGCCGGCAGCCAACAAGTATCGCTACTGGGTCTCCGACATCCTGCCGCCCACCAGCGATGGCTGGATGTCATATGCCAAGGAACATCCAGGCTCCTGGTGGCCGCTCTGGGCCGATTGGCTCAAGACGCGGTCCGGCGAGCGGGTCGCGCCGCCGCGGGCCGTAAGAGGTGCAGCCCCCGCGCCAGGTAGCTATGTCCGCGAAACGCTGGACTCGATCCGCAACAAGCGGACGCCGTAGGCAGAGCCGGGCGCGTCCCCTCGGCAACCATGTATTTCGTGACAATACAGGCGCGTAGTCACATTTCTGGAATTATTCCAATTTGGCCTTGTAGGCTCTTTGGAACGGTTCTAACTTTTACCGGTAACTGGCGCCGCTCGCCGGATTGAAATGCCTTCAGGAGGAATTCGATGGCCGACGACTCCACTTCCAGCAAATGCCCCGTCCCCCACTCGAAAGGCCGCATGAATCGCGACTGGTGGCCGAACCAGTTGAACGTGAGCGCCCTCCACCAGAACACGCCAGACGCTGACCCGATGGGCGCGAGCTTCAACTACACCAAGGAATTCGAAAGCCTCGACCTCGACGCTGTGGTCAAGGACCTGAAAGCCCTGATGACAGACAGCCAGTCCTGGTGGCCGGCCGACTACGGCCATTACGGCCCCTTCTTCATACGCATGGCCTGGCACGCTGCCGGCACATATCGCACGGGCGATGGCCGCGGGGGCGGTGGACGTGGGCAGCAGCGATTTGCGCCGCTCAACTCTTGGCCGGACAACGGAAACCTCGACAAGGCCCGCCGCCTGCTCTGGCCGATCAAGCAGAAATACGGCGCCAAGCTGTCATGGGCCGACCTCATGATCCTCACCGGAAACGTCGCGATTGAATCTATGGGCGGACCGACCTTCGGCTTCGGCGGCGGTCGCGCTGATACCTGGGAGCCAGAGCAACAAGTGAACTGGGGCGCTGAAGAAGCTTGGCTCGCCGACAGCAAGGGCGCCAACAGCCGGTACTCCGGCGATCGCGAGCTCTACGGCGACCTCGGCGCCGTGCAGATGGGCCTCATCTACGTCAACCCGCAGGGCCCGGACGCCAATCCTGATCCGCTGCTCTCCGCACGCGATATTCGCGAAACCTTCGGCCGCATGGCGATGAACGACGAAGAGACAGTGGCGCTCGTCGCCGGCGGCCACACCTTCGGCAAGGCCCACGGGGCCGGTCCCGAAAGCCATGTCGGCAAGGAGCCGGAAGGCGCTGACATCTCCGAGCAAGGCCTCGGCTGGACCTCGTCGTTTGAAAGCGGCATGGCCGGCGACACCATCACCTCCGGCATCGAGGGCGCGTGGAAGCCAAAGCCCACCACGTGGGACAACGGCTATCTCGAAACGCTGTACAAGTACGAGTGGGAACTGACGAAGTCTCCGGCAGGCGCGCACCAATGGAAGCCGAAAGGCAACACCGGCGACAACACGGTGGAAGACGCGCATGACAAGACGAAGAAACATCCGCCGATGATGACCACGGCCGACATGGCCATGCGCATGGACCCTGCTTACGGCAAGATCTCGAAGCGCTTCATGGATAACCCGGCCGAGTTCGCAGACGCATTCGCTCGCGCCTGGTTCAAGCTGA
Source organism: Caulobacterales bacterium (assembly GCA_038326205.1). Lineage (GTDB taxonomy): Bacteria > Pseudomonadota > Alphaproteobacteria > Caulobacterales > Hyphomonadaceae > UBA7672. Next base: position 8,034 of record JBBQJV010000049.1, on the reverse strand, counting down.
CCCACCGAGACATGGGCCCGAAGAAGCTATATCGCGGCAAGCTCGTCCCAAAGGAGACGCTGATCTGGCAGGACCCGATCTCGGGCGCGCCTAGCACGATCGGTGACGCCGACGTCGAGACCCTGAAGGCAAAGATCCTCGCCACCGGGCTTTCGGTTTCCGAACTTGCGGGCGCTGCCTGGGCCTCGGCCTCGACCTTCCGCGGATCCGACAAGCGCGGCGGCGCCAACGGCGCCCGCATCCGCCTGACGCCGATGAAGAGCTGGGAAGTAAACAAGCCGGCCGAACTCGCCAAAGTGCTCTCCGCCCTGGAAGGCATCCAGAAGGAGTTCAACGCGGGCGCGAAAAAAGTCTCGCTCGCTGACCTCATCGTCCTCGCTGGCGGTGTGGCGGTCGAGAAGGCGGCGAAAGCTGGCGGCGTCGATGTGAAGGTGCCCTTCACGCCGGGCCGCGCCGACGCGACGCAGGACGAGACCGAAATCGAATCCTTCGCCTGGCTCGAGCCGAAGGCCGATGGTTTCCGCAACTATGTGCGGAAGCCGATCATGTCGGTCGAAGAGCATCTGGTTGATCGCGCCCAGCTTCTCAATCTGTCCGCGCCAGAGATGACTGCGCTCATTGGTGGCCTGCGCGTCCTGCAGGTCGGCGACGACAAGCTCGGTGTTCTCACGACCAAGCCGGGCACGCTGTCGAACGATTTCTTCGTCAACCTTCTCGACATGGGCGTGAAATGGACCGCCGTCGCCGGCAAGGACAACCTCTTTGAAGGCAAGGACCGCAAGTCCGGCGCCGCGAAATGGACCGGCACACGCGCCGATCTCATCTTCGGCTCGCACTCGCAGCTCCGCGCCCTCGCCGAGGTCTATGGCGCAAGCGACGCGAAGACGAAGTTCGTGAAAGACTTCGTGGCCGCTTGGACCAAGGTCATGAACCTCGACCGCTTCGACCTCGCCTGATCAGCACGGGAGTTTCGGCGCCCTTGCTCCAAAACGCCGTTCGAGCGTTTATGGAATCGCGAGTACGGCTTCCCGCCACACGTGTTTTCCCGAGGAGGGAAATGAGCGCCCCGGACCCGCAAAGGTCCGGGGCTTTTTTATTGCCACTAACACCAGGGCATGCTGACGTTACCACTTGGTATCGATCGGAGGAATCATGCGGCGGAGAGATGTTCTGCGCGGGGCGAGCGCCCTTGGGGTGTTGGGCGTTTCTGGGTGCCTGTCGATTTCGGAGGCCTTGCCGCTCAGCGAAGCCAATATCGAGCGCGCGTTCCTTTACAGCTACCCACTCTATGAAATCTCGCGCACGGGCCAGAACCGCGCCACGCAATCCGGCCTCAACAAGCTCGGCGGGCGGGCTGTTCTGTCGGATCACACGATGCGGCAGATCACGGCGCCGAACAACGACACCATCTATGCATCGGCCCAGCTGGAGCTGTCCGGAGGCCCGATGGAAGTCATCGCGCCGACCGACACGCATCGCTATTTCAACATCTCGTTGATGGACGCGTTCACCGACAACTTTGCGAGCATCGGCACGCGCCCGACCAAAGGCCAGGGCGGCAAGTTCTGGATTATTGGACCACAGTGGGATGGCTCGCGGCCGGAGGGGGTGATCGTGCTACGCTCTTCGACCAATGATGTGTGGATGCTGGGCCGCATCGTAGTCGATGGACCAGAAGATCTTGCTGCCGCGAAGGCGCTGCAATCGCAGATCCTGCTGTGCTCCGCGACCGACACGCCGCCGCGTCCGTTCAAGGTGAAATGCACCAGCCCGCAGGATCCGGAGAACTATCTTGCCGTCATAAACGAGATGATCGCGCGCTCGCCGAGCAATGAGGGACATCTCGGCAAAGTCGGGCTTTACCAGAACATGGGCATCGGCCGCGACCCGAAATTAGAGCCATCGCCCGACCTCATCGCCGCATGGCGCGCTTACCTTCCCAAAGGAATGGCCCGCCTGCGCGAGGCTTTCCAGTTCAAGGAGCTGATCTCCGACGGATGGAGCTATCAGGCCGCAGGCGTTGGTGAGCGCACCGCGTCGGACCTCACGCGCTCGGCCATAGCACTGGGCGGACTTGCGGCGCTGCCGGAGGCGGAGGCGATGTACTTCCACGCGCTTTATGAATCGGGCGGCGACCGCCTTACGGGCGCACGCAAGTACGTATGGCGCGTCCCGCCGGGCGGCGTTCCGGTCGACGCCTTCTGGTCGCTGACGATGTATCAGCCAGAAGATGACGGCCGGTTCTTCTTCACCCAGAACGCGATCAATCGCTTCTCGATCGGCGATCGCACGAAGGCGCTGGTGAAGAATGCAGACGGGTCGATCGACATCCTGATTCAGCACGAACAGCCGACCGGCGAGAAGGCCGCCAATTGGCTGCCAGCGCCTGCCGGACCGCTTCGGCTCGCCCTGCGCGCCTACCTGCCGCGCGCCGAGTTACGTCAACGCAAATGGAAAGTGCCGCCTCTGGTGCGGTTCTAGGTGAGGCGCGCCTATATGTAGCGCAGCAGCGCAAGTATCAGGATGACTACCAGCACCGTGCCGAGCGTGCCGGTGGGTGCATAGCCCCACTTGCGACTGTGCGGCCATGATGGCGCGACCCCGATGATCAGGATCACGAGCACGACGAGTATCAGCAATGATGATGTTGAAAGCACGAAGGGTCCGCCTGAACTAATCCAGACGATGAACGTGCTGGCTCGGGTTCAGGTTCCCTCAACCAGCACAAAGCCCGTCAGTTGACCAGCGTCGCTTCGGTCAGCTTGTTGACTTCCTCGCGCGCCACACCCGGCGCGATCTCGATCACTTTCAGCCCGCTCTCGACAACGTCGAACACACCGAGATTGGTGATGATACGATTCACCACCTTGATCCCAGTCAGCGGCAGCGTGCACGCCTTCAACAACTTGCTTTCGCCAGCCTTGTTGGCGTGATCCATGATGACGACGACGCGCTTCACGCCGGCCACCAGATCCATCGCGCCGCCCATGCCCTTCACGAGCTTGCCGGGGATCATCCAGTTGGCGAGATCGCCCGTCTCAGAGACTTCCATGGCCCCGAGAATGGCGAGATCGATATGGCCGCCACGGATCATCGCAAAGCTGGTCGCACTGTCGAAGAAGGACGAGCGATCAAGCACGGTGATGGTCTGCTTGCCTGCGTTGATCAGGTCCGGGTCTTCCTCACCCTCGAACGGGAAAGGGCCCATGCCGAGCATGCCATTCTCGGACTGCAGCGTGACGTCGACGCCTACGGGAATGTGGTTGGCCACCAACGTCGGAATGCCAATGCCGAGATTTACATAGAACCCATCCTTGAGCTCTTTGGCAGCGCGGGCCGCCATCTGATCACGATCCCAAGCCATCAGACTGTCTCCCGCTTACGAACAGTGCGTTGTTCGATGCGCTTCTCGAATGCGCCCTTGAAGAGCCGCTGCACGAAGATGCCCGGCGTATGAATGTCGTCTGGATTGAGGGAGCCGACCGGCACCATTTCTTCGACCTCGGCGACGGTGACTTTTCCGGCCATCGCCATCATCGGGTTAAAATTGCGCGCTGTCTTGTTGTAGACGAGGTTGCCCTGCGCATCGCCCTTCCATGCCTTCACGATGGACAGGTCAGCCACCAGCCCCGTTTCCATGACGTAGGTCTCGCCGTTGAAGACGCGCGTTTCCTTGCCTTCGGCCACCAGAGTGCCGACGCCGGCCTTGGCGTAAAATGCGGGAATACCCGCGCCGCCTGCGCGGCAACGTTCGGCCAGCGTGCCCTGTGGATTGAATTCGAGCTCAAGCTCGCCGGACAGATACTGACGCTCGAATTCCTTGTTCTCGCCAACATAGGACGAGATCATCTTCTTTACCTGCTTGCCGTTCAGCAGCACACCGAGCCCAAAGCCGTCAACGCCGGCATTGTTAGAAACGACGGTGAGGTTCGTCACGCCCGATCGCTGGATCTCGCGGATCAGGTTTTCCGGAATGCCACACAGGCCAAACCCGCCGGCCATGATCGTCATGCCGTCGAACAGCACGCCGTCGAGCGCGCCCGTTGCATCGGAATAGACCTTGTTCGCCATATTCGAACCCTCTGTATCTAGCGGCGTATGCTTCCGGCCCTACTAACCGCCGACAAGCTGATCGATCCGGCCAAACACGGACCGTCCCTTGTCATCCAGCATCTCTATCTCGACCCGGTCGCCGCGCTTCAGGAAACCTGTGGTCGGCGCTCCGGTGGTGATGGTTTCGATCATTCTCAGTTCGGCGATGCACGAATATCCGACCCCGCCGTCTGCAATCGCCTTGCCCGGACCGCCATCTTCCCCCCGGTTCGACACGGTGCCCGAGCCGATGATCGTGCCGGCCGACAAAGGCCGCGTCCGGGCGGCGTGGGCGATCAGCGTCGGAAAATCGAATGTCATATCCACACGCGTGTTGGCCTTGCCGAACGGCTCCCCGTTGACGCGTATGCTCATCGTACCGTTCAGCCTGACACCATCCCACATGCCGTTCAGCTCGTCGGGCGTCACTGCGACAGGGGAGAATGCCGACGATGGCTTTGAATGGAAGAAGCCGAAGCCCTTGCCTAGCTCTTCCGGGATCAGATTGCGCAGCGACACATCGTTGGCCAGCATGACCAGCCGCACCGCGCGTTGTGCGTCATCGTGGGTTGCGCCGAGGGGGACGTCGCCTGTAATGACCGCAACTTCGCCCTCAAGGTCGCAGCCCCACTCTTCACTGCCTAGCGGTATCGGATCACGCGGCCCGAGAAAGCTGTCCGAACCGCCCTGATACATCAGCGGATCGGTCCAGAACGTCTCCGGCATCTCGGCGCCGCGCGCCTTGCGCACCAGCTGAACGTGGTTCACGTAGGCCGACCCATCCGCCCACTGATAGGCGCGCGGCAGAGGCGAGGCGCAGTCCTTCTCGTGGAATCGGTCCGTCGGCACGGAGCCAAGCTCCACCTCTTCGGCCAGCATCTCCAGACGCGGCGCGTGCCGCTTCCAGTTATCTAGCGCAGCCTGCAAAGTTGGCGCAATATGCGTGGCGTCGGCGCACTGCGTCAGATCGCGGGAAACAACGACGAGGCGTCCGTCGCGGCCATGCTTCAGGGATGCAAGCTTCATGAACCGCTTGTAGGACGCGCGCGTGCGAGAGGCAAACCGCAGAAGCGCAAAGAGTCACGAAAATATATGTGACAGAGGGAGGCATTTCGTTCCCCTGACTGTACCTGACCGGCGCGACTCAGTTCTGTGCGATTGCACAATCCCAGAACGCCATGCGCCCGACGGCATAGCGGACAACCGTCGCGGTGTCGCCGCCTCCCGACCTAGCAAAAGTCTGCTTGGCGTTGGTGTAGATCGTGACGCCCGGTTCCGATGACGCGCCGGGTTCAAGCTTCGGCGCCTCGACTGTCATTGCACTGCCTGCGCTGACGATTGCCGCGTGCGTATCCAGGAAGGCAATACGGAAACCTTCCCCTCCACACATCAGGTTCATTGTGCCGATCTGGCGGTCCGAAGCGATCGGTGAGGCGACCGGCATTTCGACCGGCGCCGGCTCGGCTGGCATTGTGAGCGCAGGCTCACCGCCCCCGCAGGCAACCAGCAAAATTGCAGACATTGCAGTTGCTATGACAGTGCGCATGCGAAAATCCCCGATACGACCGGCCAATGTCGCCTCAACCCGGCTTCCATACGTCAACAAAAATGCGCTGCGTCCTTCAGGGATGAAAGCGAAAGAACCGTCCTGGTAAGTTCGTGATGTGCGCTATCGTACTCCGGAGAGTTTTGCCGCCGGGCTCAACGCTGCCAACACCAAGCGCTAGGACTCCAGCGCGACATCGAGCAGACCGGCGCCGAGGATCGCGTCAGTCGGGTGCAGTTTGAAATCTGGCTGCGGCCAACTACCAGAAAACAGGGCTTGCACCTCGAGCGGGCCGGTAACCGGCGTGAACAGCGCCGGCTGTCCATCAACCTCCCCGCGCTCGACCCCGCGAAGGCGGATGCCACCTTCGGTGCTGATCAGCCTGAACTCGTGCTTTGCCTCGCCAGACCCGCGGGAGAACAGTTTCAACAAGGACGGTCGCTGCTGTCGAACCAGCACAATGTGCGTAATGAGATTTTCGGGGATCATGGTGGCGACACCGAATGTCCAGGTGACGGCGCGCATAGGTGTGGTGTCCGAACCGGTCGTGAGCCAAACAACTTTTGGCACGAAGAGGTGGTCGCCCGCCTCGAGCTGCAGCTGCGAACGGCTGTAGTTCCAGCGCCAGACCGCTTCAATCTCGGCGGGGTCCGCGACAAGCGCATCGCCGCCCGTCTGCTCTTTCATCACCTGGTAGGCAAACAGGTTGCCGTGCATCCATTCAGTAATGAACCGCTCGCGGGAATAGGCGGGTCCGTCCATCCCCTTTGTCTGCGGATCACACAACACGCAATCGAATACGGTCATAAAGGCCGCAACTTCCGGCTCTGCCTCCAGCGCGAAAACATGCGGGCGGAAGAAGTTTATGCTGAAGCGGACAAACGGCTCGGCAGGCCCTTCGCGTTCCTCGGGGACTTCGCTGCCGCCCTCGAACAGCTCGAAGGCAAAATAGACGCCTGTATCCGGGCTCGAGTAGGCAGCTTGTGTAGCGGACACTGCATAGTGTCGGCGCTCCGCAAACCAGCATCGGATCGCCGGCGCGTCGAAGACCTTCGGTTTCAGCTCAAGATCATAACTCAAACCCAACTAGTCCTTCGACTTCCAGCTATTGACGTAGTCGGGATTCTCCAACTCCTTAGCATCCTTGCCGACGTCCAAGGGATCGCGCGTATCGATCATGACCGCGTATTCGTCGGTCATCGGCTTGTCCTGCACGAACATCTTGGTCAACGCCTTGGGATGCGGCCCATGCGTGAAGCCGGACGGATGGAAAGTCATCATACCGGCATGAATGTTGTCGCGGCTGAAGAAATCGCCGGCGTGGTAGAACAGCACCTCATCGAAATCGTCATTGTTGTGGAAGAATGGCACCTTGATCGCGCCCGGGTCCGTCTCGAACGGGCGCGGCGCGAATGTGCACACGACAAAGCGCTCTGAGAGAAAGGTCGTGTGAACGCTCGGCGGCAGGTGATAGCGGTGCGACACCACCGGCCGGATATCCTTCACATTGAGTTTCACGGGCGCCAGATCGCCATGCCAGCCCACCGCGTTGAGCGGATTGTAGGGATAGGTGACAGTCGACACCTGCCCGCGTTTCTTGATGTACACGGGCCAATGATTGGTCGAGTTCGCCGCGTTGAGGTGAATGTCGTTGATCTTGGGCGTCTCGAGCAACGCCGGGTCGAACACGGCGTGCGGCCCCAGCAGCCCGCGATCCGGCAGCGTGAAGTGGGAATTCGTGGCCTCGATCGTCAGGATCTCGAACCCGTCCGACGTATGTTTGTCCAGCGACCACATCGCTCCGCGCGGCAGGTAGACATAATCGCCCGTTTCCACCGTCATGTGGCCCCAGTCGGTGTGGAGATGCCCATATCCGTCGTGAATGAACAGCAACATGTCGCCGTCCGCATTGCGGACAAGTCCGCTCATGCTTTGGTTCTTCCAGAAGCGGATCTCCGTCGCCTTATTCGACAGGATCACCGGCGCGTCCCACGGACTGTGCGTCCAGCTATGATTTTTCACCAGATCAAACGCGCGCGGCCGCAACGGTCCTTCGAAATTCACCCACCCGGTTGGCGGCTTCGGATGGTAGAAGAACGCGGCAGGTCCGAAGAACCCCTCCTTCGACATCTCCCGCTCATAGGTGCCTTCCGGCAGATCGGCATGCGCCTGCTTGGAGTGCTTGCCCTGCGCGCCCTGCACGGGGATCCACTTGCCCTTGGTCATCTCGGCTCCGCCTCGGGGATCATTGCTGCTTCGCCTCCGGCTGCTGCTCCGGCGCGGCGTCATGGAAGGCTTTGATCTTTCGCAGCGCCGCATCGATGCGCAGGATGTTGGGGAATTGTGTGAGATCAATCTGCGGATAGCGCCGTGCATTGGTCACCTGCGGCGCCAGC
>JBBQJV010000048.1:0-31633 GCA_038326205.1 Caulobacterales bacterium | reverse complement strand
GCCGTGAGGGTGCGAAGAACGGCTTCGTTTCGCAGGGCAAAGCCGAGCGCTTCCATCCGCCCATGAAGACACCCCTGACGGTAGCGCAGCGCAGCCAGCTTCTCGCTGATTAGCGCTTCGTCCCACCGGAATTCTGGCCAGTCTTTAAATTCGTAGATGTGGACCATTCTCCGCGCCTTTTGCGGAGATTATGATCCATCCTGCGGATATTGTCGAGTTTATTCTCCGCATTATATGCGGATATTATGGCGATTATTCTCCGCATTTCGTTGAATGGGCTACTCATTTTCTGGCGCTCAGCCTGTCTGGCATACCCATATCCATACCTATAGACACCCACATCGGCAGACGGGCGCGTACCTGCGGGGTGGCCCCTCCTCAACCGAGCCCGCTGGGACGGTCTCGCACATCCCGCTTCGGTTCCTCGCGCGAGAGCTAAAGTCCTCTGCCGCCGCATGACGCCCAGGCGGCTCCTGACGGTCGTGCGAGAGCACTTGGGCATCGAAAACCAGCTCCACTGGGTGCTCTGTGTCGTCTTCGAGGGGGACGCCAACTGGACCCGAACCGTCAATGCCCCAACCAACCTCGCGCTTATCCGAAGGCTTGCCCTCAACCTCCTCCGAACCCATCCCGACAAGGCATCGCGCAAACGCAAGATCAAGCGGGCAGGATGGGACCACGTCTTCCTCAACGCACTCCTCGTCCATATGCGATAGCCCTGCTCTAAGCCGGGGCAGAGCTCCCGGCTCAGGCTTGGTCCCACTTTCGGTGCAGGACGAGAAATTTACGCCGGCGCGACCGCAGACAAGCAGATCGGCCTGTATGACGGCGGTGCGGTTTGCGATGCCCACAGCACCGCACCGTCATACCCGGCTATGAGGCGCTCAATTGCCGCGCGCTCCGGCGTTCCGATTATGACGTCAGCCTGATCGACCAGAATGACTCGCGCGCCAGACAGACGCGCTCTTACAAGACCAAACAGCAGCCGCAGTCCGCCCGTAATTCGCCTGTCAGTATTGCGCACGAAATAGTCGAGCCCATCGGGCAGCGACGCGATGATCTCGTCTAACGCAGCGCCGCTGAGCAGCGCCTCAAGTCCGCTGGCCGCAGTTTCATGGAGGCCATAGATCATGTTTGCGCGTAACGTAGCTTCGAACATCTCGAAATTTGCGGACGCGAGCGCTATATGCCGACGTGTATCCCGGCGATGAATGCGTCGCAGGTTTACGCCATCCAGCCTGGCGCGACCTTTGTCAGGTTGCAGCACGCCCGCGGCAAGCTGCAGGATCGTCGAGGCCTCTTCCGGCGCAACTCCACCGAGCCATAACCGGTCACCGGGCGACAAGCTCAGGTTCACATCATTGACCTGGTCACGATATCCAACCGCCTCCAGTCGAAGATTTCCGACCGCTTCGCGCAGACGTTGCGAGCGCGCTGAGGAACCCTTCCTCCGTCCGATCGGTTTCAGGGCAAGGAAGCGCGCCTGCTTCTCGATCGAGACACGGGCGCCAGTCCAGTATTCGAAGGCGCGCGTAAGATCCTGCACTTTCGGACTCATCAAGCCGGCCAGCAGCATTGCAGCCACCACCGCCCCGGGTGTCGCAAGTGACATGCCGGCAAGCATTGCTCCAACAAGCAGCGCGCCGAGGCTCGCGGCGGCGGCGCCAGCCTCTCCGATAGCGCGAAGAATTCCAATAATGCCGGCCCGTGCGACTGAAGCCCGCGCGAGGCTGTCACTCTTGCCGGCAAGAATACGTCGCTCGCCGTTGTCATTGCCGATCGTCTCAATCACCTGCAGCTGAAGCAGCCGCTCCTGTGCATGCTTCAGCATTCGTGTTCGGCGCCTTCGCACCCGACGCGTCGCCTTGTCCAGCGCTGGTCCGAGCGCAAACGCCGCCACCGCCGTGAGCGCCATAGACGCCGCGATCGTCAGTCCTATGAAGGGGGCGAGAACCAGCAACGCTGCAAGGGTCACCATGATACTGGTGACCGCGACAACGCCTCGCGACAAACCCCGGCTAATCCAGAGCCGCAAGGGGCTCATATCGCCGGTGAACCTGAGCAATACCGCGCTGCGGGATGTTTGGGCCATGCCCGCGTCGCCAAGACGTATGGCGTGACGGAAGACCCGTACGCGGACGGCGTGGACGTAACTCTGTGCAAGTTTTTCTGCCTCAAGGAACTCGCGCCAGCGCAGTACAGCGCCAAGGCTGAGCGCTGCCAACGCGATCACCGCTGTCCATGGCCCGGCCGTGTTTCCGGCATGGGCGCCAACCAATTCGTCGAACGCTTCCCTGACACTGAGCGCGAGGACGACTGCAAGGGCGGACTGCGCCAGCCCCAAAATGACCAACAAGGCCATGCGCTTCCGGCGCCGGCCGCGCAGTAGTATGGGAAGCCGCCATGTTCTGGCCTCTTCCCCGCCTGGGCTCAAAAAGAACCTGCGCCAGTCCCCGCGTGCCATCTCACTTCCTTGCGTCCTTGTCCGGGCCCGCGTGGACCGGACAAGGCCAAGCAACGGTTCTACACTAGAACGCAATCTGCAGGCGCCCCATAACCGCTGAAGGATTATCGGAGACGCCAAGCCGGTTCGGCGAAGCCTTGGCATCAACATAGTTGGCCGAGACGCGCACGTTGCGGTTTACGTACCAGTTCACGCCGACCGTAAGGTTTTTCTCTTCGCCGCCGGTTACGCCGCCGTCCGTCAAGTCGAGCGTGCTATAACGCGCTGCAATCTCCCAGGCGCCAAACCAGTTGTCGTTGTCCGGGCGGACTTCCCCGAATGTACCAGCCCCGAGAGTGTAGCGCTGGCGCTCGCCTGTGATGACCCAGGCGGCTTCCACTTCCCGCGCCGTGAACTCTGGATCAAGCAGGCCCGGTGCATCGTTGGAACGCATGACCTGCTGGGCCTTGGCCATGAAGGGGCCGTTCATGTAGCCGACCTCGAAGTTGAGGTTTGTGTAAGCGTCGACCCCGGAGAGGACGCCGGTGTCGAGGAGAGCCTGACGCGTCAGCGCGAACTCCGCACCCGAACGAACTCGCGAAGTAGTCCCGGAATCAAGCTCACGGCGCTCGATGGCTGCTGCGAAGTGAAGCGCCTCACGCTGCTGGTCGATTGGCGCAAACACGCCGCGAACCACGATGCTCTTGCCATCGTCCCGGTTTGTGAGGGCTTCATCTTCGAGCGGGTTGGTGAAGTAACCCCCGGTTACCGACCAGTTCTTGCCCTCATAGGCGACGGCCGCGCCGAGCAGGAAGTTTGGCGAGAGTTCAGAGGGAAGCCCGCGTTCGATGAACTTTGTGTTGTTCGAACTCATCATATTCTCGCCGTTGAAAGGCGCGATGAAGTTGCCGACCTTGAATTCCCAGTCCTTCACGCCGCGGTAAGAGACCCACGCATTGTAGACGCCCGGGCTCAGGCCGCCGACATCTCCGTCGAGTTTCACGCGCCAATCCTTGCCAATGTCGATTGTTGCATCGACGCGCAGGCGGCGAATATCGCTCTCATCCTTGTAAGCGAGGCTATCGCTTTCAACGGCAACGGTGTCCAAGTGTACGCGCCCGCCGACATTTACCTTCACGATACCAGATTCGAACGTGAACCCGTTGCTGTCCAAGTCTACGCCAGCGTCCTGCGCTATAGCCGCGCCACAGCAACCGACCACAACCCCGACTGTCACCATCAGGGTTTTCGCCCACGTGCCTACCATTATCTCACTCCACTCAATTGATTAGCCAGCTCGCGACGATTTCGCCGAGGCCGTGTGTCTGCATGTTATCGTTAAAGTCGTGTCCTGCTCCCGGAAGGAGCTTCAACTCAGTCTTTTGAGGCAACCCGCGTGCACTCGCGGCCCCGTTCATCGCGTCGAACCAGCGGTGCGCACGCTCGAGCCGCGTCTTGCCCTGTTCAGACTCAACAAGGGCATCGCGGTTCAGCGAGCGGTCGCGGCGGGTGTCCTCTTCGCCTACGGCCAGCAGGACAGGAATGGACAACAGCCGAACGATATCGGCACGCCTCTCCCCCAGCGTTGGGCTGGCTGCCAGGCCGTAAGGAAAAGCCTGCTCCGGGTCCGGCATGGTGAACCAGCCGGGCGCGGCCAGTGCGAGCTTGCAAACCGGGAGCGCCCCCACGAGCGCATAGCGCAGGGCAAACTGAGCGCCGCCGGAATAGCCAAACAAACGCAATGGGGCCGCTGGAAGTCCGCTGACACGCTGAAACCGATCGATAGTCAGTTCCAAGGCCGTGATCGGACAATCGCCAGAGCGGCCGCGCTCGAGGCGTTGATAGCGGGGCATGCGCGCCTTGCTGAAGACCGGCGCCAGGACGATGAATCCCATCTGTTCAGCGAGCGACGAGAACCTTATAGCATGCTGGAGCGCCAAGCGTTCGATGCCGTGCACAGTTACGACTAGGGGCGATGAACGCGTCGCGCAGCGAGGGACGTAGGCGAAATAATCCAGTTCCGCGCCTTCCGCCCGATGAGCGAGGAGCCCCGGGCTACATGCTGTGGGCTGCGACTCTAGCAACGGCGTCTGCTCAACGTTGCGAAGCATGTTTCTTTCCGGATTTGGCTAGCGCTGGCGCGAACAGATTCGCGGCGATCTGCTGGGGATCTGCATCGTCGGCGAAAACTACAGGTGTGCTGCAGAAGGCGCTAAACTCGCGCGTCGCAAGGGGCGACGCCGTCATCAGTCCTGACACGGCTGACACGTCCAGGCCCCAACTGGCCAATAGCTCTACCCCAGCAATAGCCCCAAGTGGGTCTGAGGCGGCAAACAGGATTGACCCGGCGCGTGAACGCAGGTTGGAAGACTGCAGCAACTGGCTCGTCTCACGCTGAAGGATGCCGTCGGCCAGTTCCGCCACAATCACGTCGGCCATCGGCGATACTGCGGCGCACAGCCTTCCGATCGCCGCGTCGAGCGCGCGAACGTCCATGCCTGCGGTCGAAGCAAGCCCGACATTGCCAAAATCCATGGCTTCGTACGCACCAGCGTCGAGGAAATGCCAGAGGTCGCCGCCCGATCCTGTACCCGTCAACTTGAGCGCCGAGGGGCGTAAGCCAGACGCGCGCATGGTCCGAATGACGTTGGCGCACAGCGTCGTCTTGCCCGCATTCATGCTCGTGCCGACGACCAGGATCATGTGTGGCGGGGCCGGTGTGTTTGTCGGCGTCGCAACCCCTGGCCAGCCCCAGCGTGAGAGATTGAGAACCGCACCGTTGGCGTCCCGCAGTATGCCGAGCGGCTCGATGTCGGTCGGGGCCTTCATGCGTGTGTGGCGCGACAGGGCCATGGAAGCGATGCCGCCGCCGGCGACCAGATGGCATGCGTCGAGCGTCGGCGGCACGATCGCCTCGAACTGATCCGAAGCGTAACGGTTACCGAACGCCAGAATGACATGATCCCCGACTGCCAGTGGCGCCCGTCGGCCCGTGACCAACTCGATATGGCGATGCTGACCGAGGCGCGACACCCGCGCGATACACAAATCTCCCGGCGCTGGCCGGGCATCAGGATCAAGTGTGGCAGCTAGGCTGAGATCAGCTATTCGCGTGGCAAACGAGCGATAAGCGCTCTGAATCAGTTGCGACAGGTTCGATGCCGCCTGCATTGTTCCAACTCCACACCTGAACGCGTCACCCGGGCCGTTGATCTGCAGGCCCTCGTAACGACGGGGCGGCTCGATCAGCGTATTGGTACAACGGATCTCGGCGGCAGTATATTCTCGCCCTTCGTCCAACTTTTTTTGATGCAGAGACCATCTCTCATTTGGCGGCGACGATGTTGGCCATGGCAAGAGCGAAGCCGCTCATCGGATATAGCGATCGTGGCGGCATTTTTCTGCCGTGAGGCGAGCAGTGACAGCTGGGATCCTAAATCCGACATGCCAAAACGATTGGAAACTGGCGCTGTATCCGTGCGAAATAACGCTGATCCTTGCATTTCCCGACGCGATACTGCCGCACACTAGGAGGATCGTTGCAATCGCTGCAGACAAGAGTGGTCCCCTGACGCCGCTAAAGACCCAGCGGCATTGGGCACAGGAAACAACGCCTCGCTCCTGCGCGCCAGGATCGCTATAAGCAGCGAAACACTAACTCAAAGCAGTTCGATTTTCCGCGAGCACTTTACCGGGCCTGCGCTTTCGAACAGGCCCGGCTTGCGTCCCTCATGCCCGGCCTCGGCGCTCTCAGCCGCGGCCTTCACCGCATGCGTACCGCGCGGACGACGTCGAGTGCAATCAACAGAGCTTTGCGGGGCACGTTTGTCGCAAGCGCGCTGGCGAAGGGCGCCACGGTCACGTAAGCGATCATCTTGATCGCCAGTACCACCCCAAGAATTTCGCCGCTGCTGGCGCCGGCAAGATCGTGCGCCAGGAGCGCAAGGGCGACAGTCGCCATGCCCGTGCCCAGCAACGCCATCACCTGCGCCAGAAACAAGCGCCGATAAGCAGCATTGCCAAGAGGCGAGAGCCTGGTTGTCGGCCTTTCTAGTCGAACTGCTTCACGTCGGAATATTCACCGCTGGTGCGCAAGGTGATCTTGACGTCTGCGTCTGTGCGATTGCGCCAGAACCAGCCATGATTTCCGTCGAAGGCGGCAACCAGTTCACCTTCGAGGCGCGGTGTGTTCGTGCCTTTAGCATAGCCATGGTAGTTGACCCCAGCGCCGTCGCCATGCGTGTCATAGTTCACGCCTGAGCCATCGGTGAACCAGAGGAAGGCGGCCTTGCCCCCTTTCTTCATCACCAGCTTGACCTCGAAGCCCTCGTTGGGCGCAAGCGTGAACACACTTTCGTCTGACGCGGCGGTAGCGGCTTGAGGAGCAGACGATGCAGCAGCTGCAGGCTTCGCTGACGATGCAGACGGCGCTGGTGTGGCGGGGGCTGGCCCCTCAGGTGCAGGCTCGGCTATCGGCGCATGACTATCAAGAAGAGCCGCGTCTGGCCCCAGAATGGCCGGAGGCGCCAAGGCGGCGCCGTCAACTTTCGCTTCTTCGGCAAGCGACATCTTGATCCGCCCCATCTCGGTCAAGCCGAGCAGTGAACCGGCGCCGGTCGGATCGACACCGTATTCGGCAGGCAAAACGGTTGTGACGAGCAACACGCTCGCAATCACGGCAGCGATACCTGTCGATTTGAGCAGCTGCCCGCTGGAGGGAAGTTCAGAGGTATCGGGCTTTTTGGCATTGAACATGGAATGTCTCCGATCAGGCGACGAAGTAGCCGACGAGCTGATAGCCCGCCAGGACGAAACCGAGGGTCATCAGGACCACGTTGGCGAGATAGGCATGCTTCCAGAAGCTCGGTGTTCTTCGCCAGAACCCCATCGCGATCAGGATAGCGCCGAGCGCCAGCAGCTGCCCTAGCTCGACGCCGATGTTGAACGCAATCAGGTTTGCGACCAGACCATCCAGCGACATCTGGAAGTCCTGTAGCTTGGTCGCAAGACCAAAGCCGTGGAACAACCCGAAGACTAGCGTGGCCGCCTTTGTATTGGGCTGGAAGCCAAACCACCGCTGATAAGCGCCCATGTTGTCGAGAGCCTTATAGACCACCGACAGGCCGATGATGGCGTCCACCAGATACGAGCTGACGCTGACATTGGTGAGCACGCCAAACAACAGGGTCGCCGAGTGACCGATGGCGAACATCGTCACGTAAATGCCGATGTCCTTCATCTTGTAGAGAAAGAAGATCACACCGAACAGGAACAGCAGGTGGTCATACCCCGTCACCATGTGCTTGGCGCCGAGATAGACGAAGGGCCAGAACACGATGCCGGAAGTTTCCTGTATGTAGCCCTTGTCGCCCGCTTCAACGCCGTGCGCGAATGCAGGGCCTGCGCCGAGGGCCAGAACAAGAAGCACAACGGCAGCAGCGACAAGCAGCAGCGAAAAAGACGTTCGTCGCATTGAGAGCATCAGAGGTGATCGCCTTAACTTGAGGGGGCATAAGCCGGTGAAAGCTCTGCAGGCGTGGGCTCTGTCGGCCTTGCCCGGTGAACGAGCCTGTAGAGTGCAGGCAATATCAAAAGCGTCAGGATCGTCGACGAGATAATCCCGCCGATCACGACTGTTGCAAGGGGCCGCTGCACTTCGGCGCCGGCGCCCACATTGAACGCCATCGGGATGAAACCTAGACTGGCCACAAGCGCAGTCATGAGCACCGGTCGTAGCCTCGTCAACGCGCCTTCGTGAATGGCCTCATCCAGCGTGCGGCCTTCCTCGCGCAGAGAGCGGATGAAGGTCAGCATCACAACACCGTTGAGCACAGCCACGCCAGACAGCGCGATGAACCCCACGCCCGCCGAAATTGACAGTGGCAGATCACGGAGCAGAAGTGCTGCGATGCCGCCAGTGAGCGCCAGAGGCACGCCCGAGAACACGATGAGAGTATCTCGAACTGACCTGAACAAAGCAAACAGCAGGCCTAAGATCAGCAGCAGCGCCGCAGGTACAACCAGGGCAAGCCGCTGTGCGCCCGAGATCAGCTGCTCGAAAGTGCCGCCATAGCCAATCCAGTAGCCCGCAGGAATCTCCACTTCCGATGCGACCCGAGCCTGAGCCTCACTGACGAACGACCCCAAATCGCGTCCACGCACATTTGCCGTAACGACGACGCGCCGCTTGCCATTCTCGCGACTGATCTGGTTGTTGCCAATGGAAAGCTCAATGTCCGCCACTTCCTGCAGCGGAACGAAGCTGCGGAGGTCGCCTCCCCTCTCAGGCAGAGGAATGCGGAGCTGCCCGATACTATCGACATTCGTACGAAGCTGCTCCGGCAACCTTACAACAATATCGAAACGCCGATCGCCTTCGAAAATCTGACCCGCGTTGGCGCCGCCGAAGGACGCGCCGATCACGTTCTGCACGTCCTCGACGTTGAGCCCCATGCGCGTGAGTGCCTCGCGATTGGGCGTGATCTGCAACACCGGAAGACCGGTGATCTGCTCCACCTTCACGTCTTGCGCCCCGGGTACATCCGCGAGCACGGTTTCAACTTCATCGCCAAGCGCAAGCAGTTGGTCGAGATCGTCACCAAACACCTTGACGGCTACGTCTGATCGCACGCCCGAGATCAGCTCGTTGAACCGCATCTGGATGGGTTGCGTAAACTCGTAGTTATTGCCGGGAATGCGTCGGACAGCAGTCTCAAGTTCGGAGATGAGCTGGGCTCTCGGCTTTCGTGGATCTGGCCACTCCTCTCGCGGCTTGAGTAGGACAAACGTGTCGGCAACGCTTGGCGGCATTGGATCGGTAGCGATGTCAGCTGTGCCGATCTTGCCGACAACTCGCTCGACCTCCGGGATTTCGCTGATACGCTTCTCTAGGCTCTCCTGCATCTTGACTGCTTGCGTGAGTGATGTGCCCGGGATGCGCAACGCGTGAAGCGCGATGTCGCCCTCATCCAGGTTGGGAATGAACTCCGATCCCATGCGCGAGGCTGCAAACGCAGCCAGAGCAACCAGTACAACAGCTATAGCCACAACTACGCCGCGCATGCGCAACGCCCAGTCCAAGGCAGGCCGATAGGCCCACCGTGCGCCCCGCATCACCGGGCTGTCTTTCTCGGACACCTTACCCGTGACAAACAACGCCACAGCTGCGGGCACGAATGTGAGCGAGAGAATTAGCGACGCCGTAAGTGCAAACACGACAGTAAACGCCATCGGATGGAACATCTTACCTTCGACGCCCGATAGAGCGAAGATCGGCACATAGACCAGGGTGATGATGAGCACGCCGAAGATCGACGGCTTGATTACCTCCGCCGCTGCGCTTTCAGCCGTCGCGAACCGCTCGTCCCGCGTCAGCAGCCGGCCCAGCTTGTGCTGTTCGGCGCCGAACCGCCGCAAGCAGTTCTCTACGATGATGACAGCACCATCGACGATCAAACCGAAATCGAGCGCACCGAGGCTCATCAGGTTTCCGGATACCTTGTTCTGAACCATCCCAGTGATGGTGAGCAGCATGGACAGCGGAATGACCATTGCCGTGATCAGCGCAGCACGGAAATTCCCGAGCAGCAGGAACAGCACGGCGATAACCAGCAGTGCACCTTCCACGAGGTTCGTTTCAACCGTCTCGATGGTGCGATCAACAAGCTCGGTTCGGTCATAGATCGGTTCGGCCACCACACCGGACGGCAAGGCTTTGGCGGCTTCGGCGAGCCGGACGGCAGTTGCCTGTGAGACCTCCCGGCTGTTCTCGCCGACCAACATGAAGACTGTGCCCAGCACGACCTCCTTGCCGTCCTCTGTAGCGGCGCCTGTGCGAAGCTCCTCACCCATTCCGACGTCGGCCACGTCTGCCACGCGCAGGGGCACGCCATTTCGATTGGCGACTACAATGCTTTCGAGGTGATCCAGACCGTCGGCCTGCCCCTGCGATCTAAGTAAGAGCTGCTCACCGTACCGCTCCACGTAGCCCGCACCGCGATTGCTGTTATTGCGTTCGATGGCTTCGACGACGTCATTGATTGAGAGCCCCGCAGCCGCGAGCCTGTCTGGCCAAGGGGTGACATGGTACTGGCGCGCAAATCCGCCAATAGTGTTGACCTCGGTGACGCCTTTCGTGCCGAGCAGCTGCGGGCGAATGACCCAGTCCTGCAATGTTCGTAGGTCTTCTGACGAATAGGCAGAGCCGTCCGGCTTCGTCGCACCCTCTCGGGCCTCTACCGTGTACATGAAGATTTCGCCGAGGCCGGTCGCAATCGGCCCCATCTTCGGCTCGACGCCTTCTGGCAACTGACTACGTGCCGCCTGCAGCCTTTCATTGACGAGCTGGCGCGCAAAATAGATGTCGGTTCCATCCTCGAACACGACCGTGACCTGTGACAGCCCATAGCGCGAGACCGAGCGCGTGTAGTCCAGACGCGGTAGTCCAGCGATAGCCGTCTCAATCGGGAAAGTGATCCGCTGTTCGGCCTCAAGCGGCGAATAGCCCGCCGCCTCGGAGTTGATCTGAACCTGGACGTTGGTGATGTCCGGCGTCGCGTCGATAGGTAGACGTTGAAAGCTCCAGACGCCCAACGCACCCAGCGCAAGTACAGCACCGAGCACGACCCATCGAAACCGGATAGAGAGATGTATGATCCGCTCAAGCATGGCGCTGACCCCTAGTGATCGTGGCTGGCGCCGGACTTCTCGACGTCCGCGCGGATGAGGAAGGCGTTCTCGCTCACATAGACTTCGCCGGGCTTGATGCCGCCCAGCACTTCTGTCCATTCGGGGGACTGGCGACCCAGTTCAAGCATACGGACTTCATACGTCTCGCCTACGCGGGCGAAGACCACCGTAAAGTCACGGAAACGCTGTAGGGCCTGCGTGCGAACAGCCAGCGGCGCCTCCACCGCCGCAACCGAGACATTGCCGCTAACAGCTTGGCCCGGGCGCCACATCAGCCCGTCGGGGTTTGGCAAATCTACATGCGCCACGACAGTCTGCGTCAGCATGTCGGCAGTCGGCAGGATCGCCTCTATGTCTGCCGTGACACTGTGATCGCCCCGCAAGTTGCTAATGACCACAGGCTGCCCCGCTCGTAGCCGTTCTGCATCGCGTGGATAGATGTAGAACTCGGCATGAACCTTGGTTGTGTCCGCGATCACATAGAGTGAGCTGCTTCCGGCGACGTCACCAACGTTGACGCCTCGTTCCATGATTACCCCGGAGATGGGTGCAGGAATGGCATAGGTCTGAAGGCTCTCGCTGGACGTCACTGTCGCAACGATCTCGCCCTTCCGTACCTGCTGCCCAATCACCTTGGTCATGGACATGATGCGCCCCGGATACCACGCACGAACTTCCGCTTTTCCCTGCGGCTGAAGCTCGACCCGGCCAGACAGCGTGACGATCTCGTCGATTTTGGCAGGCCCAGCGGGCTCGACTTTGACACCCGCGGCGTCGGCCTGCGGTTGCTCGATTGTGGTGCGCCCTTCATAGGACGCATAACGCCATTGATGCTGCTTACCAGCGTGTGTGGCCGCTACAGTCACATCGAACGAGTGCGGTTCGGTCACGACGCCATCGCCCTTGAGATAGTCACTGAGCGGTGCGAAGCGGAAGGTTTTCTGTTCGCCACCCAGTCTGCCGAGCGTGACTTGCAGCTGAACCTCAGCTGGAGGCAGTGGTTTGTCAGCCTTGTAGGCGTAGACGTGAAACTCCGGGGGAACGCCGTCCTCGAATATCGTCATCTCGATAGCTAGGTCACCTTCGCGAAGCATGCGCCCTCTGTGCGGCCCGCGCTCGTATTCGGCGGCGGCGGCTTCTCCGTGAGCTGCTTCTGGCGGCGCCGGATTACCGCATCCTGAAAGTCCTAGCAGCGTCATCGCAACTGCCACGCCGACCCCTCGCTTCAGATTTCGCAAAGACATGGAGAACCTCATTGTGCCGATCCTTCGGCGTAAGCGCCCGTCAAGCGGGCGAGCGCGACACGGGCGCGGTGAAAGGAATGGAGAGCTGAGTTGCGCTGAAGGCGGGCATTCACGACAAGACGCTGGGCATCCAGCACATCGAGATAGGAGAAGCCGCCGGCGGCGTAGCCTTCACGCGCATAGGCAAGAGCCTGCTCAGCTGAAGGTAGAAGGCGCGCATCAATGGCTTCGACCTCGGCTCTTGCAATCTCCATCTGCGCGCGAGCCGTGCCCGCTTCCCGCTCGATGTTCCGACGAAGAGCTTCACCCTCGAAGCGCAGGCGGGAACGGTCCGCTTGAGCGCGGGCAATCGCTCCTTCGTTGTGGTCAGACAAGCCTAGCGGGATGGAAAAGCCGACCACCAGCGCGACTTCGCTGTATTCATGGAAGTATCGGAAGCCAGCTGAAATGGTTGGGTCCTGCACAGCGCGGGCTCGCTCGACATCCATCACTGCCGTTGCCCTACCAGCTTCGGCCTCAGCCAACGCTATTTCCGGCGCCGCCTGCGGGGCTGACGGAGGCATCGCCACAGCAAGACCAAAGCTTTCGACGTCCACAGAAAACGCGGTATCGCCACCCCAAAAGCTGGCAAGCCGCGCTTTGGCGGCCTCGCCTACGTGACGGGCGCTCTGAGCCGCGATCTCGGCATCAGCCAGGACAGTCTGCGCTTTGGCGCCTGCCATCAGCGGATCACGTGCGGCATCCACGCGCCGCTGGACGGTAACGACGATCTCACGAGCTACACCCGCGCGCTCTTGCGCGACTTGGAGATCAGCGTCGGCCTTCTGTATCGCAAGATAAGCAAGCGCAACCTCAAACAGGAGATCATACTTCTGTAGTTCAGCATTTGCTCGCGCGATGCCGATGTCCGCCGAGGCGAGGCTCGTCCGCGACCGCCGGTCAT
Source organism: Caulobacterales bacterium (assembly GCA_038326205.1). Lineage (GTDB taxonomy): Bacteria > Pseudomonadota > Alphaproteobacteria > Caulobacterales > Hyphomonadaceae > UBA7672. The sequence goes on along the minus strand of JBBQJV010000048.1, from coordinate 18,315 downwards.
CGCCCCATTCCAGGCGCTGGCTCATCGCGAACGTCGTCTCGGCCCGATCGATCCCGGAATAGATACCGCTACCGAAGAGGTTCTCAGCTGTGATGTCGAGCGTCGGGTTCGGCGAACGATCCGCCTGGCGTACACCCGCTTCGGCGCCAATCCGCGCCTGATCGGCAGCCTTCATCGCTGGCGCATCAGCCAAGGCGCGCGCGAACGCGTCTTGCAGCGTTAGCGATTGTTGCGCTGGTATCTGCGCATACGCTCCCCCTGCCGCTGTGATGGCGACAAGGCATGCGAACCCTGAACGGGCCGCGCCAAATTGGAATGACAAGGTTGGCTCCTCTGTCTCAAACGCAGGGCATCCGCTGCAAAGCGGACGCGGATGTCTGGATCAGAGGAAGGTTCGCGGAGGTCGGTCAGCCGGTGTGACGCTTCGGGTATGAAACCGCACAACCAGCGTTGAAGGTTCGACAGAATGAACCGCAAGTACGCAGCTTAGCAAAGGATAGGAGGCCTCGAGCGCCACGAGACAAAGCGAGTGGGCGTGGAAAACACCCTTCTCATGCTGCTCATGATCCGGCTGAGTACTGTCCGCGTCATCATCAATGGCTGCATTGTGGCGATCATGATCATGCTCACCAGCGGCGGCGTGATGGCCGGCATCAGCATGCAGCGCGACGGCATGAATGGCCGATCCGTGATCCCCATCGATTTCATGCGTATGCGCTTGCACGGCCCCGGCAGAGCTGGTCCACACAAGCGAGGCAGCCAAGATGGCTGCAAAGAGTTGATGCACGACGATCATGGTTCAAGACATACCGGCCAACCGTTGCCCACTTGTGAACGGTCCACTTTACAGCCAATCCCGTCTGCGCGCAGTTTGCAAGATTGTTCGCCTCAGGCCCTAGCAAGAACGGTCACAATTTCGAGCGCAAAGCATTTCGCCCCATGTCGCCGAGGCGGACACTCTCCCCTCGGTTGAAATTGCTGGCGACCGCTTCTAACTGATCAGGGGATTTCGTAGACAAAAAGAGGAGACGGCTCACCCTTCCATTCTGCGCGTCGCGGCAAGTCAAACGCGGCAAGAACTCGACAGGCGTCGTCATGCAGAGCAGCGCTGGCGCGCGCTTGCAGATGCTTTCGGTGGATGGACCGTGGAGCGCATTCTCCTTCGGACTCTTGTGGCCGGATGACGGGCCAGTCGTTTTCAAATAAGCGCAAGCCACCGATTTCTCGGCGCTGTCAACTTGAACATCGACTGAAAAAGCTCCGTCTGCAAACTGATCTCTCCGGAAGATTGGCCCTTCAATTCACCAGAACGGGCGCCTCACGGACGTAAGTCCGGTCCCCGATCTGGCGGACAAGAAAATCGGCGACATCTGAGCGCGAGATGATCCCGTTTCGCCACTGAGAGGATTTGTCGAAAATATTGTAGCGTCCCGTCAGCGGGCCGTTGGTCAGCACGCCGGGTCTTGCGATTGTCCAATCGAGCGAGCTTTGTTTTATCAGGCGCTCCTGCATGCTCTTGTCAATATAGGCGCGGCCAAACACGGCTTGGAAAGGGACACGCTGCAGAGGGCTTATGCTGGCGCGGCTATCGCCTGCTCCGAAACCCGTCACGCAGATCAGACGCTTGACACCCTGAGCCGTCATCTCGGGAATGAGAACACGGGTCGCCTCGGAGAAGAGACTGATGGGCCCGAACAAAGCGCCCAGGCTCACACCAAGGGTTTGTATCACGACGTCAACTCCCTCGAGCGCAGCCTTGACGTCCTGGCTGCTCAGTGCGTCGCCTTGAACTTTCTCGAGCTTCGGATTTGAAATCGCCATCCCAGACGCTGATCGAGCCAGCGCGCGAACTTCGTGCCCGGCCGCGAGCGCTTGTCGGGTCGTTTTCAGGCCGATGCCCTTGCTCGCTCCGATTATCAAGACACGCGCCATGTTGAACCTCAGGTTTGCCGCTATGAGCTTGTCGTCGGCTCGACTGGATAAGGTATCGCTGACAGGCATACGCTGAAGTATGCCTGTCGGACCTGCTGCGAGGCATAGCATCACGCGATTTGCGCCGGGAGCTTTGCGCGCTTGAGACGTGGGCGCGACGCGCGTGCCCCCGCTCATGTTCGGCAAATGACGTTAGCCCACGGGGTCAGATAACCAACGGTTTTGACCCGCCTCACGTCTGTACGACGTGGAAGGTGCTCGGCACTGTTTATTCCGCTTCGACGCTCGGCGTGCGCTTTTTGGCCATCCTCACGATCCATTCCGCGCACCGCGACGTAGTAGGATTGTAGCCAAGGAAATTTGTGATGCACGCTTACACGATGATCATGAGCCCCGACCACAATCCGCTCGCCAGACTGCCGCCGGCGCAGAAGTTCCAGCTGATGCTCGGGCTCAGTGTGATGTGGACCTTGATCTTCACCGCGAGCCTTGGTGCGTGGGCCTGGTACGGCGTACTGCTCGCCGCACACGTATTGATCCCGCTAGGCGCTGTTCTGACATGGCTCGCTTTTCGCAATGCCAGCAAGGCGACTTATTCAAAGACCTATCGCGATCATCCGGCCGCAGACGGGACGGCACGCTACGACGATGTCTGGGGCGCCTAAGCGCGAAGGCGGTACATGACCGCAGCCGCGCTTGCCTTCCTTGAAAATGGTGCTTGAGCGTCAAGAATGTCTTGGCCGCTAAGGCATGATGATGTGCGCAAGCCCGCAGAATTGTTCAGTTCCGGGCGGTCTGCGTTGCGAGGTCTGTCACCTGCATTCCTGGCCTGTGAAACGACACCGTCGATGGACGCGGCCAGGCTAAATGTAATCAAATCGGCCGCGTGCCGATCAACGCCGAGACCTCACGCAGGATCACACTACGTTGCGCCAGCGCTCAACCATCGTCCTCACATCGACGCGCGCCTTGAGCCGCGCCGCAAGCAGGGCGGTGCCGCTGATTTTGCGTTGAACAAAAAGGATGTCAGCCGGCGGCACATGCCAGCTCGCCCTGTCCGACGCGACTTCCATCCCTTCATCGCGTAGCGCGGCAACGAAGCGCCGATCTCCGAAATCGAACGGACCGGGACGATTGAGTTCGCCCAGGACTACGTCGATCATGCGGCCAATACGTGCGCCATTGCGGGCGACCGTATTGGCGCCCAGAAAGCCGGCCGCGACCGCACCATCGCGTAAAGCGTCTCTGTCGCCATCCATGGCAGCTGCGAGCAAGCGCCAATAGCCCTGCGCCGTTGCGCGCTCGACCGTCCGCGCCGCGCCGAAATCGAGCAGTACGAGCCTGCCAGTGTCCGGCTGCACCCTATAATTGGCGAAATTCGGATCGGTCTGCATCACTCCAAATTCGAAGAGCTCGCGTAGAACAAGCTCGATCAGCGTGCGCATCGCCGCGTCGCGAACCACTTGCGGCGCGCTTTCCAGCGTCTCGATCGGCCTGCCCGCGAGAAACGTCATCGCCAGCACGCGGTCGGTGGTAAACTCGCGGTCGAGCACTGGCACGACGACTTCCGGCGTATCGGCTAGCAGTTTTCCGAACAACATCATCTGGGCGCCTTCGCGCTCATAGTCTGCTTCCTCGGCAAGCTGGCGCTTGGCCTCTGCCATCAGCGGCGCGATATCGAGGCCAGGCGGCAGCACGCCCGAAATCCTCAAGAGAAGCGCGACATTGTCGACATCGGCATCGATACTCTCTCTGATCCCCGGATACTGCACCTTGATCGCCAGTTCGCGTCCGTCGCGAGTGATCGCGCGGTGGACCTGTCCAATCGATGCAGCAGCGATTGGCGAGGGTTCGAAGCGCTGGAACCGCGTAGGCCAATCGTTGCCCCATTGCCGAGCAAGCACCTGCTGTAGCTGAGCTGGCGGCATAGGATGAGCGCTATCGCGCAGGCGCCCCATGATCTCGGCAAGCTCGATAGGCAGCAGGTCGCCGGCATCCATCGAGATCATCTGGCCGAGTTTCATCGCTGCGCCGCGCAGATGCGACAGGCGATCCGCGAACTTCCCGACATTGCCCGGGGTCAGCAACATGTCGCGCAGGCGAGGCAGCTCGCCGTCGGCCAGCCGACGTGCGCCTTCTGCAATCATCCCGCCGGCAATTCCGCCAGCCAATCGCCCGAACTGACCGAACCGCGAAAACCGCCCGCGCGGCACCGGGCGTCCACGGGAATTGGAGGTATCGTCGTTCACTGCAGCACCAGCGCTCAGGAGTTGACGTCGATCAGGCAAAAAGTGACCGACGCCGGTCGCTTGGGGCTGGACGCAGCGTCGGTCAAACAGCGTCAAGTCCGGAAGGGGGGCTGGACTCGGCGCGGTGGCGAATTTTCCACTGCCATTGGTACGCAGGCGACAACGCGCGAGATCAAGCAGATCTATGCGGCGCCCTGTCACAGCCTCCTGAACGAGGTCGATCGAGAGGGAATGACAGCCCTTCGAAAAGCCCGCCGCGGACGATATCCCACAGGCCATCACGCCAGAAACCAGGGCGTTTGTCGTGACAATCGGCGCCCGAAACTGGCGCTGAATATGCTCGGAAATGCTGTTATTGATCCGATAGGCTCGAACGGAGGTAGATTTGAAACGGGACTTTGATTTCCAAACCAGATCAACCGCTTTAGCGCTGATTGGCCAGTACGGCGGCGATGCAGAGGTGATAGCTGTCATGCGCGCGGCCGAGTATGCGGCAGTCGGGGACACAGAAGCGCTCGCAGCCTGGGACGATATCCTGGAGTGCCTTGCGGCAATCGAAGCCGGATCCGAGGGAGCGCGGTCAGTCCAGTAGGGACGCGACACGGCGCCCGGTGCGTGCCGGTTATCTAGCGCGCCAGTTTTTGCAAAGCGGGTCGCGCTCGCAAGAACACGACACTAAGCCGATCAAGAAGTTATAGCGCCTGACCCCGCGCCCCAACTTTGTTACGGCCGGCGAGTTTGCTTTAGTCCGGCCGTTCCGATCCCTTGCCCTTAATAGTCGGGCGATCACCAAAAAACTGCCTGTTGGCCAAGTTCGGCGGATGCTCGTCTCCCCCAATTCATCAATCGACGCGCTCGAGGTTGCGTAGACTAATATGGCAGATCTCCTCCTGCCACGGGGTGACAGACCAAGCAAAGCAGGACCCCCGCGCGAGTTATGGGCTTAGCTTGACAGTTCGTTTGCGCGAGCCCACCGAGAGGCGTCATTTCATAGCTGTTGTTGGCAAAAAGGGCGCCCAAGGAAATGGCGATGAAACCTGATGACTCTCCGTCGGTCGTCTTGGTCGTCGAGGACGAGTTGATGCTGCGGATGCGGGCCGTCGACATAGTTCAGGATGCGGGATTCGAGTCACTCGAGGCGATAAACGCCGATGAAGCCATCAGGATTCTTGAATCGCGCGCCGATATATCCGTTCTGTTCACCGACATCCAGATGCCGGGAAGCATGGACGGGCTGAAACTCGCCCATTTAACCCATGCCCGCTGGCCACACATCAAGATCATGCTGGTGTCCGGACAGATCGCGGTCACCGACGCAGACAAGCCGGACGATGCCAAGTTCTTCCCCAAGCCACTTGAGATCTCGCAGATGGTTCTGGAGCTCCAGGATATGGTCGGCAAGGGTGCGTTGGAGGTGCTGCCTTCAATGTCCGCCGAGAACGGCTCGCTGACTAAACAAAACAGGGAACTCCGTTACCAGCTTCAGCAGGCGGGCGCCCACGCCAAGGCCCTGCTCTTGCAGACCGTGCTCGATACGGAAAAGCAGCAGCTCATCATCGACGAGAACCAGCCGTTCCAGGACGCCCTCACTACCGAGAATGACAGTCTCAAGCTGGCGCTGGAGCAGGCCGGCATAGACGCCAAGGCTTTGCTGATCCAGTCAGGGATCGAGGCCGAGGAACGCGATGCCGCCGATAAGCTGCAGAACCTGATCCACGCGGAATTGCATCACCGCATCAAGAATATGCTCGCGACCGTTGCCGCGATTACCGATCAAAGCCTGCGCACGGCGACCAGTATGACCCATGCCAGGTCAGCGATCGATGGGCGCCTTGCGGCTTTGGCGCGCGCCCACGATCTACTCACCCGGTCGAGTTGGGAGAATGCCACGATCGACAGCATCGTTCGGAGTGCGATCGAACCATTCGATCAGGGTGGTGGCCGCTTTATCATTTCCGGCGAGCACATCCGGATCGCGTCGAGTTCCGTGATCGCATTCGCGATGACCCTGAACGAGCTGTGCACCAACACAACAAAGTTCGGAGCGTTGTCTCTCCCAGATGGGCAGGTTCATCTTTCATGGCGTATGCAGGGGGGGCGCTTTCAGCTGGATTGGATCGAGTCCGGTGGACCTCCCGTGACCGGGCCGACGCGCAAGGGCTTCGGCACCCGAATGATCACTTCGCTGGGTCAACAGCTCAAGGGCGAGGTTGAACTCGACTATGGACGCGACGGTTTTATCTACAAGCTCAACGTTCCGGTCGAGGCGCTGGTGGTGGGACTTTCAGATTAAATCTGCAACAAGGGGTACACTGGGTGCTGACAAGATAACTTGCCGACGCGATATCGCCACTCGGCACACGTCTCCGCTCGATTTCGCCCTTGATGCATCTGCGAACGCGAGCCCTTCCAGACTTTTCCGTTCCATGCTGCTCTCGTGTCAGACACAACCTCGCCAAAGACTGAAGTCGGCTACCGATGTCGCGGCCTGATCCTGCCTGACGTTAACTGGCCGGCCTCGCCGAAATGTCCCGACGGCGCCGATGCCGCGCCATACGACCTCCGCGCCGAATGCGAGAAGCATCGGGCGACGCCGAAGGGCAAGCTGGGAAGTTGAGTTCGGAAATGCGCCGCCTGTCCCCGGCGTCTGCTGGGGTCCGCACGCCGAATTTCGTCGTTATTGGACCTAACCTGTCAGCACTCGCGCACGAGATGTCGACGATGTTTGATCAAGATCAAACCACCTTGGGGCCAATCCCGCCAACAATGTGGTCAACGGTGGAGTTGGCCATGCGCCACGCCTGGGACTGTTATACGACGCGCTGTTGCAATTGCGGTCGTTCGGGATTGCTTCAGGTATGGTCTGAAGCCAAGGGGTGGGACTTCAGGGCGCACGGCCTGTCTGTTGCTGCTGTCAGTCGCCGCAACCCCGTCAACTCAATCATGCGCTGCCTCTCATGCAACTCATCGGTGATCGACTTCGTGCATCAGCGCGGTTCGCGCAATTGTAGCAGCACCATTTGCCCGTTTGGTCTCAAGGTGAGCGGTCGGCCGCCTCGTTGCGCGCCCACACTCGCCGCGATGTCTTGTCCCAACTATGGCCCTGCAATTGAAGGCCAGTCAGCAAGGGGCGTCAGGTGTTCGGGCTAGAAGTAAAAAACGATATCGAGATCCGAAGTCGCGCACTGGTCACGTCGACTGGATAGCTTTGTGGTTGGCCCCACGTCGAACCAGCCAATCACGTCGACCTTTTCAGCACAGATCGGCAGATCACCGGGTGTACTATGATGGCTCAAGGGAGGAGCGGACATTGGACGAGGGAGCCAAGCTGCCAGCCGTGAACGCGATCAGCGTGACGGCGCCTCTGGGCTGGCTAGCAGGTGGATGGGGTGACCTCTGGCAAGCGCCGACCGTCTTCCTTTGCTACGGCTTTGTTGTCGCTCTACTCAGTGGCGGTATTGTTCTAGGCGTCGCCCTGACGGGCGTTGCCTTGTGGTCCTTCACCCTTGCCGCAGGTTTTGTATTCATTGCTCCGATGTTGGCCATGGGCGTTTATGAGGGCGGCCGGCTGCTCGAACACGGCAAGCGACCGACACTGGGACAGGTTGCGCTGGTGCGATCCGCTTTCCGGCGCGACGTGGCGTTACTCGGCCTGGCTCTGCTGATAATGTTCGCCATCTGGATAGAGTTGGCCCTGGTCACGGTCGGCCTCGCGACAAATCGGCTCGACCGCTCGCCAGACGCCTTCATTGTCTTTGCGATCTCAACACCCGCCGGCCACATCATGCTCACCTGGGGCACGGCCATCGGTGGTGCACTTGCATGGGTCGTGTTCTCGTTCGTGGTTGTCAGCGCGCCGATGCTTCTCGATCCCCGCCACGATATCTTCGTGGCGACAGTCACCAGCGTCCGCTGCGTGGTGCGCAACACTATTCCGATGATCGTCTGGGCAGCCATCATCGCCGCGATAATCCTGCTTTCGGTTGCGACGTGTTTCATTGCGCTGATCGTGACGATCCCGTGGCTCGGCCTTGCTTCCTGGCGCGCCTACCGGGCGCTGGTTACGTCGCCTATCCCGATCGCCCCACAAACCCTGCTGCAACAACAGCGGTCAGGATAGTCAGCTTTGGATAAATCGAAACACCGTCGGCGCGTGGAGGTTTCTTCCCATCGAATTTTTTATGTTACAGTCGGGGGGTCCTGCCTGATCTTGCGTTCCGGGCTGCCTGCCCTATCAGGCGGGCTCACCGCCAATAGCGGCCAGTCGGATGTTTCAAACATGCGTCCAACCGCGCGAAGCAAGAGACAGCATGCTGAGCCGCCGAAATCGCCACGAATGAACGTTTCCGTCGGACGTTTCAGCGGCGGCCCGGTTGGCGCTTGACTATCGGGATCTCTGTTTCGAGTGTAATCGTCTGACCTGTCTTGACGCGATCCATAACAAGGCTGGTGCGATAGCGTCGAACGTGAGGGTCAGCGGAAAACAGACTGCGCGAAATTTCTTCAAAATGCTTCACGTCACGCGCGAGCACGACGAGCATGAGATCGACGTCGCCCGTCACGTTGTATACCTGCTGCACCTCCGGCGCGGCCTTCAGACGTTTTTTGATCGCCACCACCTCCGCCACACGGACCTTTTCCAGCACTATCTCAACGGGGTTGGGCGTGCCGGAGATTGCGGCTAACAACAACACTGGTGCACTTGGCGTCGCGCCACGCCACAAGCGGCCGGAACACCTGGCGTCACTGGGAGGAAGTCATGCGACTGTCCACTTTTGCCAACATCGCGATCATCGCCACGCTGTCCGCATCCGCCGCCCTGTCGTACGCACAGTCTGACGGCCAGGGCTACGAACCAGAGCGAACCCCGCAGGGCCATCCCGTCCTTGAGGGCCACTGGACCAATACCAGCCTCACCGTCCTCGAACGCCCTCGCGATCTGTCGGATCTGACGGTGTCCGAGGCCGACGCCCGACGCGCCGCACAACTGCGTAACGCTGCCGCCGCCGAAGACTCCGCGCCCACCGACCCGTCCGCTGCCGCTCCGGCAGCCGGCCGCGACGTCGGTGGTTACAACGCCTTCTGGATCGATACGGGAACGTCGTTCGCGAAGATCAACGGCGCTTATCGCTCATCCTGGATCATTGATCCGCCAGATGGAAAACTTCCCTACACAGCCGCTGGACGCAAGATTTTCGCTGACAACTTCAGCCAGCAGCGCAACGCCACATCCGACCCGGAACTCCGCTCGTTGGGCGAACGCTGCCTGCTCGGATTCGGCTCGTCAGGCGGCCCACCGATGCTGAACGTGTCCTACAACAACAGCTACCAGTTCGTGCAAACGCCCGACAGTGTGGTGCTCTATTCGGAAATGATCCACGACGCCCGCATCGTCCGCATCGGGTCACAGCACCTGCCGCAGCAAATGTTCAAATGGATGGGCGATCCCGTCGGTCATTGGGAGGGCGATACACTCGTCATTGAGACGACCAACATGCATCCGCAGGAATCGATGCGCATCTATTACGGTCAGTCGCTCTACATCTCGAATGACGCAAAGATCACGGAGCGACTGACCCGCATCTCCGACACACAACTGCTCTACCGTTTCGAGGTCACCGACCCGGCGATCTATTCGCAAACGTGGAAAGCGGAGATGGTGTTCTACGCCACCGACGCCCCGAGCTACGAATACGCCTGTCACGAAGCCAATTACTCGATGTCCGGCATCCTCGCCGGTGGCCGCCTGGCTGAGCGTACAGCGCAGTAATCGAGTTCAACCCAGCATAGACCTGCGATCGCGAGAAGCAGCAGTCGACGATAACTTATCCGTGCGCGATGTGATAAGCCGACCACTGCCCGTCACCCTTGCTCAGCTGATCCCTTTGACTCGGCATTGCGAAGCGGCACCTCGACAGAGGAACGAATGTGGAGATCACGCTGAGGAAATGGAATCTCGACACCATTTGCCCGAAAGCTTTTCCAGACTTCCAGGTACACTCCACTCGACACATTTTTTACGCCGCGCTCAGAATCGGAAATCCAGAAACGTACCTCCAGCTCAACCGAAGAATCGCCAAACCCGACAATCAGACAAACCGGGTTCGGGTGCGGAAGGACACGGGGCGCTCGAGCGGCCGCACTTGTGGCAAGCTCAATCGCTTTTTCAACATCTGTTGAGTAAGCAACTCCAACTGGCAACCTCACTTGCACGTTGCGAGAAGAATGCGACCAGTTGTTCACTGCGGTCGAGATCAGAAATTCGTTCGGGATAAGCGTTTCTGTGCCCGTTCGCAGCGTGATTGCGGTGAAGCGGCCCGCCAGTTGCGTTACCTCGCCTCGTACCGGCCCAGTCCCGAAATCGAGCTCGATTACGTCCCCGGGCTTGATGGATCGATCGAGCAGAAGGATCAGTCCAGCCACATAGTTCGAGATGACCTTCTGAAGGCCAAATCCGAGACCAAGCCCGATTGCGCCGGACAAGACAGCGAGCGCGGTGGTGTCCACTCCGAGAAACGCCAACGAGAGTATGGCGGCCGCTGCAAATAATGCGGCGCGCAGAAGTTTGCTGAAAAGAGCGCTGCCCGATCGCGTGAGCACGCGCTCGTTCGCCATCGTCGCCGCAAGCAGGTCACCGAGCCTTTGGGCGCCCCAGAACAATCCGCCGACGATCGCGACCGATTTTATCGCGAACCAAGGAGTTATCCGGATTCCACCAAACTCGAGGCCTTCGGCGCTGAGCACCCCGATCGCCTGCTGTGAGAGATGTAAAGCCGCCACAAGAGGTATGGCGACGGACATGGCTGCAAACAGTAGCCCCAAAGGCGTGATACCAACGAACCGATAGACGAATGCGAGGCCCGTTGCTGCAGTGGCGATCAGCGCTGCCAAGCGTAATGGTTCGGCGCTGTCTGCAACGGCCGTCCAGACAACAAACGAAAGCCAGGTTGCTCCGGACAGAACAATGAGAAAAGACGGCCATCTGGCGGCGGGAAGCGACTTCCCTTCTCGCCTTGCCTGTGCCGATCTCAACGCTGCCTTCACACTCGCGGCCAACACCACGCAGCCAGCGAGCACCGCCAGTTGAGGCCAAGCAGAGGCGAACGTAATTGGCGCCCAGGCCTCAAAGGCGGCTCTGAGTAGATCTGTCTGCATGTCCATACGTCATCCATCGTCGATGCGAGTGTCGCCAGCTGCCGGGCGTTGCGGGTCAGCCGGTTTGCGAGGACCGACCCCCTCGGAACGCCAAAGGACTTGATACCAGAATTCCCCACATCCATCCTGATGCTGCGCGACATCCTGAATGCCAGTATCCAGAAACAGTTATCCCCGCCTGATGGCCGAATTGTTGCGAGCAAGGCTACCACCAAAACCGATTAGTGCGGCGTGTCGCGTAGTCAGGCGGGTCCTCTGCAAACTTTTCCGCTCGTCCTTCCATTCCTGGGTCGCACGTAGATCGAACCATGCGACGCTTTCGCGTCCTCTTGTCCGGAATGTCGCGGGCGCCTACTCTGGCGGCCGGCTGGATTGTCTTGAACGAGAGGCTTCGATTCACACATGGCAGACACTGCTTCGACCTTGCCCTGGCACCAGCGGGGTAACTGGGCGCCGCTTGTTGATGAGCGGACCTCATCAGGCCTTCAGGTCGACGGAACGATTCCACCGGAATTGAATGGCACCTACGTCCGTACTGGACCCAACCCAAAGTCGGGGAAATCGCCCCACTGGTTTCTCGGTGATGGCATGGTGCACGGCATCCGCTTGAGGAACGGAATGGCGGAGTGGCATCGCAATCGGTTCGTCCAGACCCCGAACATCACTGACCCAGTCATCCGCCCGGTCACTGCACCGCGCGAGCTAGGACGCGGGACCGCCAACACGCACGTACTTTTGCATGGAAAGCAGATCCTGTGCCTGAACGAAAGCTCCTGGCCTTGGCTGATCGACCAGGACCTCAACACGCTCGGCTGCGAAAACTACGGTGGAGCGCTGACGTGCTCGATGACTGCCCATCCGAAAGTATGTCCTGAAACCGGCGAACTGTTGGCGTTTTCCTATTTCGCGTTCAAGCCACCCTTCCTGCACTACATTCGCGTCGGCGCGGACGGACAATTGAAGCAGATCGAAGGGATCGAGGTCCCCAACATGGTCATGATGCATGACTTTGCCATCACCCGTAACTTCGTGATCTTCATGGACCTGCCTCTGCTGTTCAAGCCGCAGCTGATCGCGTCTGGTATGCCCTATCAGTTCGACGCTTCAGCGGGCGCTCGGCTGGGTGTGATGCCGCGCTCGGGCGGCGCCAACGACGTCCGATGGTTCCCCATCGAGCCCTGCTACGTCTTTCATACAGTGAACGCATTCGAGGCCGGTAGCAGCATCATCATGCACGTCTCAAAGATGGCTTCTGCTTTTGGCGCGGATTCGAATGACTACTCCAACGTGGCGAGACTCTGGCGCTGGACGATTGATCTCGATTCCGGAGCCGTGAGGGAAGACCAGATCGATGACGCTGCAGGCGACTTCGGACGCGTAAACGAAAGCCGCGTCGGACTCGATGCGCGCTTTGGCTATCTCATGTCGCTCGATGGCGAAGGCAACTCAGAAGAGCCGATCTACGGCTCGCAACTCTTCAAGTATGACCTTCGCGACGGCTCGCGCGCGACCCATGAACTCGGAACCAATGTGCGGGGCGGCGAGCCGGTCTTCGCCTCTGGCGGCGAGGGTGAGGACGAAGGCTGGGTCATGACAATCTGCCATGACGAAACGAGTGGGCGTTCAAAGTTTCTTATCCTGGATGCCCAGAATTTCGCCGCGCCGCCGGTAGCTACGATCCACCTTCCCGAACGCGTGCCCTATGGCGCACACGGTAGCTGGATACCTCTGCAGGATTAACGCTGGCGGTCCAACTCCTGCGGAACGTCCTATTGCCGAGGTTGCTGTGTCAGTTCGGGCGGGTATCAATAGACGCCTGTGAACAAGCGCCCAAGGATGACCCTGCATCCTGCAGTTAAATCAACCTGATGGCGCGGCGATCGACATCGGGCGCCCATGCCCATTCAGACCCAATGTACAAACGCAACAAGCCGCCCGCTTTGAGAGCAGGCGGCTTGCCGGCGCACAGTCCGGAGGGAGGGACGTGCGCGAGGGGGGAGTTAGGCTGGGTTAAGCTACTTCGCCGGAGGCATGATCACTTTATCGATCACGTGGATGACGCCATTGGAAGCATCGACATCCGCCGTGACGACTTTCGCGTCATTGATCATCACGCCACCAGCACTGCCGACAACCTTGACCGTTGCACCTTGAACCGTTGCAGGTTCCAGCGTCTGCATCCCGATCGCGGACGACATCACTTCAGCTGGAAGCACGTGATAGGTCAGGATTGCAACGAGCTTGTCCTTGTTTTCAGGTTTCAGAAGGCTCTCGACCGTCCCTGCCGGAAGAGCGGCAAAGGCAGCGTCCGTCGGGGCGAACACTGTGAACGGACCAGCGCCGCGTAGCGTCGCCTCTAGACCAGCGGCCTGGACCGCGGCGACAAGTGTCGTGAACGATCCGGCGGCAATCGCCGTGTCGACGATGTCCTTCGCCTCCACCGGAACGGGCGCAGGCGCAGGCGCCTCGACGGTTGCCGCTGGCGCCGGTGTCGCCGGTGCAGGTTCAGGGGAACACGCAGCGCCAAGAACGGCGAAAGCTGCGATTGGGAGAAGTATTTTCATCTTCAGGGTCCTTGGGTGTCACGAAGAGTGATTGTGGGAGCGAACGATCTCGTGCGGATACGTACGCTGTTTCCCCGGATACGAGCGCGGAAGACTGCTGGATCGCAGGTCACGACAGTGTGATCGGCGACAACCTGTGACGCGCATTTCAGTCGTGCGGCGCTATTTCGATCATCACCTCGTTGCGCCGGAAGAAGGGCGGGGTCCACGGCGGGTCATAGAAGGCAAAAACGGGCTCGCCGACTGTCTGAAGGCCAAGCGCTTTCACCTGATTCAGTAACTCGATGCGCGACTTGTCCATGGAGCTGGCCGACCCCATGCCGGAGAAGCGTATCACAGCCATACGGCGCGCAGCTTGAGGAATGAGCCTGACATTTGGATTGGCCGGCGCCGGCAAGGTCTCCATCGTATACCTGGCGGGCATGGTGAAGGAGATGGTCCAGCTTTCGCCTTCGGAACGTTGCGTAACCGGCGCAGTCATCGCGATCTGCTCACGCGGGGCTTGGGTAACCGGCGCAGTCATCGCGATGGTCGACCCCTTGCGGTCCTTGGCAAAAATATAGTCTGCCAGTGGCTGGAACCCGGCATTGCGCGCGCGCTCGGCGCTTCCGGTCAAGGTCGTTTCCGCCACGATCAAGGGGGCGTAGTCGCGGATTTCAAAACTTCCATCCCGCTTCACAATGGTGAACACCGGCTCTTCTGTGGCCATGGCAGGCAAGGCTCCCCAAGCGGTAACTGCGAGCGCTACAAATATCGTTCGAATTGTTTTCAGCATGACAGCGATACGCACCTCAGGTCATTCTGGACCATTGGAGCTGGCGGTATCTGTAGCAAGGAGCTGCAGACGCTGACGCCAGAAGTCGGGAACTCGGGCACTGCTCAATGGTTTTCTTCGCGCTCCTGGAAACATTTGCTCGAGCCATCGAGCGGCGCGACGGCAACGCACTCGCAAATCTCTTCACGGACGACGGCGTCTACGATGACTATTTTTTCGGTGCGTCGAAGCCGGGACGCATCGGCATCTGCGAGACTGTCGACCATTTTTATGCGGGCGGAACGAACTACCGGTGGGAGTTCTCTTCCCCTCTCGCATCTGACACGCTCGGCTATGCGAGCTACCTGTTCAGCTATGACACAACGCTTCCAGAGGCGAGTGGCGCGCGGGTGGTCTTCGACGGAATGAGCCGCTTCGAACTCAATGGTGGCCTGATCAAGCGGTACAGTGAGGTTTTCGATCGAGGCATGGCGCTAGCTCAGGTGGACTTCGCCCCTGAGCGATTAAAGAAAATCGGGCTCAGATACGCAGCGGAGCTCAAAAGATTGCCGGTCGTCAGGCCGCATCTCACGGACGGTTAGCGCTAGAGATATCAGCGCGAGCGGCATTCATCGTGTCGACCACTGTAGCCAGTCAAGTATTGAAAAATTCAAGGGGGCATCAGTTACCGAGAGCACGAAGCAAGGGCCGTCATCGTCGGCCTTAGGCTGATGCCGCACGCTGGGATCTGCGATCGAGACATCGCCGGGCCCGTAGGCTGCTGTTCCGTCGGAATATCCACCGACAAGACATAGCGACAGCTCCTGGCCCTTGTGCGAGTGCGGGGGAACGGCCGCGCCTGCCTCAATCCGTATGAGCTCCGTTCTGGACCGGCCTGACAGATCGAGTCGAAGCTGACTTACTCCCCGCGTAGCCCGTTTCCAGCCGCCGCTGTGCTCGGCAGTTGCGATCGCGTCGACCAAACCTGCCGGTAAGCCGGACAGTTCGTGATAGCGAAGCGAGCGGCTTGTTGTTGGCTGCGCGCCGCGCTCGATAGCAGCAAACGCCATGTCGAGCGCGTGGGGTGAGAGCTCAGTTGGCTCTTCGCATTCCAGCGCCGCGCCGGCGACAGCTTCACCGGGAAGGTCGGACATGCCCCTCATCTGCATGAGACTGTCGACAAAAAGACCCAGCTCGGGCCCTACCCTTCCCGACGCCAAAGCGGCGCTGGCCGCTTCATCCATAAGCTGTCCGAACTTTATCTTCATCATCTCGACACGCGACAGGTGACCCATAAACGATTTCTTCTCTTGATACGTGCGGCCGACGCTGTCCGATCATTCCTCGTGCAAATCTGCCTTCATCCTGCGGAAAGCCAGCCTTATGCGCGATTTCACGGTGCCTAGAGGCACATTCAACTTCTCTGCGATTTCGCTGTGCGAAAGCCCTTCGTAGAATGAGAGCTTCAACAACTGCCGCTGCTCTTCCGGCAATTCTTTCATTGCAGCGCGAACTCGCGTTTCCGTTTCCATCGCATCGACCCCAGCGTCCGGCGCATCAACGCCGGACGGCAAGAGCATCGTCTCTTCCGGATCGAGTTCCGGCTTCTTTGTGCGACGGAAGACATCAATCCGGCGATTGCGAGCGATCCGAAAAATCCAGGTGGAGACCGATGCCTGGCGCCGGTCGAACAAGCTGGCCTTACGCCAAACCGTAACCATTACGTCCTGGGCTATCTCTTCGGCCTGAGCGCCATCGGAGCCGAGCCGCATGAGATAGGATTTTACGCGAGGTGCATAATAGGCGAACAATTCGGAAAAGGCTGCGCGATCCTGGTTCTCTGCAACAGCCACAAGAAGACTGGCAAATTGCTCACGGTTTTCTTCCGCCAGCGCTTCACCAGCCAGCCGAATCCCACCTGAGCTCTTCGCGACCATAAGGTCGTATCACATGAAAGTCCCAAGGATCGCCAGTCCTTCTCCCGGACCATCGTTCAGATCGGGCTTCAGGGGCGCTCAGCCTTAAAAGGTTGTCCGTCCGCGCCTGGGGAGAGACGCGGACGGCAACCAAGCTGAGCAACACCTTTCGGAGATGGGTCGCTCTCGGCTTCGCTACGTTGACCTACATCGGCGGGAGGATAACCCTGTCGATGACGTGAATGACGCCATTAGAGGCGTTGACGTCCGCCGCCACAACTTTTGCGCCATTCACGGTCACGGTGCCGTCAGATGCTCCGATGACCTTCACTGTCTTGCCCTGGACAGTTGCGACTTCCACGGTCTTGCCGGCGACCGCAGATGCCGGAACTTTGCCGGATAGCACGTGATAGGTGAGGATCCCTGTGAGCTTTGCCTTGTTCTCAGGCTTCAAAAGATCAGCAACTGTACCTGCGGGCAGCGCTGCGAAGGCCGCGTCCGTCGGCGCGAACACCGTGAACGGACCCGCACCGCGGAGCGTGGATTCCAGACCTGCGGCCTGAACGGCAGCCACAAGCGTCTTGAACTGACCAGCTGCGAGAGCGGTATCTACAATATCACTGGCTGCAACAGGGGCAGCCGCTACTGAGGACGCTTCAGTAGCGGTCATGCACGCGCTTGCACCAAGCATGGCGGCAAGTGCAGCGCCGGAGAGAAGCATACGCATTCTTGTTTTCCTTGAGTTTCGTTTCGGGGAGGTCACGCGTTCGAGTGAGATATCTTCTGAAGGGTGCTTTAAGGCGACGATGCCCTGTCGGGCGCCGTTCTGCATTCTTCGGAGGGTGTTACGACCCTCAACCGACTTCGGATTGCAGTGATGTTCTCCGAGCGCTTCACCAAGTCGTGTAGGGCAGCTATTTCAACGGCGCGCCGGTTATCGTCGATGAAAGACCAAAGCCTCTCATTGCTGTGAACAATCCAGATTGAGCGCTGCCTCGTAGACTTGGCCGATTGCATCAGCCGCGCTGGCTATAGAGGCATTTGAAATGACCACGACCTCCCCGATATCTTCCGCTGGTTTCACCGCATTGATCATGTTGGCGCTAGCCCCAGCAGCGGCCTTGGCCTTTCTCTGGCCAACAGCAACTACGCAGGCGCCCGCAAAGTCGGCATATGCACAAGCCTCGATCGAGCAGTTCGCAGCGACTGCGTCCGATCGAAGAGCCCAATGATCGATCGGAACGACGATAGCTTTGCGGCATGCGTCGGAGCCAGCCTCTTTTTGACTGTGCGAGGTCACTTTTCTGATCTTCTTGCGATCCGGCCGTATCCCGCAAGCGTAGGCAAGCAGAGAACGCAAATACACCCCATGCACGCAGTTAGCCGACTGCGCATGCCAAGGGTGAAACCAAGAAATTGAGGGTGCACAACATGCACGCGGGCATATGAGACGGTTGGTCGTATTCGGGTGGAACTACATTTTTAACGCTGAAGTGAGCCCGCTCCGCCACATCACTGATGTGTCGATGAGGCACTACGTCTTGCAGGCACTTGGGTTGATGTGGGCCGCAGCCTCGAGCGTGGCGCTCGGAAGCTACACTTTGGGGTTTGCAAGCATCATCGGGCACGCTGTTCTGATTGGTGCGGCCGCAATGACGGTTGCGACTTATACTGTGGCGACGGTGAAGCCTGATTTTTTCAAATCCAATTCGGGTCGCCGCCGTGACGGTGAGCACGAATAGATT
>JBBQJV010000047.1:0-31698 GCA_038326205.1 Caulobacterales bacterium | reverse complement strand
GCTGTTCGGTGAAGGCGGATATCACTGGTCATATTCCTTCGAAGATCTCGCAGCGAACTATCGCCAATATCGCCGCATAATGGATCATTGGCGGGCCTGTCTAGGGAGCCGCCTGATCGAGATCACACTTGAAGATCTCGTGGAAAATCCCGACGCGGAAATTCGGCGGCTGCTGGATGCCGCCGGGCTGGAATTCGAACCAGCTTGTCTGGCACCTGAAAAGAACAGCAGCGGAGTGTCCACCGCCAGCGCCTCGCAGGTCCGCCAGCCCATCAACAAACAGGGCATGGGTCGCTGGCGGGCTTATGCCGAGCAACTTGAACCGTTGCGTGCGGAACTTGAGCGCGATGGCTTTGTCGATCGCCTGGGCGATCCGATCTGGAATTAGATTTGCGCAGAAGCATCCAGGCGTACGTGTGCCGGTGTGAGCGTTTGCGCGCGCCAACCCGGTTGAGTCTGCAACAGATCAGGACGATCCAGCGCCGGCGGATGGCACAAAAAAGGCGGCGGATCCGAAGACCCGCCGCCCCATCTGTAGACGTGTCGTCCAGCCTAGAAGCGCAGGCGGGCCGAAACCGAGTAGACGCGGCCAACAGCCCACGGCGCGTAGAGAGCGGCGTCCGTGTTGCCCTGGTCGACGATGCCCGACGGAATCTGCGGCGGGAACTCGTTCGTGAGGTTCTGGATGACCGCGGTGAGCTGCAGGGCATCCGTCACGTTCCAGCGTGCCGAGAGATCGTAGTTCGAGAACTCAGGCGTTTTCGTAAAGGCGAAGTTCCCGTCGGTCAGGCTCGGAACATACGAGTGACGAAGTTGGAACAGGTAGTCACCGATTTCGTAACGGCCCGTCGTCACGGCTTTGAAGTCCGGAACGTTCCCGCCGATGCCGGCGAAGTTGGTGCCGACGATTTCGGTACCGAAGTTGTCGTAGCTGTCCACGAAGGTAAGTAGGGTATCGAGGCTGAGACGGCCCGGGACACCGGCGAACACTTCGTCGAGATCGAAGTCATACTCGATCTGGACGTCAGTGCCTTTGGTCTGCAAGTCCGCGATGCCGTTTCCGAGCGACGTGTTGACGGCGATGGTCTGGCCGGTGGCCGGATCACGCGTGATACGCCCACAGTCAGCAGCCGATTGCGACGTAGCACCCAGCGCACTGTAGCAGCCATTGAGGATAGCCTGCGCGCCACGCGGCACGATCGCCTTGCTCAGGGTAATGTCGTAGTAATCGACCGACATGTTGAACGTGCCGACCGGCAGGAAGTCCGGTTGGAACACCAAGCCAGCCGTAATGGTTTCGGCTTCTTCCGGGTCCAGGTTCGGATTGCCGAAGGCAAATGCCTGCACCTGAGTGTTGGTCGCAGCAAAGCCCGGATAGGCCCCCGCCGGGACGCCCTGCGTTATGCAGAAAGCCTGAAGCGTTGCTCCCGGACCGCCCACGCCGCCCTGGCAGGGATCGGTGTAAGTCGGGAAGCCCTGGTCGCCCGCCTGACCAGTTTCCTGAAGGTTCGGTGCGCGCACGGCCTTGTTGTAGACCGAACGGAAGCTCAGCCAGCTGAACGGCGAGTAGCTGCCGCCGTACTTGTAGCTCGAGACCGAACCCACCGTCGAATAGTCCGACGCACGATAGCCTGCTTCGACGCTGAGGTCGTAGACGAAGGGCAATTTCGCAAGGATCGGAACGACCACCTCGGTGTACGCTTCGTACACATCGACGCCGCCCACGATCGAGTTCTGCTGGTTAAAGCCGGCGATTTCGCCGCGCTGCTGAGCGTCATCGACGAGGAACGAACCGTCATCACCACGGTATTCGACACCGAACACCGTCGAGACCGGACCAGCGGGAAGCTGGAAGAGGTCGCCTCGGATGTAACCGCCAACCACGGACTGTTCGAAGCGGCCGATAGCCTTGATATCGGTGCCAACGAAGTTGGACATCACAGCGTTTGTCACTTTCGGTCCGAAAATATCGACGTTGACGCAGTTGATCAGACGCGCCGCAACCGGAACGTTGGCGCAACCGGATACGCCCTGCAGCAGCGCCACCGAGTTAACGTTGTTTTTCAGGTCTTGCGTAAAGTCAGACTCACCCCAACCAGCCGAGAGGTTCCACTCCCAGCCCGGCGCGAGGTGGCCGGTGAGGTTGGCGCGCGCCGTAAGGGCGGAGTTTTCGAAATTGCCGACGCGCGGCCCGATACCGTTCGCACGCCAGGCGTAGGTGAAGTTGGCGTTAGGGTTCGCACGTGAGCCGAGCGCGATCGACAGATCCGGGTGCGGATCATCCGCCGTGCCGAGGACGCCGTCAGCGCCCGAGATTGCCGGCGAGTTGACCGGGATGGACAGGCCCGTGATCGGCGTCGCCGCAAGCTGAACCTGTGTCTGGCTGCGGATATACGACAGCATGAAGTTCGCCGTGATGTCGTCATTGATGTCGTAGTGGCCCAGCGTGGTCAGACCATAACGCTCAGACGGGAGGTAAATGTAATTGTCCGGCGCGAAATTGTAGCGCGAAGAGCCGGCAGCCCGGTCAGGCACGCCGCAAGCGCCGCCACCGAAGAACGGCGTAAGCGCGCCAGAGTCGTTGAAAGACAGACCGCCTCCGTTGACGGCAACGCCCGGAGTTGCAGCGTTGCAATCCGTGTTGGCAGCGCTGAATTGCCCCGGCAGCAGGGTCGAGAGGTTGCGGAACGGGTTGGCCGCGTTGCTCGAGATAGAGCCCCAGGGCGGCGTGCCTGACCCACCAGAGGCAGCCCGGCCGCGCGAGTGCCCAGCAGCTGCACCTGCAATATAATCGTTATATTTCTGCGCGCTGTCGACCAGCTGATAGGAATAGGTGCTGGCGCCATCCGAGTCGTACACGACCGCGCCGGAGGTGCGCGAGTAGTCATAGGCCGACTGGAACACGCCGGTGCGGGTGAAGTACGAACCGTAGGCCGTCAGGTTACCGCGTCCGTCGTCGAAGTTACCGCCGATAAGGGCGTCAACGTTGAAGCTGTCGGTCTTGCCGCCTTCGGAAGTCGAAGCGGTCGAGCGGATTTCCGCGCCTTCATAGTCTTTCTTGAGGATGAAGTTGACGACGCCGGAGATGGCGTCCGAACCGTAAACGGCCGAGGCGCCGCCGGTCACGACTTCGATCCGCTCAAGCAGACCGGCCGGAATGGTGTTGATGTCGACAACACCCGAGGTAGAGCCGCCGGGAACCCGCTCGCCGTCGATCAGGACGAGCGTACGGCCTGGCCCGAGGCCGCGCAGGTCGATGGTGGCGTAATCTTCGCCGCCGGCGTTGTTCGAGGTAACCGTGTTGCCCGGAATGACCTGGGGCAGTTCGTTCAGAAGCTGCTCGACCGAGAGCGTCGCCGTCAGTTCGATGTCGGTCGCGCCGACCGTTGTGACGGGGCTGATTGCAGTGAAGTCCTGACGCGCAATGCGTGAGCCCGTAACAACAACAACGTCACCCCGGTCTTCCTCGGGACCCGCGCCCGTGGTGACCGTTTGTTGCGCATATGCGCTTCCGATAGAGCCTGAAGCCACCGACAGGGCTGCAAGCAGAGTGGAGCGCAGCAGGTGCGCTTTGACGGTAGTTTTCACGTTTTTGACCCCTCAAGAAATCCAAACCAAATTGGCGACTGACGCCTTGGCCCACTCTCTACGCTCGACCGAATGCCTACGTTCGGACGCTAAGAATGACTGGGTCACACTCCTGCCATAAACCGGGACCCGTCAATACCTGCCCGCCCACACCAAGGATTTTCCACCAACAAGCCTGTCTGTGCAGCATTTCTGCATCAGTAGGTGGCTTGGAGGCAAGAAATTCCAATCCGCGTCAGTGACATTCTCCCGACAGCAGCGGGACGGGTGCCAAGCGCGAAAGAATGTTGCGTCAATCGGCCTTCATGGACGGCGAGTGGAAAAAAACGGCCGCAGACCGCGTCAGGGCGCCGCGCTTAGGCGTCGACCTGAGCGTCCAGCGCGTTCTCCTGGATAAACTCACGACGGGGTTCCACCACGTCACCCATCAGCTTGGTGAACATTTCGTCCGCTGTGTCGGCGTGCTCCACCCTCACCTGCAGCAGGGTGCGAGCGTTCGGATCGAGCGTCGTTTCCCACAATTGTTCCGGGTTCATCTCGCCCAGACCCTTGTAGCGCTGGATCTTGATGCCGCGTTCGCCAGCGTGGAGGACGGCGGTCATCAGGGACATAGGTCCTTGCACCACCGCATCACCGGTTTTCTCGTGACGCAGAACGGAGCGCGCCGCGTAAAGATCGCCGATCGCCTCAGCGCGCTCGGCCAGACGCCGCGCATCAGGGGTCGCCAGCAGGTGCGGGTCGAGTGCGGCTTTTTCCTCAACACCACGCACCACGCGGGTAAAAAGGAAGACGCCGTCCGCGAACGTTCCCGTCCAGGTGTCTTCGCCTTCTTCGGCGACGCGGTTGAGACGTTGGGCTGCGACCTCCGCCTCCACCTCCCCCGCCCCCGCCTTGAGCACGCCAGCAAGCGCTGCCTGTTCGACGATGGAGGGGGGCGCGCGGAGGGCGAGGCGCGACAGGGTTCCCTTGAACGCAGCGGCCTCCTTTACGCGTGCGCGAAGGTCGGCGCCCGCGATCTGTTCGCCGGTTTCAAGGACCAGGGTCTGTCCGTTGACCCCCTGCTCGATCAGGTATTCGTCGAGTTCGGCATCGTCCTTGAGATAGCGCTCGGACTTGCCGCGCTCGGCCTTATAGAGCGGGGGCTGCGCGATATAGAGATAGCCCTTTTCGATGACCTCGGGCATCTGCCGGTAGAAGAAGGTCAGCAACAGCGTGCGGATGTGGGCGCCGTCGACATCGGCATCGGTCATGATGATGATCCGGTGATAGCGCATCTTCTCGATGTTGAAGTCGTCGCGGCCGATGCCAGCGCCGAGCGCCGTGATCAGCGTGCCGACCTGATCGGACTGCAGCATCTTGTCGAAGCGCGCGCGCTCGACATTGAGGATCTTGCCGCGCAGCGGGAGCACGGCCTGGTTCTCGCGGTTGCGGCCCTGCTTGGCGGAACCGCCGGCCGAGTCACCCTCGACGATGAAAATCTCGGACTTGGCCGGGTCTTTTTCCTGGCAGTCGGCAAGCTTGCCCGGCAGCGACGTGATATCAAGCGCAGTCTTGCGGCGCGTGAGTTCGCGGGCCTTGCGGGCAGCTTCGCGCGCGGCGGCTGCTTCGACGATCTTCTGCATGACCAGTTTGGCCGGGCCGGGGTTCTCCTCGAACCACTGGCTTAGCGCATCCGTCATCAAGCTTTCGACGATGGGACGGACTTCGGATGAAACCAACTTGTCCTTGGTTTGCGACGAGAATTTCGGGTCCGGCACCTTCACCGACAGCACGCAGGTGAGGCCCTCGCGCGCGTCGTCGCCGGAGATGTCGACCTTCTCTTTTTTCGCGAGACCCGTCTCGTTGGCGTATTTGTTGATGACGCGCGTGAGTGCGCCACGGAAGCCGGCCAGGTGGGTGCCGCCATCGCGTTGCGGGATGTTGTTCGTGAAGCAAAGGACGTTCTCGTAGTAGCCGTCATTCCACTGCAGGGCGACCTCAACGACGACGCCGTCCTTCTTGGTCATCGAGTAGATCGGCTTCGGGATCGCCGCACTGCGCTGCCGGTCGATATGCTTCACGAAGGCTTCGACGCCGCCCTCATACTGCATCACCATTTCCCACGGCTCGCTCCCGCGCAGGTCGCGGAAGACGATCTTGACGCCCGAGTTAAGGAAGGCGAGCTCGCGCAGGCGGTGTTCCAGCGTCTCGCGCTTGAACTCCACCATGGTGAAGGTCTGCGGGCTCGGCAGGAACCGCACAGTGGTGCCCGTTTCGTGACGCGATCCATCGGCCTTCATGGGTGCGTCGCCGATAATGCGCAGCGGCGCTTCAGGCTCTCCGTGCACGAAGCGCATGGTGTGGATCTTGCCGTTCCGGTTGATCGTCAGATCGAGGCGTTCCGACAGCGCGTTCACGACGGAGACGCCGACGCCGTGCAGACCGCCGGAGACCTTGTACGAGCCTTCTTCTTCGGTGTTCGAGAATTTGCCGCCCGCGTGCAGCTGGGTCATCACGACCTCGGCCGCGCTGACGCCCTCTTCCGAGTGAATATCGACAGGGATGCCGCGACCGTTGTCACTGACTTCGGCCGAGCCGTCAGCATAGAGCGTCACAGCAACGTGGTCGGCGTGGCCGGCCAGCGCTTCGTCGATCGAGTTGTCGACGACCTCGTAGACCATGTGGTGCAGACCCGAGCCGTCATCGGTGTCGCCGATATACATGCCAGGCCGTTTTCGCACGGCATCGAGCCCGCGCAGCACCTTGATCGACTCAGCGTCGTAGGACTTCTTCTTTTTTTCGGGCTCGTCGCCAGCAGCCTCGATCACGTCGGTCATGAATTCCTCTTTGCACCCTGACCGGGCGCTGTGCAGTCAGTATCAGTCTTCGCGCACGATCCCATCGCCAACTTCGAACCGCTGGGTGCGGTCGCCGAATGCGTCGAACAAGGAGCGGTCCGTTCCTGTGAGCCAGGCCTGGCCGCCAAGCGCGGTCAGTTCGTCATACAATGCGGCACGTCTATCCGAATCGAGATGGGCTGCCGCCTCGTCCAATAGTAGCAGGGGAGAGGGGGCAAAATCACGCTCGAATAATGCCTGCGCATTAGCCAGAATGAGCCCTATTAACAAGGCCTTCTGCTCACCCGTCGAACACTGGTCGGCTGGCAGCCCCTTGGGCGCGTGAATGACACGCAGATCTGTCCGGTGAACGCCCCGTGTCGTGCGTCCCGCAGCCCGATCCCGGCCCCGATTTTCGCGCAGTTGCGAGACGATTTCCTGCTCGATATCCGTCAACGCCATGCCGTTTGCAGCGTGTAACTCGAACTCGCCATCAAGGTCGATCAGCGCCTTCGGGAAGGCGCCTTCGGGCCGTGCAAGGATTGCCTCCTGCATGACTTTCACTGCGTCGACGCGGTGGATCGCCATCGCCGCCCCCGCCGTCGCCATTCCCATCTCTATTGCATCAAGCCAGGCCGGATCAGGACCTCCCCTTCCCTGGCCCTGCTCCAGCAATGCGTTGCGCTGGCGCATGGATTTCTCATAGCCCGCCGCCGCTCCCGCGTGGCTGGGGAAATGCGCCAGTACCTGGCGGTCGAGAAACTTGCGTCTGTCGCCAGCAGGCCCCGCGAAAACGCGGTCCATCGACGGCGTCAGCCAGATCACCCGCATGAACTCAGCCAGTTCGCCCTGGGCCGTCTCGACGCCATCAAGCCGCGCCGAGCGTTTCGAGCGGCCTTGCTCGTCCAGCTCGAGCGACAGGGACAGCCTGCGGTCGACATCACCATCGCGCACATCCGCCGACAGCGCCCAGCCATCCGCCTCAACCCCTTCGGGCGAACGCCGCACGAGATCGGAGAACTCGGTTCCGCGCAGGCCACGGCCCGGCGACAGCATCGAGACGGCTTCGAGCAGATTGGTCTTGCCCGCGCCATTAGCGCCGAACAGGCAGACGTGGCGACCATCGAGCCTGAGATCGAGGGCCGCATAGTTGCGGAAATCGCGAAGGCCCAGCCGCGTCAGGCGGACATGGGGCCGGCGGACCTCGGCGGGCGCGGCATCGATCACCCGCGCCTCATCCTAGACCCGCAGCGGCATCAGGACGTATTGCGCGCCTTCGTCTTTTGCGTCGAGCACGCGCGCGGGCGAGGCTGCGTCGTTGAATTCGATACGCGTTTCGTCGCTTTCGATCTGGCCGGCGACATCAAGCAGGTATTTGGCGTTGAAGCCGATCTCCATCGCCTCGCTGTCGTAATCGGCCTCGACATCCTCGATGCCGTTGCCGGATTCAGAATGCGTCACCGCCAATGTCAGCTTGCCGGGTGCAATCGATAGTTTCACCGAGCGCGAACGCTCCGCCGACACGGTGGCGACGCGGTCAATCGCGTCCTTGAACAGCTTGGTGTCGATGGTGAGAATACGGCCATTGTCCTTGGGAATCACGCGCTGATAGTCGGGGAACGAACCATCGATCAGCTTGGACGTCAGCACAGCTTCACCGACACGGAATACGATTTTCGATTCCGATGCCTCGATCGTCACGATCTCCGGCGCGTCATCGAGCAGGCGGCGAACCTCGGCCACGGCTTTGCGCGGCACGATCACGCCTTTAAGCGCGGTCGAGCCCTTGGGCGCTTCGGTTTCAGCAAGCGCCAGTCGGTGGCCGTCGGTCGCCACGGCGCGCAGCACATTACCCTTCGCACCCTTGGCACAGTGCAGGTAGATGCCGTTCAGATAGTAGCGCGTTTCCTCAGTCGAGATTGCAAATCGTGTCTTGTCGATCAGGCGGCGCAGCTCGGCGGCGGCCATCTCGAATTTCACCGGCGCAGCTTCCTTGGCCATCGTCTGGAAATCGGACGCCGGCAGGGTCGGCAAGCCAAATTTCGAGCGCCCGGCCGAAATCGACAGGCGGCCTTCTGACAGGTCCAGGGCGACTTCGGAGCCCTCGGGAAGCTTGCGCACGACGTCGAAGAAGGTCTGGGCCGGAGCGGTGACGGAACCGGCTTTTTTCACCTTGGCCTCGGCAGCATCAGTCGCCTCGATGTCGAGATCGGTGGCGGTGAGGCGCAGGCGGTCGCCTTCGGCTTCCATCAGGATGTTTGACAGGATCGGAATCGTGTTGCGCCGTTCGACCACGGCCTGAACGTGGGACAGCGCCCGCATCAGGGCATTGCGGTCGATGGTCAGCTTCATGTTGCCCGGTTCCTGTCAGTCTGCGCCCGGTTGGCGCCTGCCGCTTGCCAAAAAGATTTCGGCCCGCCCTGCCCCCAATCAGGGACAAGGGCGGGCCGAGACATTAGCGGATTGCCGCGCCGCGGAAAGGCCTGTTGAGGGCCAACTGCCCCCCTATCAACAGGCCCGCCCTAATTTGGAGGCGCCAAAGGAGGGCTTTAGCGCGTTAGGGAACCTTTTCCCGGACTGGAACCGATCAGCCTGGAACCGATCAGCGCGTGTTGCGCGGATCGGCCATGATGCGCTGTTCCAGCTGGCGCAGCTCGTCGGCCATGGCTTCGTTCGAGGCAACCATTGCCGCGATTTTCCGGTAGGCAAAAAGTACCGTGGTATGGTCCCGATCTCCGAACATCCGGCCGATCTGCGGGTAGGAGCACTTGGTCAGCTGGCGGCTCAGATACATCGCATACTGGCGCGGCAGGGCATATTGGCGCTTCCGGCAGGCGGATTCCAGCTCGTTCTTGGTGACGCCATAGGCCTTCGCCGTCACGTCCTTGATCGTGTCGATCCGTGGCGCGCGCGAAGGCGCTCCACCCATCTGGAGCTGGATCGAACTCTCGACCGCAGCCTTGTCCAGCGGTTTGCCGGCCAGCACGGTGTTGCAATAGACGTTGCGGACGGCGCCGCACAGAGCACGGCCGGACGCCGGCAGGCGATCCGCCAGAAGGTCGATCCACTCTTCTGTCAGGTCGAACTCCGTATCGATCGCTGCGGCAGCCTTGGCCACCGAGTCGACACGGGCGCGGAGGATCTCCCGGCGCAGATTGCGCTCGGGCAGGTCCATCTGGGCGATCACGCCGCCATGGATCTCGTCACGCATGCGGTCGTCGAGCTGGTCGATCAGGGCGGGTGTCTGATCGCAAGCGAGAACCACAACCCCGCCGTTCGAGACGACGGCGCGCAGGTGCGAGAAGAACTCAACCAGCGTGCCCGGCTTCGAGCAGATGAACTGAAAATCGTCGAGCAGCACGACCTTGGCGCGCCGCACCAGCGTGCGCAGGTCCGAGGTGTCCTTGCGTTTGACGCCATCGACGAACGCGACTGTGAAATCCTCCGAGCTCATATAGAGCACGCTGCCTTCCCCGCGCGTCGTGCGCAGAGCGGCTTCGATGCCTTTGAGGAGGTGCGATTTGCCGACGCCGTGCGGCCCGACGATCGTCACGACGTTGGCTGAAACGCCAGCGCCGATTGCCAGACGGCGCGCAAGGCCGAAGGCTACGCGGTTGGAATCTCCAACCATGAAGTTCTCTAGCGTCGGCGCTTCTTCATCTGATCCGCCGGACGGGGCGGCAAACGCGCCGGTGTCTTCGTCGAATGCCATTTCGTCGCCTGACTTGGTCGGCTGGCTAACGCGCGCAAGCGCCATCACTTCATTGGAAATACGATCGCATGCTTCGATGCGTACGCGGCGACCGCTGCGATCCGCCTGTTCCCAGGCTTGCTGGATGAAGTGGCCGTAGTCAGCCTCGACGCGCGCGCGCTCATGCTCGCTGGCCGCGGAGAGAAGAATTTCGCCATTCACTTCGGCGACAAGCTCAAGGCCCGACAGCCAGGTATCGAACTTCGCACCACCGAGCCGACGACGCAGCAGCGCGCGCGCCGTTTCCCAGATTGCGGGGATTTGCTCGTCCGTCGTCCCGGCGGTCGCGGACGCCCTGCCCGGTTGGCTGAGATCAACCGCGCGCGGCGCTCCGCCAGCACCGCCGGGAGAAAAACGCGTGGTGTTTTGTTTGTTCATCATGGCCCCTTATCTACCCTTCTCAGGCGATGCCCCCCTTGTCTTTTCGGACACAAAAAGTTCTCGTCGGCTCCAGCCCCGGAGCCGCAGAACGTGTTCGAACGAAGGATGGGTTACTCGCTACAGAGTTGAGTTTTTGTCCCAACGAGGCGAGCCGTCAACCGACTCATCTGCCGCAGCAGACGAATTATTTTTCATGAATCCGTCATGCCAAGACTTGCCACTGGATTCATTGAAAAACTTGAGCATCGCTCGCGGATAAACAAACAATGATCGGAATGAACGCAACTATGCTGCAACTGCATTCATCCGTATGCGGACGAATACACGCATGAAAAAACGCTTCAACACGCTGGTGCGCGCCAGCGTGTGAATTCAACTGCGAAGGAAGGTGGAAAGCAACCCCGAAATCACGGGCGCTGCGCGTCTTAGGCGGCCATGCCTTTGACGCGAGCGGCGAGGCGCGAGACTTTGCGCGATGCCGTGTTCTTGTGCAGGACGCCAACGGTCACGCCGCGCATGATTTCAGGCTCGGCGGCCTTGAGCGCCGTGATCGCGATTTTCTGATCGCCTGACGTAACGGCTTCCTCGACCTTCCGGATGAAGGTGCGGATACGCGACTTGCGCGATTTATTGACCTCAGTCCGCCGGGCGATCTTGCGCACCATTTTCTTGGCGGATTTCGTATTGGCCATAGGTCTTCCAAGCTCCGTTTGCCCTGGCCCTGACGATACCGTCGGAGTTTTGGGGAGCGGCCTCTTATCAGCGTCGCCAGAGGCGGTCAATTCGGGTGGCGCACGATTTCACGCGATAACCGCAAGACCGCTTGAATCACGCCTTTCTCAAGTGTCCCGCATCACCGGTTCTTGAACGCGGCGGGCCGCTTGTCGACGAAAGCGGCCATTCCTTCCTTCTGGTCCTCGGTGCCGAACATCGCGTGGAACAGCCGCCTTTCGAACTTCAGCCCCTGGCTGAGGGTGGTTTCGTAGGCCGCATTAACGGTTTCCTTGGTCATCATGGCGATCGGGAGGGAGGCCGCAGCAATCTTGTGCGCGGCTTTTTTGGCCTCTTCCATGAGCTTGTCGGCCGGAAGGACGCGCGAGGCGAGACCTGCCCGTTCGGCTTCCGCAGCGTCCATCATACGGCCGGTCAGGCACATCTCCATCGACTTGGACTTGCCGACCAGCCGGGTGAGCCGCTGCGTGCCGCCAATACCCGGCATCACGCCAAGGTTGATCTCCGGCTGCCCGAACTTTGCGGTCTCGGACGCCAGGATGAAATCGCACAACATCGCCAGCTCGCACCCTCCCCCCAGCGCAAACCCGTTCACCGCCGCAATAATCGGCTTGCGGAACGCCGAGATCGTTGTCTCGAAGGCCGCGAACATGTCGTTCAGGTAGACGTCCATATAGGACTGCGGGGCCATCTCCTTGATGTCGGCCCCCGCCGCAAACGCCCGCCCTGCGCCAGTGATGATCACGCAGCGGACGCCAGCGTCCTTTGCCCACGCATTCAGCTGGTCGCAAACCTCATTGCAGAGCTTGGAAGACAGCGCGTTCAGCGCGTCGGGGCGGTTCAGCGTGATGATCCCGACCGGGCCATCGGTTTCCACCAGCAGCGTTTCGTAAGCCATAGCATCCTCCAGTATCTTGGGCAGTTCTTCTGGAGAAGGGCTTACTCCGGCAAACGCGAAGAGGCGAGCTTCACGACGAGTTCGAACTCGACGCGCACGGGAGCGTTGTTCGCCGGCTCGCGCACACGCAGGGAAAGCCGCTCGCTCTCGCGTTCGAACACACCAGCCTCGCCAACCACAGCCTTCCAGCCGAGTGCGGGAAGCGTCTGCGCGTAGAATGTCGAAACCTGCACGCTGCTGACATTTCCTTCAGCTGACGTGCGCACGACGCGACCCTGGTCGCTTTCGAACACCACCGGATCGGCATTCTCCGTCAGCCCTGCGACCAGTGGCACGTCTTCGATTGCGCGCAGAAATTCTGTCGCGTGCGCAGGCGTCGCGGCACACGCGACCACGGCGACACTGAAACCGGCGCTGACAATCCGTCTCAACAACAACCCCTCCGCAAACTCACGACACTCTGCGAGTTCGCATTCATGCGCAAAGGGATGAATCTTTCAGACCCACACGTTCAGTTCTTGAAACGTTCCTTCGGAATAGCCATTCGCATCTCCCGCGGGGCGCCAGAACGGAGCGGGGACGGGCCGATGATCAGCCGCATTGCCGCCTTTGCGTTCGAAGGCGTCGATGCGCGTCCCATCGACTTGCAGGTGCAGCTGCCGGGCCGCGCCAACGCCTTCAACATTGCCTGACTGCCTGAGAAGGCCGTGGGTGAAAGCCGCGAGCGTGTGCGGGCCTCTTTCTCAACGCTGGGGCAATCCCTGCCGCCTGAACCTACGCTGGCAATCCTCGCGCCGGCGGACCTGCCGAAGGAAGGCCGCCACTACGATCTTGCCATCGCGCTCGCCATCCGCGCCACTATCGGCGTCACTCCACGCGATAGTCTCGAAGGCGTTGCCGCCATTGGCGAACTCGCGCTGGATGGCGGTCTCGCACAGACAGCTGGCGCCCTGCCCACTGCAATGGGCGCCGAAAGTGCAGAAATGGCGCTGGTGTGTCCGGCTTCGTGCGGACCTGAGGCCGCAGGCTCGGGCGGCACGGTTCTCGCCGCGCCAAATCTCATCACGCTGGTGAACGACCTCAATGGCACGCGTCCGATCATGCCCGCGCGCTCCGGGCCTTTGGCCGAAACGCCTCCGCCGCCAGACCTGCGCGACGTGAAAGGTCACGAAGGCGCCAAGCGCGCGCTGGAAATCGCAGCTCCCGGCGCTCACAACCTCCTGATGATCGGTCCAACCGGTTCAGGCAAATCCATGCTGGCGCAACGCATGCCCGGCCCGCTATCGCCCCTTTCTGCGCGGGAGCTTTTCGAAGTCAGCCAGATCCATTCGATCGCGGGCCTGTTGGAACGTGGACAGCTGTCGCGTCCGCGCTCATTGCGTGCACCGCACCATTCGGCCTCGATGCCCGCCTTGGTTGGCGGCGGCATCCGCGCGAAGCCGGGCGAAGTGTCGATGACCCAACACGAAATTCTGTTTCTGGACGAACTGCCGGAGTTCACGGCCCAGATTCTGGATAGCCTCCGTCAGCCCCTCGAAAATTTTGACGCTGCAATCTCCCGCGCCAGCCTGCATATCCGTGGTCCATGCCCATTTCCATCTTGCAGCCGCAGCGAACCCCCGCAAATGCGGTAGGGGACCCCGCGCCTTTCAGTGCCGCAAAGGTCCGTCCTGCCAGACCAACTATTTCTCGCGCATCTCCAGCCCCTTCCTCGATCGCATCGATCTCTTTGTGGACGTGGCGCAGGTCACAGCAACCGACCTCGCCTTGCCCACAGCAGCCGAAGGCGCCGCGGAAGCCGCCGCACGCGTCGCAAAGCGCGCGACATTCAGCTCAAGCGTTATGGCAAGAGCGATGCGCGCCGGCGGGCCATCAATGCCAATAACCCAGGTTCGGACATCGAGGTGTTCTGCAGGCTCGATGACAGCGCCCGCGCACTGGTGGCGAAGGCGGCCGAGCAGATGGCGCCGTCTGCCAGCGCCTATTACCGTGTTCTGAAAGTCGCGCGCACGATTGGGGATCTCGATGGCGCCACAAATGTTGCGCGCATTCACGCAGCCGAAGCGCTGACCTATCGCTGCCGCCCTGCCATGGCGGCGCGGATGGGCGCATCGGCGATCGTGACTTGGTTCGAAGGATGCTCAGAGCCAACCGCGGTCGCGTTCATCGAGCCAGAGGTGAGCAGCGCCCGCGAGGGGCGCGGTCTCGCTGGTGATGAGGCGGATGGCGATGCGGCTGAGGAGGCTGGTGCGGGGACCGCGGCTGTAGAAGCGGTCGAGGGCGGATTTTTCCTTTAGCCACGGCGCGAGGTGCTGCGAGACGCCGCCTGCAAGATAGACGCCGCCAGTGGCGTCGCTGGCGAGCGCGGTATTGCCCATCGCGGTCATCACCGTGTTGGCGCGCAGGCGGCAGAATTCCAGCGCAAACGGATCGCCGCGTTCGGCGCTGGCGATTATGCTCGCCTGCGGGAGTTTCGGATCAGCGACGCCCATAACTTCGGCAAGCGCGGCGCGCGTCTGCTCGAAGCCGGCGCCGGCGGTGACGATCTCGTTCGAAACATAGATGCCACGCGCACGCAGACGTTCAGCAACCCGCCAGTCGATCTCCGCCTGCGGCGCAAAAGCCTGATGGCCCCCCTCCCCCGCTACGACGACCCAGCCATCGCGCACGCGGCGCAGCACGGCGACGCCAAAGCCGGTGCCCGGACCCCCGACTGCGATCGAGCCACGCGGATCTGCATCGCCCTGCGCGATTTCGGCCACATCGTCTGCGCCCAGTTCAGCAGCGGAGCGGGCCATGGCGAAGAAGTCGTTGACCATGACGACCCGATCGAGCCGCAACTGGGCCTTGAGATCGCGGCTATCGACGGACCAGCTGCGGTTGAGCATGTCGACCTGGCCTGCGCGCACGGCGCCGGCGAAACCGAAGGCCGCGCCGGCATACTCCGGCCGTGTCTCGGCAAGAAAAGCGTCGAGCGCGACTGCGAATGTTGCGTAATCCGCGCCCGGACGCTTCCAGAGTGTGGAGATGGTTATGTGGCCGCCATCGACATGCGCCAGCGCGAAGCGGACATTGGTGCCGCCTGCGTCACCCACCAGGATTGTCTCGGTCTTCATGCAGTGAACTTATGCAGGGGTGGGCCCTGTCCGCAACACAAGGGCAATCAATGCCCGGCAGGGACGATGCCCATCATGATCCAATCGCGCGCCGGCCGTACAATCAACGTCTAGATGCGTTCGCCTTGATGGATGAATTCAGGGCACTGTGTTTCGACCGCTATATCATAGCGTTGGTTTCATTTGAAACTCTTTGACTGCCAGCGTAGGTGAGCGGGATGCCGCACGATCACGCACACGCGCAGGAACACGATCACGGGCATGGTAAAAGCCGTGCCCACGCGCATGACCATGGGCACTCCCACGGCCATGCGCATCATCATGAGGCCGATGAGCGCAACGCATCGCGCATCGGGATTGCAGCGCTGCTGACCGGCGCGTTCATGGGCGTGGAGTTGGTTGGCGGGCTGCTGGCAGGATCGCTGGCGCTGATTGCCGACGCGGGACACATGCTGTCGGATTTCGGCGCGCTGACGCTCGCGTGGATCGGCTTTCGCATGGCGCGGCGGCCGGCGACATCGACGCGGACATTCGGGTTCAGGCGTTTTCCGGTGCTGGCGGCTTTCGTTAACGGACTGACGCTGTTTGCAATCGCGCTGTGGATCGTGGTCGAGGCGATCGTCCGGCTGAGCAACCCGCATCTCGTCGAGCCGAACCTGATGCTTTGGGTCGCGGTCGCGGGGCTCGCGGTCAACATTGCATCGTTCGCGGTGCTGCATGGCGCGGATCACGGCAATCTCAATGTGCGCGGCGCTCTGCTCCACATCGCGGGGGACATGCTGGGATCGGTGGCGGCGATTGTCGCAGCGGGCGTCATCATGGCGACGGGCTGGGTCCAGGCAGATCCGATCCTGTCGGTGGTCGTGGCGCTGATCATCCTGCGATCGGCTTGGTCGCTGACAGCGGAGAGCGCGCATATTCTATTGGAAGGCGCGCCGGGAAATATCAACCTTGAGCATGTGACGCATGACCTTTCGGAGAACGTCGAAGGCGTGGTCGATATCCATCACGCGCATCTCTGGTCGCTGGATGGGCGTCGCTCGATGATCACGCTGCATGCGCGCATCCGGAAGGATGTGGCACGGCCGGCGGTGGTGGAGAAGCTCAAGGAGCGCCTCAGCGCAACACACGGGATCGGCCACGCGACGATCGAGATCGAGATTGAAGGCGAGGATTGCGCCGGCGGCGACTGCGATTAGAGGCTCGCAGGTTTTGCCTTTGGCAGGCTCGCGACGCCATAGAAGCGCGGCTTAATGGCCGGGAACCAGAGCAGCTTGCCGATACCTTCGATGCATTTGCGATAGGCGAAGGCGCGGCGCGGCGTCTTGGCAAGGAAACTGCCGAGCGCTGCTGCGCCGTAGACGCCGGTCTGCACGAGCCCAACGGACATCCAGAAGGCAATGGCGGAGAGATCGCGCTTCGGGCCGGTCCACGCCTTCGTGGCGGGCCCCTGCCCATAGGCGAAGGCGCGGCGCAGCGTATAGGCAAGCGTCACGCGGGAGGGTTCAGGTGTTTCCCAGACCCATGCATTGGGCGCCCAGGCGAAACGAGCGCCGCCGGACGCCATGGTCTGAAAGAGGAGATCGTCTTCGCCGCCGATCTCGTTGCGCAGTTCGGAGAAAGGTTCGGCGAACGGGAGAGCGGCCCGGCGGATAAGGCTGCAGCCGCAACCGTAGAACATGGCGAGTTCGCCTTCTGGATGACCGGGATCGCGCGCGAAGAAGTCGTCGAAGTAGGCGGCGTGGTCGCGAGGCGGCGCGAAGAGGCGTGTGCGGACGGGGCCAAAGACGACATCGGCGGCGTGGTCGCGTTGCACACGGAGCAGTTCGGATAGCCAGGTGTTGGGCGCGATCTCGTCATCGTCGAGGAAAGCGATCATGTCTCCCCTCGCCGCGCGGAGCCCAGCATTACGCGCGTTGGCAACGCCGGGACGCGGTTCATGGATGATGACGATGCGTGGGTCAGTGAGCGCGCTGAGTGGCGCGAGTGCGCAACCAGCAGGATCATTGTCGACCAGCACGATCTCGAAAAGGGCGACGGTGACCTGCGCAAGGGCCGAACGCGCAGCTTCGACGGCGCGCTCCGGTCGGCGGAAAGTCGGAATGATGATCGAGACAGCCGGGGTCATGACCAGCCCACCCTACGCGCACGAGGTTGCAGCGGCGTTTACGCGAAGAATGCCCCGGAGCGGTTAGGGTTCAGGAGGCCGGACGGCCGCTCGGCCGTTGGATAGCCGGCCCCAGATTCTGCGAGACCTGACGGGCGTCGAACGAACTAGGGTCGGAGCCTTTCGGGCCTTTTGTCATGACGATTTCGGCAAAGGCTTCGTAGCTGGTGACTTCGTCATAGCGGGGCGAGGATGCCCAGAACGGGTCCCATGCGTTGACCCAACCGTAGCGAGGCGAGAAGTAAACATAGGACAGACCCGGGCCGTAGAAGCCGCCGGAATAGCGCGTGCGCTGATCCTTGTCGGTGTCGCGATTAACGATGGTAAAGGTGTCGTACCCGCTCTGCATCGTGAGTTCGGCGGCGCGAAAGAGCATGTAGTTTTCGACCGTCTCGCGTTCGGTAAGTGAATTGCCCTTGAACGAGATGCGATAGCGGGTGTCTTCCAGCTTGGTCTCGGAATAGCCGCGGCTATAGCCTGCGGCGGGCTGGTAGGGCGTCGGGCCGCTGGTGCAGGCGGCAAGCAGGGTGGAACCGGCCAAGAAGGCTGCGGCTAGGGTTTTCCTCAACATGGATCGCCTCCTTCGGCGGTTTCATCTGCCTTTGAGATAGTGTGCGCTGTCTCCGCGCCAATGCAACAGGCCGACCCGCCTGCAGCGGACCGGCCTGATTTAATCTACGTCACGCAGACCTGAGCGGATCAGGTCTTTGCCGTTCAAGCGGTCGCGAAACCGAAGACCGATTTGGTCTCAAGGAACTCATGGATGCCAGCTTCGCCCCATTCGCGGCCATTGCCTGATTGGCGGTAGCCGCCGAAGGGCATTGTCTGGTCGGAACCAGCGCCGTTGATGTGGACCATGCCAGTGCGGAGCTGGTTTGCGACTTTTTGCGCATGCTCCTGCTCGCCCTGAACATAGCCCGACAGGCCATAGACTGTGTCGTTGGCCATCTCGATCGCCTGCGCTTCGGTGTCGTACGGGATCATGCAGAGTACAGGCCCGAAGATTTCCTCAACGGCGATGGTCATGTCGTTGCGGACGTCAGCAAACACGGTCGGCTTCACATAGTAGCCGCGGTTGAGACCGTCGGGACGGCCAAGGCCGCCGGAGACGAGCGTTGCGCCTTCGTCGATGCCCTTCTTGATGAGGCCCTGGATCTTGTTCCACTGGGCTTCAGAGACGACGGGACCGATGGCGCCCTTTTCTGCCGTTGCCGGGTCCTGCACTTTCACAGTTTCGATGGTCGCCTTGGCGACGGCCTTGGCTTCCTCATTCTTGCCGCGCGGCACGAACATACGCGATGGCGCGTTGCAGCTCTGACCCGTGTTGGTCATCATCTGCATGACGCCAGACTTCACGGCCTTGGTGATGTCGGCATCTTCAAGAACGATGTTGGCCGACTTGCCTCCGAGTTCCTGCGCGACGCGCTTGACCGTCGGCGCAGCGGCCTGCGCCACCAGAACGCCGGCGCGGGTCGAGCCGGTGAATGACACAATGTCTACATCCGGGTGAGCAGAGAGGGCTGCGCCAACGCCGGGTCCATCGCCGTTGACAAGGTTGAACACGCCTTTCGGCACGCCGGCTTCATGCATGATTTCAGCGAAGATGATGGCGTCGATCGGAGCAATCTCGGATGGCTTCAGGACCATGGTGCACCCGGCAGCGATCGCGGGGGCGACCTTGCAGGCGATCTGGTTCTGCGGCCAGTTCCACGGGGTGATGAACGCGCAGACGCCGATCGCTTCCTTGCGGATCAGGTGTTTGCCGCGACGCTCTTCGAATTCGAAGGTGCGGAGGTAGGCTGCGGCCTGCATGAGGTGGCCTAGGCCCGACGGGGCGTGAGCGGCTTGCGCGAGCCAGCCGGGCGCGCCCATCTCTTCGGAGATCGCACCGGCAATGTCGCCGAGGCGCCTCGAATAGACCGCGATGATCTTGTCGAGCAGATCGGCGCGGTACTCCTTCGTAGTTGTCGAAAACGCTGGGAACGCGGCCTTGGCGGCGGCGACGGCCCTATCCACGTCGGCTTTCGAACCGATCGAGATGCGTGCGTAATTTTCTTCATTGGCCGGGTTCTGAACTTCGAGAGAACGCGGCGTCACAGGGTCGACCCACTCGCCGTTGATGTAGAATTTCAGGTAATCGCGCATGGGGGTCTCCTGGTCGAATTTGGGGGCGAATTTGAGCCGCAACACGGGGGCTAGGCTCTAGATAGGCGATATTGCACCGGATTGGGAGGCCTTGGGGCCTGACGCCGATCAGAAAGTGAGCCCTTTCCAGACGCTGTCGCACTTGTGCTGGGTAGCAAACGCCGAAGCAGCCATCGACGCAACGCCACCGCCTGACGCCACGTCGAGGCCCTGTACCGTTCCCGCGCTGAAATCACCCCATAAAGGGACGCTTGTGCCATTGGGATTTCCGGTGCGTGCGAAGTTGACCCAGTATTGTGACATGGTCGTCTGCAGGTTCGTGCGTTCAGCAGTCTGCATGTCATGCATGTTGAAGACGTAGGGAATTTCCGAGGCGTGGGCAGCGCCCTGCTTCAGGCTCAGCGGATATTTGCCGTCGATGATGCCCACGAGCGGGATCGCAGTCTGGTCGCGGAACTCGTACATCCAGACGGGCGAGCCTTGGGACTTGATGCGGGACGTCACGTTGAGGGCGTTGCAGGAGAAGGTGACGTCAGTCGCGAGCGCAGTGGCGGCGAGGCTGGCCTGCAGGCTTGTGTCCGCTCCGTAGTTCGAGAGCGCATAGTCGACGCCACTCAATTGCGGCCCCGAGACGGTGACACCGCTGCCGCCGACGAGCGCATTGACGGTCATTGGATAGGCGGCGGCTTTCATCAGGTAGCGCGTGTCTGTGGGGTCGAGGTTGGGCGGCGAGGCTTTCGTGCGCGCAGCCAGTTCGCTCAACGCGAAGAAGAGCGCGAATTCATCCTCGTTGGATCCGTTGATGACCGGGACCTTATTGTTGTGGCCTGCGGCGAACGTGTCCCTGATCGTGGCTGGCAGCACCCTGCCGTCGACCGAGGGCACGGGATTGCTGATGCCGACCGCGAAGGCATTGGTGATCTCCTTGCGCATGACCGAATCAGGCAGGTTGCGCAGGCAGGCGGCTGTGACCTTGTCGGCGGCGCAGCCAGGCGTGACGCCCGCCGCGATTGCAGCGGTGATCGCTTTGCTGGCGATTGCGCGGCTCTTGGTCTCAAGCTCGGCGCGAGTGAGCTGGCTGCTGACGCCGTAAGCGCCGCTCTCGATGATGGCCTTGTTGAAGAGGCCAGCGGACAAAGGCGAGGCAAGATGTGTCATCACGCTAAAGCCGCCCGCACTCTCGCCGAAGATCGTGACGTTCTTCGGGTCGCCGCCGAACTGCGCAATGTTGGCCTTCACCCAGCGCAGGGCGGCCTGCTGGTCCATGATGCCGTAATTGCCGACGCTGCCATCCGTGTCGGCAAAGGCTGGATGACCCAGGAAACCCATGGCGCCGAGACGATAGTTGATGCCGACCACGATGACGCCTTTCGACACAAGCGGGGTCGGGTCGGAATAGACCGAGGCAGCGCCCGTGTTGAATGCGCCGCCGTGAATCCAGACCATCACGGGGAATGTTCCTGTAACAGTTGGCGTGTGGACGTCGAGATAGAGGCAGTCTTCGCTATCGCCATTGACGCGGAAGGGACTGTCGCCGGTCTGCAGGCAGGAAGCAGCGGACTTGGTGTTGGCAAGCGTGTCGGTCCAGGCGGCGGCAGGCCCCGGCGCGCGCCAGCGGCGATCACCCGTCGGGGGTGCAGCATATGGAATTGCGAAGTAGGATCGCATGGCGCCGCGTTCGACCGCTTTCACCGGACCGCTCGCAGTCATCGCGGTGTCCGGCGCAGAGCCGCCGCCCATGCTGGCGCAGGCGGCAAGCCCGGCGAGCGCGGCGCTCGCGATCAGGGCAAGCCCGAGGGAGAGCTGGCGCGACTTGCTTCCGGTGTTCTGGCGTTCGGTCATGAGCAATTCCTCCGTGCGACAAGTCACCTGCCGCCGGGGGGAGGCTTACAGGAGTTGTGATGGGGAGCACTACTCAAAAGCGCTCGACGCCTGCCGACTTCAGACTGGCTACTGGCGGAGCAGCAATTCAATCTGGTTGCCGTCGGGGTCGGTGAGGAAGGCATATGAGAGCCCCTCCCCTGACTTGGCGGCGGGGCGCATCAGCTTGGCGCCGGCGGCTGTTGCGCGGGCGATGGCGGCGTCCATGTCGGGAACCGAAAGAATGAGCGCGGCCATCGCGCCTGCGGGCATATCCTTGCCGCGTGTGGCGATGACGATAGGCGTCGCGGTCGAGGTCTTCGCCAGCTCGGGCGTCGAGCCGGAATTGAGAACGATCTCCTTGAAGGTCGCACTGTCGACCGGGCGGCGCGTTTCCGACATCCCGAAGGCTTGGGCGTAGAATTTCGCAGCGGCTTCCGGGTCGCTTGCCAGTACGCGAATAGAGCGGACCGAGATGCCGGTCTCCTGCGCGAAGGCAGCTGGGGCGATCGCCACGCCGGCCACGATGAGGCTGGCGGCGATGAACAGTGATCTCATGGATGTCTCTCCCGTTCGCGGCGTCCCATTCTTGAAACGCTGATGGGCGACCGCTAAGGACGGCATCAGACCCCCACAACGAGGCGGGAGCAAGTCACGGACTGAGGAGGATCAGCTGCGATACGTGACCTAGTTGAAGGGGTGTTCGCCGCTATCTACCCGCCGGAAGGTGATGCGGCCGACTTCGTTGATCATGGTGTTGCTATCGACGAAGGTGCGGGTGGTGGTGGAGAGGGGTTGGCCGTTGTCGTCGATGGTGAACAGCTTGAAACGCTGCTTGTCGACCGGCTCGATCCGGTACCGGCCGGTCTGGGTGACGGGGACGGTGGGGACGCCGCGGACCTCCATCTGGTTCCGGGTCAGGTAGGAGCCATCGGTGTTGAACAGGGCCGTGATCTCGCCCCGGACATCGCCGGACAAGGTTTCAGCGCGCCACTCGCCCACGAGCGTGTGAGCCAGGCTGGCTGGTTTCTGCTTGCCACGAAATAACATGGCCACGTCCCTTCGAAAGGCATGCCAGCACAGGCCGCGCCGGAGGCCAACAGCGGGCGACAGCTCTGCCACGGGATTGCCCCATGAGAAATTCGCCGTGCGCGATACATGCATGCCATGTCAACCTTACTGACCAGTTGAATCTTACGGAACGTCCATGAGTCTGATCCCAAACTTGGTTGTTGGCGGCTGCCAATGCGGCCGGATTCGCTACGCCATGCGCGTCGACGGTGTAGAGAAACCGCACGTCTGCCATTGCCGCATGTGCCAGAAGGCAACGGGTGGACTGTTCGCCGCGCTCGCGGGCTGTTCCAAGCCGGCCTTGCACTGGACGGAGGGCCAACCGACTTTCTTCGCCTCATCCAACCTTGCAACACGCGGGTTTTGCCGCGTCTGCGGCACGCCACTGACCTTCAGCTACAACACGCCCGAGGCGCGCATCTACGTCACCATCGGATCAATGGATGACCCGGCGCTGGCCGACATCGAGATCCAGTACGGCGTGGAATCCAAGATTCCCTGGGTCCGGTTCTGTGAAAATGTGCCCGCCGAGATAACCGGCGACAGCCCAACCGCGCAGGAATTCTTTGCCGGAATGGTCAAAAACCAGGTTTGAAGTCTTACCGAGACCTTTCCAGCGTGACTGGGATCGCGCGCCCCGACTTCGTGCAATCCTGACCAAGATTGATTATCTAGAGCAAGACAGTTTCCGGAGCGATAGGCTTGGACGGCAAACGCATTCTTCTGATCGTCGGTGGCGGCATAGCGGCTTACAAGTCGCTGGAGCTGATCCGCCTGCTTGCCAAGGATGGTATTGCGAGCCGCGTGATTCTGACCAAAGCGGGCGCGGAATTCGTGACGCCGCTGTCTGTCGGCTCGCTATCGGGCGACAAGGTTTATCAGGAACTCTTCAGCCTCACCGACGAAGCGGAGATGGGTCATATCGAGCTGTCGCGCGCGGCCGATCTCGTCGTCGTGTGTCCTGCAACAGCAGACCTGATGGCGAAAGCTGCGAACGGTCTTGCGAATGATCTTGCCTCCACCACGCTTCTCGCCACCGACAAACCCGTCCTAATGGTTCCGGCAATGAATGTGCGGATGTGGGAGCACCCGGCAACCAGGCGCAATGTCGCCCAGCTGCAGGCTGATGGCGTCACGGTGATGATGCCCGACGTTGGCCCAATGGCATGCGGAGAGTTTGGTGCGGGGCGTCTGCCAGAGCCCGAGCGCATCGTGAGAGAAGTGCGGCGTATGCTTGCGGGTCCAGCAGGCTATGGTCCACTGGCAGGATTCCGCGCGGTGATCACCGCCGGGCCGACGCGCGAGCCACTCGATCCTGTAAGGTTCATTTCCAATCACTCTTCGGGCAAACAGGGCTATGCGATCGCCGAAGCGCTGGCGCGTCTTGGCGCCGATGTGCGGCTGGTGACCGGCCCAACGCAATTGCCAATTCCCGACGGCGTGACAGCCGTGCGCGTCGAAACCGCGGTCGAGATGAACGACGCGGCAAAGGCCAATCTCCCCGCCGATATCTTTGTGGGCGTTGCAGCGGTTGCTGACTGGCGGCCTGCTGCGCGCGCGCAGGGTAAGCTGAAACTGAAGGGCGGTGCGGAAGACAGGGTCGCACTGCAGCTGGTCGAGAACCCGGACATCCTCAAATCCATCGGCACGCGGAAGAAAGATCGTCCGCGACTGGTGGTCGGTTTTGCAGCAGAGACTAGCGACGTCGAAAAGCATGCCAAGGCCAAGCTAACCCGCAAGGGTTGCGACTGGGTGATCGCCAATGATGTCTCTGGCGACGTGATGGGCGGAGCAGACAACGAAGTGCTGCTGATCTCGAAAGCTGGCACGGAACGCTGG
This sequence comes from Caulobacterales bacterium, assembly GCA_038326205.1. Taxonomy (GTDB): domain Bacteria; phylum Pseudomonadota; class Alphaproteobacteria; order Caulobacterales; family Hyphomonadaceae; genus UBA7672. The sequence goes on along the minus strand of JBBQJV010000047.1, from coordinate 7,334 downwards.
CCGCGCATGAGCAAGGCCGAAGTGGCCCTGAAACTAGCCGAGCGGATCGCGGACAATTTCCACGACCCGGAAACAAGCGCGGCGGAATAGCGCGGGGCTTGCCGGTGGCCTCGCAGCGGCCCAACCCCTAGATCGCATGCATGATCCGCCACATCGTCTTTTTTACGCTGAAAGACCCGCGCGAGGCGCTGGATATCATCACGCATCTGAAGCGCTTGGGGACAATACCGGGTTCGACGCTGTTCGAGGTTACCCAGAATGGCAAAGCGGACCTGTTCGGCAACGAGATCGACATTGTGGTCTATGCCGAGTTCCCGGACATTGAGGCGCTGCACGCTTACAAGAAGCATCCGACATATATGGACGTGACCAACACCGTCCGGCCGCGTCGCGAACAGCGCTTTGCGGCGGACGTAGAAGCCTAACCTTTCGGCTCAACCGCGCCCCATCCACAACTTGTCATCCCGGAAGTGCGCAGCACTATCCCGGACCCATTCCTCAGAGCACGCACACGCGGTTAAATGGATCCTGGCTCTGCGCGACTTCGTCGCTACGGCCGGGAAGACAACTGGAGCTATCAATGACCGTCACTGTCCGCGTTGCGCCGCTGCCGCACTTTGAAGGGCTCGCCCTGCCCGCTTATGAGACGGCAGATGCCGCGGGCATGGACCTTCGCGCCGCTGTGCCGGATGGCGAGCCGATGACGCTGAAGCCGGGCGAGCGGGCGATGGTTCCGACGGGTCTCACCATCGCACTACCGCCGCAACATGAAGCGCAGGTGCGGCCGCGTTCGGGTCTGGCGGCCAAACATGGCGTTACTTGCCTCAACTCGCCTGGCACGATCGATGCGGACTATCGCGGCGAAGTGAAAGTTATACTGATAAATCACGGACAGGAGCCGTTCGTCATCAAGCGCGGCGAGCGCATCGCACAGATGGTGATCGCGCCAGTGACGCGAGCGGAGCTGAGCGTGGTGGAAACGCTGGATGAAACCCAGCGCGGCGCCGGCGGGTTTGGGTCAACGGGTCGCTAGCCTTTGAGGTCCAGTTCCGGCTTGGGCATGTCCGCCAGCAGATAGTGTTCGTTGTCGCTGACAGTGTCGAGCTTGCCGAAATCGAAGGCCGAGCGGTCGATTATGATGTCGCGCGGACGAAGCTCGCGGGAGAGTTCAAGACCCTCAAGTGAGCGGCACCGAGAGAACGCCACATAGGCTTGTCCATGAGCGAACATGCCGCGATCGAAATCGATGTGAACGCGGTCGAGGGTCATGCCCTGGGATTTGTGGATCGTGGTGGCGTAGGCAAGTCGCAACGGGAGTTGCTTGAACGACCCAACGACAGACCGTGAGACTGACTTCGCCGAGGCGTCAAACTCATAGCGAAACTTCTCCCATGCCTGCTGCGATACGCGATGGGTTTCTCCCGCGATCTTCACATAACAATCGCTTTCGCCGAGCCCCTGCACGACGCCGAGCGATCCGTTGACCCATCGCCCCGAGGGATCGTTGCGGATCATCATCACGCGCGCGCCCTGCTTCAGCTCGAGCACTTCTTCGGTCGGGAATGCCTTGGGTTCGAAATTGCCTTCGAGCGACGCTGTGTAGTTGCGCGCCGGGCCATCCAGTTCGGCAAGGCGCGTCTGATTGATGCGCCAGGCAGCGGCGTTGTTGGGCGTCAGCACCACGTGCGTCAGGCTCGCCTCGGCTGGCGAGCGCGTCGAGACGCGTGTGCGCAGAAGGTCCTGATCTTCCGTCGACAACCGCCCGTTGCGCAGCGCGTTGAGGACGCGGATGAAGGCAGCATCTTCCTGCCGGAAGATACGTTTTAGCGCGGCAAGTCTGAACTGGCCGGCCTGAAAGCCCGGGGCCCTGAAGAACCACGCGCCGCCATAGCTCTCCTGAAGAATATGCTCGACCTCACCTTCGACCACGGGCGGGAGCTGATGGAGATCGCCGGAAAGGATCATGCGCACACCGCCGAAGGGCTGGCGGTTGCCTCGGTTCAGACGAAGGGAGTTGTCGATCGCCTGCATCATGTCGGCGCGCACCATGGAGACCTCGTCGATAACCATTGTCTCGATCGCCTTCACCACGCGCTGGTTGCGGATCTTGCGCGTGTCGCCCGCGTCGAGCAGGCGCGGCGGGAAGTTGAAGAAGGAATGGATCGTCTGGCCGCCGACATTAACAGCCGCAAGTCCGGTGGGCGCGAGCACGATGGCCTTGTCAAGCGAGTTGAAGATCAGCTGACGCAGCAGCGTCGTCTTCCCCGTACCGGCGCGGCCAGTGAGAAAGATATTGCGTCGCCCGCCGACGATCTCGTCGACGAGTGTCTGATAGACATTGGAGGTGGGTTCGGACGTCAAGTTTGCTTCGTACTGGGCCGATGGCGCCGCCATTGAACTGCTACGCGGGTCATGGTCTTTGCTCCCACGAGGATGAGTGCACAGATGAGTCTAACTCCCCAGCAACTGGAACGCTACGCCCGACACATCATGCTGCGCGAGATCGGCGGGCCAGGGCAGCAGAAGCTGTTGAAGGCGCATGTGGCGCTGGTGGGCCTGGGCGCGCTGGGTGGGCCAGCGGCGATGTTCCTGGCGGCGGCGGGCGTCGGCGCTCTGACGCTGATCGATGATGATTCGGTGTCGCTTTCGAACCTTCAGCGCCAGGTCCTATTCGCGACTAGCGATGTCGGCGCGCTGAAGACCGATGCGGGCAAGCGCAAGCTTATGGCCATGAACCCGGACATCCTTTTCGAGACGAAACCAAAGCGGCTTGATGCAGACAATGCCGCTGAGCTTCTGCGCGGGGCGGACATTGTCCTCGACGGCTCGGACAGTTTTGCAACACGGTTCAATGTAAATGCTGCTTGCCATGCGCTTGGATGCACACTGGTGTCCGGCGCAGTCGGGCGATGGAGCGCGCAGGTTGCCGTGTTCAAATCGGGCCTCACAAAGGGTCACGCTCAGCAGGACCGCCTGCCCTGCTATCGTTGTCTCGTGTCGGAGATGCCGGAGACAGAAGAGACATGCGCGGCAGTTGGCGTTATCGGACCGCTGACAGGAATGGTCGGCGCGCGGATGGCGCTTGAGGCGGTAAAAGAGATCACTGGCGCGGGCGTGTCGGCGGCCAGCAAGCTGTGGCTGTTCGACGGGCTGAGCGGGGATTCGCGCAATGTCGCGCTGCGCGCCGATCCGGCGTGTGTCGTTTGCGGCCAGCAATGAGGGACAATGCATGACCGAAACCGCCGCGACGCCAGCCGCTTTTACCAACGCACAAAGACTGCGCGCGATCCTTGGAGGATCGGCGGGCAACCTTGTCGAGTGGTATGACTGGTTCGCGTACGCGTCCTTCTCGCTTTATTTCGCGCCGGTCTTCTTTCCCGAGGGCGACCAGACTTCGCAACTCTTGCAGACGGCTGCCGTGTTTGCGGTTGGCTTTTTCGCGCGGCCTGTCGGCGCATGGCTGATGGGACTTTATGCAGACCGCGCGGGGCGTCGCGCCGCCATGACGGCGTCTGTCGCGCTGATGTGTTTCGGATCGCTGGTGATTGCACTGACGCCAGGCCACGCCGTGATCGGTGGCGCTGCGCCAGTGATTCTGCTGGTTGCGCGTCTGCTGCAGGGTCTGTCGGTCGGCGGTGAGTATGGCGCGAGCGCGACGTACCTCTCGGAAGTCGCAGGCAAGGCGCGGCGCGGGTTCTGGTCGAGTTTTCACTATGTGACGCTAATCATGGGGCAACTGCTGGCGCTTGCCGTGCTGATCCTCCTGCAGCGGACCATGCCGCCCGAAGTATTGTCGGACTGGGGCTGGCGCATTCCGTTCTTTATAGGCGCCGCACTAGCGGTAGTGGTGTTCTGGATCCGGATGGGTCTTCGCGAGACGGAGTCGTGGGAGAAAGCGAAGGCGGCGGGCGTGCCGAAATCGCAGTCGCGCCTGCTGTTCCTGAAGCATCCGCGCGAGACGCTGATGGTGATGGGATTGACTGCGGCAGGGTCGCTTTCGTTTTACGCGTACACGACATACATGCAAAAATACCTCGTCAACAGCGCGGGGTTCGACAAGAACGCGGCCACCGAGATCACGGCGGGCGCCTTGATCTGCTTCATGCTGGCGCAGCCGCTGATGGGGTGGCTGTCCGACATTATCGGGCGCAAGCGAATGCTGATCGCAGCCTTTGGCATTGGCGCGCTGATGGCATGGCCGGTGTTCGTTGGAATCGCGAATGCAGGCTCGCCTCTGGTGGCGTTCGCGATCCTGCTTGGTGCGCTGCTCGTGCAATCGGCTTACACCTCGATCAGCGCAGTCCTCAAGGCGGAGCTTTTCCCGACGCATGTGCGCGCGCTCGGCGTTGCCCTGCCCTATGCGCTGGCCAATGCGATGTTCGGCGGCACGGCCGAGTATGTCGCGCTGTGGTTCAAGTCGAGCGGCGTCGAATCAGGCTTCTTCATCTACGTCGGCGCGTTGTCGGTCATCGGCTTCCTGGTCGCCGTCTTCATGCGCGACACGAAACTGAACAGCGCGATCCTGGAGGACTAGGTCCCGCCTATTTTTTCAGTTCCTGATAGATCACCGTCGTATAGGCATCGTCGTTGATGAAGCCGGCGCCAAAGCGCGGCGTCCATGGCGTCAGCGGTTTTGCCGCAACGGTTTGCTCGAGCGACTTGCCCGCTTTCACGAGCGCCTCCACAGCCGCGCGGGCGCCTTTATGCATCGCAAGCGCAGCTTCGATATCTTCGCGCGCAGCGAGTTCGCCATGGCCGGGAATGTAGCGTGTCTTAGGTCCGGTCACTTCGAGGATTTTGGTCAGCGCCGCGATGAACCCGGCTTGCGTGCCGCCCGAGCCGGTATCGACGAACGGATAAAAGTTTTTCATATAAGTGTCGCCGGTGTGCAGGATGTCAGCCTCGACGAAGTAGATGAACGTGTCGCCGTCGGTGTGCGCGGGCAGCGGCGCACGAATGGCGCGGATGGTCTGGCCGTTGAGATGGAAGTCGATCCCCGTGGTGAAAGTGACGACCGGGAGCGCTGCTGCGGGCGCGGGCACTGCGGGCGCCCCGCGTGATTCCGACTTCACTTCACCGGTCAGGCGCTTGCGTACGTTGTCGCTCGCAAAGATCGTCGCACCAGCCTTGCCGAACGTATCGTTGCCGCCGGCATGATCGAAGTGCCAGTGCGTGTTGATCAGGTATTTCGGCTTGCCCTTGGCGAGCTGCTCGATCTTGGCAAGGTTGACCTCGGCATTGGTGACGTACTGGTCATCGATCAGGAAGACGCCGTCCTCGCCGACGCTGAGGCCCAGATTGCCGCCCTGCCCCATCAGCATCTGCACGCCCGACCCGAGATCGATCGCGCGGGCAAAGGCCTGACTGTTGGGCGCCGGCGGAGGGGGAGGAGGGGGAGGAAGAGGCATTGGCGCCGGAGCTGCCACTGCGACAACAGTGGTGGGCGCATCGGCGACTGGCGTCGAAACGCAGGCGGCCAGGGCAAGAAGGGAAACGGATGAGAGAATGATGCGCATGATGAAATCCCCCTACTTCTTCAGGCCGTTGTAAAGCGTCGTCGCAAAGCTGTCCTCGGGGATGAAAGCCCACGCATATTTCGCCCACGGCTTCAGCGGCTTGGCCGCAACTGTCTTGGCGAGACTGTCGCCAGCCTTCACATGCTTGTCGACAGCGGCAATCGCGCCTTCGAGCATGACGATCTGTTTTGCAAGATCCGCCTTCTTACCGATCTCTCCATGACCCGGGATAAGCGTCGTCTTGTCGTCGATCTTGGCGTAGGTCTCTTTCATCACCGCGAGATAGCCGCGCACGGAACCGCCAGAGCCCGCGTCGATCACCGGGAAGATGCCGTTGAAGAACAGGTCGCCCATGTGGAGGATGTTCGGCTCGACGAACCACACCATGGAATCGCCATCGGTGTGGGCGGGCGCCACGTGGAAGACGCGGATCGTCTCCTCGTTGAGATGGAAGTCCACGCCATCGATAAAGGTGATCACGGGCCAAGCGGGCGCCGGCGCTGCGGGTGACGGCTTGCCATCAAGGCCGAGCGAGGCGATTGCGCCAGTGAGGCGCTTGCGGACATTCTCGTGCGCAAAGATCATCGCGCCAGCCTTGGCGAAGGTTTCGTTGCCGCCGGCATGATCCGCATGCCAGTGCGTGTTCACCAGATATTTGGGAGCGCCGCCCGCAAGCGCCTCGACCTTCGCGAGATTTGCCGGGGCAGATTGCTGATACTGATCGTCGATGACGAAGGCGCCGTCTGTTCCGACCGAGACGCCGATATTGCCGCCCTGAGCAAAGATGACGTGGATGCCTGAGCCGAGATCGGTCGTCTTGGGCGCCGGCAGTTGCGCAGCAGCCAGTGGCGCGGCCGAGGCGGCGGCCACGACAGTGACCGTGGCAAGCAGTGAAGCTCTGAGCCTTCTCATGGGCGTCCCTCCCGTTTGAATTGAGAGGTACGCCCGTGGGACGCGAGTTCAAGCGAAATCGGACCGGATGGGTTGCGGGTGCGAGGGCGTCGTAGCGTCAGGTCTTGCGCAACTCCTCCGCCACGCAGCCATCGCCATTGAACGAGACGTCCTCGACCTGGCCGGACGCCATCACGAAACGCGTGGTGCACATGGAGCGGAGCGTCTGCGCCGGTTCCCACACTGGAAAGTTCTCTGTGATGGTTTCGGTCTTTTCCTTGCCGTCCTTGTCGGTGATCTTGCGCGTCACCTGCCGCGTCTGGTCGCGCCAGTATCCGGCGCGTTCTTCCACGGTCGTCTTGGTGTAGCTCCACAGTTCGCGGCCATTGGCCATCTGCGTACGGCTTTGCGGTGGGCCCCAGTCGACCAGCACAGCGTCAGCCGACGCGCCCTGCAACAGGCCCATGTGCTGGCGATAGCCTTCCTTTGTGGCGCAGGCGCTCGCGAGCAACAACGCTGTCATAGCCAGCAACGATGTCCGAATACGCGCACGATTACCCATTTGTCCCGCCTCCCCTTGCCTTGAACGCTCCGCCCCTCGCAGCGCTGCCGTCAAGAGGACAGTGTCCGCGTCCGGCTGAACGGAGTTTGAACGCAAGCGGGGCTTTTGCCCAGCCGAGTTCTAGCGCGCCGAGAAATCGAGGCGGACCTCGCCGGCCACACCGCCGGCCGGCATGTCGAAGCCAAGCGCGTTGCAGGTCCGCATGGCCGCCCGCGCCTTGGCGAGGAAGACCATCATGGCAGGGTCATCCGCTGGATCGGATGCCGGCGTTATCAGACGCGGGTCGGACGCGAAGCGGCCGCTCGGCTGGAACACGACGCCGAAGGTTGCGCGCAGGCGTTGCGCATCCATCATGTTGCCGCTGT
>JBBQJV010000046.1:0-32492 GCA_038326205.1 Caulobacterales bacterium | reverse complement strand
AGGCGTTCGAAGAAGGCAGGTTGCGACACCTGCTGAAACTTTGCGCCGGTGCAACCGCCGACTTCCTTTTCGACAACGACGAGCACGTCATCAAGCACGGCTACGCCAGCGTCGAAGCCGCGTGCGCCTGTGCGGCCGATGGCGGGCATCTGGCTAGGCACGAAGGTGAGCGACCAGGCATTGAGCGAGTTGTAGAGATCGTCGCGGTCGCCGCCGTCCATCGCGATGTCGGTAAGTGTGTTGAGCATCTGGCTGTGCTCGCGCGGGAAGTTTGCGGCGAGGCTTGTCATGAAGGCGCGGCCGTCGGCATCGGGGAAAGCTTCAACAGCCAATAGCGTGCGAGCGGAGGTCCGGTCGAGGCCGGCGATCACCTGTTTGATCGGACGCACGCCGCCTAACAGAACGTCGCCAAGCGAAGGCAGGGCAATGGCGACGCCGCCGGATAGAACGACTACGCCGAACGCTAGAGCGATGAATTTGCGGTCAACGTCGCCGGGATTTGTGACGCGTGTGCGGATGGCGCTGAGGCCGGGCGCAGACGGCACTGTGTCTTCCGAGGGCGCATCGAATGCGGTGGCAGGAGGCTGGTCAGCGGCGCTGCGTTTTCCGAATGCCATTGTTTCCCCTCACCGGAGTTCCGGCGAGAAAAGTAGCACTCTCTCATTTCGAGGCGGTTAGTCGCGACCCGTGAAATTTCACGGATCGCGAAAGGAAGTGAGAAGTAGTCGATCGCTCAGTAGTAGTTCTTGATCGAGGCGCCGTCATAGTCGCGCAGTTCGTCCTGACGGCCGTGCTTTACCTTCAGCGCCCACTCTGGATCCTGCAGGAGCGCGCGGCCTACAGCGACAAGATCGAACTCGCCACGGTCGAGACGCTCGATGGCCTCGTCGAGCTTGCCGGCCGCGGAGCCTTCGCCACGGAAAGACGCGGTGAATTCCGACGAAAGGCCGACGGAACCGACGCTGATGGTGGGGATGCCGGTAAGCTTCTTGATCCAGCCGGCGAGATTCAGGCCGTGCTCGCCATCGATCTCGGGGAATTCAGGTTCGAGGATGCGGCGTTGCGAGCAGTGGATGGCGTCGACGCCGGCATCGACCATGACGCGCGCCCACGCTTCGAGGTCTTTCGGGTTGGTCGCGAGCTTGGCGTTGTAGTCGACTGACTTCCACTGCGAGATGCGGATGATCATCGGCATGTCGCCGATGGCGGCGCGGCAGCGACGGATGGCTTCGGCAGCAAATTCGGAGCGCTGCGTCAGCGAGGCGCCGCCGAAACGGTCGGTGCGCTGGTTGGTGACGGACCAGAAGAATTCGTCGATCAGGTAGGCGTGGGCGCCGTGCAGTTCGATGACATCGAAGCCGAGACGCTTGGCGTCAGCGGCGGCGTCAGCATAGGCCTGCGCCATGTCGACAACTTCGGCTTCTGTCGGCTCGTCGGCGATCTTCTTGCCGGTGAGCGTGACGCCGGAGGGGCCGTCGGACGGCGCATCGGGGAAGTGGCCGGTGCCGGGCTTGCGGCTCATGCCCTGATGCCAGATCTGCGGACCCATCTTGCCGCCGGCGGCGTGAACCGCGTCGATCACTTTTTTCCAGCCATTGAGCGCGGGTTCGCCCCAGAAGAGTGGGATGGCAGCATCGTTCGAGGCGCCCTTGCGGCGGGTGAGCGTGCCTTCGGAAAGGAGCAGGCCGACTTCCGCGGCGGCGCGGCGCTGGTAGTAAGCAACATTCTCGTCGTTCGGATAGGCGTCCGGTGAGCGCGAGCGCGTCATCGGGGCCATGACGATGCGGTTCTTGAGTTCCACCCCGCGCAGCGTGAAGGGACGGAAAAGCGGCGAAACGTCGGTCATGTGTCGAGTCCTGTGAGCATTTGCTCGCATGTCGGACAGCACGGGGCGTTCGTCAATGCAGTCAGGCTAAGCAGTCGCTTGCAGTGTACTGGCGCGGCGTCCGTCCAGGAACACCGCCACGACGGTCAGGACGATGTAACTGGCCAGCGCACTGGGGCCAAAACTCGTGAGAGTGCCCGAGACTTCAGCCGGCATCAGCATGGCGATGATCTGGACGGTGACAAGCAGCGTGAGGAAGGCGGCCGCGGGCCAGGCATTGAGCCCCGCCCGTACGCGCTGGGCTGCCCAGTACATGCCGGTGACGCCGAGAAGGCCGATCTCCACCGCCTGTTCGACGACAGGCATGTTCCAGAGGCCGAAGCCGACCTTGGGGCCATCGGGATAAAGCTGGAGGTCAGGGCGATGTACCAGTAGGTCGGCGAGCCAGTGGGAGAAAACGACGAGCGCGATGATGATCGCCGCGCGCATCGGCAATCGCAGGAGATTTTTCGCAAGTAGGAGTGCGAGCACTGACCAGGCGAGTGCGCCAGGCAGCGAGTGCGTCCATGGCATATAGTCGAGAACGAGCGGGCTGCCGGGAAGCGAGGGATCGGAACTGCCCTGCTCGACACCGGCGATGATGAGAGCCGACCATCCTATGTCGACGAGCTGGGCGCCGGCGATCAGCGTCCACATCGGCGCACGAGGTTCAGCAGCTTTTGCCGCCAGGGCGGCCGCGTAGTGTCCAGCGAACATGAGCGTCTCCCCGATCCCCGCAGGATAGGGTTAGCGCTCGGTTCAGCAAGCCACAAATCGGGCTAGCGAGCAGAAGGCAGGACGAGCATCACAACCAATGGCGCAGTCATGACAATGACGGCCATCAGGATGGTGACACTTGTCGGTATGTTCGGGACACGCATCATGAGCAATCTCGGGAGCAGGCTCGAGGTTAGTGTTGCGGACAAGTGTTATGAAATCATTCGATGAGATTGAGGCGCTGGCGCGGAAGTATCATGGCGGTGCGGCAGGCCTTCATGCGGCGCTGCAGCAATGGACAGTGGATACCAACGTAGCCGGGAGGAAGGACGATCGCCTTCTGGCAGGCATCTCCAGGGCGGTGTTTTCATCCGGCTTTTCCTGGCAGGTGATAGAGAAAAAATGGCAAGGATTTGAAGAGGCGTTCGATCGATTCGCCCCGACGCGCGTCGCCGCGTACGGCGACGAAAAGATCGACGCGCTGTCGAAGGACACGCGCATCGTTCGCAACGGCGCGAAGATCATGGCGACCATCGAGAACGTTAGGTTTGTTGTTGCGGTTGCGAAGCAACATGGCTCGTTTGGTAGCTTCCTGAACAACTGGCCGGCGACCGATCAGATCGGCCTTCTTGATTATCTGAAGAAGAATGCGTCGCGACTCGGCGGAGCCACAGGGCAATACTTTCTTCGCTTCGAGGGATGGGATGCGTTCATCCTGTCCGTCGACGTCGTGGCGGCGTTGATCCGTGAGGGCGTTGTCACGAAGCAGCCCACCACAAAGAAAGAGATGGCAGCGGTGCAGGCTGCGTTCAATGCATGGCACGAAGAGAGCGGCAGGCCGGTGCGCGAGATCAGTCGCATCCTCGCGATGAGCGTCGGGTCGCGTGGGCAAGTGTGACTGCTGACACGAACTGGCGCTGGCGCGTGCGAACATCTACTGATGATGATGGAGGATGGGATGGCGTCGTTGCCGTTGGTGGGCGGGTGTATGTGTGGGTCGCTGCGCTATGAGGTGAGCGCCGCGCCGATCATGATCTACAATTGCCACTGCACGAACTGCCAGAAGATCGGTGGTACTGCGTTCAATACGTCCGTGATCGTGACCGAGGCGTCGCTGCGCTTCACCATGGGCGAACCGGCTTGCGTGGAGTGGGTATCGGACCACGGCTCGACGCGGCGCGGCCTCTTCTGCGGCGCATGCGGCAGCCGGATCGTGAACGGAGGCAAACCGTCAACCGGCGTGTTCAGCCTGCGCGCGGGAACGCTGGACGACACGAGCTGGGTGCAGCCGGTTGGCGACACCTACACGCGCAGCGCACAGCCATGGGTGCATTTCGTCGAGGGCGGGCTGCGGGCCGATACCCTGCCGCCGGACTTTGCGCCGTTCGTCGCTGCGTTCAGGGCGCAGGGGCGATTCTAGTCGTTGTCTTCGGGACGCTCGCGCTTTGCGCCGTCGAGCTTGCGGGTGTTGGTCGCGGTTTCGATTTCGGTACGCTGCTTCTCGCCCTTGGTGCGTCCGAACATCATGCGCTGAGCGGCGGCATCAGTTTCCTTCTGCTCGCGCGCCTTGCGCTTGCGGCGATCCTTCAGGTTGATGATGTCAGCCATTGGAAGCGCCCCTGCCTCTCGCCACTCGCGAGCGTTCATCTTGCCAGCGTTGGCGCGGCAATCAATCCCAAGATTGGCAATCCCGTTGCTGATCCGAAGCGCTAACGAGGGCCCCCAGTTGGAACCAAGCGGCTGGCAGCAGCGCAAATCTAAGCGGCCGAGGGCTTCTCGAAAATGCGCATGGAGGTCAGCGAAACGATTGCAGTAGCGACGAGGACGACCTGCGCGACGATGACGATGACAATCGGGTGCAGTGGATAGGCTGAGTAGCTGGCGTCGCCGAGCTGGGTGAAAACGGTCTCGGGCGCGCGGGTGCAGTGGAGGTCCTGCGCTGTGGCGGCGAAGACAAGCAGGAAGGCTGGCAGGCCGTAGCGCGGGATCGATGGCTGACCGAGCGGGATGGCGGCGGGCAGGATGGCTAGGCCTGCCAGACCCGCGAGCGCAAAAGGCCAGACGGGGTTCGCGCTCACCCATGCGATAACGGATGCGTTACGGAGGGCAATGGTGAGCACGCAGCCGGCGGCGAATTCGAAAAGGATGGGATTGGCGTAGAAGTGCGCGATGACGCCAGTGCCGGAGAGGTTGGCGGCAAGCCACACCAGCGCGATCAGGACGACAACGCCCGTCAGCCGGTAGGCGCGTGGCAGCAGCAGCGAGATTGCGAATATCGCATAGAACATCATCTCGTAGTTCAGCGTCCAGCCGATGCCAAGAATTGGATAGTCCTGCCCGCTGGCATCCGCGTGGGGAACGAAGAACAGGCTGGCAAGAATGGCGTCGAGCGTGAGCAACGATTCCGAGAAGGTCCACGGACGGATGATCACCAGCGCGATGACCACGAGCGTTGCGAGCCAGTAGAGAGGCACGATGCGGGCGATGCGTTTGGTTGCAAACCAGGCGGGGGTCTCATGGTCGCGCGTGGTGTGCACCATGACGAAGCCGGAGATGACGAAGAAGAGATCTACGCCAACCGAGGGAAGATCGAGCTAGCTGCGACCGAGCGTGTCCGTCGGATGCAGGAAACGGATCAGGCAGTGATAGGCCACGATCGCGTAGGCAGCGAGGGCGCGCAAGTTCTGGATGTTGTTCAGCACGCCGATGGATTCCCTGGGTCAAGCTGGACGGTGCAGGAACGCTGCCATCAACACAGAGGGCATAAGAACGTCAATGCGCCTCGGCGGAGGCGGTCTGGACGACAGCCTGCGCAGGCCCCCCATCGGTCTTGGGGATCATCGAGAAGGCGCGGGCAGCGCGGAAATCGCCGAGCTCGAAGGTGATGTGCTTCGAAGTCTGTTCCTTGGCGCGCGCAGCGGGGTTGAGGTCAACCTGCACCGCTTCGCGCGGATCGAGTTGTTCGAGCGCATCGATAGCGGAGGGACTGAACGCGAAGATCCAGATCGGATTGCCGACTTCGTCCGTGGCGGACATCACCCTGCCGGCCCACTCGATGTGCGAGACGGAACGCGGTGCGGCGGCGAGCTTAGCGCTGGCGCCCGACAGGGAGCCGAGCCAGGGCTCTGGGAGTTTTTCAGGATCGCGGAAAATGAGTTGCGCTGAGGCGGGCGTCACGCCCGCCGCAGGCATGGCGACGACAAGGCGCATCTCGTCGAGGCTTCCCGGCACGCGGCGCAGGCCGAACATTAGGCCGGTGGCCTTGTCGGTCTGGCTGACGGCCCAGCGATCATGCTGGGATCGCGAAGCGCCCCACATGGAGTGGGCCCCGGGGTATTCGAGGTAGCTGATCTTGACGAACTGGCGGTAGCTGTTGCGGATGGTGGCGGACACGGACACCACTTCGGGGTGGCCGCAGCCGAGAGATTTGGCGTGCTCTGAGACCTGGGCGGACAGCCGCTTCATTTCTTCTGGGTTGGTTTTTGCGCGCAGGAGTTCACCCTCGGCCTGATAGAGACCCGAACGCAGGGCGAGGCGTTCGCCTTCCGAGAACAGATGACAGGTTTCGTCCGCCGCGCTGATGGCGACACGTTCCAGCCATGTGCGGCGCACGGCGGCGGGATCGGCTAGCGCGGGGGCGGCGAGGGAGAGCAGGAGGAGGAGGGGGAGGAGGAGGCGGGGAAACATCGGCGGACGGTAGAATGCGCCGCTTTAGGATAGGTTACGCCGGTTGGATGTTTCCTCACCCAGCTCTTTCGCCACTGAAATCACGCCGCAGACGAGCAGGCCGAAAATGGCCGCGAGGACGTAAACACCGAGGCGCTCTGCCTCGGGTGTCGGCTGGCTGACAACAAATCTGACCGTCTCCAGTGTCATGCTTGCCCAACAGATTAACGTGATCCCTCGCAAAGCGGTGCAAAGCGGGCGCCAGCCAGCGGATTTGTGGTAAACAGCCTGATGCCTCGCGAGATTCCCGCCCACCTCTGGGTTTCGGCCCTGCTGCGCCGCGCCTTTGTCGCGGGCGCCTTTGCGACGATTGTCCATCGCGGGGACGAGGATCGGGGCGATGTGCTGGTAAAGGTCACGCGCGCGCGCGGCGAGGCGAAGCTCTATGCGCCCGCGTTCAATCCGGAAGGTCCGACCGAGTTCGAGCGGCTGGCTTCAGACGACGAACCGGGGACGGATGCGCTGATCGCCAAGCGTTTGAAGAGCGATCGCGACCTCTGGGTCGTGGAGATCGAGGATCGTGAGGGGCGGCACTTTCTGACGGAGAAAGTGCGCGAACTATAGAGCGCTGGTTAGCGTTCGAGCGACGCGTTCGGCGGCGCGGCGGGGATTTCGGCGGCGCGGCGGGATTTCACGTAGACCAAGCCGCATTGACCCTTCGGGTCGAGATGGATGCGCAGGGGCTGCGTGCCCAGTGTCGAACCGCTGGCGTCCTTGAACACCGCTTCGGTAGGAAGCGCGCCCGGCGGAAGGGTCGTGTAGTCGATGTGCGCGGGCAGGTTGTCCCAGTAGCGCGTGTCGGCTTCCGGCGCAGTGGAGTCCGCCACCAGCATGGCGCCGATGCCCAGCACAGCCAGCCCGGCTGCCCACATCAGGGCATCGTCCGAGTCATCATCGTCATTGTCCTTGTTACGGTGATGACGACGATCACGGTTGTCGTCCCAGGAATTCCATGAGGCGACGTCGAGCGCGACATCCGCCAGTTGCAGGGAGACGGCGCCGACGACGGTAGCGCCATCTTTGAACTGAGCCTTGCCGGCGAGAATCTTGTCGACCTGACGTCCGCCGCGCGTGGTGGCCTGCCAGTAGAGGTCTTCGCCGAAGTGGGCAGCGTAAGGCGCGCCGTCCGCCATGATGGTCATACTGGATTCCGGTACGGGATCGGGCGGCAGATAGGAAAGGTATTCGCCATAGTCGCCCTCGCCGATTTTTGTCGGAGACAGTCCCATGTCAGCGATGGCGAGCGTGCGGTCGCCCGGCGCTGGAATGAAGATGTCGGCGCGCGATTGCGTGGCGCGGCTGTAGAAGTCGCGCGCGAGCACGGTGTTGCCTTCGCATTGTGAGGCCCAGCCGGAGAGGACGTCGAGCACGACGAAGTCGGACTGATAGTGCTGGTCTTCGGCGAAAGCGTCCTGCAGCTGGCCGCCCTGAAACACCGCGCGGGCGTTTCCGTAGTCGCCCTGCGTCAGATAGATCAGGCCGCGATAGTAGAACGCCATTGCGCGCTCGTAGGCCTCGCCCTTGAACTCCTTGGAACGCTCCGGCGTGAAGTTGGAGCGTGCCTTTGCAGCGCTCGGGTTGTCTGCGTAGAGCGTTTCGATGTGATTGAGCGCATCGTCGAACGAGGCGGCGGCGGTGACGTAGTCGCCGGCTTCAAAGGCGGCGAGGCCGGCGCGTTCCTGATTCAGCACGCGGTTGCGCTGTCCGCCGGTGAGCACCGAGGCGTAGAGGTGATGCGTGCCGTCCGGCTTGTCGGCGAGCCATGCATCCATCTTGCCGGGCGCGACGAACACAGTGTCGTCCGCCGTTCCGCAGGCTGTGAGCCCGAAGGCCGCCGCGGCGGTAAGTAGTCCAATCCGGAAGCGCGGCTGCGCCATGGCGCGTCCCCCGCTCTGCTATCTGTAGATGACGTCGTCGGCGCCGGCGCGCGCTACCTGGTACATGCCGGTCCAGATGATCTCGCTAGTTTCGAGGTTCACCATCTCGAAGATCACTTGATTGTAACGCTGGATCAGGCCCTGGCTCGGCTGGATCTGTTCGGTCGAGGTGATTCGGCCGCGCATGCGGTAGTCAACGCCGAGTTGAGCCTTGGCCTGCGTCAGCGTGCCGACGTCGGTGACGCCGTTGCGTTTCATGTCGCGCTCTTCGGCCACCATGTCGAAAGACTCGCGCGAGACGAAGCGCATGCGGCCGCCGGCGGCGCGTTGCAGGTTCACACGCAGATTGTCGACGATGATGTTGGTGTTGATGCGCTGGGCGCTTTCATTGCGGAAATATTCCGCGTCGAGAATGATGCGAGGCGGCGCTGGCTGGCCCGCGATGGCGGGGTCCGCGAGCATGTCGCGCATCATGCGGTCGGCCATCACGACGATGTCCTGACTTTCAATGCCGACGCCCTGAACCGGGCCGGGCTGGCTGGGGTCGAGCGTCACGGTCTGCATGCCTGACGCGTAAGGGGCTGGCTGCGAGGCGCAGGCCGTGGCGAGGGCGGCGAGGCCAACGCAGGCGATAAGTTTGGGTGACATGATTTTTCGTCCCGTGAGCGATAAGTCCCACGTGAGTGAGCGACCCAGTGCCTGAATGCCGCCTGAACGGAACGCGGAAACTCCTGATTCGTCCTCGAAATCTCGTTCAGGCGCCGGGCGGCGGGGCGGTGGCCATAAGGCTGGGCCGGGAGTGTACGGAGGAGAGCCAGGCGCGCAGGTCGGGCGTTTCGGCATCCCAGACGAGGTCGGCGAGGCGGAAGTCGACATAGCCGAGCGCGCAGACAAGCGAGAGATCGCCAATGTCGGGCTGCGCGCGCTTGGGAATGCGGGCGCTGAAGTGGGCGACCGAGCGGCGGATGGCGGAAGTCCAGCGCAAGAGCCATTCCGGGGAGCGTTGCTGTTCCGGCCGCTTGCGCTCCATGACGATGGCGAAGGCGGCGTCCATGACGCCGTCGGCCAGGGCTTCGCGGGTCAACGCATCGATGCGGGCGGTGGGATCTTTCGGGATCAGACGTGGGGCGTCCGACAGGCTGTCGAGGTAGGCGCAGATTACCGGGCTATCGACGATGCACTGCCCGCCCGCAAGCAGCAGGGCTGGCACCTTGCCGAGCGGGTTGGCGGCCTGAAGCTCGGGCGGGTTGGACATCGGCGATGCTGTGATGATCTCAAGTTTCGACTCGATACCCTTCTCGATCGCGAACGCCCGGCATTTGCGGGCGTAGGGCGAGGTGGGGGAGTAGAAGAGTTTCATGGCCAGTTTCCCACAGAAGCGGGTAGTTTATACTGCGGTTCGGTGCTTCCGCCAGCCGGTGTAGACCTTTGCGGCGCACCTCTGTAATAGCCCGGCCATGACACTTTCCCCTGAAGTAGAAGCGGCGCGGCGGCGCACGTTTGCGATCATCGCGCACCCGGACGCCGGCAAGACGACGCTGACGGAGAACCTGCTGCTGGCGGGTGGCGCGATCCGTGCGGCCGGCGCCGTGAAGGCGCGCGGCGAGCGGCGGCGGACGATGTCGGACTGGATGAA
Organism: Caulobacterales bacterium; assembly: GCA_038326205.1. Lineage (GTDB taxonomy): Bacteria > Pseudomonadota > Alphaproteobacteria > Caulobacterales > Hyphomonadaceae > UBA7672. Next base: position 22,672 of record JBBQJV010000046.1, on the reverse strand, counting down.
GATCGAGCGCGATCGGGGCATCTCGGTTTCGGCGTCGGTGATGACGTTCGAATACAACGACAATATTTTCAACCTGCTCGACACGCCGGGCCACGAGGATTTCTCGGAAGACACCTATCGCACGCTGACGGCGGCGGACTCGGCCATCATGGTGCTCGACGCCGCCAAGGGTATCGAGCCGCAGACGTTGAAGCTGTTCGAGGTATGCCGACTGCGCGACATTCCGATCATCACGTACATCAACAAAATGGACCGCGAGGCGCAGGACCCTTTTGCTCTTCTGGATGAAATTGAGCAGAAGTTGGCGATGTCGGCCTCGCCGCTTTACTGGCCGCAGGGGTCGGGCGAGCGGTTGAAAGGCATGAAGGATCTGCGCACAGGCGAGTTCGTTACCTATCAGCGGATCGTGGCGCATGATGGTTCGGTTGAGTTCAAGACGGAGCGAGTCGGCAAGGACCGCTTCGACGAGATGATGGATCCCGCCGAACAGGCCGAGCTTGAAGATCAGGCGGAAATGGCGGCGGGCGTGTGCAAGGCATACGACCATCAATCGTACCGCGAAGGACACATGACGCCGGTGGTGTTCGGTTCGGCGCTGCGCCATTTCGGCGTCAAGGAATTGCTCGACACGATCGATGTGGAGGCGCCTGCGCCGCGCGCGCAGAAAGCGAAGATCAAGGGCGTTCCGGTGGAAGTGGGACCGGACAACAAGGAAGTCACCGGCTTCGTGTTCAAGATCCAGGCGAACATGGACCCCAACCATCGCGACCGCATCGCGTTCTTCCGCATGGTGTCGGGCCGGTTCCAGCGCGGCATGCGGCTCAAGACGGTGGCGGGCAAGCAGATCGGCATCACCTCGCCGGTGATGTTCATGGCGCAGGACCGCGAGATCGCTGACGAAGCTTTTGGCGGCGATGTGATCGGCATTCCCAACCACGGTCAGCTGCGTGTCGGCGATGCGCTGTCGGAAACGGGCACCGTGCAGTTCGCGGGCATCCCGAACTTTGCGCCGGAAATCCTGCGCCGCGTCCGCACGAAAGATCCGATGAAGTCGAAGCACCTGCGCAAGGCGCTGGAGGGGCTGGCCGAAGAAGGCGTGACGCAGCTGTTCACGCCGGAGATCGGCTCGGACATGATCGTCGGCGCGGTCGGCCAGCTGCAGATCGAGGTGATGGCCGAGCGCATCGCGACGGAGAACAATCTCGAAGTGCTCTTCGAAACATCGCCCTGGTCGGCTGCGCGCTGGATCGCGAGCGACGATCGCGTGAAGATTGACGCCTTCCTTGAATCCAACCGTAGCACGGTCGCGAAGGACCTTGATGGCGCGCCGGTCTATCTGGCGAAGAATACGTGGGACGTCGGCTATGTGGCCGAGAAAAACCCGGCCATTCGGTTCACCAAGACGAAGGAACGGGTTTAGGTTAGGCCTCGAAACTGTGGCTCGCCCACCACGAGGCCGATAGGGCGGCTATCATGAAGACGACGCCGGCCGGGCCGATGAGCCCGTGAAGATCGCGTGTGATGAGGTCGCCGCCGATCGCCGTTCCCGCAGCCTGGCCGAGATAGAGCACCGACGTGTTGAGGGCCACGGACGCGGATGCCAGTGCTGGCGCCACGGAGATCAACCTTGCCTGCTGCATCGAAATTCCCGCGCCGAAGCCCAGCCCCCAGATCACGACGCTTGCAATGGCCGGCGCCAGCGACATCGAGAAAGTTGACCAGCCTGCGAGCCCAATGATCATCACGGACACGCAGATCAGATGGACGCGCGCGGCGCCGAGACGCGATACTGCGCGTGTGGCGATGATGGATCCGACAAGCCCTGCGCTGCCATAAAGTCCGAGGGCGAGGGCGACCGCCGAGGAGTCGGCAAGGCTCGCATGGCGAACCTCGGCGGCAAGATAGGGGTAGAGCGTGAACTGTCCTGTGATCTGGAGGCAAGTCGCCGCAAGCAGGATGAGAATTGCGGGGCGGGTCACGACTTCACCCCACGACTTCAGCGACATGCGCGCGGGATAGAGTTTTACCGGCATCAACAGGAAGACGCCAGCCGCCGCCAGCGCAGAGGCTACGGCGATGCCGCCATATATGACACGCCAGTTGAGCGTTTCGGCGAGGATACTCATGAATGGGATGACGACGGCGCCGGAAACCGCCCAGCCCATGAAGACGAGCGCGACGGAGGCCGCGCGCTTTTTCTCAGGGACCATCAGGGCGACTGCCCCCGCCGCCTGCGGCGTGAAGATCGCGGCGCCGCTGATCATCAGGAGCCGCGTGACCATCAACGTTTTATAATCCGGAGCCAGCACCGAGGCGGCATGGCCGATGGCATAAAGTGCCAGCGAGGCGCCGAGCAGGGTGCGGCGATCAACGCGATTCGTAAGGAAACCGAAAGCGGGTGCGCCGATGCACAGGACGACCGCGCCCCATCCGATCAGCGCGCCGATGGCGACGGTGCTGACGCCGAGGTCTTCTGTCATCGAGTTGATCATCGCCGCCGGGGCAAGCACGCCTGAGCCGATCACGACGTTGCCGAGAAACAGGAAGGTCAGCGCATCGCGTGTGCTCAACGGCTTTCTGGCAGCGGTCGCCGGCATGGTGTGTCTCTTTCCGGGCAGAGCCAGCCGCGCGTCCTGCTGAACGTTCGATCTAGGGGGTCACTCGCCCCATGAACAGAGCAGCAGAGCTATGCAATCTGTTAAGGCAGGGTCAGCGCAGGCGGCGGGGCCACGCGGCCGTCGGGGCGGGCCACGGCGAGCATGCGCTTGAAGGCAGGGCGAGACTCGGCGCGGACTAGCCATTCCGCAACGTGCGGATACTTTGACATGTCGGCGACGTTCATGCGTGTCGCGTATGCGACTGGGAAGACCATCATGATGTCGGCTGCCGTGAACTCAGCGCCGCCGAACCATGGATGCTTCGCGAGGTAGTCGTCGGCGAAGCGCATGGCGCGCTGGCCATCGGTTTCCTTCGCACCGCGCGGCGCCATGTTGTCGGTTGCGCGGGCGACGCGGTAGTCGGCGATCACGTCGGAGGCGAGCGTGCCTTCGGCGTAGTGCATGAAGCGCAGGTATGATGCGTAGTCGGGGGAGTCGACGGGCGGCATGAGGCGGCTGCCGCCATTGCGGTCCATGATGAATTGCAGGATGGCGCCGGATTCGACCAGAAGTTCGCCATTGTAGAAGACCGTCGGCGCCACGCGCATGCCGGGGTTCACGGCGTAGATGTCCTCGAACGAGCCCGCGACATCGCCGCGGCGATATTTCAGTTCGTAAGACAGGCCGAGTTCCTCGCAGAGCCACACGACACGCTCGGAGCGGCGGCCTTCGGCGTGGTAGATTACAATTTTCGGGGTAGTTTTTTCGACGACGGCGGTTGCAGGCACGACCGACGTGCAGGCGGCGGGCATCGTGGCCAACGCCACGGCGAGCATGATTGTACGGCCAAATTTCATGACGATCTCCCATGATCAGGCGTCTGTTTCGCGCCCTGTTTCATGGCGACCGTAACATTGTTCTGTTGGCTGGCCAGTCTTGATGCTGACACTACACCGGGCACAGGCGCACACTAGGTTGATTACATCAAAAGCCGGTCGGCGAGCAGGAGATTCCCATGATCGAATTCTGGACCAATCCGATGAGCCGCGGGCAGATCGTGCACTGGATGATGGAGGAGTTGGGCCAGCCCTACGCCACGCACTGGCTGGACTGGGGGCCGGGCGGCAACAAGAGCAATGACTTTCTCGCGGTTAATCCAATGGGCAAGGTCCCGACAATTCGTCATGACGGCAAGGTCGTCACCGAGGCGGCGGCGATCTGCCTTTATCTCGCTGATGCGTTTCCGCAGGCGAAGTTGAAGGCGGATGCGACGGGGCTGGCGGACTATTACCGCTATACATTTTTCTGCGCCGGCCCGATCGAGCAGGCGATCACGGCGAAATCCATGGGTTGGCAGCTGCCTGAAGGGCGCGACATGATGGCGGGCTTCGGCACGTACGATAAGTCGGTGAACGCGCTCGAAAAGATGTTGAGCGACCGGGACTATGTCTGCGGCAAGACTTTCACGGCGGCGGACGTCTATGTCGGCAGCACGATCGACTGGGGGCTGGCTTTCAAGTCGATGCCAAGCCGTCCGGCGTTTGAAGCGTATGCCGAGCGGCTGCGTGCGCGGCCTGCGTACATATCGTTCAAGGCGATCTGCGCAGCGCGCGCCGCCGACGTGCAGACGAAGACTTGACGCTTCAAGCTGCGACGCGCTCGGCGTGGACCGGGCGCGTCGTACATTTTTCAGGCGGCTGCCGAAGCGGGTATCGGTTCTCCTTGCCGGGCTTCCTGCTTCAAGCCGAATAGCGGTCGCAGAATTCCGATGCGCCGCACGATCTCGTAACCAATCCAGCAACTTGCGGCGGTCGTTGCGATCAGCACGGGCGCTTCGATCCAGACGGGCAGGCCGATCTGGTTGAGATAGTGACCTGCCGCCACGATGGTTGTCTGGTGGAGTATATAGAACGGGAAGATCGCGTCGGTGAGATAGCGGCGCGCGACATTGTCGTGACGCAGGTGTTTCCGGGCGAAGCCGAAAAGGGCGAGGATCATCGTCCAGGCCTGAAGTTCGCGCAGCGCAGGGCGGACCAGCGTGGCCACCGCGCCTTGCGGATCGACAGTCACGAAGCCGCCATATCGCACGGTGATGAGCGTCGCCCAAGCAATGAGCGCCGCCGCCAGCAGCGGCCAACGGATGCGTTGACAGATTTCGAAGAAGGCTTCGTGCTTGGCGATGGCATAGCCGAACAGGAAGGCGGGGAAGTAAAGTGCGTGGGCGTACCAGTCGCCGACCAGCGCATGGTTCTCCTCGAACATCGGCTCCAGCGTTGCGCGGATCAGAAAAAGATACAGGATGGGCAGGATGATAACGGGCAGGGCTTTGGCCAGTGGCGCAAAGAGTTTCGCAGGCAGCCGCTTCACCAGCGGACCAACGGCCAGGATGAGGATGGTATAGATAAACAGGTAGGCGACGAACCAGAGATGGTTCCAGGTCGGCGTAGTAACGCCCCAACCGCCGCTGGAGGTGACGTATTTCCCGAAGAACTCCCCATAGGAGCCTGTGAAGCGAAGCTTCTCGACGATCTCGAAAAAGGTCTGCGGCGGCACGATCACGAACATGCAGAACACGAGCGGAACCAGCAGCCGCGTTGTCCGCGAGGCGACGAAGGCGCCGGTTTTCATCTTGTCCAACATGAACCGGGTGGCGCCGCCCGAAATGATAAACAGCAATGTCAGCCGCCAGGGGTTGAGCAACAGCATGAACGGCTCGGCGGCGGGGCCGGCATGGCTCGACTTCACGTGGAAGCCCCACGTCACGTAGAACATTCCGACATGATAGAAGATAAGCAGCCCGAAAGCGCAGATGCGCAGCCAGTCGAGGTCATGGCGGCGGTCAGGTATGGCGTGGGGGAGGGTCATGTGCGACTCCGTTGTTGTACGCCATGATCCGGCAGGCCGCGGCGCCCGCCAGTCAAAAGCCGTGGAAGGACAGGGTGCTGTGACGAGCTGTGACGAGCGGTGACGGCTCTGGGACGAGCGGCGGGAATTCCGTGACGAGCGGCGGCTGGAGAATCCAGTGGTTTCCAGTCGCCATAATTGCCGGCGTCGGTGTGGTCGTGGCTGTCACCAACGCCACGTCCGGAATCATGGAGGCCGACACCGGCGGGGCGATGGCGCGACCGGAGGAGTTCTGGCTCTGGGAAGTCTCCTCGGTGATGATGGTGGTGCTTCTGTCCCCCCTCGTCAGCTGGATGGTCTGGAAAGTTCCGCCGCCGGTCTGGGGAGGCGTCGCGACATGGCTGCGTGCCGTGGGCACACATTTCGCTGCAGCCTGCGTCTATTCAGTGCTGCATGTGGCGGGGATGGTGGCCATACGGTACGTGGGCTACGCCGCCTGGAGCTGGCCCTATGATTTTTCATACAATGGCGACTACGCGCTGCCGTTCCTCTATGAATGGCGGAAGGACCTGCTCACTTACGCCACGAACGCTCTGGGCTTCTGAGCCTGGGGGCTGTGGCTGGCCTATGCAGCGGCTCAGAAGTTGTCGCAGTCGCCGCCGATCACTTCAACGGAAGACCGCATAGCGATCCGGGACGGTACGCGCGTCTTGAGGATCGATCCGGCGCAGATCATGTGGATCGAAGCAGCAGGGAATTGTGTGGAAATTCATGTTGGCGACACGAGCCATCTGGCGCGTGGCACGCTGGCTGCGTTCGCGCAGAAGCTGGCCGGGCGGCGTTTTGTGCGGGTTCACCGCTCACGGCTGGTCAATCGTTCGCGGATGAAGGCGTTGAAGTCGACGCCGTCCGGCGACGTTGAAATCACCCTCGATGATGGTCGCACGATCGCTGGCAGCCGCCGCTATCGCACCGCGATCGAAAGTTGAGCTTCAGCTCCCGTGACTTCGATGTCGAGGAATTTGACAGTCGCCTCCGTGATCCGTCGTGTGCGTTCGCGTATGGAGTCGGGTGTCCAGACTTTCTGGCGCCCAATCTCGTTGGAGAAGCGGCTGCGGAAGCGCGCATAAGCCTTTCGCTTTTCTTCGAATGGGGAGTTCCCCAGTTCGTCCTGTGGCAACACACACAGATTGCCCGTCATCTCGCGTAACGTAGCCAGTTCATTGAACTCGAGACCCTCCTCGAAATCCTTCCAGCGCTCTTCTGGGTTGCGCGGATAAACGTGCTCTACCGAGGATTTGGTGTCGATCAGATAGCGCGGCACGCGGTCGCCATGCATCGCCGCCTCGATCCAGCGCATCATGGTGGAGCGACGGGGGCTTTCCGTGATGGGGCCCGAGAGATTGCGAACTAGGCGATCAAGCTGCGCCTGCGTGAAGGTGAAGCCCGCCTGCCGGCCATAATTACCGCGCGCAAACCGTTCGACGCGCCGCCCCATCATCTCCGCCAGACGGCGTGGATCAGGCGTTGAGACGGTGAGTGCGAAACAGACGCGGTCCAGCGTGTCGATACGCCCAGCAAGATCGCCCGGACGGGAGCGCATCTTCAGCAGCATAGCGTAGGCGCGCCACTGATCCCATTTCAGCAATTGGAGGCGGCGCAGGCTGGCGTGAACGCCGTCCGCGATCTCGGCATTGTTCTCTTCATAGATCCATTTGAACGCAGAGCGATATTGCAGCAGCGTATCCGACGCCCACTTCACACCGTTCGATCCGGGGTAATAGCGCCGAATATGCTCCATCAGCTGGATCGAATAGTCGGACGATTGCGGCATCCGGCGTTCGATGAAATCGACAGAGCGCAGGAATGCATCAAAGCCGTCCTCGCCCAGATCGTTCTGGATATCGTTCCAGACGCCGAGGATGCGCTTGGCCTGCTCGTCTGCATCCGGCAGAGGCGAGGTCAGGTCAATCAACTGTCCCTTGACGATTTCTTCCGGCTTCAGCGGGAGGCCGCCGGAATTGATGCTGACGAAAGCCTTGGCGGCCATGCGGCGGTCGGAGATGCGGGTGACGGTGATGATGGCGCCTTCGGCAAGGAAAGCCGCAAAGGATGATAGGCGCTCGAGGCTCCAGTTTTTGAACAATGCACGCGCCGTCATCACGCAGGTACGCAGGTTATGGCTCGCTTCAGTCAGTTGCGGGTGCGGGCGGTGACGCTTGGCGGTGCGTCCCGGCGCGAGAATGTCGGATTCCAGCGTGTTGTGCTTCATCATCAGGTTAAGTCGCCAAAGGCCCGCGTCGTCAGCCAGCAGGCTGTGAATCGGATGCTTGCGCTCGGCGCCGAGCAGGTCGCGCAGCACGGCAAAGAACACCGTGAACGTCGTGAGGCGCTGCAGCCCGTCATAGATGTCGAAATGATCTGCCGCGGGATGCAGCACGACCGTGCCGACAAACACGTAGGGTTCCGTCGCTTCCAGATCGCGGTTCATCTCCGGCACGGGGATCGGCGCGTGGCTGGGTGGATCGCGGGTATCGGGAAGGGTGTCGGTTTCCTTCTCCGGGTCGAGGCCGAACTCGCCGAAGGCGGAAATCAGGTCTTCGAGAAGGGACGCCTGCTGGTGTTCGGTCCAGCAATAGTCGCGCTGCACGCGCGCCGGGCGGAATGTGCCGAGCCTGAGGAGTTCACCAATGCTGATGGCCTGCGAGCGAATGATTGGAATAGGCATGCATGATCCGTCTGCCCCCCCTGAGCCGCGAGAAACTAGGGGAGCGTTGCGGGCTCGGCAATTGCACAACTGCTAATGGGCGAGGCCTGCGCACCAACGGGTAGTGATGATTCGCGGCGCGGGGGAATGGCGCTTCAGCAGCTCCCGGACGGGCCGGTATTTGATGCGCCGTCGCAGCCGCGGCCGCGCGTGGATCAGCGAGGCTCTTATGAGCTCGGGATCAGGCTGCTTGCGCGGCTGTACCCTTGGCGCGGACTTTCCAGAAGCGGAGCGCGCGTTGCGCAGCCGAGACGGGGACCTCCTCGTAGATCTCGCCGTATTCATGGGTCTTGCCTATGCCGCCGCCAGCGCCCGCGATCATGATACAGATGGTGACGAAGAGACCACGGTCGAAACCGGCGCCACGACACAGCATAGCAAGCGCATCGAGGTCTTTGCTATCGACCAAGCGTTGGGCGAGGTCGAACTCGACATCCACGAGTTGCGCGAACGCCACGCCGAACGCCGTGCGACGCTCTTCCCGCAGCAACTGCACTAGAACGGGGGGCTTCAGGCTTCCGGCCTTGTCGATCTTGCCGACAAGGTCCTTGGCCGCCTGAAAGTCGGACGGCAGCGCGCCATAGGCGGACGAGAGATGATTGCGGCTGGCTTCCAACGCCGCTTCCAGTTCGGCCGGCGAGACGCCGTGGAATTTGCGCATGATCTCGCGGCGCAGGTCGAGCTCGACGCGCAGGTAGACGTTGTTCAGCATGTCGAGCGGCACGTTGGCGTTGCGCACGAAGGGAGCATGGAGGACCGGATTGATCTCCGCGCGCTCGGCGACGCGCTGATAGGTCTCGCGGTCGAGGCGGGCGGTGTTGTTCTGAAGCAGCGAGACCACGACGCGATCTTCACCTTTTTCGACCAGCGCGCTCGACACTTTCTCGCCGATGTCCGGGCGGCGTGTGACGGCCATCATATGATCTTGCGATTTCTTGTCGATGACTTCGAGAATGTCCGTCTCGGTTAGCGAACGTGATCTTTCGAGAACCGGGGCCGCAACCGCGATGTCATCCATTGCGAGGCGGCGAGCCGTACGGCGCAGCGGGGCAACGCTGATCGAAACCTTGCGTGACAGCTCGATGCGAACTTGCGTTTCGAGGTCCTGGGCGACGGCGCCGATGATCTCGTCGAACAGGATTGATTCATTCTCTGAACGCTGTTCAGGTTGGGCCAGGAAAACATCCGTGATCTGACGCAGCAGCTCGCGACGCTTCTCACTTGACCCCTCACGGGCGAGGTCTAGCAGCAAAGCAAAATTGTTGGCGTTATCCGCCATGCCCTAGTCTCCCTCGATCCTCGAAAAAACGAAAGTATGTGCTGGCGGTTAAGAAACCGGTTTACGCGCCATGAGAATTTCGTGGTCCGAGGCGATTAAACGCCCCGCAATGGCGGATTTTGCAGTTACGAACGCGTTAAAGCTTCACGCTTCTCTTCCAGCACGAGCCATTCTTCCTCATACCTGACGAGTTCTATTCGCGCTGCGGCAACGCGGTTGGCGCGGGCATGGAAGCCTTTGGGGTCTTTTTCGAACAGGGCGGAATCCGCCATCGCGTCTTCGAGATCGACAATCTCCCGCTGCCTCTCTGGCATCAATTTGTTCAGCTCTTCGAGCCGGCGCTGGTCCTTATACGTGAGCTTCACCGCCGGCGCTTTCGGTGCGGCGGGGGTCTCGACAGAACGTGACGTGCGGCCCGCGGCTTTCTCCGTCTGACGGCGTTGTGAGACGTAATCCGAATAGCCGCCTGGTGTTTCCAACCAGTCGCCATTGCCCTCAGGTGTCAGGATCGACGTCACGACGTTATCGATGAACGCCCGGTCATGGCTGACCAGCAAGAGCGTTCCGTCGAACTCGCTCAGCATGTCTTCGAGTAGGTCCAGCGTCTCGATGTCGAGATCATTTGTCGGCTCGTCGAGCACTAGAAGATTGGAGGGTTTAGCCAGCGCCAGCGCCAATGTCAGCCGGTTACGCTCGCCGCCCGACAGGGCGCCGACGGGCTGATGCAACTGCCGGCTCTCGAACAGGAAGTCCTTCGCATAGGCCGCTACGTGCTTTGGATAGCCGCGAACGAGGATCTGGTCCCCTCCTAGCGGTGCAAGCGTATTCCACAAAGTATCCGTGGGCGTCAGGCTCGCGCGTGTCTGGTCGAGATAGGCGATATCGAGCGTCTTCGCGAGCCGAACGCTGCCCGTATCCGGCGTCAGCTGCCCGAGAAGCAGCTTGATCAGCGTCGTCTTACCCGCGCCGTTCGAGCCTACCATGCCGAGCCGGTCGCCGCGCATCACGCGCAGCGAGAGATTGTTGACGATGGGCAGCGGACCATCCGACGTCTGAAATGTCTTCGACAGTCCCTTCGCCTCGATCACCAGCCGGCCCGATTGCGTGCCGGAATCGATCGTGAGGTTGGCTGTGCTCGACGCCTGATTCAGCGCCGAGCGCTTCTCAGACTTCTCAGAGCGCATTTCATGCAGTTTGCGCACGCGTCCCATATTGCGCTTGCGCCGCGCCGTGACGCCACGCGCCATCCAGCGCTCTTCGGCCTTCAGCTGTACGTTGAGTTTGTCGAGCGCCTTCTCCTCGTCGGCTTCAACCGTCTCCACCCACTCCTCGAAGTCGACATACCCCTTGTCCATTTGGCGCACGACGCCCTGGCGTAACCACGCCACCGACGTGGAGATGTTTTCGAGAAATCGCCTGTCGTGGCTCACCACCAGCAGCGCACCGCGAAACGTCTTTAGCTCTTCTTCCAGCAGTTCGATCGCCGGCACGTCGAGATGGTTGGTCGGCTCGTCGAGCAGCAGGATGTCCGGGTCATGCGCAAAGGCGTGGGCGAGGGCGATGCGCCGCCCCTGTCCGCCCGATGCCGTCTTCAGCGGCAGATCAAGCGGCACGCCCCATGAGCCAAGCTCGGATTCCGCCCGGTACATCATGTCCGGGTCGATCCCTTCGGAGACGTAATCCAGCGCCGTCGCGAACCCCGAAAAGTCCGGCTCCTGCAAGAGATGCCGCGCGACGATGCCCGGCTGCACGAAAATCTCGCCCGCATCCGGCTCGATCGCTCGGCCGAGAATGCGCATCAGCGTGGATTTTCCCGCCCCGTTGCGTCCGACCAACGCCATCCGCTCCCCCCGCGCGAGCGAAAGATCAACCCCCGTAAACAGGGGCGTAGCGCCAAGCGTGAGCATCACGCTGCGAAGAACAACAATCGGAGGACCGGCCATGCGCGCATGGACCTGAACCGCGAGGGAAGGTCAAGTCGCCTCGGTTACTCGGTAATGGTCTTGGTCGATACCGTGCCCGCTTTCACAGCTTCTTCGGTGAATAGCAGGTCATCCCATTCTTTTTTTGAATATGCGTGGGTCTGGTCCGAATGGAATGGCGAGGTCGGATTGGTCGACTGGGAATAGGTCAGGATGCCCTGACTCTTTGGCCCATTCGGACCGAATTCCACGGTCATGATCCAGCTCGACCCGTGGCGGACACTGGTCCAGCCCAGTCCAGGTTCCAGGTTCTCGACGGTGATGACGTTGAACACGCCTTCCCCTCCCGCACCGCCGTGGATCGGAATACGCTCATCGCCGCGCGTTTCGCGTTGCACACCGCCCAGTTTCGCATCGAGCGGGATCTTCATTTCGCCCAGCGTGTCGACCGCTTTCTGAAGCGCCTCGAGCACTTTCGGGTTGGCCGTATCCAGCGCATTCGGCGTTGTCGCGGGATTGGCGGGGTCAAACGGCGTCTTAAACACCAGCCCTCCATTCTCCGCGAACAGGTGGAACAGGTGCGCTGCCTTGCTGTCGAGGTTGACATGTAGATCCCAGCCCTCCAGCGCCGAGCACGCGGCAGCTAATGAGTTCTTTCGCGACGCCTTGCATGCTTTTACCAGATCGTCGCGCACCAGTTCGCCACCGAGATTGCGGTCCTGGTACAGAGCGCCCTGCAGGTTCGCGAGATTGAACTTCGCATCGCCCAGCCCATCGGTGCCCGCTATGCGCTTGGCCACGATGTCGAGGCCGAGGCGCGTACGCAGCGAGCGCGGTGTGCCTTCGTCGCCGAACAGCGGGCTGAACCCCGTGATCGGCGCCGCCGGGTTGGTCAGCCAGTAGCTGTCGTTCATCTGCGTCACGTAATCAGCGCGGAACATGTGAGGCGTCCTGCTGGCCCCGAACACGCCGGGTGCCGTCGAATCCTCATCTGTCCTCCAGTCACACGCCGCTTTCGAGCCATCGAGCACCGGCACGCGCGTCTCTGCCCACATCTTCTTAGCCAGCTCAGAGGTTGCGCACACGTCGCCCAGTTCCTTAGGTACGTTGGGCATCATGCCCATGTCGCCATAGAAAGCCTCGCCGCCTGCATCCACGGCCGTAGTGTTGAACCCGGTCGCCTGATATTTGCCGAGAGCAGCGTAGAGCTCCCTCATGTTCTTCGCCTGCCACATGGCGAGATACTGGTCCGTGGACCTCAGCCCCAGTGGGATGGACTTCAGCGCGTAGGCGTTTGTCGTCGTCCACGGGAAGGTCTGCGTCTCCACCACTGGCCCGAAGCGGGTCGTGTAGAAGGTATGCGCAATTGGCGTCTCGTCCTTCACGTCCACGGTCACATCGATTTTCGTCATCGGCATTGAGACGCCATCGAATACATATTTTGTTGGGTCAGCCGGATCGAGCGCCAACTCAAACACGCCATACCGTCGTGCTGTCGAAACCGTGTGCGTCCAGGCGATGCCATCGGTGTGCCCGATGCCCACCGAGGCGTTGGTCACCAAGCCGGCGCCAACCACATTCAGCTTGCCAGGAATGGTCATATGCATGCGGTAGAAGCGGTTCATCCCGTCCCAGGGATAGTGGGGGTTGCCAAGCAGCATTCCGTACCCGGTCTGTGTAACGTCCTTGCCCAGCCCCAGTGCATTTGATCCCAGCTGCGTCGTCTCGATCAACGGATCGTCGTCGGCCGCCGCGTGATCCTCCGCGCCGGGAGGCGCTGCCGTGGCCACGCCGGCAAGTTGATAGATCACTTGCCCAGCCAGCTGATGCAGCCAGTAGTCGTTCTCTGAAATTTCGTGAACCCACGCCGCGCCCTTGCAGCGCGGATCGGTGATATTGTCGACGCCGGTCTCGCGCACATAACGCGAGAAACCAGCCGCATAGCCACGTGCGAGCGCTCGGGCTTCCGGGCTCGGCGTATCCGGCGACCCGGCGGGCCCGTTGAGCAGCTTCTCAACGTCGCCCGTCGCGATAAGCCTCTTGTGATAAAGGTCGCTGTTCAAGTTGGCGTCATTCTCGCCGCGCCCGAGATACTTTGCTCGCTCGCCATGTAAGGTGAGGTAACGCTCCGCGATCTCACAGATGTTGTCTTCAGCCATCGCATAGCCGAGGCCATAGCCTATCCCCGCATAGTCATCAGCCTTGACGTGCGGCACGCCGAAGGCCGTCCGCCTGATCTCCGCCGACATCTTGCTCGCAACGGGGGCTTCTGCCCCACACGCTGCCAGAAAAGCTCCAGCAGCCACACCCGTGATCAGCCTGAAGATCATCGTCGCCTCCCCTCGTTAGTTGTGCCGCAAAGAGGCCCTGCGGCCCAGTCTGCGTCAACCAAGAATACGATGATTTCAGGCGAGCGCGCGATGCGGCAATCAACGCGTCGCGGGACAAGCGCGGGCGATTTGAGCGTTAAGCGCATCTACCATTGAATTGTACGCCGTCACCGAACCACCGAACGCCTTGGGTCCGTTCTCGAGTGTTTCGTCGAGTGTTTCCTTCAGCGTTTGACAGTGATTCACCGTGGGCAGTAGCCGGCGCATCGCTTCGCCGACCAGTCTTGTAGTGTACTGAAACAGGTCGCGTGAGCCCTCCTTGCCGACGCCGATCTCACGCAGCACAAGCAGCCGAGCAATTGCTGACGCATCGACTTCTTTTTCGGTCACATCCAGTAGCTGCTCCTTGAAGGCTTTCATGCCCGCGGTATTGCGGAGTTCGAACATGATTACCCGGATATCGTCGAGATCGATCTGATGAATGCCCTTGCGATGGTCCGCGAGTGCCCGTTTAAACGTGCGGATGAGCTGGAGTTCGTTGCGATGTGTTGCGGCAATGTTCTGGGCGACGACGATTGCAGGGTCGAGTGTCTGCCCACATTCGTCGAAAATCTGCTTGATGAAGGCCTTGCGATCCTCGTCATGGTGCGAGGTCGCATACACTTGCCGCAGCCTTGAAAGATCATAGCGCCGGAAATCAACGAGTTCCGGACTGGTAAGGAGAGAGAAATCGAAACGCTGTGTTGCGCTGCCCGGACGGCGGGTCTCGCGGATGGCGCGAGACAGGGCCGCTTTCTCGACCAACTCGTCCAACCGATTGACTTGCCCAACCGCGTAGAGCGATTTTTGCTGGGCGTTTCGGCTCGCGATAGCGATAGCCTGCAGGAAGGATGCGATCAGGATAAGGTCGACGAGTGCGCGCGCCATGAATACGACGTGTGCGCCACTTGGCCAGTAAGGTGAAATGAAGTTCGCATCGCCCGGTCCGAGTTTGTAGATATCGGCCCAGTCGACGATCGGTAGCGCTTTGGCGAGTTCGAAACCGAAATACCCGAGCCACATCCCGAAGTCCTGAGGATTGGCGACGCGTGCGTGATCCGAGCCCTGTTGGAAAATCTGCGTAACGCCTTGGTCTACCTGCATCCATGCAATTGGAAGCAGCACCAGCACGAATATGAATCCCAGCAGCGTTTCGTCCCGATAGTCTTCGCGGAAACCGACACGTTGTGGCGCCAGCGGACTGAACCCCGTGATCGATGCCATGTCCCGGTCTTCTTCGACCCACGCCCACAGCCGCGAAAGAGACAGAGCGATAACCAATCCAATGGTAACTGGCGTCATTCCGAACGGAGACGGCAGGAACCACGCGAGCGAAGTAAGGCAACCGAGTGTCACGATCAGGATGCCATAGCGTGAACGCGTCTTCAGATGATCTGCACCGGCCACATGCGAGCCCAGTCTTACGAGGGCCGTATCAAGCAGGTTGTAACACACAACGAGGAAGCTCACCCTCGGCGCAAGGTCATTGAACGCTTTTGCCATGGCCCGCAGCGGCGGAAATCGTGCGATCCAGTCAAGAAAGACGATGGTGGCAAACAATGCGACCACAATCATGAAGATCACCTGCCCAATGCCTGTGCCTAGCGTGGCGCCTTCGCGCAGTGTGCCGAGGTAGATCGTACCACCTGCGATTCCGAAGAACAGTACGGTTGCCAACACAGCACCAAGCGATTCTGCATTTCGATAATTCTCTAGCCTTTCTTCGACGGCGGTCGCGGAAGCGGGTGTCGCCGTTGCCTGGCGCCGACGTCTTCCGCCGCACGACGGTTGCGCGCGCGATAGAAAGCGAAGAGGGCCGCATTCCAGACGCGAGGAATGAACACCAGAGCGAGGAATGCAAAGAAGGCGACGCGTTGGGGGAATTGGTTCAACATGCCCGCTCCGGTGACTTTGTCACCGATGGCCAGAACAGTAAGTGTCATCAGGATCACTGATGTGATGATCGGCATCCGTATCCGCGGGCCGGATGCAACAGTTTCTTCGGCATCCAGCGAGAACAGCGTTAACGGCAACCACAGGACCGTGGAAGCTGCCAGCAAATACCACCCGCGTCGGCTCATCGAGGGGCTGACCGAGTGCCCCTACCAGCGTCACACAACCGGCGCAGCAAGCAAAACGGCCGCTAGGATGGCCCAGAGCGTGAGCAGCCCTGCTCGCGTGCCGAACAGCCAGGAAGTAAGTTTGGGGCGTTCGACAACGCCGCCATTGCCCGGACCGATTGGTCCTGCCCGGTCCGCCATACCCAAATCCCCCGGAGGCTTTTGCCTCTCATTCAGCGAGCAGACATTAGGCGGCCAAGTTACGGGTTAGCAATAAAGGATAAACCCCTAACCCCCGCCGCGTGCTTCCACGGCGGCGAAGGCGCTCGACAGGCGGCGGTAGAAGTTCAGGCGGTCCATGTCCTCAGTGGAGAGGTATTCTTCGGCGCGCTTCGCGCCGAGCAGGGGTTCTGGCGTGAGGCCTTCGTGGGCGGGGGCCATCATCGCGGCCCAGATGCGGGCGGACATTTCGCCGCCGGTTACCTTTGCCATCGGCTTGTCGTTGTCGTTGCCGACCCAGACGCCGCCGACGAAGCGCGTGGTGTAGCCCATGAACCAGGCGTCGCGCCAATCCTGGCTCGTACCGGTCTTGCCGGCGATGTCCCATCCGCCGAAGCGCGCTGCGCCCCCTGTGCCCGACACGACAACGCGCGTTAGCATGGAGTTCATGTCAGCGGCAAGGTTCTCGGCGTATATGCGTGGCGCCTCGACTGCGGGGTTGCTGTAAAGCAGGTCGCCTTTCGAGTTGCGGATATCCTCGATGATGTAGGGCGACATCTGCAAGCCGCCCTTAGCGAGCACGCCGAACGCCTTGGTCATTTCGTAGAGCGTTACCTCGTCCGAACCGAGCGTGATCGAGGGGTAGTTGTGCAGCGCAGACTTGATGCCGAAGCGATGCGCCAGCGCCGTCACCTTCGGAATGCCGATCTCGAAACCAACCTGAGCTGCGACCGTGTTCAGCGATTCCGCCATCGCTTCGGACAGTGTGACCGCGCCGCGATACTCGCCGCCATAGTTGCGAGGCCGCCAGTTCTGGATTGTCACCGGCATGTCGAAGCGAACCGTGCCGGGCGTCATGCCGTCTTCAAGCGCTGCAGCGTACACGAACATCTTGAACGACGAACCGGGCTGGCGCCGCGCCTGCGTTGCGCGGTTGAATTTCGACGTTAGATAGTCGCGTCCGCCCACCATGGCGCGGATGGCTCCGGTGGCGTTGTCCATGATGATCGCGGCGCCTTCGGAGGCGCGGCGATCCTTGCCCATGGTGGTCAGGCCATTCTCGAGCGCCTTCTGCGCGGCCTCCTGTAGGCGGAGGTCGAGCGACAGCTTGATCACCATGTCTGGCGGCGGGTTCGGCAGCAGGTCCGCCACGCGCTCCACCGCAAAATCGAGCGCATGGCCTGTAAAGCTCTCGGGACGCCCCTTTGCGAAGGCTAACTTCTGAACGAGGGCTTCATCGCCTTGCTGCTTGGTGATGTAGCCTTCTTGCACCATTTCGTGGAGCACGTATTCCTGACGCTGCTTTGCGCGCTCGCTCTCCGCCGTTTGTGCAAAGCGCGAGGGCGCCTTGGGGAAGGACGCCAGCATCGCCGATTCCGCTATGGTGAGATCGGCGGGGGCCTTGTTGAAGAAGGTGTGAGCGGCAGCGTCGAGCCCGAAGGCGCCCGCGCCGAGATAAATCCGGTTGAGATAGAGATCGAGAATCTCGTCCTTGGTCAGCAGCCGCTCCAGGTCGCCGGCGAGGCGCGCTTCCTGCGCCTTGCGCTTCAGCGTCTGATCGGGCGTGAGGAACAGGTTCTTGACCAGCTGCTGCGTGATCGTGGAGGCGCCCTGCACGGTGCGGCCTCGGGTGGCGTTCGCCAATGTAGCGCGCACGATGGCCCAGACATCGACGCCGGTATGCTCGCGGAAGCGCTTGTCCTCGGCCGCGATGAAGGCGTCGACGACATGCTTGGGCAGAGCCTTGGCCGACACCGCGCGGCCATAGCGGAAGCCGCGGATCGAGATCGTCTTGCCCTGAGTGTCGATGAACTCCACCGCAGGTTCGCGGTTCATGGTCCAAAGCGCCTGCTTGTCCGGCAGGACAGGCATCTGGGCGAAGAGGGTGTTCCACAACAGCCCGAACGTCATCAGGCCGGTGGCGGCGAGGGTTCCCACTACCTTCAGTACGGGAGGCGCCCAGCGCATCAATGCACTGCGGCCGGGTGGATTTGAGGCTTCGCTCGGCATTGTCTTCCGTCAGCCCTTTGACCCATCCGCCCTTTCCCCAAATAGCACCACTCGGCGGCATGTCACGGCCCATTCGCCGCTGCCTCATGAATCGCCAGGGAAACAGACCCGAGGCGCTTCTATCCGGCGATTTTGCTAGTTGTTGTCGGGCGCCGGGTTGAAGCGGTTTGGTTGGCGGGGCGCGGGGGGTGGAGAGGGGGAAGATGAGGGATTCGAGGCAGCCGGAGGAGGTGGCGGAGGCGAGGGTTGCGCGACCGGTGGGGGCGCGGGAACGGATGCGGATGGGGAAAGCGTAGCGTTGGGGTTTGGGTTGTAGCGGGTGGTGGGGAGTTGAGCCGGCGCTGCGGGCTGGCTCGGCGGTTTCTGGCCTTTAAAGAGCGGCGGAGGCGCCGGTTGCGCGGCCGGCGGACGTGCATTGCCGGTCACCGGCGGGGGTGGTGGTTTCTGGTCTTTGAACAGGGGCGGGTACGTATTGGGCTCGTCACGGTCGTGGCGATTGCGATCGTGGTGGTCGCGGTCCCGATCCCGGTTGCGTCCGTCGCCATAGCTCCAGCCGCGATCCCAGCCGAAATCCCAGCCATAGTTCCAGCCATACGAATAGCTCGACTGGATCCAGTCGATGCGATGGAAAGCGGTATCGTACCAGGCGCCCCACGGATACGCGCGGCGGTAGTTCTCGTAGGCCCAGATCTGATCGACCCGCGCCGCATAGCGCCACGCCTCGTAATCGCGCGCGCGCAGATCATCGATCGACCGCGTCGCTTCCATGCGCCAGCGGCCCCATGGCTGTGACTGCAGGTAGAAATCGTACGACCCGACCGAGTTGTCGGCGAGCGCGCGGCGCCAGTTCTCGTCATCGCGGCGATAGATTGCGTCGATCTCCATCCGCGCATCGGCCGCATATTTCGAGCGCGGATAGGCGCGCAGGAATTCGTCCAGCTCGACAGGTGAGCCCGAACGCTTCGCTCTCACGAATGCGCCCTGATCGGTTTTCCACAACGTGTCCAGACGTGCGCGCGCATCAATGAAGTGCGCCCCCCGCGGCCAGTCGCGGACAAAAACCTCGAAGCGTTCGATGTTGTCCGCGGCTCTCGCCTGTTCCCATTCCGACTTTTCCTGCGCGGCGAGACGCGGCGCGGCCAGCACGGCGCGACGGCCATCCGCCTCGGCCGAATGCGCGCCCCAGGGATAGCGCGCGAGGAAGCCCTCATAGCCTTCCTCTGTGTCGACCTTTTTCGCTGTGGCGTAGCCGCCCAACTCCATGGCGATCAGTTCGTCGATGCGGCGCGCCGCGGAGATCACGTTGGGCCCATCCGGGTGCATGCGCATGTATTCTGAATATGCCGGGGGCGTATCGATGCGCGCCGCCTGGCTCCAGTCCATCTGCAGGATTTCCTCGGGCGTCGGCCCAAGCTCACAGGCGCCGAGCAGGGCGAGCGCCGACACAGCCGCCGCCAGCCGGATCAACGTGCTGTTCTTCAGATTGCAGCGTGGAGCAGCCATGAATCAGTCCTCCCGAGTCTTCGATATATAGCAGGGAAGATGAACGTAAGTGGAATGGGGAATCTGGATGGGCCTATTTCAATCCAGCCATCAGGCCACGAAACCAATCCCCGATCCCGTGCGCGAATGCGGTGGAGGCCTTCCAGATGCCGGTGGATTTTCCCCAGCCCAGCACGGCGTCGCGCAGGCCGATCACCCAGGTCATCAGGCGATTGAACCAGCCGATCCGCATCAGTGGTTCATAGCCGACGTGAAAAAAGCGATCGCAGGTGAGGATGGACGCGACTTGCGCCGCGAGCAGCAGAAGCACGCCCTGAACCGGATGGCCCACCGCGCTCCAGTAGATCGCAAACAGCTTGGCGGGCTCAAGGATGATGAAAGGCGCTGCGAGCAACGCCAGCACGAGGTAAGGCGGAAGACCCTTTATCCACCCGCCGAGTTGCTGGAAGATACGCAGGCCGCCGAGCCAGCGGATCGCGGGGCGGAACAGCGGAAAGAGAAGCTCGTCGAGCGCGGTGTAGGCAATGACGCCGATTGTGACGATCACGCGCGCGACGGCGCGGAAGGGCGCGAGCCAGGGAGTGGGCTTCGTCGGCGATGGGTCGGTCATGCCGCATTTGCCGACATGATTTGAGGATAGGTCAATGGGGTGAGCCGTTGATGAGAAGGCCCCGTCCGTCAGTCGCTGCGCGCCTGCCACCCCGCTTTTCGGCGAGGGAGGCAAGACAGCGGAGTCCATCAGCGCCCCGTGAACTTGGCTGCGCGTTTCTCCACGAAATGCGCGACGCCTTCCTTGAAGTCTTCGGATCTGAAAGAAGCGGGCATGTCGGCGTTGGCGCTGTCGATGGCGTCGCCCAGGGACTGCAACTGCGCGTTCCAGATCTCGCGTTTCATCTCCTTCAGTGAGCGTGGCGACACGGCAGTGGCGAGTATCTGCGCGTACGCTGCGACCTCGTGCACAAAGTCTGCAGCGGGGATAACGCGATTGACGAGGCGCAGCTGCAGTGCCTCGGCGGCCGTAAAAATACGCGAGGAGTAGAGCAGGTCAGCAGCGGCTGCGAACCCGATCAACCGCGGCAACAACCACGAGATACCGTGCTCAGCAACCAGCCCTCGCTTTGAGAATGCTGTCGTGAATTTGGCGTTGTCGGCTGCAAGACGAATATCGCAGTAGAGGGCCATGATAAGGCCGAGGCCGGCGGCGCTGCCGTTGATGGCGCCGATGATGGGTTTGGGCACGGCGGGGAACCACGAGTATTGCTTCTGGAAGCTGGGGTTGGAGCTGGCGTCCCACGGTTCTGCTGCCGACGAGTTGCGACCGGACGACTGGATGCCCTGCAGCATGTTCATGTCGGCCCCGGCGCAGAAGCCCTTGCCCGCGCCGGTCAGCACGATGACGCGCACGCTGTCATCGTTCGCGGCCTCGCGCATGGCCGCACGCACATCGCGCTCCATCTCGCCACGCCACGCATTGAGCTTTTCAGGACGGTTGAGCGTAACCCACGCGACGCCATCTTCGGCGCTGTAGAGAATGTCTTCGTAGGCCATGTTTCACTCCGATAGTTTTCGGGGAGGGTACGCTGATAGAGATCGGTAGCAAGGCGGCATCCGAGGGCACAATTCGGCGGAAAAAGGGTACGCAGATTCGGTCGAGTAAGATTTGGCAGTTCTGAACACGACCAATAGCTTGCGCAGAAAATCGGCGGATTGGCGCTTCGCAAGCTGGGCGGGGAGTTTGCGGCGGTATGATCCAGGGTCTGGTGCGCGTGGTGTGCGCTGACGGAGACCTTGATGACGAATGACGAACCGCTGCCGCCGTCTATGGAGCAGCTGGCCAATAGTATTGCGAATGATGACGACCGGTGGGTGCTGAGGTACGACTCAATCTCGGGGGATGTTATTAAGCTGCTGCGTGTGTTTGGACACTCGCAGGAACGCATTGCGCGGCAGCTTGGCGTGGATCGCTCGGCGATCCAGCGGCGCAAGCGGCGGTGTTTTGACCGATGGAGACGGATGAAGAGCGGAGCTAGCTCGCCGTAGTTCTGGGACGCGCGATGGTGCTGTGTCGTAACCGTCGTCCGGACGACGGCGGCGCGGCGGATGATCCGGTGGGGTTAATCGCGCGCGCAGCGTCGTGGCGCGAGGCTGCTCATCCCGCGCAGGTGGCGCCGGAGGGAGTGTGGTGGACGTGGTAGTCGATCGGTGGTCGCAGGGCGCGGAAGCTGCGGGCGGGGGCGTGATGATCACGCGGGCTGGAAGCGAGGGGCTGCGAGTGAAGTTGCGGCATGCACAGCGCGCGGAGGTGGAGCGGGCGGCGCAGGTGTCGACGCTGTATGCGCAGGGGCGTGTGCGGCATGTGCGGGTGCTAAAGGAACTCGAGGACGAGATGTGCTCGTTCGGTGCGGAGGGGAGAGGCGCGCGCTTGCAGGATCGCATCGATGCGCTGGTGTGGGCGGGGGACGAGCTGTTGCAGAAACGGCCGCGGCCACAGGCTCACCTGTATCGAGTGCAGGCTGCGACATCAGCGCAGGAGGCCGTGGCGCTTGCGGTTTGGGCGCGTTGCGGCGGATTCCGTCGGATTGTTACTGAATGGCCACTTGATGTGGAGACTTGACATCGCCAATAGCGTGAAGCCGGTAGAGCCCCCACGGCTTCCGGCGGGAAGGGCGCTCTGCGAAAGCGGGGCGCTTTTCTTCTTCAGTGAACGCCTTTTTCAGCCGGCCAGCAGACGGTACTCGTAGGTGTCGAGGAACGACATATTTGTCTGGAGAAAATCCACGAGCGCATCGATCAGGTGAACGACGGCGTTGACGGCGTTGCCGAGAATCCAGCCGCTGAAGGTGAAGCTCAGCAACAGCAAAGCAATACTGCCAAGCTTCCAAAGTCGCTCTGTCGTGATCTGAAGCTGTCTGCTCATTATCGCTAATCCACACGACATTGCATTTGGTTCGCGCGTGATTGGTGGGGCTATTGCTTGTGACTGCAAGCTTCCTGACGGTGATCAGAACCGATTTTTGCTTTTGAAATGGGGTCTGGCCCACTTTCGTCAGACTTGCATCAGGATTTGCACGCGGTTGGGGTGAGTGTGACTACCGGGCCTTA
>JBBQJV010000045.1:0-32678 GCA_038326205.1 Caulobacterales bacterium | reverse complement strand
CAACTTCCTTCAGCCCCCTGTCCAGCTTCCCGACAAACTCAGGTTCCTGCAGCCAGCTCCCGTCGAGGAATTTGTCGGCTTCGATCGGGGGTAGTGTGTCGCGGACATCCACAATGTCCTCGTAGTAGACGAGATCGTCCTCGGTCATGGTGAGCGCCTAGTCGAGGACGACCTGAGTCGAGTTGATCATCAGCGCCAGTTCGCCCTCGCGTTCGGACCAGCCATACTGGCTCGCGCAGGTGGCCTTTGTTTTCTTGATGATGGCGTCGGCTTCCGGATCCGTCTTGTCCTTCGATCCGGCCTCACCCGCCTTCATGGCCGTGTCGTCGTCGATCGCGTCCCAGACGCAGAACATCTCGTCCTTGAACTCATCCGTGAAAACGATCACGCCATCGGCGCTGAGGGAGAACTTGTTCGCGTTCGGCTTCGCGGGAGCAGCGGATCCGTCATTTTGGAAGACGGCTGCACCGGCGACGCACGTGGCACTCGGGCCGCTGCAGGTCTGGACGTTGATCACGATGGAATAGGTAGCGGTCTTCTTTGCCGTAATGGTGAACGACGGATGCGGACCGGCGCTGAATGGAGTGTGGAAGACGACGTTTCCGTCCTCAGAGTAAACAACACCCGACGTGTTCGCGTCGGTCATCAAGAGCGCCATGTTGGAGCAGTTGTCGTCGCAACCGCCCGCGATGAAATAGGTCTCGCCCTCTTTCAGCGCGAAGGCGTAGCGGACGGACTTGCCCTCCGGCACGCCGCGATCAAGGCCGAGCTGCGCGCCTTCCGTGCCATAGCCATTAGCGGCGGCGACTGCGATGAGGCGATCCTGCAGGGCGGGCCGCGTGTCGACTGCCTGTGCGAACGCCGATCCCCTGAACATCAAACCCGAAACCACGACGCAAAGCGCGGCGGCTAGAATCCATCGCACGTGAACACCCCAGCTTGATGGATTTTCGTAAACGATCCGCACCCACCGTCAAAGCAAGTTCTCCAGTGCGCATGCCGCAGGCTATGCACTTCACGCGCGGTCAATGCGCGCTCAATTGAGCGCCTCTCATTTGATCGCGTCGAGGTAGGACCTCGCGGCCTTCTTCGAGACGATGGTCGTCCAGGCGTCGGTGACGAGACTGGGAACCTCGATCGGTTCAAGCGCTTCCATGTCGACATAGCTCCAGCGCATTGCGCCCGCTCGGTAGGGCTGAAAGACGTCCGGGCGCGCTTCGAAGAGAAGCTCCTGTCGCGGCTTGGGCAGCTTGAAGATCCAGCGGTCGTGAGGTTTCCAGAAGAACACGAACGTCTTCTTGCCGACGTTGAACCAGGCGCCGCCGGGCGACTCGATCTCTTCCGCATCGGGCAGCACAAGAGCAGCTTTGCGGATGTGAGCGAGCCTAGCCATGGCGGTTTGGCCCCTGCCTCTACACCCTCCCGAGCGCGAAGCCCTTCGCGATGTAGTTGCGCACGAACCAGATCACGATGGCGCCCGGTATCAGCGTCAGCGTGCCTGCCGCCGCCAACACGCCCCAGTCCGTGCCTGATGCCTGCGAGAGCGCCTGCAAACGCGTGGTGATGGGAATGACGGCTGAGCGCGCCAGTGAGTCCGCGATCAGGTATTCGACCCACGAGAACATGAAGCAGAAGAACGCGGCGACGCCGATGCCGGACGCAATCAGCGGCATGAAGATGCGGATGAAGAAGCTCGGGAACGAATGGCCGTCGATATAGGCGGTCTCGTCGATCTCGCGGGGAACGCCGCTCATGAAACCTTCGAGAATCCATACCGCCAGCGGCACGTTGAACAGGCAGTGCGCCAGCGCCACGGCGATGTGCGTGTCGAACAGGCCGAACGCCGAATAGAGCTGGAAGAATGGCAGGGTAAACACGGCGGCGGGCGCCATGCGATTGGTCAGCAGCCAGAAGAACAAGTGCTTGTCGCCGAAGAACTTGTAGCGCGAGAACGCATAGGCGGCGGGCAGGGCCACAGCCACCGAGATGACCGTGTTGAGGCCGACATATATCAGCGAGTTTGCAAACACGGCGCGCCAGCGTTCGTCGCTGAACACCTTCATGTAGTTGTCAAAATTGAACGTCTCGGGCAGCAGTGTAAAGCGCGTGGTGATTTCCACATTGGTCTTGAAGCTCATCGCAATGAGCCAATAGATCGGCGCCAGCAGGAATAGGATGTAGAGCGCCGGAACGATCCAGGCGAAGCGGCCCTGTTTCATAATGCGCCGCCTTGGCTCTGAGGCTCGCCATCGTCGCGGGTCATCACGGTGTAGAAGACCCAACTGAACATCAGGATGATCAGGAAGTAGATCAGCGACATCGCCGCCTTCTGCCCCAGTTCCACTGTCTGCTTCAACTCGGTCGACAGGAACACCGGATCGCCGCCAGCGATTACGGCGAAGGGCTCGGTAAAAATCATGAAACTGTCCATAAAGCGTAACAGCACGGCGATGGTCAACACGCGCGCCATCTTGGGCAGCTGAATGAAACGGAACACCGACCATTTCGATGCGCCATCGATGCGCGCCGCCTGATAATAGGCGTCGGGGATCGAGACGAGGCCCGCATAGGCGAGCAGCGACACGAGGCTGGTCCAGTGCCAGACGTCCATCAGGATCAGCGTGAACCACGCGTCGATCGGATCGCCTTCATAATTGTAGCCGAAGTCACGCAGCATCACGCCCATCAGGCCAATGTCGACGCGGCCGAACATCTGCCAGATCATGCCCACGACATACCACGGCACCAACAACGGCAACGCCATCAGCACGAGACAGACCGGAACGCCCCACCCCTTGCGCGGCATGTTGAGCGCGATCAGCACGCCGAGGGGAATTTCGATGGCGAGGATGAAGCCGGAGAAGACGAGATTGCGCCAAAGCGCGTTCCAGAATTTCTCCGAGTGCAGCACCTCGCGGAACCACAAATCGCCGACCCAATGGAATTGCGCATTGGTAGCAACGTACTGAACCGAATAGTTCACCACAGTCATCAGCGGGATGACGGCGGTGAACGCCACGAGCACCAGCATGGGCGCGACGAGGAGCCAGGCTCTTTGGTTGACCGGCTTCATTGTGCGCCAGCCCCCGCTACAACTGCTCCGGTAACGTCAACGCGCCAGCTGTCTGCGTAGAGATGAACACCTGTCGGATCGAATGCTATGTGCGGCGAGGCGGGTATCTCCTCGCCCTCGCGCAGAAGCGCCGCGATGGCACGTCCCTGCATGTCGAGATGCGCCACGCGATAGCGCCCGGCGTCCTCGATGCGGGAGACAGTGGCGGGAATTCCGTGCTGGACCAAGCGCACGAATTCCGGCCTGACACCCAACTCCAGCTTTGGCTTGCCTTCGATGTGCGGCGCGGCGGCCAGCGGCACGGAGTGCTCGCCCAGTTGCACTCGCGCGCCATCCAGCCTGGCCGGCACGATGTTCATGCCGGGAGAGCCGATGAAATAGCCCACAAACGTATGGCTCGGGCGATCGAACAATTCCTCAGGCGTGCCGACCTGCACGATCAGCCCCTCATACATGACAACCACTTTGGATGCGAAGGTCAGCGCCTCCGTCTGGTCGTGCGTCACATAAATCATCGTCGTGTTCGTGCGCCGATGCACCTCCCTCAGGCTGGCGCGCAGCTGCCACTTCATGTGGGGATCGACCACGGTCAGCGGTTCGTCGAACAGGATGGCGCTGACGTCGGGCCGCACCAGCCCCCTGCCCAGCGAGATCTTCTGCTTTTCATCCGCCGTCAGTCCCCGCGCACGCCGGCTCGCCAGAGCGCCGAGGCCGACAACGTCGATCACTTCATCCACGCGCTTGCGAATGTCCGCGCCCCTCACACCACGATTGCGCAGCGGAAAAGCGAGATTTTCGCGCACGGTCATAGAGTCGTAGACAACTGGGAACTGGAACACCTGCGCGATGTTGCGCCGCTCGGTCGGGCGGCCGGTCACATCGTCACCATTGAACAACACGCGGCCTTCCGTTGGCGCGACAAGACCGGAAATGATGTTGAGCATCGACGTCTTGCCACATCCGGAAGGGCCCAACAGAGCATACGCGCCGCCATCCTCAAACGTCTGGTTCACGAGGCGCAGCGCATAGTCCGACTCCCGCTTCGGGTCGGGCGCGTAGGCATGGCGGATCTGGTCGAGGTCAATGCGCGCCATGGCTCAGGCCGCCTCGCGCACGGTGGTCATCGCGCGACCGTCGGCGCTGAACTGCATGACGTCGGCAGGTTCGAGATAGACGGAAACCTGCGTACCGGGCGTGAACGTCTGCACCCCATGGGTCAGCATCACCCAGACCTGATCGGCATAGTTCATGTGAACGTAAGTCTCGGAGCCGGTGATCTCGGTGGAGATGACTTTCAGATCGAATGCATGTGCGTCCGCCGTCTTGCGCTGCGGCCGCAGATGGTGCGCGCGGAATGCCAGCATGGCAGCGCCGCGATAGCGCTCGGCCTGCGGCGCGATCGCGATCGGCAACACGTTGAGCGGCGGATCGGAGAATGTCTTGGCGGTGATCAAGTCGGCCGGACTGCTGTAGACATCCTTGCTCGGCCCGAACTGGGTGACGCGGCCCTCGCTCATCGTGGCGGTCTTGCCGCCGAGCAACAGGGCTTCCAGCGGCTCGGTGGTGGCGTAGACGACGACGGAGCCCGAATCCGCGAACAGCTTCGGCAATTCGGCGCGGAGTTCTTCGCGCAGCTTATAGTCGAGGTTGGCCAGCGGCTCGTCGAGCAAAACCAGCGACGCCTTCTTCACGATAGCGCGCGCCAGCGAGACCCGCTGCTGCTGCCCACCGGACAGTTCCAGCGGCTTGCGATCCATGTAGGGGGTCAGGCGCAGGAGCTCGGCCGCACGATCGACTTCGCGGTCGATCTCGGCCTTGGGCAGACGCCGTACTTTGAGCGGTGAGGCAATGTTCTCCCACACGGTCCAGCCCGGGTAGTTGATGAATTGCTGGTAGACCATCGCGACATTGCGCTTCGCGACGGCTTTGCCCGTGACATCGGCCTCGTCGAACCAGACCGCGCCGGAACCCGGCCGATCAAGACCCGCCATGACGCGCATCAGGCTGGTCTTGCCGGCCCGCGCCGGCCCCAACAGCACGTTCATCACGCCGGGCGCCAGCCGTAACGATATCTTCGCGAGGTGATCGACGCCTGCAACGCGACGCGACACCTCCTTCAATTCCAGCATGTGTGGAAACCCGTTACCGCCCATATGAGGGGGGCAGTAACACAGCGAACAGTCCTTGCGTCAAACACCCGTGTTGAGCGATGCGCGGACAGTCCGTTTACCCTCAAGCAGATAGCTGCGAGCGACTGTGCGATCCGCAAAATCCATCAACGCTGAGGGGAGCAACGGATGTCTTTTCTGTAGTTGACGCAGGGAACCCGGACCTCGCCTGCCCCAGCGTCCGCGCGCCAAAAAAAAATTTCTGCGCTTTGCGATACCTTGCGACATTCGCGCAACCGATGTGAAGCGCGGCATTTTTTACGCACTTGCGAAGGACTAAAACTCTATTTTCCGCAGCGTCATTCCTAACGTCATGTCGCCGACGTCAACGGATTTGTTCGCAATTGCAAAATCCCGTCCACGCATTTCACAGCGCCGATGCCGAGTTGTCAGCGCCGTCCGCTCGGTTGACCTCTCAGATCGATGCGGTCAAGAGTTTCGTTAAGAGTCGTAAAAAACAGACTCATCACGGGGAGGTCACTGCTATGAAATTCACGCTCCGCGGCGCGTCGAGCGCTGCACTTATTGTTGGCTTGGCGGGAGCATTCCCCGCCTGGGCACAAGATACGGTGAACACCGGTCCGCAATCAGCCGCAACAGATGATGCCAAGGACGGCGCTCGTGTCGTAATCACGGGCTCTTTCATCCAGGGCACGCCAGAAGACGCCGCGCTGCCCGTTGAGGTTTACACGCAGGAAGAACTTGAGGAGCAAGGTGCGCCGACAGCGCTCGAATTTGCCAAGAGCTTGACGATCGCCGGCCCCACGACGGGTGAAGCCTACTACTTCTCCGGCGCCGCCCTCACGGGATCGGTGAACTACAACCTCCGCGGCCTCGGCGCCGACAAGACGCTGACACTCCTTAACGGTCGGCGGGGCAGCCAGAACACGTCGAACATTCCCACCGCCGCGATCGCACGAACGGAGATTCTGAAAGACGGTGCCGCGGTCATTTACGGCGCAGACGCGACCGGCGGCGTCGTGAACTTTATCACGCGCGATGATTTTGTCGGGCTCGAAGCAAAGGCTTCCTACAAGTATATTGACGGCTCAGATGGTGACTACGGCCTGAGCATCCTCGGGGGTATTGGCGACGACCAGGTCAACTTCATGTGGTCGGCGGAATGGGAGCACCGCTCGCGGCTTCACACTGCAGACCGTGATTTCGCCACTGCGTCGTACGACTTCGCCGTGAACCCGGCCCCTTGGTCGACGCTGACCAACCTCGCCGGCTGGCTGCCCAAGGGTACGCTGCCGGCGGTCCCGTCGGCCGCCGGATCGTTTGGTGGCGGTGAGTGGGGCGCCAACACCAACGGTGCATTCAATCCCGTTCCGGACTTTACCCAGGCGTCGTGCGAGGCCGTGGGTGGACGCTTTACGAACAATTTTACCTGCAATTACAATTACATACCGTACTACAACCTTGTCGAAGACAACGACATTTATAGGGCATATGCGCAGTTGAACGCTGCTGTGAATGATCACATGGACATTCACATTGAAGCTTCCTATGGCCAGGTGATGTCGCCTCAGGTTTTTGGCTCGCCAGCTCAGCCTGTTATCCAAGGGCCCGCGCTGAACACGGGCGCAACCTATCAGTTCTATATCCCCGTCACGAACCCCAACGCGCGTGCCTTCTTGGCCGACGGCGTGAGCCGCGGATTCTTGACCGCACCCCAGGCGGCGGCCACGCAGGGTTTCACGCCGGTTACCTATCGCGCGTTCGCGCACGGCGGCAATCCGAACTTCGGTAAAGGCAATGGCTTTGGGGTTCCCTCAAAGATCGACAACCAGGTTTGGCGTATTTCCGCGAGCCTCAGAGGCGAACTCGGAGACGCTTTTGGTCCGCTGCGCGACATCGGCTACGACTTCGGCGTCACCTACAACCAGTTCATCAGCTACAGTGACGCAGCAGATGTGATCGGCTTCCGGCTGCAACAGGCGCTCGCCGGCTTCGGTGGCCCTGGTTGTAACGCTCCGGACCTCGACCCGACCCGCTTCGGCACTCAGAATCCTGCGCTCGCGGGCGTCGGCGCGTGTCAGTGGTGGAACCCGTTCTCGACGAATTTCCAGAACCAGCCAGTGCGCAACCTTGCCAACCCGAGATCTGTTCCGGGTACGGAAAACTCGGCGGAACTATCGCGCTGGCTGTTCGACGATCGCCAGAACGAAAGCATCAACTCGAGCATTACCTACGACCTCGTCTTCAACGGCAAGTCGGGCATCCAACTTCCCGGCGGCGAAATTGGATGGGCCCTCGGCGGACAGGGCCGACAGCTGGAGTTCCGCGAGAACATCGTCAGCGACCTATATAACGGCAACACACCGTGTCCATGGCCGAACGGTACAACCAGCGGCAACGGCGTCGGCTCGCCAAATCTCGAGTCAAATCCGGAATCGACTGCCAGCCCGAATTTCCGCGGCTGCACCGCGAACGAGCCAGGCCCGTTCGTATTCTTCGGCACCAACCCGCCCGACTATAATGATCAGCAGCAATACTCCCTCTTTGGGGAGCTGCAGGTTCCGGTGCTCGACAACCTGAACGTCCAGTTGGCGGCACGCCGCGAAGAGTTCTCGGGCGGCTTGGGCGCAACGGTGTACAAGGTCTCTGGCAAGTGGGACGTTTGGGGACCGCTCTCGCTGCGCGGCTCCTACGGCACCAACTACTCGGCGCCACCTGTTGGGATTATTCCCGGTCAGGTTACCAACGCGGTTCGCAGTTACGGCCGCGCCGGGGGAAACTGGCTGGGCGCACAATTCACGACACGCGCCGACATCACGCCGGAAACCGCGAAATCTTGGAATGTCGGTACGATCTGGCAATCGCAGGGCTTCGCGCCTGACCACGACCTCCGGATCATTGTCGACTACTTCAACATCGAAACCGAAAAAGAAATCGGCCAGCTCGCTGATCCGAACGATATCGTGAACCTTGTGTTCAACGGTGGAACCTCCGCGAACGGAGCAATTACGACTTGTAATCTGGCAGTACAACCACTGCTCGCGCAGATCATTTTCAACCAGCCATGCTTCGTCGGCATGACGGCGGTTGGAAACTTCGCCTCGGTCTTGACCGAGTTCGGCAACGGACCCGGCCAGACCACCAATGGCATAGACTATCAGATCTCCTACCAAATGCCGTTCGGCCCTGGCGACCTGACCCTCGGCCTCACGGCTACACAGGTCACTGAGCTCAAGACGGGTGCGTCGTTCCTGAACGGCGGCCTGGTCAAGCCGATCGATGATCGTCTCGGTACCCTCAACTTTGCGACCGTGGCTGCGGCCGCTCCGGAGTGGCGCGCCAACTTCTCGGCGAACTACAGCATGGATAACCACAACTTCCGTCTCGGCTACAACTATGTAAGCGCCGTGACCGACGAGCGTCCCGGCATTCAGTACGGCGAGACTGGCTCTGAGTGGACGACTTGGGACTTCACCTATCTGTTCCAGGTGAGTGATGACCTGCGCCTGACAGCCACCGTCGCCAACATCACCGACGAAGATCCGCCGGCGGCACAAGAAGAGCTCGGCTACGATCCGCGCCTTGGCAACCCGCTGGGCCGTACGTTCGAGATCGGCATCAAGAAGAACTTCTAACTTTCGCGACTGTAGTAAAAAGCGGGAACAGGCGGCTTCGGCCGCCTGTTTTCGTTTGGGCGCCCGTTCAATACCGAACACAAGGGAGTGTGCTGGCGCCGTCGTCGTTTGACGCTGTCAGGGCATTGCCGGATAATGCGCCTTGTCCTCCCGGCAAGAAAAAGAAGGAAAACGCCCCATGCTTGCAAAAATCCTCTCCACCACGGCCGTTTCCGCCCTGACCCTCACCTTCACCGCCTGCTCCCCCAATGCATCTCCCGCTGCTGCTGTGGAACCCGCCGCTCAGGTCGCAATTGCGCCGACGATGGAAGCCCAGCCCGTTTCGATGTCAGCCCCTGCGCCGGCCGCCGCCACCGACATGGCGGGTATGGATATGTCGGCGATGGATCACTCGGCGCACGCTATGGCGCCTGCGGACGCCCCCAAACCGGCCGTCGCGCCAGCCCCAGCGCCCGTTCTTGCGCCTGAGCAGCAGCAATACGCCGTCAACGCAGCCGCCGTGACGGGCCACACGCTTCCGATCAACAAGATCAAGAATTTCAAGCTCGCCGACCAGAACGGCAAACTCTTCGAGCTTTATAAAATGACCGACGCGAAGGCGATCGTGCTGACCATGCACACCAAGGGCTGCCCGATCGGCCAGCAGCTCCAGCCCGATTTCAAGGACATGCAGGCAAAATATGAGGCCAAGGGCGTCAAGTTCCTAATGCTCAACTCCAACCTTTACGACACGCCGAAAGCCATTGCGGAAGAGGTGAAGAGCTTCGGATCGACCATTCCGGTCCTGAAGGACACCGACCAGTCTGTCGGCGAACCGCTCGGCGTGGAGCGCGCCACCGAGACGCTGGTGATCCAGCCTGGCACCTGGAAAATTCTCTATCAGGGCCCGATCAACGACCGGGTCACCTATGGCCGCGCGCGCGCCAAGGCCGATCATCAGTATGTCGGTGACGTGATCGACGCCATGCTGAGCGGCAAGACGGTGACGCCGTCATACATCGCTCCGGAAGGCTGCATCCTGGTGTTCGACAACCGCAAGAGCTGAGCGCTCCAGTTCAGCAACTCGGGGTTGTCCAATATTCTCTGAATCGCGCCTGCGGATGACCGCCGGGGCGCTGGCGATGGGGCGAGCAAACGTCGGCCTCACCATGCCGGCGGCGAACGCCGCGATATGCGACCTGCGATATTTGGGGGGGCATGCTCGCGTCGGCGGCGCCAGCAGCAACGCTTCTCACTCAGACCGGTGGCGTGCCAGGCGTCGCTGCGCTCTCCGCCCCACTTCAACACCGCAGCGCGTTTCACGAAGACGCGCTGCTGCGGCAACTCAATACGGGCAACACCGAAGCAATCGTCGCACTGGGAAAGTTGTCTGGCGGCCTTTCGGACGGCAGCCGTAGGCCCATCGAAGCCACGACAGGCGCGCTGAACCAGTTGGCGGCGGCGATCTGGGCAAGCGCGCAACTGCTGGCCTTCCGCGACTGTTTTTTCGCGACGGGGCTGGTCTGCCTGATCATCATGGCAGAGGAATTGCTGGTTTCGGGGAGGCGAACTCGATCGAATTTCACCGATCGTCTGAAGGCCGTTTTGACCCTGTTCCGGTAGGTTTCGAGCCTTGGGGCGACCTTTCGAACCACTGGACAGACATGCGTGGAGAAAGACTAGCGTGGGCGGACCGCCCAAAGGCGGTAACCGCGGGACGTCGCGAAAGCGACGCCAGCGCACTCACGCCAGCGCGAATGACGCGCCGAAGACGCCTGATAGATCGCAGCACCCTGCGGATCATCGCGCGCTTGATTGACGTTATCGCGCTCTACACCGTTACGCTCTCGCTTGCCTATTCGGCCGGGCTGGACGTCTGGGGTTTGCCCGTGTTGTTGGCGCTCCCTCTCTTCTTGATGCCAGCCACGGTCGTCGCCGGTATCTGGATGGCGGGCGGCTATCGTTTTCGGTATGCGGAGGCCGTCGCAGAGCATTTACTGCGCGCGGTTGTAGGAGCCGCGCTGGGCCTCTGCCTGACTGTGCTACTCGCCTTCCTGATCGCATTTCCGCTGCCGTCTCTGCTGATCAATATCTGCGCCGTCAACGCGCTCGCGATAGCCTCGCTGCACGCGAATTATCTGGGCATAATCCGTGCAGCCACGCGCAAAGGGCATCTGTCCGACAATGTGGTTATCGTCGGCGCGACACAGGCGGCTGCGCGCATCGTGTCCCGCAATGTCAGCGAGCGCGAACTCAACATCGTTGGCTATTTCGATGATCGCGCCAATCGCACGGTCGCAACCATGATGGGCGACACGCCTCATCTCGGCGCTGTAGATGACCTTCTCACGTGGGAGCGCCTGCCAGAAATCGATCGCATCGTGGTGACCGTCACCTCGACCGCACAGGCGCGCGTGCGGGAACTGATCGACCGCATCCGTAACCTTCCCCACGAAATCATCCTGGTCCTCGATCTCGACGGCTTCAATCCAGAGCACACATCGCTGGCGCGAGTCGTCGATGCGCCTGCCGCCTATGTTTCCGGCGCGCCTAAAGATGTTCGCCGTGCAACCCTAAAACGGGCCTTCGATCTTGGAGTTGCGAGCCTTGCCGCCATCGTGCTCGCCATCCCCATGCTGGTGATCAGCCTACTGATCCGGCTCGACAACAAGGGCCCGGTCTTGTTCCGACAGAAGCGGCATGGCTTCAACAACGAAGTCATCTACGTCTGGAAGTTCCGGACCATGCGTCCGGACAAAGCCGCCGAGGAAGGCATCATCACTCAGACGACGCACAATGATCCGCGCATCACCCCCATCGGCCGGTTCCTGCGTGCGACCAGCCTCGATGAACTTCCGCAGATCTTCAATGTCCTCAAAGGCGAGATGTCGATCGTAGGACCGCGCCCACACGCCGTCGGCATGACCGCTGGCTCCATCGAAGTGATGCGCACCGTGGGCGACTATGCGCACCGCCACCGCATGAAGCCGGGCATGACCGGCTGGGCACAGGTCAACGGATCGCGCGGCCCCTGCCATACGGCGAACGAAGTGCGCGAGCGCGTGCGCCTGGACATGGAATACGTCAACCGCGCCTCGGTCTGGCTGGACGTCTGGATCAGCCTGAAGACGATCCCCTGCCTGCTCGGCGATCGCGACAGGAGCCGCTAGCGATGACCGCCGCCCAGCCTGTGAGCGACACCTCATTACCTCAGCTACCCGCCGAGTACATTCACGAAAACCTTTACTGGCGCGGCGCTGCCGCCTGCATTTCGGTGTGTGTGCCGGTCTACCGCTATGACGTCTCCGCGCTGATGGATGCGATCGCCGCCTGCAAACTTTCCGCGCTCGTCGAGATAATTTTCTATGACGACGGCAGCGGCGACACAGATATGCTGACGCACTTGATGCACCGCGCGGGGCACACGACAGCTGCAGTCCGCATCGTCGCCGGCGCTATGAACCGTGGGCGCTCGGCTGCCCGCAACGCGGCGACACGACACGCTCGCGGCGAATGGATCCTGCTGCTCGACGCCGACATGATGCCGGACGGCCCACGCTTCCTGGAAGCGTATTTCGACGCGGTGGAAGCCGCAGGCCGCCCTGCCGTCATCGTGGGCGGCTATTCGCTGGCGTCAGCGCCGCGTTCTTCGGCGACGAATCTGCATCGCTGGCAGGCAATCACGTCTGAATGCTTCGATGCCGCAACCCGCCGAACGGCGCCTGGACGCTTCGTGTTTTCATCCAACGTCCTGATCCATCGTGACGTCCTCGCCGCATGTCCGTTCGACGAAGCCTTCGCCGGCTGGGGCTGGGAAGATACCGACTGGGGCTTGCGCCTCGAGAAGCAGTTTCCGGTGATCCATATCGACAATACCGCTACGCATCTCGGGCTTGAGTCCGATGCTGCCCTGATGGCGAAGTACGCCCGGTCGGGGCCGAATTTCGCCCGCATGGCGATCCGTCATCCCGCCGCAGTGAAGCGGATGGCTCTGTTCCGGTATGCACAGCGCCTTGGCAAGCTGCCGATGCGCAAAGCATTGAGGACCACCGCCGCAGTGTTGGCGTGCACACGCGTGCTACCATTGGCGCTTCGCGGGCGGGCGTTGAAGACATGGCGTGCGCTGGTCTACGCGGAGGCATTATAGATGCCTTCGTGGAGCTACGCGCCCTCGCGGAAGCCAATCGCCAAGGCGCAGAGACGCGTCGTGCAGTGGCGCCGTGCGTGCGAAGCCAATGTCGCACCTGATCGCCCGGTCGTGACATTCACCTTTGATGATTTTCCAAAATCCGCGCTGAACGGCGCAGACGTGATCGAGAAACACAACGGACTTGCCGGCTTCTATGCTTGCACCTCCTTCCTCGGCCAGCGCAGCCCGGTGATGGGCGAGATGTTCGACGCCGATACCTTGGCCGAACTGCGCACGCGGCGCCACGAGATCGGCGCTCATTCGCACACCCATCTCGATTGCGCGCGCGACCCGCTGTCGAAAATGGAGCGCGACATCGGCGAGAACCTGGTCGCCTTGTCGGAGGCAGGACATGACGACCACGTTTCCGCCTTCGCGTTTCCATACGGCGAAACCAGCTATGCGGCAAAGCGCTGGGTGGGCGATGTTTTCGCCACGGGACGTGGTGTACTGGCAGGCGTGAACAGCGGCGCCGCCGATCGCAGCCAGTTACGTGCAGTGGAACTGGGCGCGTCCGCCATGCATAGAAGGCGGGCGCTTGCCGCGTTGAAGTTGTGCCTGGCACAGAGGGGCTGGCTGTTCTTCTTCACGCACGATGTGGGCGCATCGCCCACGGATTACGGAGCGCCGACGGACCTGATCGAGGAACTGGCCGCTCGCGCCGCCGAAGCCGGAGCGGTTCTTGCCCCGCCCACGCTCGCCGCTGCGCTGTGCGGCGTGATCGATTGAGCCGCGTGAGCCTGCTGACCCAGCTTGGCGGAGACGACGACGTAGCTCACCCAAAGGACGCTGTTCTGCGCCAGCATGATGCTCTCCGACATCGAGAACAGCAGGAACTGCGCGAGAAATCCGATGGCGAAGACGCCCGTGGGCGACGCCAGTGACAGCCGGCCAGCTCGGCACAGGCTCACCAACACGTCGATCAGGAAAAGCGCCACTCCAACAAGGCCGAGCGAGATAGCAAGATCCAGCCAGCCATTGTGTCCGGACGGCGCATTCCAGTCGACGGCGCGCTGCAACCAGTAACGCGGCTCTGAATCGAGGCCCCAGAAAGCGAGATAGCCATAACCCAGCGCCGGCTTCTGTTCGATTGCGCGCAGGAGCTCGGCCCAGATTTCCGTACGCCCTGT
Source organism: Caulobacterales bacterium (assembly GCA_038326205.1). Classification (GTDB taxonomy): domain Bacteria; phylum Pseudomonadota; class Alphaproteobacteria; order Caulobacterales; family Hyphomonadaceae; genus UBA7672. The sequence continues at coordinate 18,543 of JBBQJV010000045.1, read as the reverse complement.
CAGCGTCTCGTCCTTACCAAGCAGGCCGAGCAGAAGACCGGGCGCCATTAGGTAGATCAGTACGAGCAAGCCGCCGACGCTTGCCCCGCCCCACACCAGCGCGAGCGACCAGCGGCGCCCCTTCAGCATCCACCACGCAGCCGCCAGCACACCGATGCCCAAAGCTGTACCGAGCAGCGCGGTCGCGGACTTCGACAACATGACCAGTGCGAGCGACAGTACGAGACCGCCCAGCCACCATTTGCGCGGAGCAGGATCGCGCCAGGCGAGGAAGGCGAACAGGAATGATGCGCGCGCGGCATGGCCGCCCAGTGCGTTCTTCTCGCTCCAACCGCCCATCCACGCTCCGGGGTGGACTTCTGCCATGCGCGCAAAGCCGGGGGCGACGATACCCGCTATGAAACTGGCAGCCATCAGAAGCAGCCAGACGCACGCGAGCAGCCGCAGCGCGCCGATCCAGTCGAACCGCGCGGCGAGATAGACGCCGAACAGCGTGGTGGCGAAGACGGCTATCCCGCGCCGGAAGCTGAGCTCCGCATCGACCGACCACATCGCCGATGCAATCGCCAGCAGCGCCAGCATCACCAGCCATGGCGAGCGTAGCATCGTTCGGAAAGCATCGCGCGCAGCGATCACCAGTCCGATGCCGATCAGGCCGTAGAACGGCAACCACAGGAAGCGTAGGAACGTGCTTTCCGGGACGACGCCTGTGGCATCGACAGGCCCGGGCGCAAGCAGGCGGGGCAGGAAAGCTTCGGCGAACATGAACAAGGTAGCACCGGCGAGCAAGTATTCCAGGCGGCTGATGCGTTGTTGCGCGATCATCTTGCGAAGCGGTCGGCAACCCGCGCATCGCCCTTCTGGCGGTTGAGCACAAGGCCATCGACCTTGCCACCATGCGCCTCGATTTCGCGAAGGAGTTCATCGACCTCGGCTGGCGAGGCGCCATCGGCGCGCACGACAATGACAACGCGGTCGACCTGTGAAGCGATGGCGAGACCCGCGCCTGCCAGTTCCAGAGCCGGAGCGTCGATCACCGCCCAGTCAGTGACCGAGCGCACGGTCTGCCAGTAGGAGGGCTGCGTACGAAGGCGAACGAACTGGTTTGACCTCAGCCGCGTGGAGTCAAACTGCGTAACCATCAGGCGGGTGTCGCCAACGCGGTGCGCCGTGAACAGGCCGAGCCCTTCACCGGTCGCGGGGTCTTCAGGCTCGACCGTAAAGAAGGGCTGCGTCTTCAACGAGGCCGAGTAAGGCGGACCAACGCCGCCGAAGGCTTGTGCGAACGGGCCAACGGCGAAGGCGTTGAAAAGGTTGTTGCGCTTGAGATCGAGATCGACCAGCCACACGGCCCGGCGCGCCTGTTCAGCGGCCAGCAGGGCGAACGATGCCGCCACGCTGGAGACGCCCTCACCCGCGCGCGCGGAAATGAACATCACGCTGCGGCCCACGTCTGACGCCAGTGTCTGGGTCAGCGAGCGATGGAGATCGCGAAGGTCGGCGCGCAGATCCTTCATCTAACGCTCCCGCGCCGATGCGAGAACACGAACGCCAAATGTGCGCTCAAGCGATGAAGCTGTCGCAAAGCCGGTGGCGGACCATGCGCGCAACAGACCGATGACAAGCGCTGTGAGCAATCCGAATATTGCCGCGGCAATGGCGATCGTGCGCTTCGTGCTGTCGCCACGTGTCGGCGCACGGGCGGCCTCGTAGACGGTAATGTTGTCGGCGCTGCGCGAAGCGAGCTCGCTGCGGGCGAGTTCCGACTGCTCCCGAGCGGCGTAGGCGGCGGCAGATGTTTCGAGCGCATCCCGGTCACGCTTAAGGCGCTGGTAGTCGGGCTGGATGGCGGCAAGCTGTACGATGCGGCGCTCAGCCTGCTGGTTCTGCGTCGCGAGCGCGGCGGCGCGGCCGTTGAGGGCGCTGATGGTGGCGGTCTGTACCGCGCGATCGGCTTCAAGCGCCTGCCACGTCGGGTTGGGACCAATGCGGCGCAGGCCTTGATTGGGAGCGGTGGAGAGGAAGTTCTGCATCTGCGCGATCTTGCGCTCGACATCCTTCACGGCGCGGCTATCCGGCAGATAGCGCGTCAGCAGATCCTCGCGCTCGAGACGCAGCTTCACCAACTCCTGCTCAGAGGTTGTCTCGACATAGAGATCAACCTCGCGCGATGTCGTCCCCATCTGGCGGGCCAGACCCGCCGATTTGGCTTCGGCTTCACGCAGCGACGCTTCCACCTTGACGCGCTCATCGGTGATGTCGCTCAGCTGCTTGGTTGCGGCAGCGTTTTCCGCCTCGAAATCGCTGAGGCTGTTCTTCGCGAGATAGTCCTGCAGCGCCTTGTCGGCTGCTGCGAGACGTTCCTCGATCAGTATGCGCTGGTCGCTCAGTCCTTGCGCGCCCTGTCCGGAGAAAACCTCCTGACGGTATTTCAGATACTCGGCGACAAAGCGGTTCAGCGTGGCAGCGGCCAGCTCCGGATTCTCGTGCGCGAATGTCATGTGCAGGATCGACGACTTGGGCGTCGTCTTGACGTCGAGCCCTTCGGCAAACGCTTCGAGTGCGTCCTGGTCAATCACATAACCGGCGCCATCGCGCGCGCGCAGCTTGGCTTCAGCCAGTCTCGGATAGAGCTGCGACAGGCCGACGCCATTGATTGTTCGCTCGGCAATCACGGGAGAGTGCGCGAGTTCCGTTTCCGCCTGCAGCACTTCTTCCTGTTGCGGGAAGGCGCCCTTGCCCGCCTCACCGATCACCGGATCGAATACGTATTCCTGACCCAGTCGCACAAGCAGGCGCGTGCTCGCCGCATATTTGGTCGGCGTCAGGAACGTCAGAGACAAGCCGACCAGCAGGATCGCCGCAAAAACCAGCAGCATCAGCCACTTGGCGCGCCACAGTTGCAGAGCCATGTCGGCAGCGCCCAACTTCGGGCGCACCCGTCCGACGCGCGTTGGCGCGGCAAGGCTGTCTGGCGCGACCGCAGGCGCGCGCTCGGTCCATGTTTCGACGCTCAAGGCCACGTTTCTGTTTTCTGGGGACCACTATCCCATCATTAACGGTTAAGCCTTGGCTCGCGCCGCTTAAGAACCGGTTATCCATTCTCCGCGACACAGACGTTATGTCGGGACTGCGTCCTTCCGCCCTGTTCGGCCTGGCAACGCTGTCGGGCTGCCTTGCTGGTTGCCTGGGCGACCCTTTGCCCGCGCAAAGCCCCGATTTTTCAATCGCCGCCTACCCCAACTGGCGCGAGGAAGACCAGGCCTACCGCTTCTATCCGGGCGACAAATTCCGCATGGATGTGCGCACCGCGCCCGAACTTTCCGCCGAACTGACCATCGCGCCGGACGGCCGCATCACCCTGCCGACCATCGGCCCGGTCATGGCCGCAGGCCAGACCGTGCGCCAGCTGCAGGCGACGCTGGAGAATATCTACGGCAACGAATTGCGCGATCCGGCCATGGTGATCACCCCGACCGAGTTCGGCTCACAGAAAGTGTTTGTCGGCGGCGAAGTGAAACAGGCCGGCGTCTTCGAACTGCCCGGCGAGATCGATGTGCTGCAGGCCATCCTGCTCGCTGGCGGCTGGACAAATGAAAGCCAGCCCACGAAAGTGATCGTCATGCGCCGCCAGCCGGGCGGCGAGATGACAACCCGCGTGGTCGATGTGCGGAACGGCCTCGCCCGCCGAGACCTCTATGACATCGGCCCGCTGCGCCGCTTCGACGTGATCTATGTCACGCGCAGTCCCATCGCAGACGAGAACTTGTTCGTGAAACAGTATATCCGCGACGCCCTGCCGATAGACTTCTCGCTGTTCTACGACGTGGCGCGGTTCTAGCCACGGGCTTCCCCCCGCCGACGCGCGGGCCTACAACTGCCCGCATGAAACTCGAAGCCCTGCCCCGCCGCCGTTATACGCCGCATCCAACACCGATCCAGAAGCTGGAGCGGCTGTCGAAGCATCTCGGCGGTCCCGAGATCTGGATCAAACGCGACGACCTCACCGGGCTGGCGGGCGGCGGCAACAAGACCCGTAAGCTGGAGTTTCTTGTCGCCGATGCACTGGCGCAGGGCGCAGACACGCTGGTCACAGTCGGCGCCGTGCAATCCAACCATTGCCGCCTGACGCTGGCCGCCGCCGCACACGAGGGCCTCAAATGTCAGCTTGTGCTCGAACAGCGGGTGGCAGGCAGCTATCGCAAGGAAGCCAGCGGCAACAACTTCCTGTTCGACCTGCTCGGCGCAGAAACGCTGACCATAGTAGAAGGCGGAACTGATCTTGGCGCCTCGATGCAGGCCGAGACCGAAAAGCTGAAGGCGCTTGGCCGCAAGGGCTACGCCATTCCCGGTGGCGGATCGAACGCGCTGGGCGCAATGGGCTATGTGGTCTGCGCGCGCGAGATCCTGGCGCAGTCGCTGGACATGGGCCTCGCCTTCACCGATTTCGTCGTCGCTTCCGGCAGCGCGGGAACCCATGCTGGCCTGCTGGTCGGCTTCAACGCCTCAAATGCGGGCGTTCCGCTGACCGGCATCAACGTCCGCCGTCCGCGCGCCGAGCAAGAAGGCAATGTTCACAAGCTGGCCGTAGAAGCCGCAGCTTTCGCTGACCTCCCTGCGCCGTCGCGCGACAGCGTTGTGGCGCTCGATGAATGGGTTGGACCCGGCTACTCGCTGCCGACAGATGAAATGGTCGAGGCTGTCCGCCTGTTCGCACGGCTCGAAGGCGTGCTGCTCGATCCGGTTTATACGGGCAAGGCCGCGGCCGGATTGATCGGCCTTATCCGCCGCAAGCATTTCACTCCCGACGCGAAAATCCTGTTCGTCCACACAGGCGGCTCGCCATCCCTGTTTGCCTACCAGAGCGTTCTGGCCAGCTGATCATGCGGGTGTTTCGCAGCTTTTCCCTACGCGGGTGAACGGATGACACAGAACACGAAAACAGTCGGTGTCATTGGCGGCCTTGGCCCGCTCGCCACGCTTGATTTCTTCGAGCGCGTGTTGCGGCGCACCCGCACCTACAAGGAAGAAGATCACCTGCGGCTGATCATCGACAACAATACGAAAGTGCCGAACCGCAACGCATTTGGTCGCGGTGAGGGCCCATCGCCCGCGCCTGCTCTCGCTGCCAGCGCCAAAGGTCTTGAGGCTGCGGGCGCGGAATTCATCGTGATGGCCTGCAATACGGCCCACGCATGGGAGGCAGATATCCGCGCCGCGATCGCGGTTCCCTTCGTCAGCATGATCGACACCACAGTCGCCGTCGTCGCGGATCTGCGCCCGGAAGCCGCCGGCGTGCTCGCGGTCGATGCGTGCCTCTCTGCCCGTCTCTATCAGGATGGATTGAAAGCGGCCGGCGTCCGCCCCGTCCTGCTGCCCGAGGACTCGCAGAAGACGTTCATGGAGTTGATCCACCGCATCAAGTCCGGCGACACCGGCGAAACCGTGCGGCGCGCAATGGGCACGCTGGCGCGACGGCTCGAGGCGCAGGGCGCCGAGGTCATCATTGCGGGATGCACGGAAATTCCGCTCGTGTTGACGGCAGACAACATTGAAGGCGAACTCGTCAGCTCGACGGACGCCCTAGTGGAGAGGGCGATCGTGCTGGCTGGCGCCGAACTCAAGAACTAGAGAACTGAAAACCTAGTTGGCTTTCTTCATCCAGTCGCGTGCTGCGCGTTGCGCCTTCAGAACTTCGGCCTGCGACATCATCTCCGCCATTTCCTGACGGCAAATCTTCGCATCGCGGTGACCACGGCTCGCCGCCAGATTGAAGAACTTGTGCGCGGAGACCAGGTCGACAGCGACATCGGATCCTTCCGAGTACATCAGGGCAACGCGATAAAACTCGTTGGCCGAAGCGTCCTTGGTTAGGAAAGCTTCCGGAGCTTCGATCCGGATATCTGCGTACGCCATTCTGGCATCCTTTGACTGCGGAAGCTGTGTCGCGCCTCTGTGGACGCCCGGCTTCCTGAACCCACCGCCGCACTCGCGGCCTCATGTGTCAGTGAAGCGGAGAAGTTTTGCGACGTAGTTAATACCGCGAACTTTCGTCCGTGTTCTGACGATTTATTTGCGTTTATTTTGATTCAGAAGTTTGAATCGCGCGCTCACAAGTATTAGCGCGGATTCAGACTTCAACCCGCCTCGCGTGAGATCAGCGTCATCCCCAGTGACTTATACAGGGTCCTTGCGCTGGCATTCTCTTCGCCCACCTTGAGATCGACATGCGCCGCGCCACGTCGCGCAAACTCGCAGAATGTCGCCAGCATCAACGCGCGCGCGATGCCCCGCCGCCGCGCACGGGGATAAACCGCCAGATCTTTCACAAAGGCAGACCTCCAGCATTGCGCCATGCCGACGACGCCTTCTGTGTCGATTGCGAGAAAGATCAGTGTCGGATCAAACTCCTTGTCCTTGCGCAGCGCCTTCCACCAGTAGCGGAAAATCGGCGCGCCTCCCCCGCCCTCCCAATAACCCGCCTCGAGAACGGAATGTGCGCCTATCACCAATGCCTTGGGCGACTTGATGCCCAGCGTGTTCACGACGACGCCGGGAGGCAGCACAGGCTGCTCGATGACGCCAGACAGATCCCGCCGCATCCGGAGAATGAAGGATTGGGCCATCACGCCGCTGCCGGAACTTGCAGAAAACCTGTGCTTTTCGCAGCAACCGAGGCCATGGGCATCCCGAACTCTCATTGTATAATACGGGTTTAGCGGTGCGGTCCTGTGGACGCCAGACTAGCCCGCGAAACCCAGACTGACCGCGAAAAAACGCCACCGGAATTCTGCGAGCGATCAATGATCACCACAACCACCGGCCTCTTCGCGCCGATCTCGTTCAAGCTGTGGAAACAGGACCCCAAAGCGTTCTCGGACCGTCTGGGCGCAAGCTTCCGCGAGACGGGCTTTGCCGTGATCAACGATCATCCGATCGACCAGGCCGTGATCGATCGCGGCGTGGATGCAGGCAAAGAGTTCTTCGCCCTGCCGGACGATGCCAAGCGCGGCTATTTCATCTCCGGCGGCGGCGGACAGCGCGCCTACACCCCCTTTGCCACCGAAGTCGCCAAGGGCGCCAAGGCAAAAGATCTCAAGGAATTCTGGCATGTCGCGCGCGAACTGCCGCGCGATCACAAGTATGCCGACATCATGGGCCAGAACCTCTACGTCGCCGAGGTTCCCGGCTGGAAAGAAGCCACTAACGCCATGTTCAGCGCGCTGGACACGTTCGGTCTCGAAATCCTCACCGCCATCGCTATGAACCTGGAGCTGCCGCCGCACTTCTTCGATGAGACAGTGAACAACGGCAATTCAATCCTCCGCCTCCTCCACTACCCCCCGCAGCTGGAGCCGCCGCCGGAAGGTTCCGTCCGCGCAGGAGCGCACGAAGACATCAACGTCATCACGCTGCTGCTCGGCGCCGAAGAAGGTGGGCTGGAAGTGCTCCACCGCAATGGCAGCTGGCTGGCGGTCAACCCGCCGGCGGGATCGCTGGTGGTAAATGTCGGCGACATGCTGCAGCGCCTCACCAACCATGTGCTGCCGTCGACAACACATCGCGTGGTGAACCCGAAGCCGGAGCGCTCGCGCTTCCCGCGCTATTCCACGCCATTCTTCCTGCACTTCAATCCGGACTACGAGATCAGGACGCTGCCATCCTGCATTGCGGCCGAGCGTCCTAACCGCTATCCCGAGCCGCTAAGCTCGCAGGACTTTTTGGAGATCCGCCTGCGCGAGATCGGTCTCAGGATGTAGGGCTCAGTCGGCGGCCGGGGCGGCAACTGCCTCGCCTGCCACAACAGCAGTCTTTGCCGCCGCCGCCCTGCGCCGCGCTTCAGCAACAGCAGCCGCACGACCAAAATAATAGCCCTGCGCCATATCGCAGCCGAGCCCTGCAAGAGTGCGCGCCTGTTCGGCCGTTTCCACGCCTTCGGCCACGACCGTAAGGCTGAGGCTTTTCGCCATAGAGATGATGGTGCGCACCATGATCGCGGCTTCCTTGTCGGTCGACATGGCGCGAACGAAGGAGCGGTCGATCTTCAGCATGTCGAACGGCAACTGGCGCAGTTGCGTTAGGCTCGCATGCCCCGTACCGAAATTGTCGAGCGCGACGCGCACACCCTTCTTCTGCAGCGCATCCACGACTTCGCGCGCCGCCGCCAGATCCGTCACCAGCGCGGCTTCCGTCAGCTCGATCTCCAGCCGCGAGGGGTCAAAGCCCGCGTCTTCAAGTATCTTCAGCAGCTTTTGCGCAAACTCTGGCTCTTCCATCTGCACCGGCGATACGTTGAGCGAAAGATGCAGGGCGCTATCTAGCGTCGCCGCTTCCTTGCACGCCTTGCGCAGCAGGTTGAACGTCAGGTCGCAGATCGCGCCGCTGGCTTCGGCGGCCGGAATGAACTGATCCGGCGGGATCGGGCCGCGCGTTGCGTGTGTCCAGCGGGCGAGGATTTCATAGCCGCGCACGCGACCGTCCTGCAGGCTGACCAGCGGCTGGAAGTGCGGCGCGATCTGGTCTTCGCGGACAGCCGCCCAGAGATCGCTTTCGAACATGGCGCGCTGGCGCACAAGTTCATCCATGCCGGTCTTGAAGAACGCGAACCAGCCGCGATTGATATCCTTTGCGCGGTTCAGCGCGAGGCTCGACCGATGCAACAGCGTTTCGGCGTCACGCCCATCGACCAGTCCAACCGCAGCGCCAGCTGTCGCGCTGACCGTCAGCGTTCTCTCGCCTGTCTCGACCGGTGCTTCGACCGCCGTCAAAGTAGCCGAAAGCCAGTCCATCAGCTCTTCTTCAGCCTGGTTCGGCAACAGTACGACGAACTCGTCGGCTTCCAGTCGGGCGACAAAACCATCCACGCCCGCCCGCAAGTTCAGAACCTTGCCCACGTGCATCAGCATTTCATCGCCCGCTGGGCGACCGTGCGCCGCGTTGAAGTCAGCGAACTTGTCGAGGTTCAGCATCACCACAGCAAGACGCTTGCCGCCATCATTCTCGCTGAGCAACCAGTTCAGCACACCCTTGAGATGGCGGCGGTTCGGCAGGCCAGTCAGCTGATCATGCATCGCAACGCGACGCGCGCGCTCTTCCGTATTGAGGCGCGAACGCAGGTCGCTGACATGGGCGTGATAGCGCGAGAGAATGTAAAGCGTCAGGCCCACACACGCGACGATCACCGTGCCGAGCAGCTTGGACATCTGCATATGTCGAAACTCATTCGACCAGCCATACAGGAGACCAACCACATCGAGGTTCACCGACAGGATAAACCCGGCCGCTATGAAACCAGAGAATATGAGCAGATCGCGCTGAACCTGTTGCGTAACCTTCTGGTCGACCGAGGGTTGCATCGACTTGGAGGCAGCCGGTTTGCGGGAGACTGTCTTGGCGGCGACTGACATCGTGATCCGATCCATTGTTCAACCGCAGGCTGAACAAGGCAATTTAGGATTTCGACGCCCGATCCTGCAGATTTAGCGTAAAATGTGGGTACGCGCGTTAGCCAGCGCGCTTCTTGCTACGGGCAGAAACCCAGTCTTCACGTGACATTTCCCAGTAAATGGACGGCCGCGTCGTCCCGTCTGGCCGGGTCGAAATAACCTTGCCCATTTGCCGAAAGCCGAGCCGCGACAGCAGACGGATCGACCGATCATTGCCCGCCGCCGTCGTCTCAAAGATCCGCAGCACCCATAGTTGATCGAAACACCTTCCACCGCCGCCAGCCCGCACGCGCCGCCGAACCTGCGCCCCTGCCGCTCCGCCTCCACAGCCCACCGCCCACCGCCCACCGAACTTGGCGAGTGACCATTGCGGCCACAACTCGACTTCGAATTTGGCCGTCTCCTCTCCCGCCGCGTTGAACGAAGCGAACAGTATGCCGTCGCCCCTCGCCCGCTGCTTCAGATGGTCATCGAAAAGGCAGTCATGGTCTCGGCGTTGATCGGATTGGGCATGGTATAGAAGCGCGGCCCGATGCTGTCATGGCTCAGCAGCCCGGCAATCGCCGTCGCATCCTCACGCTGAGCGACCCGAGCGCCCGCGATGCGCCCGTTCATGAATTCGGCTGGGCGCACGAAATCCCGTGATCGCTCAGGCTGCTCTGCCGGTAGCGCTCGTCTTTTCTTCAGAATATCCGCCATACAATCCCCGCATCTACAATCCTTGGTTGTAGTTGCGGGTGCAGATTTGACAATCGCGGGATAACTCTGAGCTGTGAAATCAGGCTCAGTCCTCGCCGACCCGCCCGCGCTTGGCCTTCACGTCGGAACGGTGCGCCTTGCCTTCAAGGCGTCTCTGTTTCTGTGCCTTGCTGGGCTTGGTCGCCACGCGCCGCTTGGGCTTCACCAGCGCCTTCTCCAGCAGCTCCACCAGCCGTTCGCGCGCTTCCTCGCGATTGCGGACCTGGCTGCGATGCGTCTGGATGAACAGCACCAGCTCGCCCTCGTCATTGATCCGATTGCCGAGCGCGCGGCGGATCATCCATTTCTGCTCGTCGTCGAAAGCGTGGCTGGTCTTCACATTCCAGCGGAGTTGCACGGCAGACGCCACCTTGTTGACGTTCTGCCCGCCTGGACCGCCAGCGGTGACGAACTTCTCTTCCAGCTCGTGCTCAAACGTATGCAGGAAGACTTTTGGCACAGTTTACCTGTTGAGCCGCGAGATAAGGCTCGATGTATCCCAGCGGCCATGTCCGTCCGCCTGCACATCAGCATAGAACTGGTCGACCAGCGCCGTCAGCGGGAGCGAGGCCTTGGTCGCACGCGCAGCATCAAGCGCAATCCGCAGGTCCTTTCGCATCCAGTCGACCGCAAAGCCGAAATCGAATTTCCCCTCCACCATCGTCTTCCAGCGGTTCTGCATCTGCCAGCTCTGCGCCGCGCCCGCTGAAATCGCCTCGATCACCTTCGCTTCGTCCAGACCATTCGCGCGCGCAAAATGCAGCCCCTCGGCCACGCCCTGCACCACGCCAGCAATGCAGATCTGGTTGACCGACTTGGCCAGCTGCCCCGTCCCTACGTCGCCGATCAGCGTGATCTGTTTCGAGAAAGCTTTCATCACAGGCTCGATCCTCGCGAATGTCGCCGCATCGCCGCCGCACATGACCGTCAGTTGGCCATTCTCCGCGCCCGCCTGCCCGCCCGACACCGGCGCATCGATATAACCAACGCTCTTAGCTCCGGCTTCTGCGGCCAGCTTCCGCGCCAGCCCCGCCGACCCGGTCGTGTGATCAGCCACCACCTGCCCGGCCTTCAGCGCCGACGCCATCGCGGCGAAGATGGCCTCCACATCGGGATCGTCGCCCAGACACAGGAAGATAAATTCTGCGTCGACTACCGCCTCTGCCGGGCTCGCAACCTCGCGGCCCGCGCCGACCTTGGCGACCCACGCCGCAGCCTTCTCGCGTGTGCGGTTCCACACCGTGACGTCATGGCCCCTTTGCGCGAGATGCCGGGCCATCGGCCCGCCCATAACGCCCAGCCCGAGAAATGCGCATGCCGCCATTGGAGTCGTTCCCGATTCAACTGGGAATTGACCTACACGCCAGACCCACAGCCTGTCATCCCGGAAGCTGGCCCTAACCCGGCCGATACCGGATGAACACATTGCCATTGCTGAACTGGCGTACATCTTCCCGCCGCCAGCTGAGGCTTCGCGGAATGCCGTCCAACAACCGCTTGCCGCCGCCCAGCGTCACCGGCACCAGCATCACCTGCAGCTCGTCCAGCAGTCCCGCCGTTGCTGCCTGCGCGACGACGGATCCGCTGCCGAGAATCGATGCATCCAGATCGCCTGCCTTGATGGCTTCCAGCTCGGTTACAAAATCTTCCGTGGCGATTCGCGTGTTGCGCCAGTCCGACGATTTGAGGCTGCGCGAGAACACGGTCTTCGGCATGGCGTTCATGCCGGCGGCCACGTCCGGCATCATTTCGGCCGCCGCCGGGCTGGTCCAGAACGGCTTCATCATCTCATAGGTGACGCGCCCGAAGATCAACCGCCCGCCGCCCTTGGCATTGCTGCTGGTGAACTCGGCCTGTTCGGCGTCCTGCGTGTGTGCCCAGCTCATGTCGCCATCGGCGTCGGCGTAGCAGCCATCAAGGCTGAGTGAGATGAAGGCGGAGATTGCCGCCATGGCCTAATCTTCTGTTCTGAGTGTCACGAACTTTCCACGGAAAAAGCCAAGTGCATCCACCCACGGATCAGCGCGATAGGCGACGACATCGCCATAGATCACCTCATGGTCGCCCATCGCCTGGCGCAGCCGCATCCGGCAATCGAGGCTGGCCACAGCCGAGGTCAGCACCGGAGCGCCCGTTTCCATCGTGCAGGTGTGCTCCGGCAGGATGATCCGGTCACCCTTGCGCGAGAAACGCTGCGCCACTTCCTCGTCGTCCGAGCGCAGGATGTTCAGGGAGAAGGTCGTTGCCTGGGTATAAACGTCGAACACGGAGCTGGTATTGGCCAGACACCACAGCATGATTGGCGGGTGCAGCGACACCGATGTCATCGAGTTGATGATCATCCCGTGGGCCACGCCCTGTCGGTCGTGCGCCGCCACCAGCGCCACCCCGGTACCGAATCCCCCGAGGGCGGCGCGATAATCTCGCGGATCAAATATGGGGGGATCGAACCCTGAAGGAGCTTCTGGCGCGCTCATGTGCACGTGGCCTTAACCGTGATCTGGCAGAAGACGGAGTTAATACCGCAGGAAGAATTCCGTCATGAGTGGCAATAAGCCAGTCGTCATCAAGAAAGTGAAGAAGGTAATTGGCGGCGGCCACCATGGTGGCGCCTGGAAAGTCGCCTACGCCGACTTCGTGACCGCGATGATGGCCTTCTTTCTCCTGATGTGGCTGATCAACACCACCTCGCCGGAACAAAAACGCGGCATTGCCGACTATTTCGCCCCCGCCAGTGTCTCGCGCTCGTCGCAGGGATCGGATGGCCTTCTGGGCGGTACGGCCTTTCAGGAAGACGGGGCCCGCGCCTCCGGTTCCAACCGCAAGATCGACGAGGAATCCGCTGAAGCCTCGCAACAACCGAAGTCCGGCGGCGCCGATACAGGTGCAAAGAGCTCGCACGAACCGACCGAAGACGCCCTCGCCAAGGCCGTGACAAACCGCGAAAATGCGCAGTTCGCCAGCGCCGAGGTCTCCCTGCGCCAGGCGCTGCAGGACCTGCCAGACTATGCCGAACTCTCGCGCAACCTGATCATCGAGCAGACGCCTGAAGGCCTCAATATCCAGCTGGTCGATCAGGAAGGCCGCGCGATGTTCATAGGTTCGTCGGCCAGTCCCCTGCCCCGCACGCAGCATCTACTAGAAGCTGTCTCGAAAGTCATCGACCGGCTGCCCAACAGGATCAGTATTTCTGGTCACACAGATTCTATCGCGCCCGCGAAGGCCGGCTATTCCAATTGGGACCTGTCAGCCGACCGCGCTAACGCTGCCCGTCGCATCCTCGAAAAATCCGGCGTCGAAGGCGACCGAATCTATCAGGTCTCAGGCAAGGGTGACCGCGAGCCGCTCTATCCTGATGATCCGGACCTGCCGGCCAACCGCCGGATCAGCATCGTGCTGTTGCGCGAGGCCCCTGTGATGCCTTCGGATCACGCACTGTAACCTGCGGCGCCTCCTCTGATGGCGGTGCATCGACCAACGACCCAAAGCAGTGCATGGTAATTTTCTGTGGCGGGGCAACCTCGCCGCCGGATACAGTCGAATCACGATGAAAGAGACCGACACCAAGGAAATCATCCCGGCCGATTTCGTCCGCAAGATGAAATTCTATCTGACGTCGCCTCAACCATGCCCCTATCTGCCGGGCCGCATGGAACGGAAGGTGTTCGCAAATCTCGCTGTGGATGGCGCTGTCGGGCTCAATGACAGCCTGACGCGTTCTGGGTTCCGTCGTTCGCAAACAATTGCCTACCGTCCCGCCTGCAAGGCGTGCGGCGCCTGCCGTTCGGTTCGCATTGATGTCGCCGCCTTCAAGATGTCGCGCCGGTGGCGCAAGGTTTTGGCGCGCAACGCCGTGATGGAACGCGAAGCCAGCACCGCTCGCGCCACGCGCGAACAGTTCCGCCTGCTCAAGCGCTATCTCGATGCGCGTCATCCCGGCGGCGGAATGACGGACATGGAAATCCGCGACTATGCCGGCATGGTCGATGCGAGCCCTGTGGAAACGGTCGTGTTCGAATACCGCAACAAACTCGAAGCCGGCGCCGGCGACGATGGCGCGCTGCAGGCCGCTGCCCTCACCGACGTGCTGCGTGATGGCCTGTCGATGGTCTATTCCTTCTACCGTCCCGAACTCAGCGACCGCAGCGTCGGCTCCTTCATGGTCCTCGACCATGTACGCCTCGCGCTCGAGCTCGACCTGCCATACGTCTATCTCGGCTACTGGGTCCGCGGTTCCGACAAGATGGGCTACAAGGCGGACTTCACCCCGCTCGAAGTCTTCGACGGCGAACAGTGGCGCCCGCTGCTGGAAGAAGAGATCTAGTCCCACCGACAGTCGGCCAGCCTGTCCCCTCGTGGTTCGACGGGCGCTCCCTCTGGTCGCAGCTCACCACGAGGGTCCTTCTCGATTTCAAGATGAGCCCTCATGGTGAGGAGGCCCAAATGCAACCGGCGGTCGAATCACGAGGGAGAAGTGGCAAACGAGCAGCGCCAACCATCCGTGTTTGCCTAAAGCCAAAGCTCCAGCTGCACATCGGCCCGCGCGTAAGGAGACGGCTGCACGTTTTTCAACGGCTGGAATCCGGCATCGCGATAGAGTTTCAGCGCCGGTCCAAGCACTGCGTTCGTTTCGATATAGACGCGCTTCATGCCCATCTCGCGCGCTTTCTCGATTGCGCCCATCACCAGCATCCGGCCAGCGCCCTTGCCCTGCGCCTGCGGCCTCACCCCCATCTTGGCGAGTTCCACCGAGCCTTCGCCCATCACCATCAGCGCAACCACGCCAATTTGCGTCGCGCCATCCACCGCAATCAGGATCGCGCCACCCGGATCAAGGATGTATGTGTGCGGATTACCAAGCACATCACGGTCCTTCGCTTCGACAGCGAAGAAGTGCTCGATCCATTCGAGGTTGATGTCGCGAAAGGCCGCCTCGTCGCCCGGCTGAAAAGCGCGGACGACGACTGGCACCTTAGAATTTCACCGCAGGCGCCACGTTTAGCGACGCACGCTCGACCTCGCCCACGTCGAACATCTCGCGCTTCGTGAAGCCGGTAGCGCCTGCGATCATGGAAGCCGGGAACTGTTCGACGGCTGTATTGTACTCATTGACCGATGAATTGTAGAATCGGCGCGACGCCGCGACCTTGTCCTCGATCGAAGACAACTCGTTCTGCAGCTGCAGGAAATTGGTGCTCGCCTTCAGGTCCGGATAGCTCTCGGCCAGCGCGAACAGCTTGCCCAGCGCACCGCTCAGCGCACCTTCGGCAGCACCCATCGCGGCCGGGCCCTGCGCCGAAGCCGCCGCATTACGCGCCGAAATCACGGCATCCAGCGTCGATTTCTCGTGCGCCGCATACCCCTTCACCGTCTCGACCAGGTTGGGAACCAGCTCGCGGCGCAGCTTCAGCTGCACGTCGATGCCCGAGAAGGCTTCGTTCACGGTCTGCCGCTTCGCGACGAGCCCGTTATAGATAAGGATCCCGATGAGAAGGATTAGGGCGACAACGCCCAGCGCAACATAGATCGGCAGCATATCCAAGGTCAGCGCCCCGTTTTTATCCGTCCGGTCGATTCCCGGCCCATCTGGAACCTACAGCAAGAGCGCGGTAAATCCACACGTAATCAGCGGTTACACTTCGCCACTAAAGATACTGCTGGTAAAGAAAAGCACGGCATATCGGCCGACGGACACTTTGCAGGAGAAACGTGATGGCTCTGGGCTCGAAAGCCATCATCGTCGGCGCCGGCATCGGCGGTCTCGCCGCCGCCGCCGCCCTGTCGAAGCATTTCACCACCGTCGAGATCATTGACCGCGACAGCCTACCAGACCAGATCGCTCCACGCCTTGGCGTCGGCCAGGGCGCCCACACCCACCAGCTTCTCAAGGCTGGCGAACTCGCGCTGGAGCGCCTGCTGCCCGGCATCACGCGAGACTTCATCGCCGCCGGCGCCGTGGCCATGCGCGTCGGGAAAGACATCAATGTCTATGACTTCGGTGGATGGATGGACCCATGCGACGCGGGCTTCGACGTCACCAGCCTGTCACGCCCTGCCTATGAAGGTGTGCTCCGCTCGCGTGTCGCCGCCCTGCCGAACGTCACCCTGTGCGGTGAAACACCGGTCACGCGCTTTGCCGTCACGGATGGCCGCTGCACCGGCGTCGAAGTCGCCGATGGCGCGATACTTCCCGCCGACCTCGTCGTCGACTCCACCGGCCTCACAGCCCAGCTGGTCAAGCAACTGGTCGCGGACGGCCACGCTGAGTTCCCAACCGAGGAAATCCGCATCAACGTCGCCTACACTACCGCGAGGTTCGCCAAGCCCGATACATGGCGCGACGAACACCTCGGCTTCTTCATCCTGCCCTCGCCGCCGCACAATGAATTCGGCTTGCTGCTGCCGATCGAGGATGATCAGTGGATTCTCTCCCTCGGCCGTCGTGGCGGCGACGCCCCGCCCCGCGACGCGCAAGGCTTCAAGGCCTACGCCAAAGGGCTCGTCGCGCCCGATGTCTACGAGCGCATCAAGGACGCCGAAATCATTGGCGACCTCCGCACCTTCCGCAAACCGACGGCAACCCGCCATCTGATCTGGCAGGCCGCGAAATGGCCGGAGGCCCTCATCCCGATCGGCGACGCCATGAGCAGCGTCAACCCCACCTATGGACAGGGCATGACGGTTGCGACCTGCGAAGCCGACGCGCTCGACACACTCCTTGCGAACCGTACCCATCTCGATGGCGTCGCCGCAGAATACCTGCCCGTCGCTGGCGATATCTCCGGGCGGGCATGGTCGCTGTCGATCAATTCCGACTACGTCTATCCGCAGACCGAAGGCGAGCGCCCGCCGAACTTCGCGATGAGCCGCGCGGTCGCCGCCACGCTGCGCAAGATGGCCGACCAGCACGATGACTTCCGCATCCTGCGCTACAAGCTTTTGCACATGATCGCGGACGCCAAGGCCCTTCAGGAAGGCGAGATGGGCGTCCGCTTCTTCACCGCCTTGCAGGGCTCAATGGCCTCGTGACAGTTACCCTCCGCGATATCCGCGTCGCCGACATTTTCCGTCTGCAGGAGATCGAACGCGCCGCCGCCGAGCTGTTTCGCGACAGCGAACTGATCGACATCGACACCATGGCCGTCATTCCCATGGGCGATCACATCATGTCCATTGAAGGCGGCATATCGATCGGTGCGGAACTGGGCGGTCGCATCGCTGGCTTTGTCATGGGCGAGATGCACCGTGAGATCGCCTACCTGCGCGAGCTTGACGTCGACCCCGCCTACCAGCGGCGGGGCATCGGCGCGATGCTCGTGAACGGCTACGTCGAGGCCGCCAGGGCGAAAGGCGCCGCAGCCACCTACCTCTCGACCTTCCGCGATCCGCCATGGAACGCGCCCTTCTATCGCCGCCTGGGCTTCACCGATATTGATCGTGCTGACTATCTGCCGTGGATGTCAGAGATGGAATCCGCGCAAGCGGCCTTCCTCGACCTGTCCACCCGCGTTTTCATGCGAACAGACTAGGCTCCGCTATCCAGTTTCCGGAGGTTTTCTGCATGACTCTCGCGGCTCACCTCATAGGGCAGAATCGACAGGAGCATCAGGAGTCTCAGCAGGCAGATCGCCGGCACATACCACCAGCCCAGCGTGATCAACGCGCTGTCAGGCACCTGATCCGGCGCAACGCCTGCCGGGAAATTCGCGAGTGACAGCACGATCGTCGCGGCAATCAGACCTACGCCCGTCGTGACCTTCATGATAAAGGTGTTGGCCGCGAAGAACACGCCCTCGGCCCTGCGCCCGGTCTTCACCTCGCTCTGCTCCACTAGGTCGGAGATCATCGACACCATCAGCACCTGCTGCGCCACCAATAGGACCACGTCGATCTGGCCCTGCGCCAGCACAGCCCAGAACGCGGTGTCCGTGCCCGGCGTTAGGACGCCCAGAAGTCTCAGCACCGTCGCCACCGGGAAGGTGATGAGCCCCAGCACGCCTACAATGATGATGCCGCGTTTCTTGCCGAATCTCTTCGTCAACACGGGCGCGAGCGACGCGCCAATCGCCACTGATATGAAGATAACGAGAGTGATGATGCCGATCTGCACAGGCTGCAGCCGCCAGAAGAAGGTCGACATGTACGCCGAAAGCGATTGCCCTAACCCCAGCGCCGTGTTCGCGATGATCGCCGTCACGAAGATCGCACCCATCGACTTGTTCGCCAGCGTCTCGAACATCTCGCGGAAGACAGTCGCCAGCGAAATCTTGCGTACCGCCGGTGCGACCAGTTTCAAAATCTGCGCATGCGTCCCCAGCGACGACACCATGATCGCCGCGAACATCACGCCCGCCGCAAC
>JBBQJV010000044.1:0-32692 GCA_038326205.1 Caulobacterales bacterium | reverse complement strand
CCTAACTGCGGCGTGCGTTGCAGGGGAGGCGCTGGATGGAGGTTTATTCGTTGGGGTCGTTCGGAGACGTGCGGCTGGAAAAAAGGGGGCCATTGTCCTGGGCGCCATGGTGTCGCGCTCGACCTGCTGCCTGCGGCAGCTGGCGGGAGGGCGGCGTGGCGGGATTGTCCGCATCGGCCGGTTGCTGGCCAACGAAAAGGTGAATGTCGCGGCTCGCTGAGGGCGGGCTGGAGCGTTCGCACGACCGAGGCCTGCGCCGGGCGGCATGTGCTGGCGATCCAGGACAGCAGCGAGAAGCCGCTCGAACCGCACCGGCGGAGGCGGCCGAAGGCGTGCTGGCGCGTGCAGCCATGATCACAGTCATCGGCGCCCGCGAGAGCGACATCTTCGCGCTTCAGGCGCGCCCGCGCGCTGCAAACACCCACTTTCTCGTGCGCGCAAGCAAGGACCGCCGCATCGCCGGCGGACATCTCTCGGATGCGCCGACCGCATCGGCGGGGATCACCCGCATCGATCTGCGCGAGCGGGGCAACGCTCGCGAACGCACCGCGCATGTCGAGGCGCGTCATGGGCTCGTGCGCGTCAAGCGGCCGGACGGGTTGGCGAAGCATGGCCTTCCTGCGGAGATCGAACTCACCCTGATCGAGGTCGCCGCGCGCAACCCGCCTGCGGGCCAGCCACGAGCAAGTCTGGCGCATCGTCGGCTGGTATCGCCAGCACGGGGCTATCGAGCAGCTCTTCCGCACCCTCAAGAGCCAAGGGCTGCGCATCGAGGACAGCCAGGTCGGCGACGCCGACCGCCTCGTCAAGCTCACCGCTATCGCCGCCCATGCCGCCTGCATCGTGATGCAGCTGGTGCAGGCCCGTGACGGAAAGACCGGTCAGCAGGCCGCCATCGTCTTTGCGCCGGGCGAGATCGCCGCACTGACCCGCCTCATTCGCGAACTCGAAGGAACAACGCAGGCGCAGAAGAACCCGCACCCGCCACGCTCCCTTGCGTGGGCTGCGTGGGCGATCGCCAAACTCGGCGGATGGGACGGCTATAAAAGCTCAAGACCGCCGGGACCCATCACCTTCGCCAACGGCCTCAGGCACTTTAAGGCCATCGCCAAAGGCTGGGCGCTCAGAGATATGTGAATCCCGTAGTGCCTGCGCCGGGAGCGCGTGCCAAGGGGCACGCTTCCAGTTTGCAGTTTGCCCCAGTTCGCCGCTGACTAATCGTGCTGCCGGACAGGCGCCCGGCGGTCCGTCAGGCAGAGGTCGGCCTAAGATTTGGACAGCAGCCGTACGGCGACATCGACACTGACCGTGAGCCGCTCGCGCGCGGCGAGTGCTTCTCGGCCGGTTTGTGTCGCGCGGTGATCGTGCGGCGTCATGGCGAGCAGGTCGGCGATCTGCGCATGGCCGACAAGCTCCGCCGTAAACGTCACCCGCTGTTCCTCGGCGAGGCTATAACCGGCGCGTTCGGCCGCGTCGAGGCTGCCCTGACCTTCGGCACGGGCGACCGTGGGATAGATGATAGCGCGTAGTTCGAGGAGATGGTCGGGCGCTGGATCAACCAGCAGGACGTGACTGCCGGGAGATTGGATGGCCGCGAATGCCTCCCACACCGGAAATCCGAACATGCACACGATGAGGTCGAGGCAGGGCTGCGCAAACGGTATCCGCTTGTTGGACCCGAC
Organism: Caulobacterales bacterium; assembly: GCA_038326205.1. Taxonomy (GTDB): domain Bacteria; phylum Pseudomonadota; class Alphaproteobacteria; order Caulobacterales; family Hyphomonadaceae; genus UBA7672. The sequence goes on along the minus strand of JBBQJV010000044.1, from coordinate 31,010 downwards.
CCCCCAGAAAATATCCCTGTTCCGCTTGGCAGCCGCTTGCACCGCCCATTTCGAGATATCGATCCCTGCGAGGCGGCACCCCTCTAGCTCACCGGCCTTGAGCGCGGCAGCAATCGCATCGAGATAATAGCCTTCGCCGCAGCCTGCATCGAGAATGGCAAAGTGCTCGCGGCCCTGCGCCAACTCGGCGACGCGGGCGGACACCTGTTCGGCAAGAGGGGCATAGATGCCGGCGTCGAGGATGCGGCGGCGCGCGGCGACCATCGACTTGCTGTCGCCTGGATCGCGTGAGGCTTTGTGCTGGACGGCAAGCAGGTTGTAATACCCTTCGCGCGCCCGGTCGAAACTGTGCCCGGATGGACATATCAACCCGCGCCCTGCGTTGTCCGCCATCGCAGCCGCGCAAATCGGGCACGCGACGACGCCGGACGCGACAAAGCCCGGCGCCGGTATCTCATTGGTGGAAATGGTCGGCCTCACACTCATATCAGGTCAGGCATATCAGGTCGGGGATCAAGCTGCGTTGTAGGCTCGCTTGAGCCATGCTTTGACTTCGGCGTCGATGTCGGCGGCTGCGGCGAGCTTGATGCGGTGGGTGCACATGGCGTTCCATGAGCCGGCGGCTTCGAGACGGCCTTTGGGGGCGACGCCTTTGAGGTTGAGACCGAGATCGAGGCGCGTGGGGGTAGAGGGCTGGATGAGGCCGAACTGTTTCGAGCGGCGTAGCGAGACGTAAGCTTTCTTGGGTGAGAACTCGACGTCCTTGCCGAAGCCGTCGATGAGCTTGGCGAGCTTGTCGTAGAGCGGCTTCAGCTCGGCCTTGGCGCCGGCGTATTGCGTGGCGAGTAGATCGTCGCTTTCGGACGAGCCCGCATCGCTGTTGAGTGTGCGGTGCGCAACGAGGTTTGCGAAACCATGGCCGAGCGCATGATCAGTCTTGAGCATCTTCACGATCTCGCCGTGCTTTGTGAGCTTGGCCTTTGCCGTGATCTTCAGCCAGTCGTCGAGCGACTTTCCGGTGTTCGCTTTCATGTTGGCGATCATGCTGCCGACGGCGTCTTCAATCTTTCCCACGAAGACTCACCCCTGTTTGCTTGTTCATGCGTTAACCAAACTGCTTGGACCCAAGTGACGTGTACGGAAGGATTACATTGCCCAGCGAATGGAACCCGCTGCGCATCTGGCCGTTTGTACGCCGAACCGAAACCAACGGAGATACCCATGCGTACGATTCTGATGAAGAGTGCGGCTGCGATCAGCGCTATTGTTGTCGCTGCCAGTCTTGGGGCCTGCGCGCCATCCAATGCTGAAACAGCGATGGTTGACGGCAAACTCGTGACAGTCACGTCTGAAGGCAAGGTCATCCCTGATACGGCGGCGCTTGATCAGGCTGAAGCCGGTCGTGCTGCTGCTGAGGCCCGCGCGGCCGCAGCGGAAGCCAAGGCCGAGTGTGAAAAAGAACGCCAGAACGCCTCTAATACGGGCGCAGTTATTGGCGGTGTGACGGGTGCCGTGATCGGAAGCCAGGTGGCCGGCCACGGCGCCAAATCCGAAGGCGGCGCCATCGGCGCGGTAGCCGGGGTCATGACGGGTCGCCAGATCGCCAAGAAAGATCATCGCTGCTGAAGCCTGTGCTTTTGTAGCATTTAAGACGCCGCTCTAGCTCAGCTGGGGCGGCGTTTTAACGTACCCCGTTTCAACTCAGCGGCCAGTTTTCGATGTGGCTGATCTTTGGCGTCATGAAGCCCATGAGCGGGCCCATCGCCATGATCATCTTGGCGGCGAAGTTCGGCTTGCCCGTTTCGACCAGTAGTTTGAGATTGTCGACGATGAAGCTGCCACTCGCGACCATCTTGCCGGTCTTGGTGCCGGGGATGCATTCGGTGGTGAGCGTGAACTCCGTGCCGCCGCGGACTTCCTTGAGGTCGTAAGTGGTGAAGGCCGGGTCCTCGCCCTCGTTCTGCGTGAACGACATGGTGTGCGAATAGCGGTAGGGCGGCTTGAACTCCTTCACCTCGCCAAAGACGATGGCGAACTTTCCGTCGGCCGAGGCCATCCGCATATTCTTTCCGGGCTTGAGGCCGTCCTGCGCCTGGCAGACGGCGCCGAAAAAGAAGGGTAGCACTTCGTCGGTTTTGACCAGCGTGTTCCAGACCGTTTCGATTGGCGCGTTGATCGTGACTTTCCAGACGAATGTCTTTGGCTTGCCGTCGAATTGCGATTTGGTTTCCTTCGTCATTTGCCCTCCCTTTTTTTTGATTTTGCTTGGTTCGATTTTGCGTGAGCGGCTTCGGCCGCGTATTTGATGCCGGTGAGCTTGCGCGCCCAGTGACTAGAGAAATCATCGAGCCAGCGGTCGTTGATCATCTGGATCGGCGCGGTGTTGAGGTGAAGGCGACGCGTGCGGCCATCCTTTTGCGAGATGACGAGCCCTGCCGCCTCGAGCACTGCGAGGTGATTCATCACTGCGATGCGGGTGACGTCGAACTCCTGCGCCAGTTCGCCGACACCGATGCCGGGGCGGACTTTCAGCACATCCATAATGCGGCGGCGCGTCTCGTGGGCGAGCGCGTGGAAGATCGCGGTCATGTCGTTTTCGGTAGACATGTAATTACAGCATTACATTTGTGGCGCGGAGTCAAGCATGACCGCGACGAACCGGTTTTCGGAATTACTTCGCGGAAGCTTTCGTGCGGCGCGCGGTGCATTTCGGGCAGAGGCAGTTGCCCTTGCCGATGAAGGCGTCGAAATATTCCTTGCCGTAGTCGTAGGTGATCTCTTCGCCGGGCTGGATCTCGCGCAGCGACTTCACATAGATGCGGCCCCCATAGACATAGATGATGCCGTTCGGCCTGCAGGAATGGTTAGCGTAGCGGCCGATGTTGGAGCGCGGCGAGCCGTCCAGTGTGTGGGTGCGGCTGAGATTGTAGAGATAGCGCGGCTTGCCGGGGATGGCGTCGGCTTCGGCGTTGGTGATGACGTTGCCGGTGTATTCGAAGATGCGGATATGCTTTGGGATCACCTCGGTAGCGAAGAGACCCATGCCGGTGCGGGCGCGGCCGATGCGGAAGGGGTGACTGGCGAGGTTGGGTCCGGGCATGGGGCCCACCTAGTCGGGGATTTGGATTCGTTCAATCAGTAGGGGGAGCGGCGCAATGTCCCTACCCGTTGGGCGTGTTTGGAACGCGTGAGACAACAGGACGTTGTGGCGCAGGCAACTGACCTGTACGCAGAGTGATGTCCATGCAGCAGACGAAACCGGCATTTAGGACCTTGGCAGTGATTGCGGCGGCGTTATTCGCCGTTGGGACGCCGATCGTGCAGGCGCTGACAGGCAATTTCGCGGTCGGTCAGAGTGACCTTGTGAATGATGGCAACCAGACGCTGGAAGCCGCGGGATATGCCTTCTCCATCTGGGGCGTGATCTATGCGGGCCTGCTGGCCTATGCGGTCTATCAGGCGCTGCCATCGACTGAGGATACGCCGGGACTGCGGATTCTGGGGTGGCCGTCGGTGGTCGCGATGGCGGGGTGCGGGGCCTGGCTGATCGCGGCGTCCATGGATGCGAAATGGGCGACGGCGGTTATCATTGTGGCATCGGCGCTGGCGTTGGGCCTGCCGCTGCTCAAACGTTATCCGGTGCAGCACAGGATCGAGTTCTGGCTGGTGGCCGTGCCGCTATCGATGCTGGCGGGGTGGCTAACGGTAGCGTCAGCGATCAACTTGCTGACGGTGCTCACGACCTTCGAGGTGATCCAGCCGGAGACTGCAGCGGCATGGGCGATTGGCGGTATCGTTGCGGTGGTGGCGATAGGGCTTGGGTTATCGGTGACGGCGAAGAACTGGGTCTATCCGCTGCCGATAGCCTGGGGCCTCGCAGGCGTTGCGGTGGCGGAACAAGCCGATCGTCCGATGATCGCTATACTGGCGGCGGGTGCGGCTGTGGTGTTGCTGGCGGCAGCTGGCTGGGTTGGGACACACAAGGCGATATCGCTGCCACCTCCCCGTCAGCAATGAGCCAGTGAGTCTGTTGTGGTGCGGAGAATAACGCCCATATTCGCCGCTCGGGTGAATGTGCGAGCGGGAGGGGCGACAAGCCGTCGCGTTCCGCTTATGTTCTTGGCCTCATAGTCGACTCAGCGCACGTCCACCGGCAAGACAGATCGAACGAAATTCCCCCGGGCCAGACACGACCCAGTCCCGACGCAGGTAACGCATGTCATCCGAGCCTAACGCCATTCGCGTGCGCGGCGCGCGCGAGCACAATCTCAAGAACATCGACGTGGATATTCCGCGGAATGAGCTGGTGGTGATCACCGGTCTCTCGGGGTCCGGGAAATCGTCGCTGGCGTTCGACACGATCTATGCGGAGGGGCAGCGGCGCTATGTGGAGAGCCTATCGGCGTACGCGCGGCAGTTTCTTGAGTTGATGCAGAAGCCGGATGTGGAACGGATCGAGGGGTTGTCGCCTGCGATCTCGATCGAGCAGAAAACCACGTCGCGCAATCCGCGTTCGACCGTCGGTACAGTCACGGAAGTGTACGACTATATGCGCCTGCTCTGGGCGCGGGTGGGCGTGCCCTATTCGCCGGCGACGGGCTTGCCGATCGAGAGCCAGACCGTGTCGCAAATGGTCGACAAGGCGATGGCGTTTGGCGACGGCGCGAAATTCCACCTGCTGGCGCCGATGGTCCGCGGGCGGAAGGGCGAGTACCGGAAAGAGTTTGCGGACCTGCTTAAGCGCGGCTTTGCGCGCGTGAAAGTGGATGGCGAGTATCATGAGCTGGAAGATCCGCCGAAGCTCGACAAGAAGCTCAAGCATGACATCGACGTGGTGGTGGACCGGATTGTAATTCGCGCTGGACTTGAGCAGCGCCTTGCTGAGAGTTTTGAGGCGGCTCTGAGCCTGGCTGACGGGATTGCGGTGGCGGAGTTCACCGACTTGGACCCGGAGACAAAGGAACAACGCCGTGTGACGTTCTCGGCGAAGTTCGCCTGCCCAGTTTCAGGCTTCACGATCCCGGAGATCGAGCCGCGGCTGTTCTCGTTCAATAACCCGTTCGGCGCCTGCCCGGCCTGCGATGGTCTCGGCGAGCAGCTGAAAATCGATCCGGCGCTGGTCGTACCGGAGATCGACAAGAGCCTGAGCGATGGCGCGATTGCGCCGTGGGGCAAATCAGCCTCGCCGCTGCAGGACCAGACGCTGAAGGCGTTGGCCAAGAAGTTCAAGTTTTCGGTGACCGTGCCGTGGTCGAAGCTGCCGGAGGCGGCCCAGAACGTCATCCTGTTCGGGACGGGCGACGAAGAAGTGGACTTCGTCTTTGATGACGGGATGCGCCGTTACGAAGTGACCAAGCCGTTCGAGGGCGTGGTCGGCAATCTGGAGCGGCGCTTCCGCGAGACGGATTCTGCCTGGATGCGCGAAGAGATCGGTCGTTACCAGTCCGCGGCGCCCTGCCCAACCTGCAAGGGCGAGCGCCTGCGGCCTGAGGCCTTGAGCGTGAAAATCAACACCTTCACCATTTCAGATAGCGCCAAACTTTCGATCAAGCATGCACGGGACTGGTTCGACGCGCTGCCGAAGAAGTTGACCAAGAAGCAGAACGAGATTGCGGTTCGGATCCTCAAGGAAATCAGAGATCGGCTGCAGTTTCTGAACGATGTGGGGCTCGAGTATCTCACGCTGTCGCGTGGGTCGGGCACGCTGTCAGGCGGGGAGAGCCAGCGGATCAGGCTCGCGTCGCAGATCGGATCGGGCCTGTCGGGCGTGCTTTATGTGCTCGATGAACCGTCGATTGGTTTGCACCAGCGGGACAATGAGCGGTTGCTGGAGACGCTGCGGCGGCTGCGTGATCTCGGCAATTCGGTGATCGTGGTAGAACACGATGAGGACGCCATCCTCACAGCAGACCATGTGATCGACATGGGACCGCGCGCGGGCGTGCATGGCGGCGAGGTTATCGCGTTCGGCAAGTGCGAAGACCTGATGGCAAATCCGAACTCGATCACGGGCAAGTACCTGTCTGGCGAGGAAGAGATCGCGATCCCGGAGAAGCGCCGCTGGGCCGACAAGAAGAAGATGATCCGCGTTGTCGGCGCGACGGGCAACAACCTGAAGAATGTTACGGCGGAAATTCCGCTCGGCATATTCACTTGCATCACGGGCGTGTCGGGTGGCGGCAAGTCAACGCTGGTGATCGAGACGCTGTACAAGGCTCTGGCGCGGCGACTGAACGGGGCGAGCGACAGCCCTGCCCCGCATACGAAGATCGAGGGCGTCGAGCATCTCGACAAGATCATCGATATCGATCAATCGCCAATCGGGCGCACGCCGCGCTCCAATCCGGCGACTTACACGGGCGCGTTCGGGCCGATCCGCGACTGGTACACCAGCCTGCCGGAGAGCAAGGCGCGCGGGTATCAGGCCGGACGCTTTTCGTTCAACGTAAAGGGCGGGCGTTGTGAGGCGTGCCAAGGCGACGGCGTCATGAAGATCGAGATGCACTTCCTGCCGGACGTGTATGTCACGTGCGATGTCTGTAAGGGCAAACGCTACAATCGTGAAACGCTCGAAGTCCTTTACAAGGGCAAGTCAATTGCGGACGTGCTGGACATGACAGTGGAAGAAGCGCGCGTATTCTTCGGCGCCGTACCAGGCATCCGCACGAAGATGGAGACGCTGGCGCGGGTGGGTCTTGGCTATGTTAAGGTCGGCCAGCAGGCGACGACGCTGTCGGGCGGCGAAGCACAGCGCGTGAAGCTTTCGAAGGAACTTTCGAAGCGGGCCACGGGCCGCACGCTATACATTCTCGACGAGCCGACGACGGGTCTGCACTTTGATGACGTGCGGACGCTGATGGAGGTGCTGCAGGAGCTGGTCGACAACGGCAATACCGTGGTGGTGATCGAGCACAATCTCGACGTCATCAAGGTGGCGGACTGGATTGTCGACATGGGCCCGGATGGTGGGGATGGCGGCGGCGAAGTGGTCGCTGTCGGTACGCCTGAAGACGTGGCGAAGAACAAGAAGTCGTGGACCGGAAAATTCCTGGTCGAGACGTTCAGGCGGCAGGAAGAGCGGCGCGCGCGTCAGGCAAAACGCGTGATGGCCAAGCCAGTTGCTGCGAAGGCCGGGACGGCGAAAGCTGCTGGCAAAGCGAAAAAGACGACGCGACAGGCGGCTGAGTAGAGTTGCGTTGGCGGCGGTGATACCGCGCTCGAGGTTCGACGGGCGCCGCCTTCGGCGCCCGCTCACCATGAGCGCTATTTTGTCGGTATTGGTCGTAGGGTGGATTGAGCGGAGCGATATCCACCTCCGGTTCGCGTCGCACTATGGTGGATATCGCTCCGCTCAATCCGCCTTACCCGAAGAACTCGCAGCAAAAACGAGCGCTACTTTGCCAAGAAGTCTGCCGGGCGGAGGCCCTTGTAGAGGACCGCGCCAAGAGCAGCGATGGGGATGCTGAGGACGTTGCCGACAAAGCCGACGACGACGCTGAACACGAGAAAGCTCAGGATGTCGCTGATTAGCGGGCCGATGATCATGCTGAGCACCGAGCTGACGATGAGGGCCGGCGCGATGGTGAGCACGATGGCGGCGAGGACACGCAGGGTGTTGCCACCCATCCAGCGCAGCGCCTGAAAGAGGATGATGCGGTTCTCGCCGACGGTGGCAGCCTGAACCAGCGCGACCAGTCCGATGCCGATGCAGATCAGGAGGATTGAGACGATCTCGAGCACAAGCATGCCAGTTGGGCCGAGTGCCTGTTCCAGCGCCTGCATCAGGGCTTCGGGATTTTCGGTGAGCGCCTCCAATGCTTCGGGTGTTGCCGCGATGCGGCTGAAGACGGTCGCCATCATGATGATGGAGAGCAGAAATACGATCGGGATAGCGACCAGAACGATGCAGGCGCCGACGCCGATAAGACGCCCTTCGTCTCCCCCGAGCCTCAGACCGACGGGCGCGACGTATTCATCGCGCACGGCCTTACGCATGACGGCTGCGGTGAACATGACGCCAGCGAGGAGCGTGGGCAGAAGGCTGAGCAGGCTCGGGGCTGCAGCCTGACCGGGGGCGACCAGAACGCTTGCGGCAACCCCGACCTGAGCGAGAACCGCGCATATGGCTGCAGCGGGCAGCAAAAGCTGCCAATGTGCCAGCAGGAACTGCCAGGCGCCACGAACGCATGCAAAGACAGGAACCTCGCCCGAACCCATAGCCATCCACTCCTCTGGGAAGCCTTGGCCTCTGGGAAGCCCTGCCCGTAGTCGAATTGCAAGCGGGCGGCAACATCTTCCCATCCGCATTGCGGACCCATTGTTGGTCACGCGTCAGTCGGTGGGATCAGCGTCCCATGGCGAAGGCCAGCGTTGTCACATGAACTTGCGGCATGCGGCATGTTGCGGGCGATTGCGATGCATCCAGTTTCCAGCGCCATGACGACATGACGGCCTCTGTGGCTTCCACGAAGTCGGGATGAGGGGCGGAGGCCAAGACGCGCGGATTAGTGAAGGCTCCGTTTGGTCCGACATCAAGCGCGTAGATGACCGCGCCGCCGAAATCACGAAACCGCGCCACGAAAGGGAAGCCAGGCGAGGCGTTGGTCTTGGCCATCGAGATCCTGCAGCGCAGCAGCGCGGGGTCGCCGGGCGCGGGAAACAGGAGATCCTCCATCGCGGGACGGCCTGCGCCGACCGTGTTGCGGCGATCGGGGAGCTGTTTCTTGCGGCTGGACGGGAGGGCTGTGTAGATCGCGTCGCCCCAAGCGAGCGCTGCAAAGTATTCACTGGCGAGCCTGTCGCGGATGAGACTGGGGGGCGTGGTTGCGATCAGTTGATGCAGTTCGTCGGCCGCATCGTAGAGCGCGGTGTAGGCATCAGGAGATTTCGTGCGCATGAAACCCGCAAGCGTCTGGGTGCGGCGAGCCTCATAGCGCGCGGGTGATTGTGTGGGGCCGAGATCATCCAGGAAGCGCACGGCGAGGCTGGCGGCCGCTTCGGCCTGCGGCCAGTCGCCAGCCTCCCAGGCTTGCGCGTGAAGCGCCTGCGCGGCGCGTGGCGAGATCAGGTCGCGGTTGGCGACGCTGGCGCGCGCCTGCAAGGCTGCGAGGAGGTTGGTGCGGGTGGTGGGGGAGGTGGTGGTGGCGAGAGCGGCCCAGGCGTGGAGCACCTGCGTGACCTTGGGTGTCTTGTCTGGTGTGGCGAGCGTGGCGCCCTGCTCCACGAGAAATCGCGTGTAGGCGAGCGCACGCCTCGGCTCGCCGGCGAGCATGGCGACCCAGGCGAATTCGCGCGCGGCGATCGCAACGTTGCTCTGGTCGAGGGTGGACCAGGTTGCGTCGGCTTCGGCGAGGGCTGCTGCGTAGTCGCCCGACTGGACGGCGGCATTGAAGGCGCGAATGTCGGCGTGGGCTGGCGCAGCGAGAGCAGCCAGCAAGGCGATTGCAAATAGTTTTCCCACGCGCGCCAAAGTCATTGCACCAGTCTAGTCAAACCAGCGGTGGGGGATACCCGCAAATGCAGACGTTGCAGCCCGTGAGGCCTGCCCTGTATTCCAGCGGGGAAATTAGCCTATAGGGAGCGCATGACAATCGAGCCCATACACATCATTGGCGGCGGCATGGCTGGGTCCGAGGCAGCCTGGCAGGCGGCCAATCTCGGCGTGCCCGTCGTGCTGCACGAAATGCGCCCGGTGCGGGGGACGGATGCGCATCATACGGACGGTCTGGCGGAGTTGGTCTGTTCAAACTCGTTTCGGTCAGATGACTGGGAATACAACGCTGTAGGCCTGCTGCATGAAGAGATGCGGCGGGCGAATGGCCTGATAATCTCGATGGGCGACAGGCATCGCGTGCCGGCGGGTTCTGCGCTGGCGGTGGATCGCGACGCATTTTCGGCTGACGTAACGGCGGCGATCAATGCGCATCCGCTGATCACGATTGAGCGCGGCGAAGTCGATGGCTGGCCGCCTGAAGCGTGGCGCAGCGTCATCATCGCGACGGGACCGCTGACATCGGACAATCTGGCGAAGGCGATTCTCGCGAAGACCGACGAAACCTCGTTGGCGTTCTTCGATGCGATCGCGCCGATCGTACATGTTGACTCCATCGACATGAGCAAGGCGTGGAAGCAGTCGCGCTATGACAAGCCGGGTCCTGGCGGCGATGGCGCCGAAGCGTACATCAACTGCCCGATGACGAAGGAGCAGTATGAGGCGTTCATCGCCGCGCTGCTGGCAGGTCCGAAGACAGAGTTCAAGGAATGGGAAGGCACGCCCTATTTCGAAGGATGCCTGCCGATCGAAGTTATGGCTGAACGCGGCGCGGAGACGCTGCGCTATGGGCCGATGAAGCCGGTGGGCCTAACTAATCCACATAACCCGACGGTGAAGGCGTGGGCCATCGTGCAGCTGCGGCAGGACAACAAGCTCGCGACGCTGTGGAACATGGTCGGCTTCCAGACCAAGCTGAAGCATGGCGCGCAGACTGATATTTTCCGGATGATCCCGGGGCTCGAGACTGCGCAGTTCGCGCGCCTCGGCGGGATACATCGCAACACGTTCATCAACTCGCCCATCCTGCTGGATGGTCAGCTGCGGCTGAAGAACGATCCGCGCGTGCGCTTTGCCGGACAAGTGACCGGTGTCGAAGGCTATGTCGAGAGCGCGGCGATGGGGCTGGTGGCCGGGCGAATGGCGGCGGCCGAGCGACTGGGGAGGAAGATCGACGCGCCGCCGGTGACGACGGCGCTCGGCGCGCTGGTGGCGCACATCACGGGCGGACACGTGGTCGGCCAGATCGAGGATTCGAGCGCTCGGTCGTTCCAGCCGATGAATGTGAACTACGGGCTGTTCCCCGATATCGTTGTCGGTGAATTAAAGGGTCCGGATGGCAAGCGACTCAAGGGCGCCGACAAGGGGCGAGCACGCAAGCGACTTATCTCGCTGAGGGCGCTGGATGACGTGCAGGGGTGGCTGCAGGGACAGGCCGAGTCGGCTGAATTCAACTAAAGCGCGATCAGTTTTAGTAAAAGTGGCAGCGCGGCGGCATCCGCTAGTTTTCCGGGTCATCCACTTTTTCGCCGCGCATGGTTTTGATGAAGGCCTCGCGGTCGCGGGCGGAATCGAGCGATTTTGAAAAATCAGATTCGAAGCCGAATTCACCTTTGGAATTCGTTACGACACCGTAGATAGCGCGGAACAGGATCAATCCGAGCACGCCGATCACGGGCTGGCCAAGGAAGAACAGCGCGCCAGCGCCCGCGAAGATCGCGAAGTGGAGCACGATGATCCGGCTATAGGGCGCGAACATTTCCGCCATCGGTGTCGTGTTCTTCCAATCGCCCTTGATGAAGAATTCCCAGATCAGCACGAGCGCCTGGAAGGCGATGATCGCATAGACGAAGTATTCCACGTGTGGCGCACTGGTCATGCCGAACCGGAACATTCCCAATACGTCCATCATGATGGGCGGGCTGCTCTGCATCGTGCCCTCGCCCATGGCGATGAACACCATCAGGAAGGTACCGTGCACAGCGCAGAACATGCCGTAGTGAAAAACAAAGAACGCACACAGGAATGTGCCGAAAAGAAAACCCATGCCGCCGAAGCTGGCTGCGGAAACGAAGATGCGCGGAATCGTGAAGACGCCCGCGATGATGTTCTCCATCCAGTACAGCATCACCAACGGCACGGCATTCCAGCCGAACGCGATGACGCCGTAGATCGGGAAGAGATCGACCGCGAGACCGAGCAGCACGAGCGGTTTCGTCAGCGCGCGGAGCCAGCTTGCCAGATTCAAGAGCTTATTCACTGAGAGCCTGCCCCGATCGATTCCATTCAAACTCAACAAACAGGTTTGCTGCAACCTTGACCAGTGTTTCGGCCTAAAGCCGATGTGTGAACGCGGTCTTCAGGAGACGCCAGCGCCGGGCGAAATCTGACGCCTGCGGGCTCGGCAGATCGGCGATGGCCAGATGGAGGATGGCAGGCCACAGCACAGAGGGCAGCTTGCGAGCTTCCTGGCGCGCCGAGGTCCAGCGGGCAGCGCCGTCGGCCAAGTCCGCGCTAAGGGCAATACGCGCCTCTCCCAGCGCGGCAAGCGTGGTGAGGTGTTCGGGCGTGGCCCAGGGATCGAGCGACAGACCGGCGAGCTTCATCAGGGCGCCCTCCACGGCCAGGTGGCGGGCCTCATGCTCGCTGCCGGGCTGGTGGCCTCCAGCGCGGAGATGGTCGTCGAGAATGTCGTCGTAGCGATCGATCAGAGCGCTGGCGGCGGCGTGGAGATCTGCGCGACCGGACATAACTCGGGCCAGCTCTTCCGCAAGGTCGTGGCGGCGGACAGGGCCACGGCCCGCCACCTCATCCATTGTCTCGCGCCACCATTGCAGGCGGATCTTGCCTAGCATCGGCTCTTTCGTCTGGAGGGTGCGCTGAAGCTCCTGATTGAACAGGTAGATAGCTGCGACTCGTTCGCGATCAGCGGCCGGCGCATAGCGCGCGGCGAGCCAGCGGTCTTCATCGGTCCGCTTGAGGCGGGCGTCGAATTCGCCTGCACCCGCGAGGGGGGCGCTTGCAAGTTTTGGGGGATTAGCCGTATCGCTCATGTTCAAAATCAGCCAACGCACCCTATCTCAGGGGCAGCACAGTCAGAACAACAAACACAGAGAGGGTCTTCCATGGCTTTCACACTTCCCGCCCTGCCGTATGCGCGCGACGCCCTGGCGCCGCATATTTCCGAAAACACGCTGAACTTCCACTATGCCAAGCATCATCAGGCTTATGTCGACAACCTGAACAAGCTGGTCGCCGGCACGCCGCTGGAAAACGCATCGCTTGAAGAAGTCGTCAAGCAGAGCTGGTCCGAGAAAAAGATGCCGGTGTTCAACAATTCCGGTCAGGTGTGGAACCACACCTTCTACTGGCACTCGATGAAACCGGGCGGCGGCGGCAAGCCAACCGGCCTGATCGCAGACAAGATCAACAACGACTTCGGCTCGTTCGACGATTTCAAGGCCAAGTTCGCCGAAGCCGGCGCGACGCAGTTCGGTTCGGGCTGGGCCTGGCTTTCGCTCAAGGACGGCAAGTTGGTGGTTTCCAAGACCGGTAACGCCGAAACAGCGTTGACGGAGGCGGGTGTTACGCCGCTGCTAACCATGGATGTCTGGGAACACGCCTATTACCTAGATTACCAGAATCTCCGTCCCAAATACATCAACACCTTCCTCGACGAGCTGGTGAACTGGGACTTTGCGAACCAGACGCTTTCTGACGCAAAGTAAGACTGGCCGATGCGAAGTAAGATTGGCGGACACGAAGTAGCCGTTTCGTACGCAATCTGACGCCGCATTCCGGGTCGTTGCATGGGTTTGCATCGACCCGGTTAGCTGTTTTGAGACCCTTCCGTGCCTTAATCTCCGCATGAACGGACGGCTGAATGCCGTTCCGAAGGCGGATCTTCGGCGCGATGATTCCTAACGTTCCCGACACGGCAACTGACACTTCAAGCGATGCTGGTCGACGCGCGGCAACCGCGAGCCCCAGCCTGCTTGAAGCCGCCATCGAGCGCGGCGGACTACATCCGTTTTTCCACGCCAAGGTTTCGCTCACGGATCGTAGGATCGTTGGCGCTGAAGCGCTGGCGCGGATTGCCACGCCGAGCGCGGGGCTCGCGTCGCCCGCTGCCTATGTCGAGCTGGCCGAGCGCAGCCAGCGGATCGACGCACTGACATTCGTGATGGCGCGGCAGGTGGCGAAGCACGTCACCGAATTTGGCGACCTGCCATGCTCGATCAACATCAGCCCGCTGTCGCTGGAGCGCCCCGAGTTTGCCGACGACATGGCGGCGGCAATTGGCGGGTCGGGTCTGAGCTGCAGACAGTTCACGCTGGAAGTCACCGAGTCGCGCGTCATCGAGTATGGCGCGAAGGCGTTCGAGACGATGACGGCGCTGCGTGCACATGGCTTTGGCCTCTCGATCGACGACTTCGGCGCGGGCGCGAGCAATATCGACCGGCTGCGGAATTATCCGTTCACAGAAGTGAAGATTGATCCGGCGTTCACGCGGCTGGCGATGCACGAGCCTTACGCCAAGGCGGCGCTGGTGAGTTGTGTGCGGATTGCGCGGGAGCATGGCCTGCGCGTTGTCGCCGAAGGTGTCGAGACTCAGGAGATGTGGGATTTCATGGCGTGGTTGCAGGTCGATGAGGTTCAGGGCTTCCTGCTGTCGCGGCCGTTGCAACCGGCCGATTTCAAGGAATTGCTGAAGAAGGGCTGATCGCTCTTCTCGCCAGTCATCTCCTACTGTCATTTCGGAAACCCGAAGCGTTATCCGGAACCCAGCGGCAATCTGACATATTCGCGCATCGAGCCCCTAGGTTCCGGGTCTGCGCGGCAGTGCCGCTTCGCCTGGAATGACAATTGAAATTGTGACTTGGGAGAGCGATGCTTGTTCCAGAGGAAGCAAGCCATGCCCGATACCGAAACCTACAAGTCCATCACCGTGAAGCCGCTTTCGCCGACCCTTGGCGCGGAAGTCTTTGGCGTTGATCTGTCGAAGCCGCTCAGCAATGCGGAGTTCGACGACATCCACACGGCGTTTCTGAAGCATCACGTGATCTTCTTTCGCGACCAGACACTGACGCCGGAGCAGCATCTGGCGTTCGGCAAGCGGTGGGGCACGCTGAATGTGCACCCCTATGTGAAGAGCATGGCGGGGTATCCGGAGATACTCGAGATCATCAAGGAGCCGACCGAGAGGATAAACTTCGGCGGCGGCTGGCATTCGGACATGAGTTTTCTGGAAGTGCCGGCGCTGGGTTCGATCCTGCATGCGATTGAAGTGCCGGAGGTGGGCGGCGACACGATGTTTGCGAGCCAGTATGCGGCGTGGGACGCGCTGTCGCCGGGAATGCAGAAGACGCTGGAGGGACTTCACGCGATTCACTCGGCGGCGGAGGAATATGGCGCGGGTGGCGCGTCGTCACGTAAGCGGGCGTCGATGGATTCGGAAGTCGTGGGCGATGAAGTGCCCGAGTATGAGCATCCGGTCGTACGCACGCATCCGGAGACGGGACGCAAGGGGCTCTACGTGAACCCGGCTTTCACGCTGCGATTTGCGGGATGGACGAAGAAAGAGTCGCGGCCGCTGCTGGAATACCTGTTCGAGGTCGGGCGGCGTGAGCCGTTCACGTGCCGGTTCAGGTGGCAGCCCGGCTCGCTGGCGATGTGGGACAATCGTTGCGTCTGGCATTTTGCGCTGAACGACTATCACGGGCAGCGGCGACACATGCGGCGGGTGACGGTGAATGGCGACAAGGTGCGGTAATGCGCGCGACGATTGCCGCTTGCGGCATGGCGCTACTCGTTGTGGCGCCGGCTTCGCGCAGCGGTCTTATGCACACCGCGCGCCAGACGGACATGCTGATCTTGGCGGCATGTGGAGCAACGCCAACGCGCCCCCTGGGCATCGAGCAGACAGTTTGCGGTGTGTTGCAGTCCGCGCCGTTCGAGGATCCGGAGACGACCCTGCTGTCGCGCGATCCGCGCACGGCGCTGGCATGGCGGCACAATTAAGGGATTTGCATGAGCGGGAAGCCGTTTCCGGAGTTCGCGCCGGGGCCTGACGGCATGCCCAATCGTGACCGATGCCTGATGGCCGCCAACGCGGCGAGGCCGCCGATGACGAGCCAAGGATATGATGACGCATACGAGAGCGTGCAGACGCTCGGGTACATCCTAGTCGCGGTCGAGATGATGGATGAAACGCGGATTGTACCGATGTTCGCCAGCGCGAGCGAAGCCGCCACGGCTCATGGCCCGCAGACGTTGCAGCGGTGGATAGGCGACAGTGCTGGCTGGTGGGAGGGCGACATGCGCGTCGTCGAAACTGCGAATGTCAGCACGCGACAGGGCTCGGAAAGCCCCATGCCCACGTCAAAGGACGCGAAGGTGATCGATCGCTTCACGCGCGTCGGTGAGAACAAGTTGGCTTATCGCGCCGAGGTGACGGACCCGGCGTTTCACACGCGCCCGTGGACAATCAGCTACAGGTTCCTCCCAACTCAGCGACTGTGGGAATATGCCTGCCACGAAGGCAATTACGGCATGGCCGGAATTCTGTTGGGTGTTCGCGAGACGGACCGGCTGGCGAAGTAGCTGTGGCGACCTACCAGCTCAACTCTGGCATCGCGTATTTGGCGGTGACTCTGTCGTCAGCCAGAATTTTTGCGGCGGAGGCAAGAAACGCCTGGCCCTGCCCCATGCTGTGACCGTGGATGCCGCCGCCGATGAACAGGGCGTCGAAGCCCTGCCGGTTGGCGCCGAGGATGTCGGTGATGGGGCCGTCGCCGATGGCGAGGATGCTGGAGGGAGTGAGTGTGTGGCCGGTGATTTCGGCGGCGCGTTCCGTGGCGAGCTTGTAGATCGGGGCGTCAGGTTTGCCAGGGCGGATGACTTTGCCGCCTTCTTCTTCGTAGATCGCGGCGAGTGAACCGGCGGACCAGATCAGGCGATCGCCCTGGCGGAACTGCACGTCGGGGTTGGCGCAGAGCATGGGCAGGTTGTGGGTGGCGAGGCGTTTCAGCTCTTCGCGATAGCGTTCGGGCGTGCCGTTCGGATAATCGCGCAGGCTGGTGCAGCAGATGAGTTTGGCGGTTGCGGGATCGTCGGAGAAGTCGAGTGGCAGACCGGTATAGACGCTGAAGTCCTCGTTGAGGCCGATGCGGTAGACTGGGCCGGGCGCGAGAAGCTTCAGCTCGTTGCGGGTGGCGTCGCCTGAGGCGATGATATCGTCAAAGCAATCCATCGGCACGCCCAACTGCGGGAAGAGGCGGGTGACGCGCTCTTTCGGGACAGGTGCATTGGTGACGAGAATGACGGGGCCGTGTTTGCGGAATTCCTGCAGCGCGTGGCAGGCCGTGTCGAAGGCGCGCTTGCCGTTGTGGATCACGCCCCAGACGTCGCAGAGAATCGCGTCGTAATCCGACGCAACCGACGACAATCCGGAAAGCAGGGATAGCGGCGCCACCACCTACATCGGCGCGGGAGAGACGCGGCGGATGAAGTCCGGCGGCGGAGCGGTTTCGTCCTGCAGCGAGCCCTTGATCGGACGCGGGGCGCCGAAGACGTGGCCCTGACCGTAGGGGATTTCGAATTCGAGAATTTCGATGACGGACTTTTCCATTTCGACCTTCTCGGCGATCAGGTCGATGCCATAGCGCACGAACAGGGCCGGCACGTCTTCGGGTGCGATATCGCGTGTGATCGAAGAAATCGGACGCTCGCCGCCCGGCGTAAGTTCCTCAAGAAGGCGTTCGCCATTGATCTTGATGAATTTGACGCCGGCGGCCTGCAGCTCCGGCAGGTCGAAGTTGAGACCTTCGCCCTTGTCGAGCGAGAAGCGAAAACCGAGTTCGCGGAGGCGGCTCATGTTCTGTGTCGCAATGTCCGAACGCTGCCGGAAGGCGCGGACGCTGATCTCGAAGATCATGGCGTGCGCGAGGTCGCGATTTTCGCGCATGAAGTCGATGAAGCTCGCGAAGAACTGGTCGTCTTCGAGAGACGACATGGCGATGTTGCAGAAGACGCCGATGCGGCGGTCGCGCTCCGACAGGCGGCGGACGATCTGCACGCATCGGAACAGCAGCATGTTGTCGATGACGCTGAGCAGATTGGCGCGCTCGGCAGCGGCGAGGAATTCGGTCGGCATGATCACCTTACCGTCGGCCCGGCGCAGACGGGTGAAGCCTTCGTAAAAGCAAGTGCGGCGCTGCGGCAGGTTCACGATGGGCTGCAGGTGGAGGTCGACGCGGTTTTCACGGAGAGCCTCGCGAACAGCGTCGAGGATGGAAGCGCCATCCACCGGCGCGTCAGTGACCGTGGTGCGGACGGTGTTGAGGCGGGTCTCGAACTTCTTCGAGAGATTCTGGATCATGCCTTCGAGACCGCGCATCTCCTGCACGATCGATTCGCGGCGGGCGGTGACTTCGCGTTCGAAGGAATCCTTCAGGGCGATGGCGGTCTGTTCCACCTGCACGACACGTGAGGCGAGCCGGCGCATCTCCTGGCGGATCTCATAGACGTCATTCTCGACCCCGCTCTGACCCGACCGGGCTATCAGGGAATGGATCTGCAGCAGGCCGAGCGCGGCGACGCCCCCGATAATGCCGGCCGTTACCGGCGGCACGATCTGGTAAACGTGCAACGCGACCGCGCCGAGAACCGACGCAGTAACGTACACAAGCGCGAGCATGATGTGCGCGACAACAGGCATTGTAACCGGAGCAGCCCCTCAGGTTCAGGACGAGTTCCGTCCGTCAGGTTTGTTGTGTTGGCATCCGGGGCGAATGACAAGTGACGAACGTAGCAACAGAAGCGCGCGTTTTCAGTTGCGCCAATCAGTTCGGCATCGGCGCAGTCTGCGGGACAATGCAACACCCGCGTTCATTTCGCTTTGCCTGCGAGTTCCCATGATACGCGCCACCTATGCCTATGTGGTCTTTAGGACACATGGATGAGGTCATGAACAGATCAGCTTCTTTCCGAAGTAGACATGTGTCCGGGTTTTGCCCCTAGATCGCCACAATCGAACGCGCCGGCCCACGGGGGCTTCCCAATGGAAGCAATGGGCTGGTGACGGGGGCGAACGGGGAGCGCGGGGGTTCTGGCTCGGGTCAGGACCCCCGCCTGCTGTCTGGGCCTGCTGTCCGGATCCGATCAATCCGCTGAAATTGCTGAAATTACTGTCCCGCCGAAGCTCTGGGTTCGGGGCCGGACAGGTCGATCCGTGCGTTGCCGAGACCCAGTTCGACGTTTGGAAGTTGGCCTGCCGCGATGACTTCCCGCCACGCGGGGAGGGCGCCGGGAGCGGTCCAGGGGGGATTCGCAGGAATGATAAGCGTGGCGCCCAGTCGAGCCTGCCGGGCGCCTTCGAGAAGTTCTGCTACGTCGGTGCAGTGCGGCGTCTCGTCGGGAAGCAGCTGAGATGAGCCAGCCATGAGGATGCCGGCGGCGACCTTGGTGCCCCGTGTAGCGGCGAGGATGTCCTCTTCCTCCGCCATGCAGCCGGCGAGAATCAGCGACTTGTCCTCGAATTCGATCCGGTAGACCCGGCCACGAGCCCCGAAGGCGCGAATGTCGACGACACCGGAGTCGAAGAGCAGCTTTCCGGCGAGGCCCTGATCAGCGCCGTCTGGGCTGAGGGTGAGGCGAGAGGCATTACCCTCCGACGCTGAGCCGCCGGACGCGAGCAGGTTGGCCCCATCCACAACCGAGAGCGAGCCCGGCGGGGCGAACACTTTCTGCGCATCCGTTCGCCCTGCCCCGCCGCTCGCCACGGCGAGAGACGCCAGCCCTTCGACGGATTGCAGGCTCGTGTCTGGAAGCAGGATGGCATCGAGGTTCGGGTGCATCAGACCGAGCGCCTTGACGGCATCGGCGGCGCCCGCAGCGGCGTTGTAGATGAATGTCAGGCCGCCGACTTCAACCACGACGCAGGCTTCGCGGGGGCAGACGGTGGCCTGAAAGGCGTCGGCAGCAGGCAGGCGGGGTCGGATAACGTCGGCCTGCTGTTTGTGATCACGGATAAAGGAGTTGATGGCGGCGCCCGGCCGCTTGGCCAGCAGCCACCAGCCGCCCGCAACTGCCACGATGGCGACGGCGGCAAACAGCAGGATGTCGCGCCTGATCTTCAAGGTCTAACCGATGCGGGTTTCGGCGGTTTCCTGGACAATTGTCGCCTCGATAGCTCCAAGCCGCTCGACTTCGACGCGTACGGTGTCGCCCACCTTCAGGAAGTTCGGTGGGGTGTAGGCGACGCCTACCCCAGCTGGGGTACCAGTGAAGAGAAGATCGCCGGGTTCGAGCGCGAACGCCTTGGTAAGGTGTTCGATCTGGGCGGCGACGTCGAAGACCATCTCGCTCGTGTTGCCGTTCTGGCGGAGTTCGCCGTTCACCCAGCATTTGAGGCTCATCTTGCCGATGTCGCCCGCTTCGTCCGGCGTGGTGATCCACGGGCCGACGGGACCATGGGTGTCGAAGCCCTTGCCCATGATCATCGTCTGGGCGGCGCGCTGCCAGTCGCGGACCGAATAGTCACATCCGGTCATGTAGCCGGCGATGATCTCGTGCGCGCGCTCACGCGGAACATGCCGGCCGCGCTTGCCGATGACGACGACCAGTTCGACTTCGTAGTCGAGCGCGGATGATACCGCCGGCATCTGCACGGGATCGAACGGACCATGCAGGCACGTTGCCTGCTTGTTGAACCACATCTGCGTTGTCGGCGGTTCGCGTCCGGTTTCCTTCGCGTGGTCGCGGTAGTTCAGGCCGATTCCAAGAATTTTGCCGGGACGCCCGACTGGCGCGCGCAGCTTCACGCCGTGCAAGGGAAGGCGCGGCGCCGTTTTCGCGGCGCGGTGGATTGCTTCGATGCCTGCGGCGCCTGCGCCAAGAATATCCACAGGATTAGTCGAAAGATGCGGCGCGACCTTGCGGAAGTCGATGACTTCCTCGCCGTCTATCAGTCCGGGACCGCAGCCGGTGGTGGCATCGAAAACACACAGTCGCATGAGTCATCCTGTCTGGCGTGTGCAGGGAGATTGGACCGAACCAATTTGTGACGCTAGGTAGGAAGCTAGTTCTGTGTGGGAAGCGTAAGCATGTCGATAGCCGCTGAGATCCAGCGCATTCGCGACGTATTTGGTCCCGGCACGGATATCAGGGTTCCCCCTTATCAGCGTGCCTATGCCTGGGAAGACGAAGAGGTCGAGGCGCTGATCCAGGATCTGCTCGAGGCGTTTCGCGCGGGAACGATCTATTTCCTCGGCGCCATCGTGGTCATCCGCCCGCGCAATCGCGGACCATCGGAAGTCGTGGACGGTCAGCAGCGTCTGACCACGCTGACGGTGATGTTGTGCGTGTTGCGCGACCTGACGAAATCGAAGGACGAGGAAATCCTGATCCAGAGCATGATCGGAACAGAAGCGAAGCCTATGCCCTTCGCCGCGCCGCAGCAGAAGTGGCGCATCACGCTCAACCCGATCGACGATCCCTTTTTCCGGCGCTTCGTGCAGGAGCGCGGCGCGACAAGGCAGATCCAGTCGGTGCGCGATGCGGCGCGGCATCCGGGATCGCAAAGCCAGGCGCGGATCGATGCTGCGATCAACCATATGTACGACCATCTGTCGGACATGAGCGCAGAGGAGCGGTCGCGCTTCGTGGTGTGGCTGCTGGATCAGGTCTCTCTCGCGCGTGTGCGGGTGACGCAGTTCGAGGTGGCGTACAAGGTCTTTCAATCACTGAACCATCGCGGCAGGGCGCTGTCGGACCACGACATTCTAAAGGGCGTGTTGTTTGATCGGGCGCAATATTCGCCCGCCGAAGCCACGAAGATGTCGGACCAGTGGAACGGATACACGGCGCGGCTGGGTGATCGTGGCTTCGGCGACATGTGGAAACAGGTGCGCGCGGTCTGCGATCGCGATGGCGCAGGTGAACTCGTCTCAGGGCTGATGGCGGGGATCACCCGGCAGGGCTCGGTCGCCGAATTTCTTGCGAGGCAACTGCCAGGCTATGTCGGCGCCTATGATGCGCTGGTGAACGGACGGACGGACGGGTTGCGGCTTGGCGAGGATGCGCTGCGGCGGATCTGCTTCCTGCGATCGATCCACCATGAGAGCTGGCGTGCGCCCGCGATGCGGTTCCTGGCGGAGTACCCCTATGACGAGGCGATGGCCGACCGGTTCTTCTGGGGCATGGAGCGCATGGCCTACGCAATGCAGTATTCCGTGAAGGACCGAGAGTATCGTCACAAGCGTTATCGCCGCCTGCTTGAAGCGATGGATAGACCGGACACGCTGTTCGCCGCGGGATCGCAACTCGACCTGACAGAGCGTGAGCGAACAGACTTCCTTGATCGTCTGCGCGGGCGCTTCCCGAATTTCAAACAACGCAAGGCGTTGCTTATGCGGTTCTCAGCAGCCGTCGAAGGCGGCGTCGCTCTCGATCCGACCACCGACTGCACGGTGGAGCACATCCTGCCGCGCACGCCGAGCAAGGGGTCGGACTGGTATGATGAATGGGCCAAGACGCGGGATCGCGACGACCTCACCGAGTGCATCGGCAATTTTACATTGCTGACCCACGCGGAAAACCAGCTGGCCGACCGCAAACCGTTCGGGGAAAAGCTTGCGATCTACTTCAAGTCGAGCCAGGCTTCCTATGCGCTGAGCAACGACCTGCAGGGCCGTACAAGATGGACGCCGGATGATGTTCGCACGCGGCGCGACGCCTTGATTGAGAGCCTTGCAACGGATTGGGAGCTTTAGCGCTCAAGCTTCTGGCAGATACGTTGACGCGCCCGCCCCGGCGTCAGAACCTCCCAAAACAACACAAGGCCGAATCCAGACTGCGGATCGCGCCAAGGGGAGAGACACCGATGATCCGTTCAGCTTCGATGCTAATTGCCGCAACCGCCCTTGCCGGCAGCGTGATGCTGTCCGGCTGTTCCACGGTTGCCGACATGATGGCGCCGCCGTCGCACCATTCAATGGCGGCGCGTGATCTCGGCATGCCGACGGCCAATCCGGAAGCCGAGGGCTTCTCGACCGCGGGCTTGGACGCCCTGAATGCTGAATTCCATGCGCTGGTAGACGGGAAGAAGCTCGCAGGCGTCACCACGCTGATAGCGCGTCACGGCAAGGTCGTGCACTTCGATACCTACGGTGCGGCGAACGCTGCAACAGGCGAAGCGCTTAAACCTGACACCATGTTCCGTATTGCGTCGATGACGAAGCCGATTGCAGGTGTCGCGATGATGCAGCTTTGGGAACAAGGTAAATGGAAGCTGAGCGATCCGGTGTCGAAGTTCATTCCGGAGTTTGCCAACCTGCCAGTGAAGGGACCGAACGGAACGCTCGTCCCGCAGAACTCGCCGATGACGATGGCGCAGCTGATGAGCCATTCGGCGGGCTTCGGCGTAAGCGCAGTTTACGAAAAGAACAATCTCGCCGAGGCGGACCTGCAGGGCATGATCGACAAGCTGTCGGAACTGCCGCTCGAAACCCAACCGGGCACGGCGTGGGATTACGGTCCGAGCGTGAATATCCAAGGGTACATCGTCGAGAAGCTGTCGGGGCAGTCGCTCGATGTCTATCTCGATGAACACATCTTCAAACCGTTGGGCATGGTCGACACCGGATTCTGGGCGCCGGGCGACAAGGCCGCCCGCGTGGCTGCCATCCACACTTATCTAGATGGGGTGATTACAGGCCCGGCCGAGAACAGGGTCACAGCCGAGAAGCCACCCTTCCTTTCCGGTTCCGGTGGACTGATGTCGACGGCGGAGGACTACTGGCGCTTTGCGCAAGCGGTGCTGAATGGCGGTGAGCTGGACGGAAAGCGCGTGCTGAAAGCCGACACGATCAAGCTGATGCGCACAAACGTGCTGCAGCCGGGTGTGAAGGTTGACCTTTATGGGCCGAGCCAGGAAGGCATCGGATTCGGGTTGGACTTTGCGATCGTGATGAACCCGCAACAGGCCGCGACGCCGCAGGGACTCAACACGTTCTACTGGGGTGGCGCCTTCGGGACATGGTTCTGGATTGATCCGACCAATGACCTCGTGTTCGTCGGCATGATCCAGAACATCAACGGCTCAACACCAACAGGGGGTACGCCGCCGGTGCGCGCGATCTCGCCACGGCTAACTTATGGCGCGCTGACTGAGCCAGGAAAGTAAGCGTTGGCTAGCGCGGATCAGGTCCGCGCTAGATCCAGCCCCTTGAGACCGCCGTCTTCACGCCAGGTTTCGAGAATTTTCACGAACGCGATCGGGCCGCCGCCATAGCTGCCGTTGCGCACGGCGGCGGGCGAAGGCTGGCCTTCGTTGTTGTAGTAGCCCGGTGTGCATTCCTCGAAGAACTTCTGGCGCATGATCGCGGTGTTCATGATCGCCTGCACCCATTCGGCTTCGGCTTCGGGCTCGGCCTCGACCACGGTTGCCTGGCGCTGGCCAGCTTCCTTGAGGATGTAGGCGATGTGGCGCGACTGCTCGTCGATCATGTGCGGGAAATTGGCGGTGAAGCCAGACTGCGTGTTGCCTATGATGAAGGCGTTTGGAAAGCCGTTGACGTGCATGCCGTGCAGCGTGGATGCGCCGTTCTTCCACTTCTCGGTGAGCGAAAGGCCATCGCGGCCGTGCAGCTCCATGTTGGCGCGGTGGCTGAACGTCGTGCCGACCTCGAAGCCCGTCGCGTAGATCAGGCAGTCGACCTTGTATTCCTCTCCGTTGGCGAAGACGGAGGTTTCGTTGATGCGCTCGACGCCCTTGCCGTTGGTGTCGACGAGTTCGACATTTGGGCGGTTGAACGCCGCGAGGTAATCGTCGTGGAAGCACGGACGCTTGCAGAACTGGTTGTACCAGGGCTTCAGCGCGCTGGCGGCGGTTTCGTTCTGGACGATGGCGTCCACACGGGCGCGGATTTGCTCCATCTTCTTGAAGTCCGCCAGCTGGGCCAGTTGCAGCGCCTCTTCCGGTGTCTTCGCGCCCTGCCCGGCGAGGATCAGGATGTTGCGAATGATGTCGGTCCAGCCATCGGCGACGAGGTCCTCCTCCTGCCAGCCGCCTGAGACGAGCGTGTTGAAATTGTCCATCCGGCGCTTCTGCCAGCCGGGAGTGAGCGACTTCACCCAGTCCGGATCGGTCGGCTTGTTATTGCGGACGTCGATGGAGGACGGCGTGCGCTGGAAGACGTAAAGCTGCTTCGCGCCCTCGCCGAGGTGCGGCACGCACTGCACGGCGGTCGCGCCCGTGCCGATGATGCCGACGACCTTGTCCTTCAGCTTCGCGAGGCCGCCATTCGCATCCCCGCCGGTATAGGCATAGTCCCAGCGGCTGGTGTGGAAGGAGTGCCCCTTGAACGTCTCGACGCCGGGAATGCCCGGCAGTTTGGGGCGATGCAGCGGGCCCGAGGCGAGAACGATGAAACGCGCTTTCAGCTTGTCGCCGCGATTGGTCGAGACAGTCCAGCGCGCGACGCTGTCATCCCAGCGGATCTCCGTGACTTCGGTCTGGAAGATGGCACCCTTGGTCAGTCCGAACTTTTCACCGATGGCGCGGCTGTGCTGCAGGATTTCGGATGCGCGCGTGTATTTCTCGACCGGCATGTAGCCGACCTCTTCGAGCAGCGGCAGGTAGACATAGCTCTCGATGTCGCACGCAGCGCCGGGATAGCGGTTCCAGTACCACGTGCCGCCGAAGTCGCCGCCCTTCTCGATGATATGGACATCCTCGATGCCGGCCTGCTTGAGCCGGGCGCCAGCGAGTAATCCACCAAATCCGCCGCCGACCACGACGACTTCGATATTGTCGAACATCGGCGCACGTTCGACGCGGGCGACATAGGGATCCTCGAGGTAGTGAGCATATTGGCCGGAGATCTCGACGTACTGCTCGTTGCCGTCTTTCCGTAGTCGCTTGTCGCGCTCGGCGCGGTATTTGGCTTTCAGAGACGCGGGGTCGAAACCTAACTCCGCTGATCCGGCGTTTGCAGCTTCAACCATGTCGCTAACCCTGTTCCGTCCTGGCGTCGTGCGCCCGGATCCGACGTTTCTTCGAACGGAAGCCTAGCAAGCGGCTTGGGGGTTTCAACGCCCCCTCACGGCATTGCGCGCAAATGGGAGCGTACAAGGACCGGTATCAGCAGCGTCTTGACCGAACGGCGCGCGGAGGAGATGCGTTGGCAATCGCGCCGCGCAAGGCGCCTCTGGGGAAACATGCATGCCGCATCCGCAAGAAAGCGCAGATGGCGAGCACACTGCGCGCATCGCCTGGATCACCCATGTGCGCAAACTTCATCGCAACAAGCGGATGCTGGGCTTCGCGGGCATCGTGCTGGGGGCGGGAATGCTGGTGTGGTGGAAGCTCGACCCCGCCGCGCCGGACTGGGCGCTGTGGACCAGCCTTGGCGTGCTGGCGGCGAGCTGGGCCGTGTTCATCTATGTTATCGTGGCGCGCTGGCAGTGGGTAACGGCGAACCCGTACGTCGCTCATAAATAGAGCTGAGCTCAAAAATGGAACGGCCGCTCCGAGGGAGCGACCGCTTCACCAATAGCCCTGACGGGTGTGATGGTTGTTAGAGCATGCGACGGGGACGGATCAGGCCAACCAGCGCCAGAAGCACGATGGCGCCGACGGTCGAAACGATCAGGCTGCCCCAGAACCCAGCGAAACCGATACCGAGCGCGCTGGCGGCAACTGCGCCGAGGAACGCGCCAACGATGCCGACCACAAGATTGGTGAGGAGGCCGTGTTCGCGGCCCATGACCTGTTCTGCGATCCAGCCAGCGAGGATGCCGATGACAACTGCGCCTACGATCGAAACTTCATTCATGAGGTTGCTCCACTGTCTGAAGATGCAACGTCATTCCGCGATGATAGTTCCGGGCAGCCTGCCCTAGCGGCGGCGTACCTTGATCCAGGCCATAACGCGCTCGCGCCGACGAATGGCCCAATAGAGCATTCCGCCGTTGGCGCCAGCGATCGCGAGAACCAGCATTTCATAGGCTGACATCATTCGAAGCCTCCCAGCAAATTCCTCCACGTGAAGGCAGACTCGCACGAAATGCGCTATTACGAAATCACCTTGAGACAGCAGCAGCCAGCGGCCGGACGCCGCGCCGCTCGGGGCCTACCGACGCCTGATCGGCTTCCCTTCCGCGAATCCGGCGCTATGAACGCAAGATAATTGCACCAGAGAACCGGGGCTTGAACCCCCAGGCCAAAGTATCCGAGGTAAGGAAACACCCATGTCGTATTCGCCCGTCAACCTGTTCGACCTCACCGGCAAGTCGGCCCTGATCACCGGGTCCACTAAGGGCATCGGCAAGGCCATCGCGGAACAGTTCGCAGCGCACGGCGCGCGCGTGACGATCTCCTCGCGCAAACCCGGTCCCTGCGAGGAAGTCGCCGGAGCGATCAACGCCAAGCATGGCGATGGAACCGCCATCGCCTGCCCGGCCAACATCTCCTCGAAGGAAGACCTGCAGCGGCTGGTCAACGAGACCAACGCGGCGTTCGGCAAGATCGATATTGTGGTCTGTAACGCCGCCTCGAACCCCTATTACGGGCCGATGGCTGGCATTCAGGACGAGCAGTTCCTGAAAATCTTGTCCAACAACATCGTCTCGAACAACTGGCTGATCCAGATGGTCGCCCCGCAGATGCAGGAGCGGAAGGACGGTTCCGTCATCATCGTTTCCTCGATCGGCGGCCTGCGCGCCTCGACTGTCATCGGCGCCTACTGCATCTCTAAAGCGGCCGACGTCCAGCTGGCGCGGAACCTCGCGGCGGAACTCGGCCCCCACAACATCCGCGTAAACTGCATCTCGCCGGGCCTCGTGAAGACCGATTTCGCCAAGGCGCTCTGGTCGGATGACACCGCCCGCGAACAGCGCGAGGAAGAGACCCCGCTGCGCCGCCTCGGCGAGCCGAATGATCTTGCGGGCGCTGCCGTCTATCTGGCGTCGCGCGCCGGGGCGTGGACGACAGGCCAGAATATCGTGGTCGATGGCGGCGTCACGGCCGTCTGACGGGGAGCTTTCGTTTACGGACTTGGCGAAATGCCCAGCGGTAGCCACATTACGCGCTGCCGCTGAGCCGCTGTAACCTGCAATGGTTGCCGAGCGTACTTGTCTCAGCCATCGAGGAGGTTTTCATGACCGCACACAGCTACCCCGTTGAACGAACCGACGCCGAATGGCGCAGCCGCCTGACGCCCGAGCAATACGCTGTTATGCGCGACCACGGCACCGAACGCCCCGGCTCCTGCGCCCTGCTTTACGAGAAGCGGCCTGGCGCATTTGCTTGCGCCGGTTGCGATACTCAGCTCTTCAATAACACCGTGAAATTCGAAAGTGGCACCGGCTGGCCAAGCTTCACGACGCCGATTGAAGGCGCGCTGGAAGAGACCGTCGACCGTACCCACGGCATGGTCCGCACCGAGGTTCACTGCGGCAAATGCGGCAGCCACATGGGGCACGTTTTCCCGGACGGTCCGCCGCCGACCGGCCTGCGCTACTGCATCAATGGCGTAGCATTGGACTTCCAGCCCAAGGAAGACTGATCATCAGCGCCCCTTCGGCGGCGGCGATGGAACTCATCCATCGTCGTTGCCGAACGATCCCGCATTGTAGGCGCGTCTTCAACTCGGCCATGCGCGCGACGTCAGGGCTGCGCTCGGGCAGCACAAATGCTTCAGGCGCATTGATGGGTTGCATGTAGACCGTCCGGCTCGGGAAGGCGAAATCGGTTCCCGCC
Source organism: Caulobacterales bacterium (assembly GCA_038326205.1). Taxonomy (GTDB): domain Bacteria; phylum Pseudomonadota; class Alphaproteobacteria; order Caulobacterales; family Hyphomonadaceae; genus UBA7672. The sequence goes on along the minus strand of JBBQJV010000044.1, from coordinate 2,697 downwards.
GCCTTGACGATTTCCATGATTTTAAAGGCAAGCTTTTCCTTCGACGCGAGCCACTCGTCCCACTTGGTCGTTCGCGTGAAGCAGTAGACGAGGAAATCGATCGACGAGTCATTGAACTTGTCCACGAAGACCATCAGCCCGGCGTCCGGCGGATTCACGAAATCGTCGCTTGCCCAGAGATGCGCCTCGATCTCGTCTCGGACGTATTGGAACTGCTCGACTGTCGTTCGGTATTCAACACCGATAACCCATTTGATGCGGCGGTAGGTAATCCGCGAAGAGTTCGAAACCGTGGCCTCGGAGAAGACGGCGTTGGGTACATAGACCGGCGTCTTGTCGAACTGACGAATGAGGGTGGAGCGAAACCCGATCGCTTCGACCGTACCTTCAACGACGCCAAGAACCAGGACCCATTCGCCTGGCTGGAATCGCTTCTCGATCAGGATGAATATGTCCGGGATGATGTTCTTCATGATGTCCTGAGCGCCGAAGGCCAGCGCAACACCGAAGATACCAAGCCCGCCCAGCACGGGCAGGATTAGGATGTCCCACATGTAGAGCACGGCCGCGATGCCCGTAGAGACAAGGATAATCTCGACGAGTGTCAGCATCCAGCCCAGCGTACGCCGGTAGGCGCCAAGCAGGAACGAGAACGCATCAACAGCGCGCGTCAGCGTCCAGAACACCGACAGGGCGACCACCGATTGCAGGATCTTGTCGGTGATCTCGTGAGTCGCGTCGCTGAAGTCGAAGAACTGCAGCGCGACATAGATGCCAAGGATCACCGGAACCATCTTCAGCGGTTCGGAGATTGCCTTGACGAGCGCGTCGTCCAGCTTCGCTTCGGCGCCGCGCGCGGCGCTGCTGATCCAGCGCACAATTGTGCGAGCAAACAGACCGCGAAGCAGGAGGGCGAGCAAGAGAATCCCGATGGCGGAAAACATCGCACCATAGGTTACGCCGAAGACCCCCGTGTCCCACAAGCGCATGAAATCGGCCCACGCATTCAACGCCCAGGGCGAAAGTGTCAGGCAGTCGGGTAGCTAGTCAGGCCTCGTCTCCATGATGCGGTTCCTCTTTGCCGGATATCGCAGTGAGGGCCTGCTATAAGCTGACGTCCGTGATGTGAACACGCAACATTGTCCTAGTGTCCTTGCAAGGCCAGAACACAACGCGCGTGTGGTCTGGACGATTCAACGGCCACGGTCTGCATGGATAAGCGGTTACCTTTCACTTTCCGTCGGCCCCATTCTCCAGTAGCGCCGTTGGCTAGCTTGCTGGATAGACCTGCCCCATGAGTTTTGACGGTTTCCCCACTCTGCCCCCGCACATCAATGCGCGGTTCGCAACATTCATGTCGGGCGACCTGCCGCCTGCCCACCTCAACATGGGCATACGGCCGGATCTCTGGTGCAAGGAGGCCGAGGTTGGCCGGGTCCTGTTCCGCTGGCCCAATGACGGCTCGCGCGACATTGGCGGCGGCCGGGTGTTTGGCGGGTGGATTGCCGGGCTGTCAGACAACATCGTGTCGATGTGCATGGTGACCGCCCTTGAAGAGGGCGAGGGGTTCACGACGCAGGACCTGCAGGTGAAGATCTTCCGGCCGGTCAGCGGGGCCGAGATCGAGATCGAGGCCAAATTAGTTAACCGAAGCAAGACTACCGGCTATATCGAAGCGGAATGGCGTCTGCCCAACGGCAAGGTCGCCGCAAAGGTGCTGGCGTGGAAAGCCATCCGCCCCATGGATAGCTTCAAGCCCCGAGACTAGCCCCCTGCGGCCCAAATCACGTAAATTATTGCAACAACAATAAAGCATTAGATGCCAACGGCTTGCCTCGCCAACGGGGCGGGGTGGGCCTTGACACTTCGTTCCGCCGACCATACCTCCCCATCGCAGCTGGCACTCGTCTATCGAGACTGCTAGCAGCCCAACGTTCAAGGGTCGCCCAAGGGGGCGCCCAAACATAGAAACAGAGGCCAATCATGAGCTTTCGTCCGCTTCATGACCGCGTTCTCGTGAAACGCGTCAAGGAAGAAGAGAAAACCAAAGGCGGGATCATCATCCCCGACACCGCCAAGGAAAAACCCCAGGAAGGCAAGATCGTTGCCGTTGGCTCCGGCGTCCGTGGCGACGACGGCAAAGTCACCCCGCTCGACGTGAAAGCTGGCGACCGCGTGCTGTTCGGCAAGTGGTCCGGCTCGGAAGTCACGATCGAAGGCGAGGAGCTCATCATTATGAAAGAGAGCGACATCCTCGGCATCATCGAAAAAACGCCTGCGGCGAAGAAGTAGGCCACCCGGCCCTTCGCCCTTCCCCAACATTCAGCCAGGAGATCCAATCCAGTGGCAGCTAAACACGTACAATTCGCCGCCGACGCACGCGAACGCATGATGCGCGGCGTCGACGTTCTCGCCAACGCCGTCAAAGTGACGCTCGGCCCCAAAGGCCGCAACGTCATCATCGAGAAATCGTTCGGCGCCCCCCGCTCCACCAAGGACGGCGTCACCGTCGCCAAAGAGATCGAACTTGCAGACAGGTTCGAGAACATGGGCGCACAGATGATCCGCGAAGTGGCCTCCAAGGCCAACGACGTCGCGGGTGACGGCACGACCACCGCCACCGTTCTCGCCCAAGCCATCGTCAAGGAAGGCCTCAAGCGCGTCGCCGCCGGCATGAACCCGATGGACCTCAAGCGT
>JBBQJV010000043.1:0-33150 GCA_038326205.1 Caulobacterales bacterium | reverse complement strand
CGCCTCGCCGCCAAAGGCAAGAAACCAAAAGTAATCCTCGTCGCCATCATGCGAAAACTCATCGAGGCCGCAAACCTCGTCCTCAAAAGAGCAACTCCCTGGAAGCCAGAACAAGCCTGAACCCACATGGTTGCTCCCCCGACTGCGTCGAGCGAGGAAGGAGAAATGGTTCCTCTTGTGATGTCGATCAAAGTCGGGAGGTGACCTTCGGGCGCCTCATCCGTGTGCCAATCACGAGTGTTCTGGTTGAAGATCTCCCTTGCCTTCGAGACGACGTTGGACACGAGAGAGGCAAACACGCGCAGCATGGCCTCCAGCAAAAGCTGGCGTCTTGATGGGTTGCTCACTTCGTATCCGCGGGTTTGTGTTCGAGTTATGAGCGCATTATGCGGCCGCTGAGGGGATAGGCGGAAAGGGATCTGCAGGTTTCTTATTTCTACAGTGGAGCTGTCCCGCAGTTTTTTCGGGCAAGCGTTTGAAAGTGCGGCGGAAGTTTTTTGGCTTTCCGCCGAATTAGTACGCGCGGCTTCCAACAAAAGGGGGGGCAAACAAAAACTCCCCCGGTTTGCGCCGGGGGAGCTGATGTCGCGCTCGTTGTTTTGCGTGCTTACGGCGTCGAGGCCGATGCTGCGGCCTCCTGCGCGGCTTTCTCATCATTCGCGCGCTTGATGATGTAGGCGAGGATGGCGTCGGTGGTTTGCTCGTCAAGGCTATTGCCGAAGCCGGGCATGCCGCGCGTAGCGCGTTCGCCTGCGCGGACAGGTCCGTTGTACTGGGCCTTGAACGGCAGGAGGGCGCTGTAGCGCAGATCGGGCGCGGTGGCGCCTGCGCCGGGCACAACAGTTGCGCCATGGCAGACAGCGCAGTTGGCACCGTAGGCCTGTTCACCGGCTGCAACCGTTTCGTTGTTCGCAGTCAGCAGGGGTGGACTGATCGTGACTTTTTTGGTTGTCGCGGCGACTGCCGCCATTTCCGCCGGCAGGGTCGCAGCGCCACCCGGACGGAAGACGAGGATGCGCGAGTTGTTGGCGCTGACGCCAACGGTGCGCTTCTGACCCGGCGGCAAGCCACGAGCGCCGACGAGGATGGCGACCTGTTGCTGGCCATCGACGGTATAAGTCGAGGGGGCGGCGACGACGCGGGCTTGCGTCGGTGCGGTCCAGAGTTCCTTGCCGGTGCGCGAGTCATAGGCTGCGAACTGGCCGTCATGGTTCCCGGAGAAGATGAGGTTGCCGGACGTCGCGAGGAGGCCTGAGGCGCCGTATTCTTTGTTGGGGATGCGCCAGACTTCTTTTGCGTTCACCGGGTCCCACGCGAGGATGTAGCTGGTGACGTTGCCACGCGGCGGAGCGCCGGGCTTGGTGTAGAGCGATGCGCCGCCAGCAAAGTCGGTGCCGGTGTTCCAGCCATTCGGATTGAAGACGAAGTTGTCCTGCGCGTCGTAGGCGGCGTTGGAGACCGTGACGGGGATGTAGACGTAGCCAGTCTCTGGGCTGTAGGCCATCGGGTGCCAGTTATGCATGCCGAGGGCGGCTGGCCAGATAATCACCGGCTTGCCGGTGGCACTGTAGCGGGCATCTGGGTTCTCTACCGGGCGGCCCGTGGCCATGTCGACGTGAGTGGCCCAGTTGGTTTCGGGAACGTATTTCTCGGCCGACAGGAGTTTGCCGGTCTTGGCTTCGAGAATGTAGTAGAAGCCATTCTTCGAGGCCTGCATGACGACGTGCTTGTTGCCGTCCTTCATCTTCAGGTCGGCGACCATGACGGGGTTGCAGTTGTCATAGTCCCACTCGTCGCCGGGCGTTTCCTGATAGTGCCAGGCGTACTTGCCGGTGTCGGCGTCGAGCGCGACGATGGAGGAAACGAACAGGTTGTCGCCGCCGCCGGGGCTGCGGGCTTCCTGCGCCCACGAGAGGCCGTTGCCGGTGCCGAAATAGATGAGGTTGGTCTTGGGATCGTAAACGATGGTGTCCCAGATCGTCGCGCCGCCGCCGAGCTTCCAGTACTGGTCGCCTTTCCAGGTCTTGGCCGCTATGGCGAGTTCGGGCTGTTCGTAGGGCTTGGCCGGATCGCCGGGCACGGCGAACCAGTTCCACAATTTCTTGCCGGTTTCGGCGTCGAAGGCGGCGATGTTGCCGCGGATGTCGTATTCGGCGCCGCCATTGCCGATGAAGATCTTCCCGTTTGCAATGCGGGGTGCGCCGGTGATGGTGTGGTGCGTGCCCTCGGGCACGGTCTTCACGGACCAGACCTCCTTGCCGGTCTTGCCATCGAGAGAAATGAGCCTGCCATCGAGCGAGCCGAAGATGATCTTGCCGTTCCAGACAGCAACGCCGCGGTTGACGACGTCGCAGCAGGCGTCGCTGCCTTTGGCGCGATCGACCTTCGGATCGTATTCCCAGAGCTTGGCGCCCGACCTAATGTCGTATGCTTTTACCATCGACCATGCGGTGGTGAGGTACATCACGCCATCGACGACGACGGGCGTGGATTCCTGACCGCGTTCGGTGTCGATTTCGGAATACCAGGCGAGGCCGAGTTTCGAGACGTTGGTTTCGTTGAGGCTATCGAGCTGGCTGAAGCGCTGTTCGTTGTAGTCGCCGCCGACAGCCAGCCACGAGCCGGGCTCCTTGGCGGCTGCCAGAAGGCGATTCTGATTGACGGCGGCGGCGCCGAACGCGGCGGTGGTGGCTGTCGACGGCTCCGTCGACACGGGATTGTTACTGCAGGCAGCGATGCCCAGCATCAGGGCGGGCGCTGCTACTGCCAGCGACATCAGGATGGCGCGCATTCGGGTATCTCCTCCGGCGGCCTTTCCGGCCTTTTTATTGTTCAGGACGATGTTGCGTATCTCCCTCGCACCCGTCTGGATGACTACAAACTAGAAGGGCGCGGGCGCGGCGGCAATACCGCCGAGTTTCCGGGCGCTGCGGCGTTTAGGCGGTAAGGATCTTTCCGAGTGGACGGGCCAGCAGCATGCAGAGGATAGCGCCGGCGCCGGCGATGGCGGCGTGGACCAGCCAGAAGTTCGCCGGGCCTAGCGTTTCATAGGCCGCGCCGAGGCGGCCAACGATGATGTTGCCGACGAACAGCGAGAGGTAGGCGACGCCCATCAGGGTCGATTTCAGCCGGGCTGGCGCGGCGTGCGACACGAGGGCGAGCAGGGTCGGCCAGTAGTAGAGGAACGCGATCCCGAGGATCACATCGTAGGCGACGGGGAAGATGCCCAAGACGCGGCCGCCCGGGAGGCAAGCGAGCACGAGAAGGAGATTGGCGACGCAGGCCATCCAGGCGCCGGTCGCCATCTTGCCGATCTCGCCCGGCTCGCCACCGTGTTTTTGTTGCCAGCGCCAGACGACGAAGAGTACGGGCACGAAGACGATGCTGACAAAGCTGTCGAGGGATACGAACCAGCCGACGGGGATCTGGAATCCCATGACGTTCATGTCGACGAACTGGTCGATCCAGATCAGGCCGACATTGGTGTTCTGGTAGTAGGCGACGGACTGGAAAATGGTGAGGGACATCACGAAGGTGAGCGCGGCAATGATGCGCCATTGCTTGCCGTCGAGTTTCTCGACCGGTGCGTCGTCGGTGGACCTGGCGGCGGCGGTCTGTTCGGCGAGCGTGCGATAGCCGATGAGATAAGTGGCGAGGCCGATCAGCATCAGCGCGCCAGCGAGGCCGAAGCCGACATGCCAGCCATAGATCTGCGCCAGCAGTCCGCAGGTGAGCGGACCAGCAACGGCCCCAACATTGATGGCGATCGAGAAGATGGAGTAGCCGCGCGTACGGCCCGGCGCGTCGGCTTCTGGATAGAGCGCGCCGACTTGCGCCGCGATATTGCCTTTCAGGAAGCCGGACCCAATCACCAGCAGCACAAGCGCGAGCAGGAAGGACTGGTCGAAAGCCATAGCGATGTGGCCGCAGCTCATCAGGACGGCGCCGAGCGTGACGGCGTTGCGCTTGCCGATCCAGCGGTCGGCGATCAGGCCGCCGAAGATCGGTGTGAAGTAGACGAAGCCGGTGTAGAGGCCGTTGACCTGCGAGGCGAAGGCGATGGTGCTCATTGGGCCGAAGACGGATTCAACTCCTGCGCGGAATTGCGTGAAGCCGGCGACGTTTTCGACATGGCCGGGCATGAAAAGCTGCTGCGTCATGTAGAGCGCCAGCAGTGAGGTCATGCCGTAAAAGGAAAACCGCTCCCACGCCTCGGTGAAGGCGAGATAGGCGAGGCCTCGCGGCTGGCCGAAGAAGGTGTGCTCGCGGGGGACGGCGCTCAGCTGGATTTCCATGGATTGTCCCGCTTCCCGATCTTCCCCGCCAAAGCGTAGGCCGATTGTCAGCGGAATGTCAGCTGCTAACTGGTGTCGATCAGTCGAGGACGATGGCGCGCTGGTGGAGCGCTTCGAGAGCGGCTTCCGGGCTGCCGGTGTCGGCCATCAACTTAAGGAAGCTTGCAGGCAGGAAGCCGCCTTCGATCATGTGGTCGATGAGCTTGAAGTAGGGCGACCAGTAGTTGTTCTCGCTGAGGAACGCCATCGGCTTGCGGTGAAGCGAGAGCTTGGCCCAGCTCAGCGTCTCGACGGCTTCCTCGAGCGTGCCGATGCCGCCGGGGAGGACGATGAGGCCATCGGCTTCATCGAGCAGCGCCTGTTTCCGTTGGTGCATGTTGTCGGTGTAGCGGTTCTCGACGCCTTCGAGCACGCCTTCGAGTTCGCGCAGGAAATGCGGCATCACGCCGAGCACCTTGCCGCCGGCATCGCGCGCCGAGGTGGCGACCGCGCCCATCAGGCCGACATCGCCCCCGCCATAGACGGTGCGCCAGCCCCGCTTGGCTATTGCTGTGCCGAGGCGTTGCGCCAGTTTGATGTAGCTGGGGTCGGATCCGGAAGCGGAGCCGCAATAGACGGTAACTGATTTGATGCCGGGCATTCTTCTTCTCTCTTTTCTGAATGCCATAGATGGGCTGGTTCGGCCTCCGGGGAAAGCGGCAGATCGCTATGTGCAGTGCAAGCAGGATAGCGGGGCGGCTTGCTGGTCGACCGGCTAAGCTGACCCTTACACAACGCAAACATCACGCGATCGACCGACAGGAGATTTTCTAGGTTCTGCATGATCAACACCGGTATGGTGAAATGACGCTTCGTCGCTTCGGTGGTCATCACTTTTGACGCTTCGTCCTGGCCGACCAGTAAGGCCGGATAATACATAGTCCCCCGCTCGAACAGGCCGACCTTCTGGTCGACGCGCTTGACCATTCCTGCGTTGGCGTAGATGCGGACCCAATCGTTGACCCTGATGGGAACCAACGGTTCGTAGATACGCTCGGGCGTCAGCTTCTCGGTTGAGCCGTTGTTCTTTATGACGGTGATGTTGGTTGCCGCCGCATTCTCAGGCTCGGTGATCTTGCCGACCCGGACCGTAGCGATCGGAGGCAGATCAACGATGCCCCGGGAACTTCGGGTCGAGGCTGTAGATGATGACCGCTCTGGCCTGATTGATCGGAAAGTTATCCTGCGAGCCGCACGCCTCTTTAGCTCGCAGCCGCCTGAGACAAGCAGCGACGTCCTTCGAACAGCCGAGCGCGAGTTCATTGCTGGCCAGAGCGTCTGGCAAGGGGCAGGCGTCGTCCAGGTCGGACACGATCGTCACAGCGTCAGAGGGACTCGCAGTCCCGGAGGCGTTTGTTCTGACGCGGCACTATTCAGGCATAGAGCGGCAAGAACGAGCAGAATCCGCTGTCCCAACATCGCGGTCCCCCGTTGAAATCGGCACCATTCGGCGCTCTTCGGCCAGCATCCGCTATGCGGGACCAAAATCAAGCCAAGCCTGCGTCCGCTGGTTGCTGCCATCAGGCTGGCGGCAGGGAGGCGCGGGTACTCTGGCGTTTGCCGGTTAGCCGACTTACATAGCGCGGCATGGCCATGCACCCTCACGCTCACGGAAAATCCCCCTCCGACATCGACGGTCTGGAGACGGGCGATGCCGGGCTTGGTGTGTCGCTGGCGCGCATCGGCCAGATCATGGCGCGGCCGGAACTGAAGCGCTGGCGGCTGGTGATGCTGGCGGCGCTCGTTCTGACATTGGCGAGCAAAGTGTTCGCGGTTTATGCGCCGGTGTTTTTCGGCGACGCCATCAACAAGATGACAGGTCCGGGCGCCACGATGGCGGCTGTGATCATGCTGATCGGGTGGTGGACGGGCGCGCGGATCCTGTCGTCGAACCTGCCTTACCTTCGCGATGCTTTGTTCTCGCCTGTAAGCCAGGATGCGCAACGGCTGATCGCGGTGGAGGCGTATGGACATGCGCAGGGACTGTCGATGGCGTTCCACCAGACGCGGCGGACCGGGGCGCTGAACCGCATCATTGATCGGGGCGTAGCGGCGCTGGATTACCTGATCCGTTTTCTTGCGTTCAACATCGGGCCGACGATCATCGAGCTGGCGCTCGCCGCATTCGTGCTGACGACGCGCTATAGCTGGGTCGCAGCGGTTATCGCAGTCGTAACCGTGGCTCTGTATGCTGTGTTCACGGCCCTGCTCACCAATTGGCGCACCGAACAACGACGCAAGCTGAACGCTGCGGACACCGAGCTGCGGGCGCTGGCCGTCGACAGTCTCACCAATTTCGAAACGGTGAAGGCGTTCGCTGCGGAAGCGCGCGAGACACAGCGCTATGACGGCGCGATGCGGACCTACAACAAGAGCATGGTGGAGGTGACGCGATCGCTGGCGCTGCTGAACGCCGGACAAGACATCATCATGGCGCTCGGGCTCACGGGCGTTGCCGCCATCACCGCGACCGCGACATTCAACGGCACGGTGCAGGCGGGGGACATGGCTGCGGTCGTGCTGATCATGTCGAACCTTTACCGGCCGCTTTCGATCCTCGGGTTTGCGTTCCGCGAGATCAAGCAAGGGGCGATCGACCTTGAGAAGCTCTACGGGTTGATGGGGATGAAGGCGGATGTTGCGGATGCTCCCGACGCCAAGCCCCTGCAGGTTAAGGGCGGTGAGGTGCGGTTCGAGGATGTCAGCTTTCTGCATGATGCGCGCTCGGCGGGGATTGATCGCGTGAGTTTTACAGTGGCCGCGGGAACGAAACTCGCAGTGGTTGGGCCGTCGGGTTCGGGGAAATCGACGCTGCTGAAGCTGTTGTTCCGGTTCTACGACACCAAGGGCGGGCGTGTTGTGATCGACGGGCAGGATGTGCGCGGGCTGAAGCAGGAAAGTTTGCGCGAGGCGATCGGGTTGGTGCCGCAGGATGTGGTGCTGTTCAACGCTTCGATGAAGGAGAACCTGCTTTATGGCCGCCCCGAGGCCGACGACGAAGAACTACGCGACGCGGCGCAGAGGGCACAGCTTCTGGAGTTCATCGACCGGCTGCCCAAGGGCTGGGAGACGCGGGTGGGCGAGCGCGGTGTGAAGCTTTCCGGTGGCGAGCGTCAGCGCGTGGGCATCGCGCGGGCGATCCTGAAGAACCCAGCGATCCTGGTGCTGGACGAGGCGACGAGCGCGCTGGATTCGGCGACGGAGCAGGACGTTCAGGGCGCGCTGGATGAAGCCGCGAAGGGTCGCACGACGTTGATGGTGGCGCACAGGCTGTCAACCGTTGCTGGCGCGGATGAGATCATCGTGCTGGACGAGGGCAAGATTGTGGAGCGCGGGACGCATCGCGAACTGCTGGATCGCGGCGGGCTTTATGCGGACCTGTGGAGTCGGCAGTCGCGGGCGCATGAGGATGCGGATGCGGCTGTGAAGGAGCGGGTGGCGTAACCTACTTCGGCGTCGCCACAGGCACGAAGCCGGACGGACCGACGCCGGATTCCTGATAGACCGCATCGCCCGTCTTTCCATAGCCATAGTGAGGCGCATTGGCTGGCACGATGAAGTAGCTGCCTTCGGGGTAGAGCTTGCAGCCGTCGGGATCAAACGTGGCGCCGAAGCCGTAGCAGACTTCGCCGTCGACCACCGTGATCACGCGCGTATCGGGATGGGTGTGCGGCATGATCCTGCCGCCTTCGGTGATGTGAACGCGGATGGTGTAGGGTGCGGCCGCCGACGTGCTGCCGTCGAGCATGGCCGAGAAAGCGCCCGTCCCCGGACCCATTGAGCTGAACGCGATGCCGTTGGTCCACGGCCCGTCGGACCATGAGTCGTCGGACAGGGATATGTGCACGCAGCCCGAGGCTAACGCGGCGAGAGCTATCACGGGTAGGCGCATGGGATTCCCCCTGTTTTGAGCAAGCCTATCCTGCATTGCGTGCAAAGTCTGTTGTGCCGGACGATCTGAGTAGAACTGCTCACGCATAGCGTGGGCGGGATTTGATGTTCCGCCTTGTAAGGTCAGGCGCGGGGCTGCACATCTGGGTCAGCATTGAAATCCGAACTGAGGAACCGTTCCATGAGCGCAGACGCGTACACCCCCCCCAAAGTCTGGACCTGGAACAAGGAGAGCGGTGGGCGCTTCGCAGCGATCAATCGGCCGATTGCAGGGTCGACGCACGACAAGGAGTTGCAGGTCGGAAAGCATCCGATCCAGCTGTATTCGCTGGGTACGCCCAATGGCGTGAAGGTAACGATTATGCTCGAGGAGTTACTGGCGCTTGGCCATGCGGGCGCCGAGTACGATGCCTGGCTGATCAACATCGGCAAGGGCGAACAATTTTCGAGCGGGTATGTCGATATCAATCCGAACTCGAAGATTCCGGTGATGGTCGATCACGGCGAACCGAAGCCGGTGCGCGTGTTCGAGTCCGGTTCGATCCTGATGTACCTCGCCGAGAAGTTCGATGCGTTCCTGCCGAAGGAGCGCGCGACGCGCACCGAGACGCTCAACTGGCTGTTCTGGCAAATGGGCGCGACGCCGTTTCTCGGTGGCGGCTTCGGACACTTCTATGCGTATGCGCCGGAGAAGTGGGAATATCCGATCGACCGCTATGCGATGGAAGTGAAGCGACAGCTGGATGTACTTGACCGACGGCTTGGCGAGGCGGAGTACCTGGCTGGGAAGGAGTACACTATCGCCGACATGTCGGTGTGGCCGTGGTACGGCGCGATGGTGAAGGGCGTGCTGTATGAGGCGGGAGAGTTCCTGTCAGTGCACGAATACAAGAATGTTATCCGGTGGACGGAACAGATTGCCGAAAGGGCGGCGGCAAAGCGCGGTCGGATGGTGAACCGCACGTTCGGCGCGCCGGCAAGCCAGCTGCACGAGCGGCATGACGCAGGCGACTTTGACAGCCGGACACAGGACAAGCTTGCGCCTGCAGGCTGACCGTTGACCTAGCCGCTACGCAATGCGATTCGGGCGGTTAGAGCCATTGGGGGATGTATGCGTTCTTCCCTGTTCGCCGTCGGGTTCTGGTGGGTTTCAATTCTCTATGTTCTGATTGCGGCGGTGTTGGCGCTCGTGCCGGGGCGCAAGGGCGTGCGCTGGGCTGTGAAGCGCTACACAAAGCGCATGGTGCAGCTGACAAAGCTGGCAGGCATCCAGCCGGAGGTGCGCGGGCGCGAACGATTGCCGCCGGCGCCGTTTATACTTGCGCCCAAGCATTCGAGCTATGGCGACGGCTTCCTGATGTATGTGCAGTTCGATGACGTGGCGTTCGTGACGGGTGACCATCTCGAACGGTTTCCACTGGTGCCGAAGGTGCTGGAGAAGCTGGGCGCGATCGTGATCGACAATTGCGGTGGACCGGAAGCGCGCAAGGATCTGGCGCAGAGCTTTGCCAAGGCTGCCGAGGACAAGCGTATCGTGCTGATCTATCCCGAGGGCCATCTCTGCAAGGTTGGTGAGCACAAGCGAATCCGCGCGGGCGTGTGGCACATGCAGGAAGCCTCGCAATGGCCCGTGGTGCCCGTGGCCACTAACCTCGGTCTGCGCTGGCAGGAGCAGGACTATGCAAAGTATCCGGGACCTGCCGTGATCGAATTTCTCGATCCGATCCCGCCGGGGCTGGGCAAGGACGAGATGGTGGCGCAGCTCGGTGAAGCCATTCGCACGAACACGGACCGGTTGATTGAAGAGGGGCGAGCGTGGGATAAGGCGAACGGAGTGGAGCGCGCCCCCGCGAAAGCCGTAACGAAGAGTGACACCGAGGCGGGCGCAGCGGACTAATCGCTTGCTTCGACTTGCCAGTAATCATGTGCGTTTGCAGGCACGCCCGGGAAGTGCGTGCAGTCGACGTAGAGCCAGGCGCCACGCTTGGAAATGCGGCCCGGTGCTTCGCCAACCCCATCGGCCCCGTTAGGCCAGAACGCCTTTTTTTGTCGTAGGGATCTTCGATCCAAGCAGTCAACATCGCGACGTCGTTGACTATCAATTTCGCGCGGAGCCGGCCACTGTCCGCGAGCGCGAGGCGGACGATGCGGCCGCCGAAATTGGTGGCGCAGGCAAGACGCGCCGAGGTGTTGTCGGCGGCTTCAACCCAAATACGACCATTCCACACGCCTTCAGATTTCACAGCAGGATCCGCGAAACGCATGAGGTGATGGAGGAAGTGGAGCTGCGCCTGCTTCTGCGGTTCGCCCTGTTCTTCGGCGAAGAGGTGGGCGGGGCGAGGTAGTGGGGAGGCGGCGATTATTTGAGAGGTCGTGCGAATATTGGCGGAATAAGGCGGGCGATGGTCAAGGTTTCTCCCTCGCGTCCGTGCAGCGCGCATCCTAGATTGTCGGAGTAGATACGGCCAGCGCCTGACAGGAGACCCTCATGACCACAGCGCATGATTTCAGCTTCAACATGATCGATGGGAAGCCGCTGTCGCTGAAGCAGTTTGCTGGGCATCCGGTGCTGGTGGTGAATGTCGCTTCAAAATGCGGGCTGACGCCGCAGTATGAGGGGCTGGTGCAGCTCTATCACGACAAGCGCGAGAGGGGGCTGGTGGTGCTCGGCGTTCCGTCGAACCAGTTCATGGGGCAGGAGCCCGGGAGCAACGAAGAGATCGCGACGTTCTGCTCTACGACGTTCGGCGTAGATTTCCCGTTGACAGAGAAGACGGATGTGAAAGGCGATACGGCGCACCCGTTTTACAAGTGGATGCTGGGTGAGTTGGGCAAGCCGGCCGACCCGATGTGGAATTTCCACAAGCTGCTGTTTGGCAAGGACGGCAAAGCTATGGCGGCGTTCGGTCCGCGCACGGAGCCGCTCGCGCCGGAGATCATGTCAGCCATCGACGGGGCGCTTTAGGATGCCGACAGCATTCGATTTCGAGTTCAAGGGCATCAATGGCGAGCCGCTCCCCCTGAAGAAGTTCGAGGGGCAGGCTTTACTGGTGGTGAACGTCGCTTCGAAGTGCGGGTTCACGCCGCAGTATACCGGCCTGCAGAAAGTCTATCAGGAGTATCACGACCGCGGGTTCACCGTGCTGGGCGTGCCGTGCAACCAGTTCCTGTGGCAGGAGCCTGCGAAAGAAACGGAGATCGCGGCGTTTTGCGCGGTCACCTATGCGGTATCGTTTCCGATGACGGAAAAGACGCACGTGAAGGGCGGCCACGCGAATCCGTACTTCAAGTGGATGCGCGAGAAACTGGGCCGCGCGGCGCATCCGGCGTGGAATTTTCACAAGCTGCTGACCGATAAAAACGGCTCGCCGGTGGCGGCGTTCAAGTCGAAGGTAGAGCCGACCAGCTCAGAGTTACGTAGCGCTATCGAGAAATCGCTAGGCTGATCACAAACTATTTTCAGTTCGTTGAGTTAACGCATCGATCGGCAATGCTGCGCCGCGTGAATGAAGTTTTGTCACGGATCATCGGACACGAAACGGAATTTCCAAAGGCGACCATTTGGTACCACGTCCTTGAATCGTTAACAGATTGAGGCGCCAAAAAGGTGGGCATCCAGTGTGACTCTCCGGCGACAGACGAATCTATCCGTACGCTGATAGATCGTCGGCGCGGGCACTTCGCCCGTTCCTAATCGACAGGGTATACGATGAAAAAACATGTCGTGACCGCCTCTCTCTTGGCGGGCTTCTCCATGATCTCGGGAACTGCCTTCGCTCAAACGGGCACCGTCGGCGCCGGTGTATCTCACGCTGACACCGATTTCGGCAACGCGGACTCCTACAACATCAACGGTGGCGCTGCCTTTCAAATGGGCGGCAGCCTCACTGTGCTGGTTGATGCTGGCTTCTCTTCCAGCGATGACACCAATACGGACGTGCTCACTGGCACGGGTCACCTGATCTCGCGCGACGCCAACGGCGCCTTCGGCGGCTTCGTCGGTCTCGGCAACGTCGACGCTGGTGGGGGTGATGTGGACCTGTGGACTGCCGGTGGCGAATACGCTGCCTTCTACGACAACTCGACTTTCGTCGCCACGCTCGCCTACGCGAACGCCAACGACGTGAACGTCGACATCTGGGGTCTCTCGGGTGAGTACCGCATGTTCATGGGCAACAACCTGCGCTTCGATCTCGGCGCTGGCTACGCTCGTATAGACAGCGGCACAAACGCGGATGCCTTCCAGGTTGGCGCTGGCGTTGAGTATCGCTTCGAAGGTACGCCGTTCAGCCTCGGTGGCAACGTCGCGTATGTCGACCTCGACGGTGGCGGCGACGCCACGATCGTGGGCGCAACGCTGCGTTTCGACTTCGGCAACGACTCGCTCAAGTCGCGCGACCGTACGGGCAACACTTTCGGCTCGTTCGGCGGTCTCGCCACCTACCTCAACTAGTCGCTTAGCGCGGCGATTGGGCTGATCCAATGAAGCAGCCCATAAGTCGGGCTGCGTGAAATACGGATGGGGCGGTCCTTCGGGGCCGCCCCTTTTCGTTTGGGGTAGGCGGAGAAGCGCTCGCTAGACGTCCGGGCTTTCGCGCGCAGCGTCTCTTGAATGCATCCAGCGCAACAGAGGCTTCAGGGGGATAACCCAGGCCATCCCGACAATAGGGAAATAAAGCAGCTTCCAGGCCCAGTGCTCGCTTGCGATGCGATCGCCGACGACCGCCGCGACGGCGATGTAGCCCAGTAACCAGGTCAGCAGGACCAGCGATCCGATCAATTTGCGCACGTGACAGGCTCCTGCGGCTTTCCATCCGCTGGCCTTCCGTTCTCACAGGTAGGATAAGCGCGCAATGAGAGAGGCCGTCGCCACAGATTTTGCCGTGAATTCCATGGCTCCCGCCAAGGGCGTGGGGCTGGTCCGGGCGTGGCTGCTGGTGATCGCGGTCATGGTCTACCTGATGATCCTTGTCGGCGGCGCGACGCGGCTCACCGATAGCGGGTTGTCGATCACCGAGTGGCAGCCTCTGCTAGGGGCGATTCCCCCGATGTCGGACGCGGACTGGCAGGACGCCTTCCACAAGTATCAGACCACGACGGCGCAGGCGCAGGTGCTGAACGCCAGCATGGATCTGGCTAGCTTCAAGGGCATTTACTGGTGGGAGTGGGGCCACAGGCAGTTGGGCCGGACGATTGGCGTGGTGTTCGCCATACCCGTCCTGTTTTTCTGGTTGACCGGGCGGACGACCGGGAAACTGATGCCGCACCTGATCGCCCTGTTTGCACTCGGCGGACTGCAGGGCGCGATCGGCTGGTGGATGGTAGCGTCGGGCGTGAATTCCGAGCTGACCTCCGTGGCCCCGTATCGCCTGATGACGCACTTCTGCCTCGCGCTGTTGATCATCGCCTACAGTTTCTGGCTATGGCTCGACCTCGGCGGCACGCGGCGCGTTGCGCCGGCTGCGGCCAAGCCGTGGACGAATGTGATCATATGGATCGTTGGTATTCAGATGGCGCTCGGGGCGCTCGTTGCCGGGCTGGATGCAGGCCGTGGCTTTACGGATTGGCCTCTGATGTCGGGACAAGTAGTCCCCGAGACAATGTGGATGCTGGATCCGTTCTGGCGAAACTTCTTCGAGAATGAGGCGACGACGCAGTTCTTCCACCGAGCACTTGCCTATTTGTTGATGATCGCTGCTGGGCTGGCGACGTGGAGGTTTCGGAAAGCGCACTGGTCGCTGTTCGGCTTGTTTGCCGGGCTTGTGCTGGCGCAGGCCCTGCTGGGAATTGCAACGCTGATGCATGCTGCGCCGCTCGACATGTCGCTGACTCATCAGGCGCTCGGCGTCATTGTAATGCTGGCTGCAACACGGCTGGTGTGGACCATGCGCGGTTCAAAAACCGCGGTCTGACGACCAGCCTGATACGGCTTTCACCGCGACCGGCAGAAGGTCCGGCCGTTCGATGTAGTAATGATCGGCGCCCTTCACGTCGACATACGCCTTGTCCTTGCTGGTGACTGCGTCGAACAGGCGTCTGGCGTGGCTGGGCGTGCAGGCGAGATCGGCCGTGTTGTTGACGACCAGCACAGGCACGCCGATGCGCCCGGCATTCAGCAGACCGTTGGCGCGGCTGTCGTCATAGCTCCATTGCGAGAGCCAGGAGCGCAGCGTGGTGAAGCGGGCAAGGCCCACCGGGCCGTCATTCGCGATGCGAGGGTCGCCGAGATAGCAGGTGTAGGGCTTGCGGTCAGAGGGGTCCTGCATGGGGTCGACCCAGCGGACATCGCACATGGTGCCGTTGACGACGAAGGGACGCTCGGCGTTTGGCTCTCCGGCGGATTTGAGGTCCGCCAGCGTGGTCTTCACGCGCGCCGTAATACGGTGATTGCGTGCGATCTGGCCTTCGCGGAAGCGGGCGACGAAGTCGCTGGTGAAGGGAGGCTGTGCCGCGTTGGGCGCGTAGATGTTGAGGTCGCTGTCGCGGTTGAATGGATTGGCCTCATCGAGGATGGAAGGGTCCATCCATTCGGTTAGGGTGACTGAACGGCTGATGTGAGCGGCGAGCAGCATCACGCCATCGGCGGGCTGGAGCTTTGCTGCAACAAGATCGGCGAGATCGCCCGCGGGGGTGTGGGTGATGGTGGGGTGCTCGGCCTGATCCTGATAGAATAGGGAGAGTGAGCCGCCACCGGACCAGCCGCCGAGAATGACTTTCTCGTAGCCGAAGCGCTGCTTGAGGTCCGCGATGCAGGCGCCGAGATCCAGTACACATTTCTCGAGGATCAGCGCCGTGTCGTTTCCGCGATAGCGTGTGTTGCAATAAATGACGTGGTGACCCGCATTGGCGAGCGCGGTCACCAGTGGCAGGAACGAGCCGCCACCGATCGGGTGACTGAACAGGATGGCGGTGCGTGACTTGCCTTCGCCGGGGCGGATGCGCATGCATTCGACGAAGACCTGCCCCGATGGCCCACCATAGACCTCCTTCAGCGGGCTGGAATCGCGATGGACGTAGCCATACGGCTCGCGGATCACTGACATGGACAACCTGTTTTGCCGTGAGTTGGCGTCTCGCTGGCAAGAATAGGGTCAGGCAATCGTGAGTCCATGTCTGCCGTATGCGCGTGCGAGGCGCTGGACGCGACGACAACCCAAAATGACGCGCGCTGGACGCCGCCGGGCAACCTGTTTCAAGCTGGAGATCACGAACGTCCACTGTGGAGTCGCAGATGTCGCAAAGTCCGAACGGCATTCATCACCTCGCCTTCATGGCGGGAGATATCAAGAAACACATCGCGTTCTTTTCTGAAGTGATCGGGTGTCCGTTGGTGGCGCTGTTCGACATGCATGGTGTGCCGGGCGGGCTGCACGCCTTCTTGCGCATGGACGATCATTCGTACTTCTCGATTGTGCAGCTGCCAAAGGTGGACGAGATCGCCATCGAGCTGGGCAAGACGCATGCGGGGAATGGCGCATTGCCATGTGCGCCGGGAACGCTGCAGCATTTGGCATTCCGCGTGGCCAGCGATTCAGACCTCGCCGCGATGCGTGACCGTATCCGCAGCCATGGCGTTAATGTGCTGGGACCGATTGATCATGGTATGTGCCGCTCGATCTATTTCGCGGGTCCGGACCAGATGACGCTGGAGGTTGCGACGTCGCACGAGCCGATAGACCCGGAGAGCTGGATCGACCCTGCAGTTCTGGCGCAGGCGGGAATATCGGACGCGGAAGCCGTGCGGTTCCGGGTGCCTCCGCCTTATGTCGGGCCGAGCCCCGTCCCGCAGCCAGCGTTCGACCCCGCGAAGCCGCACATGGCCTATCCCAAAGAGATGTACCTGCAGATGCTGAAAGCGCCGGATGCGGCGATTGCCGCTGCTGGTTCTTATCCGCATCCGCCAGTTGCGTTGCGCAGCTGATCTTGTACGCGCGTCGGCGTCAAAAGGTGGGGCGTTAGCGCGTCGGCGCCTGCGTCTGGTAACGGATCGTCGCGTCGCTGTTGGCGGGAACGGTGAGCCGGAAGATCGGTTGGCCGTTCTTCTGTGCGACCGGACGGTCGGCTTTCACGATCTCCTGGCTGCTGAACACGTAGACGCGAACCTCGACCTGCACCGCGTAGGGTTGAGCGTTGGAGATCTCGATGCGGCTGATCTCGCTGATACTGGCGCCGGCGCGGTTAGTCTTGCCGGGCAGGAAAGGCAGCACAGTACGCGGCGCGATATCTTTGGACTCGACGATCTGGCGCGATTGCACGGCGGCGCCGCCTTCGAAGCGAAGTTCGGTTTCCTCGTTTATTGCCAAGTCGCGCAGATTGGTCTCGCCCGCCAGCATGCGCCGGGCGGTTGCGCCGCTGCCGACTGTTTCAAAAGCTGCGACGCGACCTGAGGGCAGCGGCACGCCAAGATTGTTCATCTTGTCGTTTGTCGTGCGCAGGATGACCGACATGGGTCGATAATCATCTTGGTTGTTGGCCGAGTAAACCGCCTCGTGGATTTTCGTGACGGGTACGGCTGTCTGGTCAAGAAAGCGGACCTGCTTGGACTGCCGGCTCGAGACCGTTGTGCGGTCGGGAACGCGGTAGAGTTTCAGGTCGCCGAGGTCTTCCTGTTCGGCGCGCTTTGATCCAGTGACGACGATGTCGTCTCTCGCGGCCATGGTCGCCATAGGCGCAGGCGGTGGCGCTGGCATCGCCATTGCTTCCCTAGCGCTATACCTATTGTTCGGATCGAAACCGAGCGGGAAAGCGCGCTCGATATAGACCGGGTCGGGAGAGTCGCTGGTGGAGCCTTGCGGCCAGCACCGGGCGAGAATGGGCTGGCCGATGTCGATCGGCTCAATTTCGCCAGACTCGCGATTGAGCTTACCCGCGACGACCTGCACGCGCGCGTTCGCGAACCCCGTGCCATTGCCGTTGGCGAGCGTGAGCCATGCGCCGAGATCGAGCTTCTTTCCCGTCGAGGCCATGTTGGCTGTGTAGTCCGCGGCCCAGTCGAAACCTCGCGACAGATAGGACAGTTGCACCACCGCTTCGACCGGCTTGTCGGTGCGCGTCAGAACGGACAGCGTCGGCTTGGCGGAGAGGCCCGTCGTGGCTGCGCCGAAGCTGAATGTCTCCGGCAAGCCTGAACAGCGCAGCGCCTCGATGCCGTCTGGCGTTTCGAACACCACCCCGCCTTCCGCGCTGGAGCGTATCTCGCCTTCGACGCGGGTTGTCTTGCCGGTGGCGGGGTCTGTACGCGCGAGTTGTACGCGACCATCGCGATCGGCGGCGGCGTCGACCAGTGCGGAAGGGCTGAGCAGGGCCGCGTCACGGTTTTTCTCGATCACGCCGGAGGGCAATCCGGTGACGATGGCTGAAGCCGGCTCGATGCCGTCGGCTACGCCTTCAAAGCGCAGCCGATGCTCACCAGCGGGAATGATGATGCGGCGCGTTTCGGTGATGAGCGCGAAACCGTTTAGGTTGTTGAGATCAAAGCCGCCGGCTTGGCGATACGGATCGCGATAAACCGTGACCGACAAGTCGACGGGCGCTGCCGCCACAACGTCCTGGGCATGCGCGACAAATGGCGCGGCAAAGCTGGCGAGCCCGGCTAGAATCAGCCTTGAGAGATGCGCGAGGCGCATGCGCCTGCCCCTAGTACGAGCTATCGAAAACAGCCGTGACGTCGATCGAGCCGTTTGCGGGCACGCTTACCGACCATTGCGCCATGTCGGCGTTCGGCCTTGTGCTCTTCAGGCTTTCCTTCTCGATCTTGGTGTCGCCCCACAAGCCGTCCTGCTGCAGGTCAACAGACACCGCCTTCGGGCTGGCGTTGGAGAGGGTGTAGCGCATCGAGGTCTTCCAACGGCGTGGGCCGGCCTTCTCGCGCTTTTCGACAACCGGCTTCACCTTGATGTCGAAAGCGTCGCCCGTCGAAAGTGACAACGTTGAGCCCATCGGCGTATGGTCGATCTCGCTCTCGCCGATGAATTGCGGATCGCCTTTGCGATCACGCATGTAGAAGCGGAGGACACCGGCCGGAAGTTGGTCGCCGAGGCCTTTCGCGGAGCCGGTCGAGAATTTGTAGACGGTCTTGGCGCTCTGCGCTTCTTGCTGCGTACCCATCCAGTAGTTGGTGAACTCATAGCCATGCTGGGCGGGTACGCCATTCACATCGAGGAAGCTTACCTGTTTGGTCTGCTGGTTGGCCATCGTGGTGCGCTCAGCCAGCGGATAGAGATAGAAATCGCCGAGGCGTTCGCGGTCGCCGGTCTCGGTTCCGGCCTGCATGAGTTGCGGGCGGTTCGGGCGGCCATACTGCGGGCCATTGTACTGGCCTGCGCGGTTGGGTGTGCCAGCGACGAGAGTTGTAGCGGCGTTGTCGTAGGTCGTGCCGCTAGAATTGGTGAGCGTAACCCAACCTTGCACGTCGATCTTGCCGGCGGCGTCATCGAACAGAGCGACATAGTCGGCGCGCCAGCCGAGGCCGGAGGTGAGATAGCTCAGCGTGGCAGGGCGCGAGCCGCGCTTGTCGCCAATGACGGTGACGGAGAGCGTCGGCTTCGAGCGCAGGTTTTCCGGCACCTTTTCGAAGATCACGCGGACGGGCAAGCCGTCATCGCGCAGGACTTCGATGCGATCGCCGATCTTGAGCACGACGCCATTGTTGGTGGCCAGCACTTCGGCTTGCTCGCGGGTTTCCTGGCCGTTGGCGGGATTGACGCGCACGATGGTCACGACGCTACCGACCGCCTTTTCCATCAGCTTGGCAGGAGTAAGCAGGTCGAAGTCGAAATTCTGTTCGACGATGGAAATGCCGTTGGCGGAGAGCGAGACGGTTTCCGGCCGGATTTGCGCGGAGACGCCTGCAAATTCGAGGCGTTGGCGGCCACCGGTGAGATCAATCGGCCGCTTGTCCTGCACGAGAGCCAGATCGTCCGCATAGATCGTAACCGAGAGCTGTTTGTCCTGCGCAAAGGCTATTGGCGCGAACGTGGGCAGGCCGAGCAATGCGCATGTTGCGACTGCAGTGATTGCAAGTTTCACGGGTGTCCCTCCGACATTGTGGAGAGAGACTAGACCGCTTCTCTGGGCCGGGGAAAGGCGATTCAAGGCCGGGCTTGGCGCCAATTGTGACGCTTTGCGGACACGCGGCACAGTTTTGCGACGCTTCAGACCGCCTTCAGGCGAGCATGACGCTTCTTGCCTACCGAAAGTCGTGCTGTGCCGTCGTCTTCAAGCACCGCTTCGGAGATGAGCAGCTTCTCGTCTGTGACGGCCCCGCCATTCAGTTTCACCGCATTGCTCGCGATCTGACGTTTTGCATCGCCCTTCGAGTCGACGAGACCCGCAGCCAGAAGCGCGTCGGCGATTGAAAAGCCGGCAGCGAGCGCCGAGCGTGCTACTTCGAATGTCGGCATGCCTTCGGTCGAGCCAATGCCTTTGAAGATGGCTTCAGCGGCGGCAGCAGCCTTTTGTGCTTCTTCTTCGCCGTGCAGCATTCCGGTCGCGACATCGGCGAGGCGCCTCTTTACATCGTTGATGGCGGAGCCCTGTGCGTTGGCATGTTCGCTGATTTCCGTTTCTGGAAGGTCCGTGAAAAGTCGCATGAATCGTGTGACGTCAGCATCCTCTGTGTTGCGCCAGAATTGCCAGTAGTCGAACGGCGAGCGCATGTCGGGATTGAGCCACACGGCGCCATCGGCGGTCTTGCCCATCTTGCCGCCGGAGGCGGTGGTGATGAGCGGTGTGGTGACGCCAAAGACTTGTTTGTCGATGATGCGGCGCGTGAGGTCGATGCCGTTGACGATGTTGCCCCACTGGTCTGAGCCGCCCATCTGGATGCGACAATCGAAACGGCGCGCCAGTTCCAGGAAGTCGTAGGCCTGCAGCAGCATGTAGTTAAATTCGAGGAAGGTGTACGGCTCCTCATTGCGCAGGCGCCGCGCGACTGTCTCCTGTGCGATCATCTTGTTGATCGTGAAGTGCTTGCCGTAGTCGCGCAGGAATTCGATCCACTTGATCTGGTCGAGCCATTCGGCATTGTCGATCATGATCGCGTCGGTCGGGCCGTTGCCGAACTCCAGGAACGGTTCGAAGTTTTGTCTGATGGCTTCCATGTTGGAGGCGATCTCGGCGGTCGTGAGGATCGGACGCGACTTCTCCTTGTCGGTCGGGTCGCCGATTTTGGTGGTGCCGCCGCCCATCAGTACGACAGGCTTGCCGCCGGCCTGCTGCAAGCGGCGTAGGTTCATGATCTGTACCAGTGAACCAACGTGCAGCGACTTAGCGGTGGCATCGAAGCCGATATAGCCGCAGGGCACGCCGCTGGCGGCGTACTCATCCAGACCCTTCTCGTCGGTGAGCTGGTAGACGTGGCCACGGCCGATCATTTCCCGGAGGAATGTCGATCTGGCGTTTGCAACATCGAGGATCACGAGAGGCTCCTAAAGGTCAGTCAGACCGGAAGCCATCTCACATAGCCGCAGGATTGGGCGGCATGCATGGTCGCACCGCCGCTATATGAGCGAGCGGCAGCAATACGCGGAGAGGGTGGCGCGGTGCGACATGAGCGCTTGATACGGGCGCGCACCTTTTGGGTCAAGACGAGACCTTACCGGCGTCTTTGTGCCAACGCCGCGCAAGAAGAGAATCCAATCGGGCCCTGTGAGTCGTGCAGGATGCAGTGGCCCAACGCGACGCCGTCGGTGCTTTGATGGTCGGTGACTTCGTAACCGATCCATTCGCCCACGGGCAGGCGCTGGAGGTAGAGCGTCACGTCGGAATTGATGAAGTCGAGGCCGGTCTCGGAACTATTCGCGGTCGGGCTGGTGTAGTCGACGCCGGTGGCGACGCGGCTGAACGGCGTTAAGGGCTCGCCGCCGATCAGCGCTCGGACTTCGCGCAGCCATGTGCGGCGAGGTCCGGGCGCGCGAAGGCCGTCGGTGATGGCAGAGCCGGGGGGAAGGATGGGGCGCATCTCCCACTTGTCGGTGAAGGGCTTGGGCGGCGGCGCCACCTGCGCGGGCGGTGGCGCGTCCCAAGACGGACGCGACCAGACGGATGCTTCCGGCTGTTGACCCCGGCGAAGCAATTGGCACGAGGCGCGGGCGGATGAGAGGCCGCCGGAAAATAGTTCCGCCTCGATCATCTTGATGCGGCCGCCCTCACGGACAAGCCGTGTAGCGACCGTGATCGGATCGAGTTCAGGAAGGCGATAGAGGTCGACTGTCAGCCGCGCTGGTTGAAAGTCGGGTTCCCCGAATTGCCGCTCGATCACGTGAGCGAACAGGCCGATCATTACCCGCGCGTGCAGATTGCCGGTCGGTCGCCACCAGCCATTTGCCATCAACGTCGGCATGTAGGTGTCGCCGTCGCGGTGAAAGAAGGGTTCTGGTTTATCGGACATGGCGCGTCGATCGGAGTCGTGCGTCAGCCCTGCTGCTTGGGCGCCGGCAGCGCCTTTGCAGCTTCTTTGATGGCTTTCGCTTCGGCGGCTTCCTTCTGCGCTTTCTCGAAAGCCTTCATGCGTTTCTTGAGATAGGCGGAGGATGTCTTCTCGAGTTCTTCGAGCTTGCCCTGGAAGAAATGGTTGGCGCCGGGGACGTTGGCGCGTTCGATCACTTCGCCCTTCTGGACGCGCACCTTCGTCAGCGAGCGATCGATGTCGGAGGGCGGCGCAACGATGTCTTTCTCACCCGCAAGGATAATCCCTGAGGCTGGGCAAGGCGCGAGGAAGGCGAGGTCGTAGTGGTTGGCCGGCGGCGCCACGGCGACGAAGCCGTCGATCTCCGGGCGGCGCATCAGAAGCTGCAGGCAGATGTAGGCGCCGAAGCCGGAGCCCGCGACCCAGCACTGACTCGGCGCCTCGTTGATCTGCTCAAGATGGTCGAGCACGTAAGCGGCGTCGGAGAGTTCGGCTACGCCGGCATCGAACGTGCCCTGGCTGCGGCCGACGCCCCGGAAGTTGAAGCGCATGGTGGAGAAGCCGTGGGCGGCGAACATCTCGAACAGCGTGATGGTCACCGGGTCCTGCATGGTGCCGGCGGCTTTGGGGTGGGGGTGGAGGATGAGAGCGATGGGGGGGTTCTCGCCCGGCGCCTGCGTGTAGCGCGCCTCGATCCGGCCTGCGGGTCCGGAGATGATCAGTTCGCCCATGATGCGCTCGCGGTGTCTGTTGGAACTGGCGCAACAGGATGTGAGGCGCCCAAGGGGGCCGACAAACACTATTTCGGGTTCGGAATTCAAGCTTTTCGTGTGATCCGCCCCATATTCAGCAGCGTAACCAGCCTGACCCAAGGGTATTTCCCCCGTATGGGCCAAATCTGGGAGCCGTCATGCGGGTTAGTTCCAAGGGGCGCTATGCTGTCGTGGCCTTGCTGGATGTGGCGCAGAATTCGTCAATCCGGCCTGTTTCTCTCGCCGATGTGGCGTCCCGACAGAAGATTTCCCTGTCGTATCTGGAGCAGCTTTTCGCTCATTTGCGCCGCGCCGGCCTTGTTGGTGCCTCTCGCGGACCGGGCGGCGGCTATCGCCTGCAGCGTCCGGCTGCAGAAATCAGCGTCGCGGACGTGTTTCAAGCGGTCGAGGACGTTGCCAATACTTCAAGCGAGGGTGGCGCCCGCGACTGGTCAGATGGCCCGGCTGCGGATCTCTGGACGGCTCTGGACGGGCATATCTCCCGGTTCCTGGCAAAGACCAGCCTTTCAGCCTTAATTGCGGAGGAACCTAAGGGATCCACGACTTTCCGACCCCTTCCCGAGGCCCGCTCGGGCCTGTCGGGCGCCGAGAAAGTGGCGTAAGATCCGGGGCATGAGCCCCGGTAGCCGGATTTACGCAGATTACAACGCCACCGCTCCCCTCCGCCCCCAAGCGAAGGCCGCAATTCTCCGCGTCCTGGAGATGACCGGAAACCCGTCGTCGGTGCATGGCGAAGGGCGCAAGGCGCGCGCGGTTGTCGAAGGAGCGAGGGATCAAGTCGCTGCCAGCATCGGCGCGTGCCGGGACGATATTGCTTTCACGAGTGGCGGTACGGAGGCGGTTGGCGTTCCGCTACGGGCAGTGTTGCGGGATTTAAACCGGGGCCCCTTGATGACCTCCGTTCTTGAGCACGATGCCGTCATGTCTATCGTGGAGGAGTCGCAGCGTGAAAACGCGGAGCACAACGCTCTTATGAACGTGAGGCTGGATAGTCGCGGCCAACCGGAGCAGCTAATTGAAAGCTCACAAGCGTTGGGACCGCCGACCTTTTCGGCGAGCGCAATCTGGCCGGTCAAAGACGATGGACGCGTTGACCTGGATTTTTTGCGTATCCTTGCGAAAGGTTGGGCGCTCGCACCGGCCGAAGCCCCGAAACAGATAATTTCGTTGATGCTGGTCAACAACGAGACCGGCGTGATCCAGCCGGTCGCGGAAGCTGCCGAGATCGTTCACGCGGCGGGCAGACTGATCCACTGTGATGCGATTCAAGCGCTGGGCAAGACGCGGACGTCGGTCATCGACCTGGACGTCGATTACATGTCGCTGTCGGCACACAAGATTGGTGGGCCGCAGGGAGTGGGTGCGTTCTACGTGAAGCCGGGAGCGCCATTCGGCGCGATGCAGACGGGCGGCGGGCAGGAATTCGGCAGGCGCGCGGGCACCGAGAATGTTGCTGGGATTGCAGGTTTCGGCGCGGCGGTTGAGGCGGCGGAAGCCGGCGTGGCGGCCTATCAGGCACTGGGTGTCGCGCGGGATCGCATGGAAGAGAGCCTGAAGCGCGCCGCGCCATCGCTGGTCGTTCATGGCGAGGCTGCTCCCCGCGTGGCGGGCGTTTCGTGCTTCGGAGTTGAAGGACTGCCTTCGGAGACCCAGATAATGGGTCTGGATCTGGCCGGATTTGCGGTATCCGCAGGCGCGGCCTGCTCGTCCGGCAAGGTGAAGCCCAGTCGCGTGTTGACCGCCATGGGCCTCAACGATACCGCCGCTCGGTCGGCAATAAGGGCCAGCTTCGGCTGGGCCTCGACGCCGGAAGATTTCGACGCGCTGGCCAATGCGTGGATCAGGATGGCCGCGCGGGCGAGACCGCAACTTGTGAAGCTGAACGCGCATGTCTGAGGGTAAAGAAATCATCGTCAAGGACAGCATCGACCGGGGAACGGTTGATGCAGCGCGGGCGCTTGAGTCCGACAAGTATGTCGAGGGCTTCGTTACCGACATCGAAATGGAGCTCGCGCCCAAGGGGCTGAGCGAGGACACCGTCCGCTATATCTCGGCGAAAAAGGAAGAGCCGGAATGGATGCTCGAATGGCGGCTTGAAGCGTTCAAGCGCTGGAAGGAAATGGAAGAGCCAACCTGGGCGATGATCCATTATCCGAAGATCGACTATCAGGACGCTCATTACTACGCCGAGCCGAAAGGTGGAGCGAAGTACAAATCGATCGCGGACGTGCCGCAGGAAATTCTCGACACTTACGCCAAGCTCGGCATTCCGCTGAAGGAGCAGGAAGTGCTGCTCGGCGTCGAAGGCGCGGTGGGGACAGCTGCCGAGGCGCGCGAGATCCCCCAATCGTCGGGAACGCGCGTGGCGGTGGATGCGGTTTTCGACAGCGTGAGTGTGGCGACGACCTTCCGCGCCGAACTATCCAAGTCAGGCGTCATCTTCATGTCGATGTCCGAGGCTTTGCGCGAACATCCTGATCTCGTGAGGCAGTATCTCGGCACAGTCGTGCCGGTGACCGACAACTTTTTTTCGACGCTAAACTCGGCTGTGTTTTCGGACGGCACGTTTGTTTACATCCCCAAGGGCGTGCGCTGCCCGATGGAGCTGTCGACCTATTTCCGCATGAACGCGAAGGGCACCGGGCAGTTCGAACGGACACTCATCATCGCGGATGAGGGAGCTTACGTTTCTTATCTCGAAGGCTGCACGGCGCCGGTGCGCGATGAGAACCAACTGCATGCGGCAGTGGTTGAGCTGGTTGCGCTGGCTGATGCGGAGATCAAGTATTCGACCGTGCAGAACTGGTGGCCGGGCGATGCCGACGGCAAGGGCGGCGTCTATAATTTCGTCACCAAGCGCGGTGACTGCCGTGGCGTTCGTTCGCGTATCTCCTGGACGCAAGTAGAGACCGGCTCTGCGATCACCTGGAAATATCCGAGCTGCATACTGCGCGGCGATGGCTCTTCGGGTGAGTTCTATTCGATCGCGGTGACCAACGGACGCCAGCAGGCGGACACCGGCACCAAGATGATCCATCTCGGCAAGAACACGAAATCGCGGATCATCTCGAAGGGCATTTCGGCGGGTAGGTCGAACAATACCTACCGTGGACTCGTCTCGATCAATGCGAAGGCCGCGAAGGCGCGTAACTTCACACAGTGTGACTCGCTGCTGATCGGCCAGAACTGTGGCGCGCACACCGTCCCCTATGTCGAGAACCGCCGGGGCGATGCGCAGCTCGAGCACGAGGCAACGACGACCAAGCTGTCGGAAGATCAGTTGTTCTACGCGCGCCAGCGCGGCATCGGCGAGGAGGCGGCTGTTGCGCTGCTGGTGAATGGCTTCGTGCGGGATGTGCTGCAGAAACTCCCGATGGAGTTCGCGGTGGAAGCGCAGAAGCTGCTTGAGGTGAGTCTCGAAGGAAGCGTGGGGTGAATGAGGATCGGCCGCATGCGAGCAAATCGTTTGCCCCGTTTGGAATATCGCTCTCCCTAGCGCTTCTGGTTTTTGCTCTTCAGTGTCTTTGGTTTTAGATGCGTTCGTTGCCCGTCACGTTGCACAGGCCCACGATAGAACTGCTGCCCTTCTCCACCTTCGTGGCTTGGCTTGGTTCGCGCCTTATGAGTTCGGCCGATCGGGTGGGAAGACATGGCTTGCGCTGATTGGCGCGCTGCTGGTGTTCGGACTGCCTGTCTATGGGCCTAACTTGATTGTTTTACTTGCATGAGCGGGATGTGCTTCTGAGGCGCCGTTCACCAACAAGGTGCTGACATGACCGACACGCACATCATCGATCTCGAACCGCTCTCCAGCGCCGGAATCGAGGTCTATTCGAAATGGCCCGACATCGTCCCGACGATCCGGGCAACCTTCGACCGCCTCTACAAGCCTGGCGCACTTGTGCCCGGCCATGGTCATAACGTCGTTCTCTACACGAACGAGACCAAGGAGGGCGGCAAGCTGTTGGTTGGCGTGCTGGACGGGCAGCCGGGTGGGGCTGATCCCGACGTGAAGGTCGCGCACATTCCAGGCGGGCGCGTCATCACGGCGGCGCACATAGGTGACTACGGCACGATGCGGGGCACGTATGACGAGCTGCATGCCGAAGTGAAGGCGAAGGGTCTGCGGCGGATCTGGATGTCGCTGGAGGTCTATGGCGACTGGAGCGATGATCCGGCCAAGGTGCGGACGGACCTGCATCTCTATCTGGCCGTGGCGATCTGATTACAGCAGCGTAAGCTGGCGTTGGGTCGGCAAGTGATTTATTCTAGGTCCAATGTCAGGAACGCACTCGATGAAAATCCGTGTCGCCGTCTGTCTTGCAGCGCTCGCCTTTGCTGCCTGTTCGCCTGCGCCGGACACCGCCGGGGAGGTTCCTTCCGGCGGCGTTCCTTCAGCCAAGCGCGTGGCGCTGCCCGATTGTGCAGCTGTCGAAGCCAAGGACGAAGGCGACATGGGCTGGAAGCACCCGGATTGCCGACTTGTGTTCCCCGACCAATCGGGCCTTGCCATCGAGGCGCATTACGCACCGGCGGAGGACGATTCGACTGAGGTCACGGTGCAGGTCGTGCAGACCGGCGACAAGACCACCCAGGAGTTCAAGGAACGGATGGGCAATACGTTCAACGGTCCTGAACTGATCGACTTCGACGGGGACGGCCTGGTCGACATCCAGCTTCCGCTGGAGACGGGAAACGTGAACACGGCTTGGGCAATCTGGCGTCAGGCGGAGGCAGGCAAGTTCGTGCGGATCGAGGTGGACGATCTGTCTGGCGTGTCGCTGACGAAAACGGACAGCGGCTATATCGCAGCTGATGGCCGCTCCAGCGCGAACGAGTATTACGTATCGTTTTACAAGCTTACGGAGAGCAAGCTGGAGCCGATCGTCACGGTCAGCGTCATAGCGCGGGGCGAGCCGGACAAGGTGACGGGCGTCGACTGTGTCGTCGACACCGAGGACAGCGCGCCGCTGGGCGAGGGGCTGACGGCGAAAGCTGCAGAGGCCAAGTTCTGCCCCGAAACGTCGGTTCAGGACCTCATCAAGGATATCATGTCCACGGCGCCGCCCAACCCTTAAGTCCTGCCTACTGGACATTTGGCGCTCAGGGCACGAAACACCACGCCTAATCGGGCACTTTGACCTCGCGGAGACGGGGGGCAGGGCCTATCTATAGGGTCCGGGTCCCATACCCCGTGTTTGCAGGCGTTTCATGCTGGAATTGACCAACCTTCACGCGCGCGTCGTCCCTGAGGACGGCCCGGCGCGCGAGATCATCAAGGGTCTGTCACTGGCCGTGCCGGCCGGTGAGGTGCACGCCATCATGGGCCCGAACGGATCGGGCAAATCGACGCTGTCCTACGTGCTCACGGGCAAGCACGGTTATGAGGTGACCGGGGGCACGGCGATATTCGATGGCGCTGACCTGCTGGGGCTTGCGCCGGAGTTGCGTGCGGCCAAGGGCCTGTTCCTGTCGTTCCAGTATCCCATGGAGATCGCCGGCGTGCCGGTGATGACGTTTGTGCGCGCGGCGATGAACTCGCAGCGCAAGACGCGCGGCGAGGCGGAGGTGTCTGCGCCGGAGTTTCTCAAGCTCTCGAAGATCGCGGCGGCGAAGCTGCGCATCGATCCCGAGATGCTGAAGCGGCCGCTGAATGTAGGCTTCTCTGGCGGCGAGAAAAAGCGCCTCGAGATCTATCAGATGCTGATGCTCGAACCGCGCTTCATGATCCTGGATGAGACGGATTCGGGCCTCGATATCGACGCACTTAAAGTGGTGGCCGAGGGCGTCAATGCGCTGCGCGGTCCGGGACGCGGCATGCTGGTGATCACGCATTATCAGCGGCTGCTCGACTACATCAAACCGGATCGCGTGCACATCCTGTCGGCAGGCCGCATCGTGAAATCGGGCGGGCCGGACCTGGCGCTGGAGCTGGAGAAATCCGGCTATGACCAGTTCCTGAAAGGCGGCTGATGCAGCTGGCCGATCTCCCTTCACGGCGCTCCGAGCCATGGAAGTGGTCTGACCTCCGCGCGGCGATGGCGGGGCAGGAAACGACGCTGATCGGTACGGGGCCGATTGGCGGCGACGGTCCGATCGCAGCTTTTGCCGAGCTGATGGGCGACGCCTATGGGCCATGCGCGCTTGTAGTCGAGGCACCAGGGGAGACATTTGAAAGCAGGATGACCGAAGGCGATGCGGGACAGTATGGCAGCGTTGTCGTCAGGGCCGGCGCCACCGCCGTGATGATCGAGCGCATCGACGTGTCGGGTTCGTCGCTGCGTCCGATGCTGCCATCGTTCTCGCGTATCGAAGTTGAGCCGGGTGCGACGCTGCATCGGATGGTGTTGCAGGTGAATGACGTTGCAGCGGGCGTTGCGGACGCCGCGATCGTGCTGAACGAGGTGGTGGTGGTGCTCGGCGCGGGATCGACCTTTCGGCAGTTCGTGCTGGGCGAGGGTGCGAAGCTGGCGCGGATCGAGGTTTCGGTTGATGCGGGCGAGAGTGCGCAGATCGAGTTGAACGGCGTTTATCTTGCCGGAAGTAAACGGCACATCGATTTTACGTCGCGCCTGGTGCACGGCGCTGCAGGCGTGAAGACGCAGCAACTGGTCCGCGGTGTTGCCCGCAAGGGCGGGCGCGGTGTTTTCCAGGGCAAGTTTCTGGTGGAGCGGGCTGGGCAGAAGGCCGATGCCGACATGCAGCATAATGCGCTGCTGCTTGAGGAGGGCGCGGAGATATTCGCCAAGCCGGAGCTGGAAATCTACGCCGACGATGTGGCGTGCGCACATGGCAATACGTCCGGCCAACTGGACGAGGAAGCGATTTTCTATCTGCGCCAGCGCGGCATTCCGCATGCCGAGGCGCAAGCTATGATTACGCGCGCCTTCCTGATCGAGGCGTTGCCCGAGTGGATGGATGAAACGCTGCGTGGGGAGATCGAGACGCGTATTGACCGATGGCTGGGAACGCCCGCATGACCTTTGATGTCCACGCCATCCGCAAGCAGTTTCCGGTGTTAGGGCGAACCGTCCACGGCAAGCCGCTAGTGTATTTTGACAACGCGGCCTCTGCGCAGAAGTCCGACGCAGTGATCGACGCGATGGCGAACCAGATGCGCGGCAGCTTCGCCAACGTGCATCGCGGTATTCACACGATGGCGAACGAGACAACACAAGCCTATGAAGCCGCGCGCGAGTCGGTGCGACGCTTCATAAATGCCGGTGCGGTGCAAGAGATTGTCTTCACCAAGGGCGGTACTGCCGCGATCAACATCGTCGCTGCCGGTGTCGGCGCCAGCATCAAGCCGGGCGACGAGATCGTACTCTCGATCATGGAGCACCATTCCAACATCGTACCGTGGCACTTCCTGCGCGAGCGTAAGGGTGCGGTTCTGAAGTGGGTTGAGGTGTTGCCGGATGGCTCGCTCGACATGGACAACCTCGTGAAGCAGCTGGGTCCGCGCACGAAGCTGCTGGCGCTGACGCACATGTCGAACGTGCTGGGCACTGTTCCGGACGTGAAAGCAGCGATTGATATGGCGCATGCAGTTGGCGCCGATGTGCTGCTCGATGGATGTCAGGCGGTGGTGAACCTGATTGTCGACGTGCAGGCGCTGGATGCGGATTTCTATGTCGGCACCGGCCACAAGATTTACGGGCCGACCGGGATCGGCTTCCTTTATGGCAAACGGGCGAAGCTGGACGCCATGTCGCCTTTCGAGGGTGGCGGCGAGATGATCGAAACGGTCACCCGGGACGAGGTCACCTATAACGGCGCGCCTCATCGTTTCGAGGCTGGGACACCGCCCATTGTGGAGGCCATCGGCCTTGGCGCGGCGATCAGCTGGCTGGAGGCTCAGGACCGGCAGGCGATCCACCTTCACAAACAGGCGCTGCTGGCGCGGGCTACTGATGCGCTGCGATCGGTTAACGGCCTGACGCTCCATGGAACCGCTCCGGGGAAGGGCCCGGTGCTGGCGTTTTCGCTTCAAGGCAGCCATCCCCACGATCTGGCCCAAATACTGGACCGTTATGGCGTCGCGATTCGCGCCGGCCATCATTGTGCTCAGCCGCTTATGTCCCATCTAGGGGTAAGCGCTACCTCCCGGGCGAGCTTCGCCCTCTACAATACGTTCGAGGAAGTCGACGTGTTTGTGGAGGCGCTTTCCAAGGCGCGACTTATGCTATCATAAGACCGATGCTGTCATAGAGAGACCATGGCCGACGACCTGCAACACCAGATCGCCAACCCCGCCCCGGAAACTTCCTTGGACAAGGAGGGGGGCGCGGCGAAGCCGTCGGCGATCCCCCAGGGCGAGCTTGACCGGATTACCGACGAGCTGATCCAGGAGCTAAAAAAGGTCTACGACCCGGAAATTCCTGTCGATATTTACGAGCTCGGGCTCATTTACAAGGTCGACATCAACGACGACAGGCATGTCGATATCGAAATGACGCTGACCGCGCCGGCATGCCCCGTGGCGGGCGAAATGCCGGTTTGGGTTGAGGATGCCGCTCGCAAGGTCGAGGGCGTCAAATCGGCCAAAGCCACGATCGTATTCGAGCCGCCATGGGATCCCTCGCGCATGAGCGACGAAGCCCGTCTCGCCCTCAACATGTTGTAAGCCGCTTCCATGGTAACCATCTAGGACACATGGCCAGACGCCCCCGCCCCAAGGTTGTGACACTCTCCGACGCCGCCGCAACGCGCGTTCGGGAGGTCATGTTGGACAAGGGGGCAGGCTTCTTGCGCGTGGGCGTGAAGAATGCCGGCTGCGCGGGCATGGAATACACTATGGATTACGTCGATGCCGTCAGCGCCAATGACGAGCGGGTGGACGACAAGGACGTTTCTATCGTGATCGACGCGAAGGCAGTGCTGTTCCTGCTCGGCTCGTTGGTCGATTACGAAGTGACGCCTATGCATTCGCGGTTCACCTTCCGCAACCCTAACCAGACCGACGCCTGCGGCTGCGGTGAGAGCGTCACCATTGTTCCGGCGCAGGCGGCCGAATAAGGCGCGTCCCGCGTCACGGCCTGGCGACAATCCGTAAAGTTGTAGCGTTGCGTCCTTCGTCAGAGGGGCCTTAATGCCGTTTTCGCCCGGGTTCACCGACTATGTGCTGGAACTTCCGGCCGGTTTCCGTGGGCTTGAAGCCAAGCGCATGTTCGGCGGCGCGGGTCTTTATCGGAATGGCTTGATGTTCGCGATCCTTGACGGCGACGTGATCTTCTTCCGTGTGGACGACGCGCTGGAGGCTGACCTCAAGGCGCAGGGATCTCTACCGTGGAGCTATTCCATGAAGCACGATGGGGCGGTGCGCGAGATGGGATACTGGCGCATGCCGGAGACAGCGGCGGATGATCCGGGGATGA
Source organism: Caulobacterales bacterium (assembly GCA_038326205.1). Taxonomy (GTDB): domain Bacteria; phylum Pseudomonadota; class Alphaproteobacteria; order Caulobacterales; family Hyphomonadaceae; genus UBA7672. Next base: position 1,367 of record JBBQJV010000043.1, on the reverse strand, counting down.
AGCCGTGGAGATTGCAAAGCGCGCCTACGCAGCGGCGCTGTCGCGGCAGGCAAAGCGCGCCAAGGCTCCGGCAAAGAAAGAGGCTGAGGCGAAGACGGCCGCGCCAAAACCGAGGGCGAAGAAAAGACGGATGTGCTCTGGAATACCTTAGAGTCCGATTCAAAAGTTCTTCAAGCAAAACCGAGCGCTGCGATGCGGCGAGTCAGCATGCGTATCGAGGCGACGAAAGTCCATGCGGTCGAGCTTTCGAGCGATCTTTCCCAATCCTTGGCGAGACGGCGGCAACGGCCAAGCCATGCCAGCGTACGCTCGACCACCCAGCGCCGGGGAAGAAGCACAAAGCCTTGCGCCGTGTCGCATCGTCGGATGATCTCAACACTGAACGCGCCTATCGGCTTCAGCGCCTCGCGGAGTTTGCCTCCAGCGTAACCGCCATCGGCGAAGACATGACGCACGCTGGGGAAGCGGAGCGCTGTCGCCTTGAACACAAGCGGCGCCCCGTCGCGGTCCTGAATGGCTGCCGAATGTACCACGGCGACGAGCATCAACCCGAGCGTGTCGGTCATGATGTGACGCTTGCGTCCCTTGATCTTCTTGCCAGCGTCAAAGCCTGAAACACCGCCGCTTTCTGTTGTTTTGATGCTCTGGCTGTCGATCACTCCGGCGGTGGGAGAGACCGCGCGAAGCTCCAGGACGCGCGCCCAGCCAACCAGGACTTCGTTGATCGCAGGCCACAAACCCATGTCGCGCCAGGCATAGAAATAGCCCTGCACGGTCGACACTGGCGGAAACTCCTTCGGCAACATCCGCCACTGGCAGCCGCTCGAAGCCATGTGGAGGATCGCCTCCATCACATCGCGCAGCTTCGTCGTACGCGGTCGGCCACCCGGCCTCGGGCCCGGCAGGAGCGCCACGACCACTACCCATTCCGCATCACTCAAATCGCTTGGATACCGGTCCATCTCCCGTCTATGCTTCGCACGAGCGATATTGTCCCAAGCCATCGATTTCTCCATCTCTTCGCAAAGACGGGTGAATCACAGCCCGATGATATCGCTCACTTTCTTTTCGTTCAGGCTCTTAGTTCTACTGCGTCATAAAGTTCTCGCCTCACTCCGCGAATGCCGCGCTCTTGCGCAACCTGGACATCGACCGAGGCGGCGCGCGAGTGCGCTGGCGAGGCGTCGTCGCAGTGTCGCGATCGAGTTGGGGATGTGGCGCTCGGTGCGGATTGGGAGATCCGCGTGGTCGATAATCTGTGGGAAGGCCAGGCGTTTTGCGTCGTGAGGCTTTGGCCCGGATGCGAGGTCCTGAGGGGGGAATCGCTCCCCTTTCGGAGATCAGGAATCCGTAGGCGGCGATCGACA
>JBBQJV010000042.1:0-33851 GCA_038326205.1 Caulobacterales bacterium | reverse complement strand
CGTGTGCAAGGACTGCTCGACAGCTCGGAACAGTCGATACGTAACGCATTGTTAAGCGTCGCTAACGACCTCGGGCTGAAGATTTAGGTTGTAGCACTGAGCAGCGGCCCTTAACTTGCTAATGATCTGTTAGGGTGGGTGGCGTTAAGGCGGTAGGGCGGTTCTTAGAGGATCAGCCCTTCCGTTTCGGACAAACATATGAGCGGCGTGGCCAAGGACGACACCAACCCCAATTCGCCAGCGGATGCCACCATTCCCGCAGCAGGCGAAAATGATGCCGGGAATGTTGATTCCCCGGCCGCGACCATTTCCGCGCCCCTGCCGCCCCTCTTTCCATCTGCCGTCGTACCTACCGCCGCCAAGGATGACGCCGAGCCGCGCTCGCGCCGCCCCGCTCCACATCTGCGCGTCGTGTCAGACGCCGATGCCGAGCAGGCTGCTCCCGCCGTCCATCAGCGCATCGGCGACGAAATCCGCGCCTCACGCGAAAACACCGGTTTCACGCTGGAGCAGGTCTCCCGCGAAACGCGCGTCCACATCAGCCACCTGCGCGCCATCGAAGAGATGACGCCGGGCCTCCTCGGCGCTCCCGTTTACGCCAAGGGCTACATCAAGTCCTACGCCCGCTTCCTCGGCATGGACGAGCAGACCACGCTCGACCGCTACCTGTCCGAGTGCGCGGCGATCCTGAAAGACCCCGAAAAGGTCGAGATCGCGCAACCTGCTTCCTCCAAGGCGCGCAAGCTGCCTGTAGCCGTACCTGTGCTCGGCATACTGGTCGTCGCCCTCATCGGCGGCGGCGCCATGCTGATGCTCAACGGCGGCGACAAGTCGACCTCCGCCATTACGGATTCGTCCTCCGCCACGCCGGGCGCCGGCGCTACGGCTGAGCCCGCTGCCCCGCAACTCCGCATTGTTGCGCTGAAGCGCTCCATGCTCGAGGTTCGCTCCGCCAAGGGGGACAAGTACGTTCACCGCAACTACAATCCCGGCGAGTTCTTCGTCGTGCGCGTCGGCGCTGGATTCACGGTTTCTGCCGAAGACGGCGCGGCCTTCGAATGGCGCCTTGGCGAGCAGTCGCTTGGCCTGCTGCAGCCCGAAGGCGGTCCAGTCTATTCGCAGAACGTCGACATGGCCGCCCAGCGCCAGCCAATCGTCACTGCGCCTGCGCCGGTCGAGCCGACACCGACTGCGGCGCCCCGCGATCCGGCGCTCGATGCCTATCCCGCGACGCCCGGCAGCAGCGTGGCTGCTCGCCCAGCGCTTCCTGCAGCGGCGCCTGCTGCCTCCGTGCCGGTTCCGGTCAAGCCGAAGCCGAAGATCCTGATCAACACGACCCCGGTCTTGGCTTCACCGCCGCCGCCGCCCATCCTTCCGGACCCGGCTCTGGCTGCCTATCCCGAGCAGGTCGCGAGCCCGCCGCCTGCCGGCGAGTAAAATCAGCCATTTCCGCAGTTCTGCAGTGGCGCAACGAGTCGTCGTGCGCCAATCTGCTCTGGCAAGCCGCCTTTACGCGCCAGCCCTAAAGGGCCAAATGTCAGTCATCGGCTGATCTGGACCCGATACCTAAGCAAGGCGCAAAGGCGCATGAGCCAAGACATCCACCACCTCCGCCCCTGGCGCACCATCACGCGCCGCAAGTCGCGCCAGATCCGCGTCGGTAACGTGCTGGTCGGCGGCGATGCGCCCATCACCGTCCAGTCGATGACCAACACACCGACCTCGGACGCAAAAGCCACCATCGACCAGATCCGCGGCCTCGAGGAAGCCGGCGCCGACATCGTCCGCGTCTCATGCCCCGACGAAGAATCCACTGCCGCGATGCCGGAAATCTGCCGCGCCGCGAACCTACCAATCGTCGCCGACATTCACTTCCACTACAAACGCGGCATTGAAGCCGCCAAGGCTGGCGCTGCCTGCCTCCGCATCAACCCCGGCAATATCGGCAACGTGTCGCGCGTGAAGGAAGTCATCCAGGCCGCCAACGACCATGGCTGCTCGATGCGCATCGGCGTCAACGGCGGCAGCCTCGAACGCCACTTGCTGGAAAAGTATGGCGAGCCCTGTCCCGAAGCGATGGTCGAAAGCGCGCTCGATCACGCTCGCATCCTCGATGACAATTATTTTCACGAATACAAGATTTCCGTAAAAGCCTCCGACCCGTTCCTCACCGTCGCCGCCTACCACCAGCTCGCCGACGCTACCGACGCGCCGCTGCATCTTGGCGTCACTGAAGCGGGCGGCCTCCGCACCGGCACCGTCAAATCCGCCATCGGCATCGGCTCCATGCTCTGGGCCGGCATCGGCGACACCATCCGCGTCTCGCTCTCTGCTGAGCCTGTCGAAGAGATCAAGGCCGGCTACGAGATCCTGAAATCGCTCGGCCTGCGGACCCGCGGCGTCAACATCATCTCGTGCCCCTCATGCGCGCGCCAGGGCTTCGATGTTATCCGCACAGTCGAAGCGCTCGAACTTCGCCTCGCCCATATCCAGGAACCGATCTCGCTTTCGATCATCGGCTGCGTCGTCAACGGCCCGGGCGAGGCCACCATGACCGACCTCGGCTTCACCGGCGGCGGCAAGGATGCCGGCATGATGTACGTCTCCGGCAAGGCCGACCACAAAGTCTCCAACGCCGACATGATCGATAAGATCGTCGCGCAAGTCGAAGCCCGAGCCAGCATCCTCCGCGCCGCCAAAGAAGCCGCCGCCCAAGCTGCAGAGTAGGGCGGCTGGAAGCGTACCTGTAGGCGCGCGTTCCCGGTGCAGGCCGGGATCGCGACTTTGCGCGCAGCGCAAACCCGCACCAGATCTCCACCGGGGTCACCCTCGAGCTCGACCCAAGGGGGCAGCCACAGCTCGCGGACCTCCCCATTCGCTATTCGCAACTCGTTATTCGCTCACATCCCCTCAGCGCACCCGCGTCTGAGACCGCACCCACACACCCTTGCCGACACACCCGCCCTCGCGCACTCTTGCGCTAAGCAAATCAGGCAGTCTCCATGTTCCTATCCAGCTTCAACAAGCTCGTCGTCATCGCAGCAGCCCTCGCCATCGGCCCCACCGCGCTGGCACAAACGCCGACAGCCGCACCCGAAGACGGCGCCGCATTCCAGTGCGACGACGGCAGCAAGATGATCCTGACCTTTGCCGAGACAGGCGCCGAAACCAGCGCCGAGACAGGAGAGGGCATCACAGCACTCGTGTGGGTGCATGGCGCCAATTATCGACTGGCCTACCAGCCGCCCGAGCCCGGCCCGGTGCAGGTCGCGTGGAGCGATGGCGAGCACGAACTCACCTGGAGCCCAGGCGTCCGCTTGATGTTCATGGCAAGCGACACGCACCTGATGTGCGGCCGCGGCGGTCACAAGCACTAGGCGACCGGGTTGAAACCTAGATCTTCTCGCTGATCCGGATCGCGAGCCTGCATCCCGTCCGGATGAACGCCGACAGCAACGGATAGCCCGGCGCCTCCGCAGCGCCCTCGGCCGCCGCGAGATCCTTGTGTGCGACTTCCTCTTCCTGAAACTTTGCCATCTTCGCCGCGAGCTCATCTTCGCCCGCAGCATTCAGCTCGGTAACCTGATCGCCATAGTGCTCTTCGATCACGGTCTCGACCGCCTCGGTGCAAGCATGGGCAGCTTTCTCACCGAGCAAGGCGGTCGCTGCGCCCAGCGCAAAACCCGCAGCATTCCATACCGGCGACAGTGCGGTCGGACGGACACTGCCCGCCGCCAGCAACTTGTCGAAAGCGTCGAGATGGTTCTGCTCTTCGGCCGCCATGTCCTTCAACTGGCCGATGATGCGCTCCTTGCCATGCTGCCGCTCAAACACGGCGAGCTGTCCGCGATAGATCGCAACCGCACCATACTCGCCCGCATGATCGACGCGCAGCATCTGATCCCGGCGTTCTTTGAGAAGCCTCATGGCTGCCCTCTCATGGATGAACTGGCTCGTTGGCCGTGTCGGCGAGGATTGGCGGCTGGCTCGCCGAATACAGGCTCAGCCCGGCGAGGATCAGCGTCCACACCGCATTCAGCCCGGCCATCGACAGGCCCCAGGGCTGGCTCGGCAGGCGCCAAAGCGGATCCTTGCACGAGGGGATCGCCTGCGGCTTGCTCAGCAGGTCCATCAGCGAACCGTCCGTCGGCAGCGCGCCTGCGCCGATTGCCGAACAGCCCGCAGGTCCCGGCGCGATGTCCCACTCGAACAGGGCGTGCCAGGCGGCAATGAAGAATCCGACGAGGAAGGTCAGGCCCAGCAGGATCGACAGCGCGCTCATCAGGCGCGGCCCGACCCCCCGCCAGTTCATCGCGATCGCCACCAGCGCGACCGGCCCCGCAGTGAAATACACATATCTCTGCCACCAGCACATCTGACAGGGCGCCTGATTATAAAATATTTCAAGGTAGTAGGCAAAGCCGAGGCTGATCGCCGACGCAAGGAGAGCGACGAGCGGCCACCTCACCCTGTCCAGCGGCAACCTGTTCATAATTTGACGTTATCCGGGGCCTCAACGGCGACAATGCGACCAAACGGCAGGCGCCGCCCACGTAATCCCCGTGCGACCTTGATTTCGTGGCGCCTTCTTCAGGTTATTTTCTTCCCGACGCATGATAAGCGCGGCTTGAAACCACAACGCCGTCAACGCGGATGCCAGCTCCCTCCATGACCCCAACGCCTCCCTTGACCGAAGCCTCTATCATCGATCCAGCCGCCCCACCGCCGGTCCACACGCCCAAGGCCAAGGGGCCGCTCGGGGCGATGTACAACTGGGTCATGCGCCTTGCCGCAGGTAAGCACGCCGAGCCCGCGCTCTACGTGGTCGCTTTTACCGAGAGCTCGTTCTTCCCGGTCCCGCCCGACGTGATGCTCGCGCCGATGTGCTTCACCCGGCCCGAACGCTGGATGCGATATGCGCTGGGCTGCACCATCGCCTCGGTGTTCGGCGCCATGCTCGGCTACGCCATCGGCTTCTACCTATTCGAAGCGGTGGGTCAGGGCATCATTTCCTTCTTCGGCTATGGCGGTAAGGAAGAGGAGCTGCGCACATCCTACGCCGCCGCCGGCGTCTGGATCATCTTCATCAAGGGCCTCACGCCCATACCGTTCAAGCTGGTGACCATCATTTCTGGCGCGATGGCGTTCGACCCGCTGGTCTTCATCACCGCCTGCGCCATCACCCGCGGCTTGCGCTTCTTCCTGGTGGCGTGGCTGTTCCAGCGGTTCGGGCCGACCCTCGCGCCGATCATCGAGAAGCGCATCGGCATTTTCATGTTGCTGTTTGTGGTGATCCTAATCGGCGGCTTCGCGGCGGCGAGCTTGATTCACTGATCGGCAATACAAATTCGATCAAAATTTACGCAATCCGTGAACCGGATATTTGCGATCGCCGTGAGACAACTGACCCGTCGCGATGGATTGTCCCTCGCGCTGCCTAGTCAGTTCCGGGTCATCGCCATGCGCACCCTGCGTCGTATCCAGGCCGTCTCCCTGCGGGTCGCCCCGCCCTGGTTTCTGTGCGTCTTCCTTGGCGCCTACCTCGCCATGCAGATGGTCACCTCGCACACTGTTCTCGGCTGAGCTGTTGTCCTCGGCAGAGGTTTGATTTCAGCGAAGGCCCAGGGCCCGCTGGTCAACGCTGATTCCATGCGCTAATCAGTCCGCCCGCAGCCCGGCTGGGATGCGGCCTATGCGGGCGTGGTGGAATTGGTAGACGCGCCGGACTCAAAATCCGGTTCCCCTTAAAGGAGTGTCGGTTCGATTCCGACCGCCCGCACCATCATTTGTCGTTGAAGCCGAAGCCGGAAACGCGGATCTCTACGCCGGTCTTGTCGACGATAACAGAGTGTCCGAAATCACCTTCGTCCGGCGCCTCAGCCATCAGACGCTCGAATTCCAGATCGTCAGCAACGTCCCGCGCCGCTTGAGTATCCGAAACGCTCACGCCTGCGTCGCTCGCATTGGAAGTGGCATCTTCGATATCCACAGTCGCAGTAGCGCTGATAAAGAGGTCGTTCGGTCCTGCCGCCGCGGTAGAACCCACGAAGGCAAGGCTTATTGCTGCAAGGAGTAGGGTCTTCATGGCGGGCCTCAATCCGTACTGACTTGAGGAACTCTGCAGAGGCCCGCGTGTTCCAGCTGTTACGGCTTGGCAATGATTTCCCGCGCAGCCCGTTCGCCTGCATCGACTGCGCCGTTCATCGACCCCATGCCGGTGAGGCTGGTGTGCTCGCCTGCAAACACCACTCGCCCGTCCAGCTCGGATCGTGCCCCGATGCCGGCGAAGCTTGTGTATTGCCCGACGAGGCTGCCCGCATAGCTGCCGCGCGTGTGCGGATGGCTGGGCCAGAAGAAGCTGGCCCGTACTTTCGGCAACAGGGTTCGCGCCACCTTCGGCGCCAGCGAGTCCAACCCTGCCTGTAGCCGTTCAAGCGCCTGCACCTCTTCGCGCTTCGCTGCATCGCCAGCGAGATAGTTGGTCAGCACGCCGCCAGCGCCCGGCTGCCCCGCGCTCGTCTCCCACACCAGTTGAAACGCGCGATCAGAATAGATCGTGCCCGTCACCGGTGCAGGCACGCCGGCGATGCCGTCCTGCCAAGGGCGCGATGATGTGCCGATCGCCAATTTTGCATTGGCGCCATAGCCCAATTCCTTGATCACCGTCATCTTGTCTGCTGGTAATTCCAGATCGCCGAGCCCTTTCACATCACGTAACCGCGTGAAGGGCAGGGCGAGGATCACCCGTTCGAAGGTCCGCTTCACCGGCGCGCCGGCGTCCGGCCGGAACGTCAGCGCTACGCCATCGCCATCGCGCGCGATCCCCGTCAGGGGGTGACGCAAATGAAGGGTCGTCCTGTCAGACAGTGGCGACGACAACAGTCTTGCGACAAGAGCTTCCGGCAGCCTCGAGGATCCGCTTGCGATGCGAAGCGCCCCGTCATGCTTGCCGAACATCGCGAACGGCTGGTCGCTCGCCGTGCCGATGAGGTCGACGAGGTTCAGGGAGGATTGCGCACTCACCGGAATTCCAAATTCCGATTGCCAGGCCAGTGCGATGAGATCTGTCACCCAGCGTTGCGTCATCTGCCGCAGGCTCTCCAGGTACTTCGACAGCGGCATTGCATCGAGTTCGTAGGCCCGCGCCGTCCACTCGCCCTTGCTGTCCAGCAGGGCTGCCTGATCGGTTGTGATCGCCGCAGCGACAGGCAGGAACGCGCCCGTCTGCGTGATCGGGTCGACGAGGTCGGTATCGGTGTATTGCTTGCCACCGATGTCGTAGATCGTGTTCGCGATTTCCCCAGCGACGCCCATCCGCTCCAGGTCAACGCCGAGCTCGCCGCACAACCGGATCAGGACTTCATCGCTTGAGCTTACGAATTCACCGCCGAGTTCGCAGAACTGGCCCTCAGGCGTGAAATCGCGCAGCGTATACATCCGCCCGCCCGTGCGTCCGCTGGCCTCGAAGATTTCGGTGGGGACGCCCGCAATCGCGAGCCGCCACGCCGCGACCAGACCCGAAACGCCGCCACCAACAATCGCGACCGGCGCATTGTCGATTTCAGGCACAGGCGTTTCATCAGAAACCGCGGCAGGCGCCGGCGTGCAAGCAGCCGCCGCTGCGATCAATCCCAGCGCGGCGCGGCGACTGATCGCGCGGATCGGCGGCGCTGGATCGCCCAGCGCCCGGCGCGCCTCGGCGAGCGCGCTTTCAATTTCCCCAAACAGACGCGTGCGCGCCATGCGTCAGGTCCCCATTTCCCGTTCGCCCCTAAGACTTTGCCGCCATCAAAAAGGGCCGCCATTCAAAAAGCCCGACAAAAAAACCCGACACAAAAAGAAGGGCCGCCTGGCGCGTGCCGGCGGCCCTTCCCGTCATTGAGCGGGGCGCAAAGCCCCCGGCAGTCAAGTCCGATCAGGCGAAACTGCGAACGAAGGATGCTCCGGACGACAGTTCGCTCGAAAGGGCCAGGCCCCGGCTCATAGTGACTGACATCGGATCACCTCCTTCCGCAAAATTGACGATAAGAAGAACATGATGCGACCCGCCGCCTCACGCAAGAGGCAAGTCCAGCGCCACAAAGTCATCCAGACATGCGTTCATCCCGGCCGGACAACTCTCAGGGGCATTTCCGTCCGCGTATCGACCAGCACGATCTGGCCTTCCATGCGCGCATAGAACTGACCACTGGGTGCGGCCGGCAGGGCGAGCGCACCCGGATCGCGGATCACCAGCGCCGATGTCGGCGACACTCGCCGGGCGGGCAGGTTGAAGTCCGGCAAGGGACGCGGACCCAGCGGCACATCTGCAGTTGGATCGGAGGGCTGCACAGGCAGCACGCTCTCGACCAGTTCGGAGGTTCCATCCACCAGCACGAACCGGCCCTGCACCCGCGCATAGTATTTGCCCGGCGGCGCAGGCGGCAACGTATAAGTCTCGGGTGATGTCACGACAGCTGTCGATGAGCGCGGAACCCGGGCATTTGGCAAGGCCGCCGCGGCGAGATCGCGCTCGCGTTGCACCGACCGGCGATCCTGCTCGGATTGCAGCAGCAATGCATTACGTTGGCTTTGATAGTCGAGTTCGCGCAGCCCGCGTTCAGCTTCCGACATGCCTGAACCGGGCAACGCCGTCCGCGTACGATCGCGATCCCGCGCTGCGCCAAGACTGTCGGCCTGTCGTTGTTCCAGGGTCTGCAGCTGTTGCTCAAGCGCCTCGAAGCGCGGCAGGGCATCAGGCTGCGCAAGCGCGGGGGCTGCCGACAGAGCGGCGCCGGCCATGGAACCAGCAATGAGAAGCAACCGGATCATGTCTTGACTATAGCACGATCCTGACGTGTTGCATCGGCGCGAAGCGGTCAACAGGTTGCGATGAAACGCGGCCCAGCTCTCGTTCGTCAGGAGCAGATCGCAAAAGAGCCCATGTCGAAGTGAAGGTGATCGGCGTGCTGCGCATTGTAGTTGGGGCTCAGGACAACCGAGAAAATTCCGCAGCCCTTGTCCCTAACGCGGCGGAGAAATTGTCCCTCGCGCGAGTACTTACCGAAATCGTCTTTCACAAAAATGCGAGTCCCATCCTTTAATATGAAGCCCGCGATGTCGACCGCCGCGCCATGGGCATGTTCGCTCCAGCGGTCGTTCTTCGCGCTGTTCACCCGACGGCACGAATAGGCGCCCAGCGTCTCGATGCGTTTCACGGGTTGGCCGAGAATTTCCTCGGCGGCGGGCATGACGACATAGCGTTCCCAGAGATAGAGCGTCGCTGCCATCTTGCAGCTCATGGTCAGCTTGCCCGAGTAGAGCGTGAGCGACTGGTCGAGTGTCAGGCCATTGGCGATGCCGCATTCGGGATTGTCGCTCTGGCGATCGACGTGGGTGTATTTCACGCCGACATTGTCGAGCAGGGCGAAACAGACCGTTGGACTTGCGCTGAGTCCATCGAGCTTCAAACCGGTCGCGATGCCTGGCCGGATCGCGAGGTCGAGCGGCTTAAACGGATTGTGCTGCCGAGGCGTCAACAGGTTGAAAAGCCACCATGTCGCCATGGACATGACCAGCGTTACCGCGGCCATCCCGATAAGACGACGGACGTGCAGATTGGGGTGGAGCCACTTCATTGGAAGCATAACGTCTGAAGCGGCAGGGCGTTTCGTCTTGCCGCGAGTGGCAGGCCGTAACGGTAGATTGACACCCGGCGGTTGATGGCCAGAACTTCCCGCAGTAGCGCCTAGACGGCAAACGATACCGGGAGAGATGCACATGAAGTTGAACAGGATTTTCACCCTGTCGGTGATGGCGTGCGCAAGCGCTGTCTCGGCAGGCTGCATGTCGATAGCGCCCGCCGCGCCGGTCACACTTGCGGGACAGCCATGCGTACGCCCGCCGGTCATGCATTGTCCCGACACCGGCTGCGGCGCGATGGCAACCGAGCAGGGCCCTGTCGCTGGCCCCGCCGAAGGTCGCCGCTATTTCATCGACTATCCGTGTGACCTGAAGCCCGACGAGAAGGTCACCGTGGTGATGAGCCTTCACGGCTTCGGATCGTACGGTAACTGGCAACGCAACTATTTCCCGATCATGGACTATGTCGACAAGTATCGCCTCGTCGTCATCACGCCGAACTCCACGACGCAGTCATGGTCTGCAGCTGACGATGCGTACCTGCAGCAGGTCGTCGACACGACGCTTGATGAAGTCGGCCGCAAGAATGTGAAAGCGTTCTGGCTTGCCGGGCACAGCCAGGGCGGGATGACATCGCGCCGCATCGTCTGCTCCGATTATTTCAAGGGCAAGGTCGATGGCTTCCTGTCGCTCTCCGGCGGTCGTGTTGGCGGACAGCCCGGTCGCAGCCCGGATGGTTTCGGCCCGTCTCCGCAGGTTGGCGCTGCTGCGCCGGCGCCGCGTCCTGTCGGCGCATCTCCAGCGGGCGCTCCGCCGCAACCCTCCGTCGATCCGGTCTGCGATTTCTCGCACATCTACACGACCGGCCAGTACGAGATTGCGGCCCTGCCTGACATGTCGAGTTGGGCCGCCAAGTATGGTTGCGACAAGCGCGTGCGCGAGGAAGACATCGTCGACGCCAAGGCTGGCTATGTCTACGACACGAGCCGCCAGAACCCGGCCAACAAGGGCTGGGGCCGTCCTGCCGCTCCCGGCACGGCCGAAGAGTTCGTCTACACCGGCTGCAAGGATGGCCGCGTCGTTGCTGATGTAATGCGCATGGACAAGGGGCACACCGAAGGGCTTGAGCCGCATGTCACCGAGCGTCTGGTGAAGCTCATGCTAGGCGCGAAAGGCGGCAAGGTCGCCGCCAGCGCCAACTAGCGACGCAGCCAACTAACTGCGCAGGAAGTCTGCGGCCTCACGCCACGGCGCGATGGACCAGTAAGACGTCGCAAGACCAGAGGGCGAGGGAAGTACGAATACGACTGGTCCTTCCTTCGTCTCCTGTCGTCCGGTCGCGATCCGTCCGGTTGATTTGCCAAGCCACAGGCCCGCCGACGTCTTGCTGGTGAAGGCCAGCCCGGCTGGCTTCAGCTTCGTGACCTTGTCCCTGAATGCGCCCACATCAAACGCCTCGTGCGCGATCCGGGAATCGATGCCCCATTCCGTCTTGCAGAAATCCGTGAGCCCGATGCCCAGAGCCATGAGCTCGGGAAACTCGTGCGGCGCGAATAGTCGCGATGTGACGCCTGTCTCATGCAGCGCCTGCCAGAAGCGATTGCCCGGATGCGCATAATAGGCGCCCACCGCTGCCGACATCGGCCCTGCTGCCGTGCCGACGAACCACAGCTTCAATCCAGTGGCGAGCCGGTCAGGCAGGATGTGCGCGGGTTTGCGCCCCATCAGAACCGCTTAAACGCCTTTGGCGCCTGCGTAGCGCTGGCCTTGGCGACGAGCTTGCCGTCCGGGTCGAACAGCTCGCACTCGATGAAGCAGGTCGACTTGCCCCATTTCAAAATCTTCGCTTCGGCCGTCGCCGAGCCGACGAACAAGGGTCGCAGGAAAGAGATCTTCATCTCCAGCGTCGGGGCGTTCATGGTGACGTTGGAGGCGATGATCGCAGCGGTGCTCATCGCCTCGTCCATCATCGCGGCGATGAAGCCGCCCTGGATGGCGCCGGTGGGATTGGCGAACTCGGGCCGCGCCTCGAACGCGAAGCGCGAGATCATTGCGGTCTGGTCAACAGCGGTCAGCTTCATGCCCAGAGTTTCAGTGCAAGGCGGCCGCTTTTTCGAGTTCTGGAAACGCGCCAACATGTCGGCGTCGGAGACGCGCGGCGGTTCTGGCGCCTGATCCTGCGGCTTGTCCGGGGCGCTCACGCAGCCCTACTTGCGACGGAACGCGTCGAGCGAAACAACCGTGCCCTCGGGCGGTTCGACCGGCGTGGGCGGGGCGCCATCCGGTCCCGGTATTCTTTCCGGCAGGATGGTCGGCGCACCATCGTTGGTGCGGCCTTCTGGTGTATCCAATTGTACACCGAAGTTCGTCGACGGATCGAAGAAGCGCGACACAGCGACAAACGGCACGCGCAGCGGCTGCAAGTCGCCGCCGAATTTCAGGCTGATCTGGAAACGGTCGTCGAAGACCTCGAAATCCCAGAACTGGTGCTGGATGACGATGGTCATCTCGTCGGGAAACTTGTCCTTGAGCCAGTCGGCCATCTGCACGCCCTGCGTGCGCGTGCGGAAGGTGACATAGAAGTGGTGATCGCCCGGCAGGTGACCGATGCGGGCAACCTTGTCCAGGGCGGCGCGCACGACGCCGCGCAGCGCAGCCTGCGTCAGGGCGTGAAAGCCGATGTGATCCTTCCCGGATCCCGGTGTCCGCTCCAACGTATTCTCCCTCGCCTTGATTCCAGAGCTAGGCTTTCGCTACGGTTCGGTAAAACGCCTTCAAGCCAGAGGCGAGCCCCTGTGCCCAGTATCGTTTGCCCGTATGTCTCGTGTCACCATGTCTCGTGTCACCGGACGATAACGCGCATATCGCCCGTCTGGGCAAGAGCGAAGCGCAACAATTGATTCCGTGTTTGCACAAACCGTCCTATCTTCGTTCAAATGACACGCACCCCAAAGCCTTACAGGTCAAGGAAGCTCGGCGAACGAGAGCTCGCGCCGGAGACTTTGATGATGGGGTACGGCTATTCGCCTCATCTCTCCGAAGGGGCACTGAAGCCGCCGCTGTTCCAGACGTCGACCTTCGTGTTCGGCACGGCGGAGGAGGGCAAGGCGTCCTTCGAACTCGCCTACGGGCTGCGCGAAAAGGCGCGCGATGAGGAAGTGCACCTCATCTACTCGCGCATAAACAACCCCAACCTTGAAGTGCTGGAAGATCGGCTCGCCGTCTGGGATGGCGCGGAGAAAGCGCTCGCCTTTGCATCCGGCATGGCTGCGATCTCCACGACCCTGATGACGTTTCTCCGTCCGGGCGACAGTTTCGTGTTTTCCGAACCCGTCTATGGCGGCACGGAATTCCTGATTCATACGCTTCTGCCACAGTACGGTATCAACGGCGTCGGCTTCATGGCCGAAGCAGGAGAGGCCGGCTTCCGCGAAGCCGCCAAGCAGGCTACAGCCCAAGCTGCCAAGTCCGGCGGCAAGGTCGGCGCGATCTATGTCGAGACGCCCGCCAATCCCACCAACGGGCTCGTCGACATCGCCGTCGCGCGCGAAATCTCCGAAAGCCTCACAGGCGCCACCGCCCGCCCGCCGGTGATCGTCGACAACACGTTCCTGGGCCCGCTCTGGCAGAAGCCGTTGAAGCATGGCGCAGATATCTGCATCACCTCGCTCACGAAATATGTTGGCGGCCACTCCGATCTGATCGCCGGCGCTGCTTCCGGCGCTGCATCATGGGTGAGCCAGGTCGCAGTCTTCCGCACGATCTTCGGCACGATGACCGACCCACATACCGCATGGCTGTTGCTGCGCTCGCTCGAAACTTTGAAGCTGCGCATGGACGCAGCCGAACTCGGCGCACGTAAAGTAGCGGCCTATCTCGCCAAACATCCGCGCGTGAAATCGGTCTGGTATCTCGGCTTCCTGCCGAAGGATCACCCCGACCGTCCGCTATTCGAGCGCCAGTGCGAAACCGCCGGCTCCACCTTTGCCTTCGAGATCGACGGCGGCGAAAAGGAAGCTTTCGCCTTCCTCGACAAGCTGCAAGTCATCAAGCTCGCGGTCAGCCTCGGCGGCACCGAAACCCTCGCCTCGCATCCGGCCGCCATGACGCACTCCGACGTGCCCAAGCAGAGCCGCGAACGCCTCGGCATCACCGACAGCCTCGTGCGTCTCTCCATCGGCGTGGAAAACCCTGACGACCTGATCGCGGACATCGAACAGGCTCTGCAGGTGTGAAGCATGCGCGGGTTGGGGGGAATATCGGTCGTGTTGTTGTTCGCGGGTTGCTCCCCGCAGCCTGAAACGCCGACGGCCGAGGCAAGTATCACCAGCGTCCCTGCTGTCAGCTCATCGGCGCATCTTCCCTAAAGCGCCGGCATCTGGTCAGCTTCAGGCATTCTCCTGCGTGACCAGCCTGTCTCTTCGCCCGACGGCCGCCTCACGATCCAGTGGGAAAAAGGACGCGTCGCAGTATCGGGCGCCGCACAGGGCTTGCTCGCAGACCATACAATGGGCGATGCGCCGCTTGAAATTCTCTGGTCGCCAAGTGGCGTTTACGTCGCGATCACGTGGAGCGATGACACAGCCGTACCGGTCTGGAGCCTCGATGCCTACTACTTTGGAAGTGGAACGGTGCACGCCATTGACGTCGCAAGCTGTTTGGGGTGCGGCGACCCGTACCCGCCCAATAGCAGCTTCAACACTCCAGAACCGAATATCGCAGCTGTTGCCTGGCTGGATGATGAAACTACGCTCCTGCTGGCGATCGAACGGGCGAAGGACGGCAGCTGGATGAATGGCGCGACGCTCAGCGCCGTGAAACTGTCGCTACCTGATGACATGGTCAACGCCTCATTCGACAAGGACGCCCTTGTTTGCACTTTGGGCGAACATCTCGGCCCTCGCATCTTGCGTGATCTCGACAAGCCGCCAACCTCGACGCCGCCTTAGCGCGATGCTACTCACCCACGCATGGCCGATACCCTGACCTCGTCGGATTTCGTCCCTGAGACGGTGACCCCGCCTGAGAAGCCGTTGCCGCTTGTTCGCGGCCTGCTGCAGATGATCGCCAATCCGCTCTACGCCTGGCCGCGTGCCATGTATGAGAACCCGTATCATGGCGTGAAATGGATCGGCCGGACCTTCCACTATTTCCGCAAGCCGGAGCACATGAAGGCGGTCTTCCTCGACCACGCTGACATCTTCCACAAATCACAGTTCCAGAAGAAGCTGGTTGGCCCCGCGCTCGGCGATGGTCTGCTCACAGCCGAAGGCGATCACTGGAAATTCCAGCGCCGAGCTGCATCGCCCGCCTTCCGCATCGATGCCCTGCGCGCGCTCGTGCCTGCCTTCTCCAGCTCAGCCGCCGCGACGGTCGAGCGCATCAAGGCGATGCCCGCCGGCCAGCCCGTCGACATGATGCAAGAGATGCAGCACGCCACGCTCGATGTGATCGTCGAGACCATTCTTGGCGGCGCCGATCCGAGCTTCAGCTATGATCGCATGGCTCACGTTATCGCGACCTATATCGAGACGATGGGCAAGCCCGACATGCTCGACATGTTCGGTGCGCCGCCCTGGGTCTGGCGTCCGTGGGGCGGACAGGGCAGGCGGGCGGCCGAGGGGCTGAAGGCCACAGCCGTCAATGCGATCCAGCGCAGGCGCGACAGCGGCCAGTCGCAGCCGGACCTGCTCGGCCTGCTGCTCGCTGCGCGCGACCCTGAAACGCGGCGCGGTCTTTCCGATGACGAGCTGCGCGACAATGTTGTCACCTTCATCGGGGCTGGTCACGAGACGACGGCTCTGACTTTGGCTTTCTCGCTCTATCTCATCGCCAATACGCCGGGTGTTCAGGAGCGCCTGTTGCGCGAGGTGCGCGACGTCTGCGGTGACAGGCCGATTGACGCGGCCATGGTGGATGAGCTGCCCTTCCACGAGCAGGTCCTCAAGGAAGCGATGCGGCTTTATCCGCCCGTCTCAATCATCGACCGCCAGGCGTCCGAAGATATCGACCTTGGCGACGTGCAGGTGAAGAAGGGCGATTTCGCGCTCAACCTCATCTACGTGATGCATCGTCACAAGACGCTGTGGGAGCATCCCGAACGTTTCGATCCCGATCGCTTTGCGCCGGATCGTTTGAAGGCGATGCACCGCTTCCAGTTCATGCCGTTTGGTGCGGGTCCTCGTATCTGCATCGGAATGAAGTTCGCGTACATGGAGGCCATCGCGATCCTCGCTACGCTCGTGCGCGACTTGCGCTTCCTGCCGAATGCCGCGCACAAGGTAGAGC
This sequence comes from Caulobacterales bacterium, assembly GCA_038326205.1. Taxonomy (GTDB): domain Bacteria; phylum Pseudomonadota; class Alphaproteobacteria; order Caulobacterales; family Hyphomonadaceae; genus UBA7672. The sequence goes on along the minus strand of JBBQJV010000042.1, from coordinate 17,942 downwards.
CGAACATCCGGATCACGCTCCGGCCCGAAGGGGGCATGCCGCTTTTCGCAGAGCGCAGGTAGCTGGCGTCGGCAGGAGTAGTTCGTGAGTGCGTTAGCCCGGATTCCGGCCCCGAAAGATTTGATGGGGTATGTGCAGGACCTGCTCTGGTCCTCGGGCGAACTCGGCCGCTGCATATGCCGGCGTGGGTGGGCCAAGCCGGAAGCATGGGCGCTCGCGCCAGCCGACACGCCGGCCGCGCAAATCCTCACCGACACGGCGAGCCGCGTCGCGCAGACCAGCAACGCCAACGAATGGCTCGATGCGTGGATCATTGCCCAGAGCAAAGCCACGCCGCGTCTCTGCCTTGTCGCGCATGATCCGCTGGCGCTGCAGGTCGATATTGACGCGGAGATTTTTGACAGCCCCGGTCACTGGGATGCGCGCGGCGGCGAGAGTTATCTCGTTCTGCCGAAGAAGGCGCTCGTGCCTGGCGCCGTGCAGGCGATTTCGCAGCTGATGCTGGGCGACCAGTACGTCCTCTTCGTCATCGAGGACGAATGGCCACTGGGTAACGAAGCGCGTCCCCTGGATACGCTCGCGTACAACGTCCGCCACGTCATCGTGCCGATCGCCGAGGGCGAGAGCTATGGCATCGTGTCGGGATCGTAGAGGCGCTTAAGCATCGAGCTTTGCGTCCAGTGTGATCTCGATTGCGCCGAGCGCGCGTGACACCGGACAGCTGGCTTTTGCCTTGTTGGACAGTTCGAGAAACTTTGCCTCGTCCATGCCCGGCACATTGCCACGCAGCGTGAGCGCGCTCTTGGAAATGGTGTTACCCTTGCCCTCGACGGGACCGACCGTCACTTCCGCGCTCGTCGTCAGCTTCGCGGCCGGGTGGCCGGCCTCGGCGAGAAAGAACGACAGCTGCATCGTGAAGCAGCTAGCGTGCGCGGCGGCGATCAGTTCTTCGGGGTTGGTGGCGGACTTGCCGCTCTCATCCTCGAAGCGTGCCTTGAAGGTGTAGGGGCTGTCCTTCAGGACACCGCTCTGCATCGAGATCGTGCCATTGCCGTCCTTCAGTCCACCAGACCAGACGGCTTGTGCTTTGCGTTTCATGGGGGGCTCCTTCGCTTTAGAGAACAACATAGGTCTCGCCCCCGAGAGGAGCGCGCGCGCAACCACGAATAAGAGAATATAAGTGGGGCGGCTTCTGTTGCCAGGCGCCGCCCCGAGCCCCGCCTTAGCTGGCTAGAGCTAAGGACTTAAGTGTTCGGACTAGGTCCGCTGCTTACGCAGCAAGAGCTTGGTCCTGAGCAAAGTTGTCATTGGCAACTATTGCGTAAAAGGCTTCTATCGGGGCCAAAGCGGGCAAAGTCGTCGTCTTTACACGTCCGTCGATCCTGTGTCGGCCCCAGACAGTCCGGCCAATGCCCGGAGAAAATCTGGTGGAGCCGCCGGGCACTGCCCCCGGGTCCGGTCCGCTTATTACACGTGAGTTTATCGCCATAGTCTCCTTGCGGGGACGCCACCAATATAGGGCCTAAACCCTTAACCGCAAACAACCTTCAGCGGCGTAACAGGCCGACATCCACACCCATGCTCGTCAGCAGCATCGCGCCAGCCGCCAACAGCAGGAATACGCCGAGCGCGAAACGGAAAATCCAGGGGATGATGTACAGGTGAAGTCTCTAAGGCTGTCACTGGCTACAACGCATGAGCCAGCCAACCGCTGCGACCTTCCGATGTCGCCTTTTAGTGCTGCGTCACGCAGAAGGCATTGAGGCGGTTGCCGTCCGGGTCGCGGAAACACGCAGCATAGTAGCCGCCGCGCTCGCCAGGCTCGGCCTCGCCGTGTCCGCCCTGCGCGATGGCAAGCTCATAGAGCCGCTGCACCTGTTCCCGGTCCGCTGCCTGCAGCGCCACCATATCCGTGCCACACGCCGCCACACGGCCATGATCGGGCGCTTCGACGCTGATGGCGGCCGGTGCGCCCGGCACGCCCCACGCCACGCACGCATCGCTTTCCAGGGAGCGGCGCGAGCCCAGCTCCCGCGCAATCCGGTCGTAGAACTTCACGGCGCGGGGCAGATCCCGCGTATCCAGCGTCACATAGCCCTGCATGACCGTCTCCCGCGTTGCGAATCCACAGCGAATCGAGCGCAGGAACATAAATAGAACATCGCCAGATGTTCTGCAAGTGTTCTCATCATTGCGGATGGCGTTGCGCACTGTTTTGGGTAGCATCCGGGTTCCAATGGAACCCTGGGGAGGGACGGACATGAAGAAGCTGATCGCCGAGTTCATCGGTACTGCGACGCTTGTGTTTTTCGGCTGCGGGGCTGCGGTTCTGGCAGGGCCTGAGGTCGGCCAGCTCGGCATTGCCTTCGCATTTGGTCTCGCCATTGTCGCTATGGCGTATGGAATTGGTCCGATCTCCGGCTGTCATGTGAACCCTGCGGTATCGTTTGGCGCGTTCATCGCCGGGCGGATGAGCGCTAACGAGATGGTGATGTACTGGGCCGCGCAGTTTGTCGGCGCGCTCGTGGGCGCGGGCATCCTCTATATGATCGCCACCGGACAGGCCGTCACACTGACCAACGGCAATGCCGGCTATAACCTCGCCACCAACGGGCTCGGCGCCAACGGCTTCGGACCCGGCTATCTCGGCGAATACTCGATGACGGCCGCTCTGATCTTCGAAATTGTCGCCACCTTTCTCTTTGTCGTCGTCATCCTTGGCGTCACCCAGAAAGGCTCGCCCGCATTGCTTGCCGGACTGGCGATCGGTCTCACACTCGTCGTGATCCACATCGTCGGCATCCAGGTGACCGGCGTCTCGGTGAACCCGGCCCGCTCTTTCGGTCCGGCGGTCATCGCGCAGGGTGAAGCGTTGCAGAAGCTCTGGCTCTTCATCATCGCCCCGCTCGTTGGCGCAGGCCTTGCCGGCCTGCTGTTCCGCTCGAAGACACTTGAGGCTGACGGCCCGATCGCCGGCGCCGATGAGTCAACCGAGATGACGGAACAGGCTGCGCATCTGGCGAAGAAATAAATTCTCGTCACACGATCGGGCGAACTTCACTGCAGCGAAATTTCGCTGTCATTAAATCGTTGCGACGTCCGTGTGGGTTGCATGGACTTCCGCACATGCGAAGAAGTCGTTCGCATCAAACACGAGCAATTTGCATCAAACCGCATGAGAGCCGGCTCGCGCCTTCGCACTGGCGAAGACGCACGTGAACGCGCGCATCAGCGATGCTATCGCAGTCGGAATATTAAACCTCCGCGCAGCCGTTCAGTTGCCCGAATGCCGCCTCATATCAGCGCGCATAGACATCTGCGGGGCGCGCGTGCGTTCTCGTTCGCCATCCTGCAGCGCCACTAATCGTCACGAATGAGTCACGGAGGTCTTGCCATGATTGCGACACGCACCCCTGAAGAAGCATACCGCGATGAGCACACGCTCATGGATCGCCTGATCCTCCGCCAGGGCATGTCTCCCGATGAAGCCAAGCTGACCGTCGTCAACTACCGACAGGGAAAACGTGTCGAGATCGATCCGGCTCTCATGGAAGGCCTCGACGCGATCTGAGGGCGAGCTCACCAATGCTCGCTTATCAAACCGGCGCCTTCGGCTCTCGCCACATCGCTTCGAGCGGTGGACCGCCCGGACCTGCCACGAACAGCTTCATCCGTTCGAAACCGCAGCTGCGATAAAAACCGGTATTCGCCGGGTTCGAGTTCTCGAGATAGCAGGGCAGGCGGTCGCGATCCGCGGCGGCCAGCACCGGCGCCATCAGGTCCTTGCCCAGCCCCTTGCCGCGCGCCGCCTTCCGCGTGCCGATGGCGAACAGGTAGAGATGCGGCGTCTTCGGATGCTCTTTCTGCATGAGGTCGCTCGCGCCCAGCGCCCGCTTCACCGCGCCCTTCGATCCCTTGCCGATCACTGATGCCACCAGCGCCAACGTCGGGATCAGCGACAGCTCGCGATCCGCCGATGAGTGGCTCCACATCGTCGCGCCCGCGTCACCCCCAGATTTGCCATCGATGAGCTGGCAGAATCCGCGCGGCAGGTAGACGCTTTTTGCCAGCGCGCCGAACACCGTCGGCATCGGCGCTGGATTTCCGAAGATCCAGAGGTTCACCGGGTCTTCCGAAAACGCCTCTGCTATGATCCCGCCGACCTGCCGCCAGTCATCCTGCGACGCGCGCCGCGTGCCTGCAGGCAGATCGATCTCCGGCATCCCCGTCATGATCTGTGTCTCGCTGCTCGTCCTGCAATGCCGCCAGCTTGGCCTGCGTGTAAGCGAGGCACAAGTTTGGATCGGGAATGTGTTTGGATCGGGAATGCGGGTTCAAGGGTTGCCCCCTCGTGCGGCGATGAATACGTCGCGATCCCTCTCCCCGACGCTTCGCGTCAAAGGAGGAAGACCGCCGCTGTCATTTCCTCACGTCAATTTCGAAGTCTATGTCGGAACCAACCTCGCCCAAACGTCCTTGCAGCAGCAACCACAAGAAGTAGAAACGCCATGGCGTGTGTCGAGGGTTTTTTGATCGCCGTTCCCAAAGCAAATCTCGAAAAATACCGCGAGACCGCGCAACTGGGTGAGAAAGTCTGGCTGGAGCACGGCGCCATCGCCTGTGTCGAAACTGTAGGCGTCGACGTGCCTCACGGCGAACTCGCCTCCTTCCCGCGCGCCGTGATGGCGAAGGCTGCCGAGGTCTTGATCTCTTCGTGAATCGTCTACCCGTCACGCGAGTTGCGCGACGAGGTCAAAAAAACTCATGGCCGACCCGCGTTTGGATGGCGCCATGGACAAGATGCCGTTGGACAGCAAGCGCATGATCTTCAGCGGCTTCAAGCCGCTGCTCGGGCTTTGGGATCAAGACCTGCAAATTTGACGGGAATGGTGTCCGAGCCTCCTCCACCGCGAAGCACAAGGTGGATCGGTACGACGCATGGAGACTGGACAAGCCGCTGCGCGTTCGTGTTTCGCAGCACACCATTCGCCCATTGTCCCGCCGTCTCCCGCCGCCTACCTTTGTTCGAGAAGCCGGATGCCGCCATGCTCGAACCCTTTCCCGATTTCACGCCAGAGGAGATGGAGCAGGTCCGCCGCATGAACCGGCGGCTGCACTGGGCGCCCCGCTTTCGTGCGCCGACGCCGCTTGGCCGCATGATGATCCAGACTATGCTCGGTGCAGGCGCCTATGCGCCGCTCGGCGTGCGTGGTGTTCGTATCTCGACCCGCCGCATCCATTGGAACGGACACAGCGTCGCGCTGCGTATCCTCCGCCCCGCATCGGAGAAACCCGGCGGCGTCTACATCGACTATCATGGCGGCGGCTGGGCTATCGGCGCGGCGTCGATGGATGATAGACTCAACGCCCGAATTGCGCGCGACTGCAACCTCGTCGTCGTCAGCGTCGACTATACTACGCTGCCCGACACCACCTTCGAGAATCAGATCGCGCAGGCCGCCGCCGCCGCCGACTGGATCTTCACTCAGGCCGCCGCTGAGTTTGGCACGCATGACCTTTTCATCGGCGGCGAATCCGCCGGCGCACATCTGGCGGCCTGCACGCTGCTCCGCTTGCGCGACACTCGCGCCGACTTCGCGCGCCTGCGTGGCGCGGTTCTTTTTTATGGTCCCTACGATTTGTCGTGTACGCCCAGCGTCCGCAACGCGCCACGCGAAACGCTGGTGCTGGATGGCCCCGCGATGATCGCAGGTCTGGCGAACCTGCTGCCGGATCGTGATGACGTCGGCCGCCGCGCGCCAGATGTCTCGCCGCTCTATGCCGATCTCGCGTGCCTGCCGCCCGCGCTGCTTCTGTGCGGCACGATCGATCCGCTTATCGACGACAGCCGCCTGATGGCCGAGCGCTGGAAAGCTGCCAGCGGCAATGCCCGCCTCATCGTGGCGCCCGAAGGCCCTCACGCCTTCAACCGCCTGCCCACCGCCGCCGCCGCCAAGACAAACCGCTTCGTCCGCGCCTGGCTCCAGCGCAGGCTGGCTGCAAGCCATGCAATGGCTGCGGAGTAGGGGGAGCTACGCCCTCCTAAACGCCAGCCCCTTCGCCTTCTTCGCGGCTTTCAGGGGTGCGAGTGCATTGGGTCCCATGCCGTGCAAGGCCGCTACGTCGGCCTCGATTACCTTCGAGAGCTGAGAGAGAGTCGCGATCTTTGCTGCGGCCCGAGCGCCGAGCCGGGGCGTAAAGGCTGGGCAGGTCATTCCCCCGTTTGCGGGTCGTCATTCGGGTCATCCACAGGCTGTGAATTTTCTTCAGTACGCCGCCTCGCCGGGACTGCCTTGTCAATCGTGCGCCGGCCCCCCATCACTTGAAGCACTGAAGTCGCCGGGAACGATTCATGCGCCAGTATCTCGACCTCGTGCAGGACATCCTCGACCACGGCGCCGACCGCGGCGATCGTACGGGTACGGGCACGCGCGGCGTGTTCGGGCGCCAGATGCGTTTCGATCTAAGCGATGGCTTCCCGATGCTCACGACCAAGAAGCTGCATATGCGCTCGATCATCGTTGAACTGCTCTGGTTCCTGCGCGGCGAGACCAATGTGAAATGGCTGCAGGAGCGAGGCGTCAGCATCTGGAACGAGTGGGCAGACGCCGAGGGCGAGCTTGGCCCCGTATACGGAAAACAATGGCGCAGCTGGGCGACCCCGGATGGCCGCACCATCGACCAGATCACCTGGGTACGCGACGAGATCATGCGCAATCCCAACTCGCGGCGGCTGGTCGTCTCGGCGTGGAACCCCGCCGACGTGGACCGCATGGCGCTGCCGCCCTGCCACTGCCTGTTCCAGTTCTTCGTGGCGGATGGAAAGCTGTCCTGCCAGCTCTATCAGCGCTCGGCCGATGTGTTCCTCGGCGTACCCTTCAACATCGCGTCCTATGCGTTGCTGACGATCCTGATGGCACGGGCGACGGGGCTTGAGCCGGGAGAGTTCGTGCATACGTTCGGCGACGTTCACCTTTACGCGAATCACTTCGAGCAGGCGCGGCTTCAGTTACAGCGGGCACCCAAGCCCCTGCCGAAGCTGACCATAAATCCATCAAAAACCGACCTGTTCGCTTGGGATTACGAAGATTTCACGTTAATGGATTACGCCCCGGATGCGCACATAAAAGCGCCGGTAGCGGTCTGAGTGCGTCTTCCTCGGTTTTCGCAGGCGCGGCAGTGCCAAATCAGACATTCCAATAGATTCAAGGCTTTTTTGCCATCGGCGCTTTTCGCCGTGCCGCAAGTGCGAACCCGGCCTGGCGACCGGCGACATGGTCCTCGTGGCGCCTCGTTGACGAACGGAGTTCCATGCTGACTGAAACCTAACCTTTCACGGTCTTGTGCTTTTCCTCGCCCCGTTCAAAAGACAGACGCCGCCCGGACTTTTCATTCCCGAGGCGGGCATGATCCGTCGGAGGGATCTATCCAATGTCGTTCAAACTGATCGTTGTCGCCGCTATGTCGACTGCCGCACTCGCTCTGGCTGCCTGCAGCCCGGAAGCCCCCAAAACTGAAACCACGACCACCACCGTCGAAACTCCGGCCGCTGAACCGATGGCCGCTGCACCGATGGCTGCTGAACCGATGGCTGCTGAACCGATGGCTGCCGATCCGGCTGCCACCACCACGACCACCACGACCACGACGACCGAGCCGGCTCCTCACTAAGCCAGGCTTTCCGGTCTAGCTGGAAACAAAGCTCGCAAGAGCTGCGGCAAGGGCGGTCCATCAGGGCCGCCCTTTCTGTTTGGGGCGGGCTGTTGTCAGGCCGCCGCAGGATCGATCTCGCCGCGATCCTCGCGCCGGCGGATCATGTAGGACACGACAACCGCGCCGATCATCTTGCCTAGGATGAAGAGGATCCAGTTCGGCGGGTTGAGCATGTTGCCGGCTGGATCGCCGAGCTGCATCTGGCGGGCGAGGTCTGCGCCATAGAGGAAGACCGTCGTGTCGATCGGCGCCGCAAGGGCGCTCGACAGCACGATGCGCGTCGACAGCCGGTATTTCGTGAAGGTGAAGATCACCCAGTCCGACGTTTCGGAAATCGCGAACGCAATACCCGACGCCAGCGCGATCACGGCCCACGAATAATAGAACGACCAGCCAATCGCGAGCGCCATCAGGATCAGCACGCGATGGCCCATTTCGCGCTGCACGAAATCGCGGACGACGAAGACCATGCCGGTCGCGATCGTCAGCGGGTTGAAGATGATCGGGTGGTTCGTGCCGAAGATGGCGCCAAACGTAGACGTCACATCGATCTCGATACCCTTGCTCTTGCCGAAGCTCCAGTTGAGCAGGGGGATGAGCGCGACATAGATGAACGCCCATGTGCGCCCCTTGAGATACCAGATCAGGGCGGCGGTCGCCGTCATGCCGGCGAGCGCCAGCGGGAATTGCGCGGGGCTCCCATTCGTCAGCGCCGAGACGATCTCGTTCCAGATTGAGTCCATACTGAAAGACCCCGAAGCACTTGCATCCGCCGCCGAACGAGGGTTCGACTGGCCTGTCCCCGCCGGCACGTCAAATGCCAGCCGCCAGTCATTACAGAGTCTCCCGTGCCATCGTCCACCTTTCCTGCAACCACTGATCCCGTCCGCGTCCGGATCGTCGCCGCGATAGGCGGGCGCGGCGAGCTTGGCCGCGACAACCGCCTGCTTTTTCGCCTCAAGGCCGACATGGCCAATTTCCGGCGCGTCACGGCAAAGACCCCGCTCGTCATGGGGCGCAAGACCTGGGAGAGCCTGCCCAAGCGCCCGATGCCCGGTCGGCCCAACATTGTCGCGACCCGCAATCTCGATTTCATCGCGCCCGGCGCCTTCGTTTTCTCGAGCCTGCCGCCGGCGCTCGCTGCCGGTCGCGCCATGGCGGCTGAAACTGGCGTCAACGAGGTCGCCATCATCGGAGGCGCCGCCATCTTTGCGGCCGGCCTTGAGGTCGCGACCCACATCACCCTCACCGAGGTCGATGCTACACGGGAGGCCACCGTCTTCTTCCCTGACTTCGATCGCTCGCTGTGGCGCGAAACGTCGGCCGTGAAAGTCGAGGCCGATACGGACAATGAAGCGGCTTTCGTGATTCGCGAGTTTGAGCGTCGTTGATCGAAGGCGCGAGCATCTGTCCATTTCTTTCACTGTCATTCCGCCAGAAACGCGCAGCGCGTAGAGCAGGAACCCGGTAGCAACGGACACCAAGTGCTGCGGTCTCGGCCAATGGTTTGGGTTCCGGGTCTCCGGCGCAAACGCGCCTCCGCCCGAAATGACGGGTGGGGGTGTTGGTCATGTATTCGAACTTTCTTGCATGGGTTTGTGATCACGCGGGCTTGGGCTCGCGCGATTTGTGATCGGGCATTTGTGGTGAGCGCTATTCCCGCTCTGGCTGGGGCCCATCGAAGTCGGGGAGGCGCGCGGCGACGAAGGCCCGGATCGGTTCGAGCGGGTCGAGGGCTTCGCGTGGCATACCTGCGACGAAACGTGCGATGCGGCGGATGGCGCGTTGGGGCTTTTTCGATGGGGGCCTGTCATCGCCTTCGGGATGTACCCGGCGCATCATCTTGAATGCGCAACGCCATTTCCCCGGATTATTTGCGGCGTGCGGTTCTCGACCGGCCTGAGGCGGATCCGGATCTCGCGGCGCTCCTCGCGCGAGATATGATGGCGTAAAGCGAGGTCGGCGATGGTGTGAGCTTTTTCTGTCATCACGCCGAACATCGCGTTCGCGCGCTGCCACAGCGAGGGCGTATCGCGCGGTGTGGGCCGGGCGATGGGACGGGGCAGGCTTCCGCCGCGGCGTTTATCCCTCTAGTTTCTCGCCAAATCACGGAGCACTTGATGCGCAGATCCATCGCCCTGATCGTGGCCACGAACCTGGCTGCCTGCGCGAGCTTTGGCGGGCCGGCGGCCGTGCCGCCGGTCGCAACGTTGACGCCGGCCGCCGAGATCACGGCGGACACACTTCTGGCGATCAATGCGCTCTGCTCGGCCGAGGCACTGGGGCTCGAGAACATCGCGCCGGACATCAGGCTCTCCGAGGGCATGGGGACGGGCGGGTTCAAGGTCGACACGACCAATGCCGAGGCGCAGCACTGGTTCAATTACGGCCTCGCGCTCAGCCACGCTTTCTACCATCAGGACGTCAAGGCGGCGATGAAGCGGTCGGTTGAACTCGATCCCGCCTGTTCGCTTTGTTCGTGGGGCGAAGCGTGGGCGCTGGGGCCGACGCTGAATTACGGCATTGAGGACGACGAGCGCCAGCTTGCACTTGCGGCGGCGACGCGCGCGCAATCGCTGGTCAAGCCGGGCGATGATCTGGCGCGCCGTCTCGCCGATGCGATGGTGGCTCGCTATGCGGCTCCGGCGCCGGTTGCGAATGGGAAGAAAGTCGCCAGCAAGAAGCCCGCAGAAGATGGCGCGAGCGCGGAAGACGTGACGAAAGCGAGCGCTTTCGCGCACACGCTGGTTAGGATCGCGGCGGATTATCCGGACACGACGGAGCTGACCGTGCTTGCGGCTCATAGTCTTATGATGGTCAAGCGCGAGGAGAAGACGGCTGATCTGGCGTCAGCGCTCGTGCTGCTGGAGACCGTACTGAAGGACCACCCGAACGACACCGGGGCGATCCATTATTATATCCACGCCACCGAATTCGACGATCGCGCTGAAGACGCGCTTCCCTTTGCCAAGCGCCTTGGCGCACTTGCGCCCGCCGCTAGCCATCTTGTTCACATGCCGGGGCATACGTTCTTCCGGTCAGGGCTCTATCACGAAGCGGCTGTGGTGAATGCACGGGCGATCGCGATGGACGCGACGTGGATTGCGGGTGGCGGCGATCCGCGTCCGCCGATGTTGAAGGACTTCAGGCTGCCCATGTATTACGGGCACAATCTCGCATTCGGGCTTGCGGGCGCGATGATGTCCGGCGATGGCCCGCTGGCGCTGCGCTTTGCCGAGCACGCGAGGAAGGCCTATCCGCCGGACCGGGAGAAGATGAGCCGCGATCCGACGCCGCGTACCTACGTGGCGCTCGCGCGGTATGCGCCGGACCAGATGCTCGCGCTTCCTGGCAGCACCCGCGACAGCGACTATTTCCGCATCTACCAGGCGTATGGTCGTGGCGAGGCGTTCCTACAGAAGGGCGACGCAGCGAGAGCGCGGAGCGAGCGGGACAAGCTGCGCAAGGTCGTGGGCGATGACGCCGAAGGAAAGATCGCGCTGGCTGTGCTCGAAGGCCGTCTTGCGATGGCGGAGGGCAACACGCGTGCGGCCATCGACCGCTTCAGCGCGGGAGCGGCCCTGCAGGAGAAGGAGTTCGGCACGTTCATGGATCCGCCGACCTGGTGGTATCCGCTGCGCCGCTCGCTGGCCGCCGCCTATCTCAAGGCTGGTGAGTTGGCGAGAGCCGAGTCGGAAGCCACAACCTCACTCGCCGGATGGAAGCATGATCCGCTGGCGCTCTGGATCCTCGCGAAGGCGCAGCTTGCGCAGGGGCGCGCTGCGGAAGGCGCTGCGACCTTGGCTGAAGCGCAAAAACTTTGGCGCGGGGACTTTGACAGCATCACCGTCGAGGCCATTTGAGGCGTTAAGACCTCGCAGGGTTTCGCGGGCACGATTGTTGCGCCGAAGCCCCAAATACGTGCGGAAATGAAAATATATTCCGCGTGATGCACGAAAATACCACGCTGCAGTGCAAAATTCTGGACGCATGTCCCGGTCGAATCCACCTTACGTGCGCGGTAACGCTGTCGTGACTGCCGTAGCGTCTGACGTGATAAATGTCATTGACGCATACGTGATGCCGCAACGGAATTACCGGCTCGTTAGCTGTGCTGCAGTGCGGAGTGCATTGAAGACACATACGATTTTACCTAGCGATATCCTTCCCTAGCGGCACCGTTGACGCGCAGGGACGGTGTCTTGAAAGGTCACGACTGCGAGAGCGCTAAGAGATCAGGCTCGCGCAGGCGTCATAGACTTAAAGACAGGACGTCTCGGGAGGATCGCTGCCAGGGAGGACGCGTCGAATGGCGCAGTTTAAACGTATTTCATTAGTGAGCCTGTTGGCGCTCGGCATTGCGATGCCAGCCTTTGCCCAACAAGGGGAATCAGGACCCCAGACAGCGCCCCAGGCGGGCGAAGGTCAGGGGACGAACCGCGCGGAACGTGACGTCGTCATCATCACGGCCAACAAGCGGGAAGAGTCGGTCCAGGACATCGCCGTTGCCGTTACCGCCATCACGTCCGAACTGCGTGACGAGATCGGCCTGACGACAGTCCAAGACTACACGAACTTCGCACCCGGCCTTTCGTATTCGACTGCCAGCGACCGTCTCGGCATGCGCGGTGTCACGCGTACGTCGAACAACTTCGGGATCCGCTCCGGTATCTCGAACTATGTCGACGGCGTCTACTTCTCGTCCGCCATCCCGGCCAGCCGCGAACCTATCTTCGTGGACCGTGTCGAGGTCGTGCGCGGCCCGCAGGGTACGTTGTACGGACGCGACTCGATCGGCGGCGCGCTGAACGTCATCACCAAGCGGCCGACGGAAGAGTTCGAAGGCCAGATGAACATGAACGCCGGCAATTTCGGCCAGCTCGGTGTTGCGGCCACGGTTGCCGGCCCGATCACGGACTGGGCTCGTTATCGCTTCGGCTATTCACGCCAGGCCCAGAACGAAGGATATCTGACCAACTACTCCGGTCTTGAGTCTGAAGGCGGTCGGCGCGACGACGTGTACTACGAAGGTCAGCTCGAGTTCGATGTTGGTGAGGATCTCGATCTTTGGATCCGCGCCGGTAGTCTCGGCTGGGATCAACGGTTGGGCGCGCCGGGTGCCCGCACAGGTGTTGACGCGCCTTACGACTACAACACGCGCTTCTTCAACTCGACAGCCGACCTTGGTCCAAACGGATGGTTCGGGCTATCCGACCCTGCCCGGGTTCAGACCGGTACGCAGGCCACGAACCCTTCGCTTACTGACCGGAACGGCTTCAACACCGATTTCACCAACTTCGCGTATTTGGCGCCGACTTCGGAGCTTGCGGTCGAGGCCGTCTATCATGCGCCTGGCTTCGATGTGAAATACCTCGGAGGCTACGTCTGGTACCACTACAACCTGCAGCAGGATCAGGATGGCACAGCCGTCAAGAGCTTCGTCTGCGGAAGCGCCGCCTGCCTAGCGCCGGGGCGCACCTACTATACCGAGCGCGTGTCCGATTATAACGAGAACCGCAGCTGGTACTCCAACGAACTGAACTTGATCTCGACCTGGGACGGCCCCTTGCAGCTCACCAGCGGCATCTATCAGTATCAGGAGAACTACAACCAGATCATCTTCGTTTCGCAAATCCATGATCCGGGTGGCCCAATTTTCAGTTTGACGCCTCAACCTGAGTATACGACGATTCAGGCCAGCAACACTGGCAGGACTATCGGCTCAGGCGCGCCCATCCCCGGTGCTTCGTTGATGTTCCGGACCAACAACCAGGGCCTGAACAATGCCTACGGCGCGTTCTTGCAGACTGACTACCAGCTCAATGACCAGCTGAAGTTTACAGCTGGCTTGCGCTGGTCGAGCGATACCTCGGACACCCGCGAATATTCGAGGGTCATCAACCACCAAATTATTGCAGCTCTCTTCGGCCTGTATCCTGCCGGGATCACGAGGGTCGACGTCACGGGAACGCTGGGTGGACCAGATCCAAGCACGGTCTCCGCAGCAAATCCGTGCGGATCAGCCGGCGTGGGTGTGACCAATACCAATGAGACTGTTGCCAACGGCGCCGGTGCTTCCTGTCCGACCGGGAACTCTGCCGACAAGACGCGGTACGGCGTCTACACGGACCAATTCGGCAACGCCTACCGCGACCTCGAAGCTTCGTGGGAAGAGGTAACCGGGGTACTTGGGGTCGATTGGACGCCAGATGACGACACGTTGATCTACGCAAAATACAACCGTGGCTACAAGCCTGGCGGTCTGGGCTGCGCCGCGACCTTCTGTACGATGGTCTCTACCCCGTACACGGACAAGGAACTCGTCGATGCCGTCGAACTTGGTTTCAAGCGCGAATGGCCGGAATGGAACCTGACCACGAACGCAACTGCGTTCTACTACGATTACCAAGGGTATCAGGTCTCGAACACCATCGTGCCAGACGATCCGGACGGTGCGGGTCCGCTGCCGCGCCCGGCCCCGTACTCGTCCTATGTCAACCTCCCGAATACCAAGACAACAGGCTTCGAGCTTGAGACGATCTGGTATCCGACGGATAACCTCCGCTTCCTGTTCAACTACGGTTATACGAACCCGGAGATCGGTGACTCACCGTCTCTGGTCCACAACCTTGACCCGTTTGCTCTGGGTGAGGGGGCGCAACCGCTTGGCGCTGCCGCTAATTGCACCAACCCCCCGCCTCCGTTTGTGGTTACGCCTGCCACCACGTGTCACGGAGTTCAGGGCCAGAACCTGAATGGCAACATCCTTCCCTTCAGCCCGAAGAACAAGATTGCGCTCAACGGGACGTATACGTGGGATCTGGAAGACGGCGCCAAAATCGACGGCTCGCTCAGCTACTTCTGGCAGGACACCGCCTACAGCTCGATCTTCAACCGCAGCTACACCGAGATCCCGGCCTGGGATCAGACGGACGGTCGCGTGACGTGGACGAGCGCCGACGGCAACATCAGCCTGATCGGGTTTGTGCGTAACATGTTCGACCAGATCGTTTACGACAACCGCGGCGCGGGCCTGGTGGAGACAGCTTCGACATCCACTGTCGCCCCGGCGACGGGGACGACGCCTTCTCGTTATGTCGCGCCGCAAGAGTGCTTCACCACTCCCGGCACCACGCCTGGGTTCGGCTCAGCTCCGGCTCAGTCCTGCTACCAGGTCGGTGAAACGCTGCGTCCGCCCCGTACGTACGGTGTGGAACTGCAGATCCGGTTCTAGACTTTCGGACTTCCCAATGGCGGTGCTCCCGCAATTGGACACCTGGCGCCGATCCCTCACGGGGTCGGCGTCTTCTTTTTCGGTGGAGGTAATTGGGGTTGGAGCGTCCTCAGTCGCCGCGCGTTTCCGCGTCGGCCTTGCGGCGCTTCCATTCGGCCTCCATCGCTTTCCGCCATTTCACGCGCAGCGATGATGGCCGTTCCAGAAAGCGCTCATCCAGCACGGTGGCGGTGACCACGCGGTCAGACCGGAACGAGCGGAAATCCTTTCGCGTCTCGCACCAGGCGCAGATGATGCGCGTCGTTTCATAATAGCCCAGGATGATTGGCCAGATCACGCGCTCGCTCGGCCGGCCCTCAACGTCGCGATACTCCAGCTTCATCTTGCGCGAGTTGTTGATCGCGCCGCGCACCACGCCGAGATCAATCGCGTCTGTCGAGCGGTCACGCACCGGCACGACACCATGGGCAGGATCGTCGATGTAGGGACGCAGGCGTTCGGGAATGCTCGCCTCGATCTTCGCCAGCAGGTCTTGCGCAGCCTTCGACAATTGCGGATCGCCGCGATTGATCACCCACTGTGCGCCCAGCACCGCCGCCTCGATCTCGTCGGTGGTCAGCATCAGCGGCGGCATGTCGAGGCCCTTGTCGAGCACATAACCGATGCCCGCTTCGCCACGGATGGGTATCCGCTGGGCAAGCAGCGCTGCGATGTCGCGATAGACGGAACGTTTGGACGTCTCCAGTTCTGCTGCCATTGCGTCCGCCGTGATCGGCTTTTTCGAGCGCCGCAGGATCTGGATGATCTCGAAAAGACGGTCCGCTTTCCGCATGTTTTCGCCTTCCGATGTCTGCTGACAATATGCTGTCAGCAGCGGTCTGGCAGGTATGTGTCATCAGGCTTGAACAGGTCAAGCCGGGTAGCGAAGGAGATAAACCGATGATCACGCTTTCCGGCTTCGGTCCCAATTTCGGCCTTCCAGAAGTCAGCCCCTATGGGACGAAGACCGAGGTGCATCTGCGCATGGCGGGTCTCGCCTACGAGAAGCGCCCAGCCAATCCCGCGCAAGCGCCCAAGGGGCAACTTCCCTTCATCGATGATGGCGGCCGGCTGATCGGCGACAGCACCTTCATCCGCATGCATCTCGAGCGCGAGCACGGCATAGACTTCGACGCGGGCCTCTCGCCGGTGGAACGCGCAACGGCGCTGGCAGTCGAGCTGATGATCGACCGCGAGCTGGCGCCGGCGTTTGTCTATTTCCGCTGGCTCGTTCCGGCCAACTTCGAGAAGGGCCCGGCGCAGTTCTTCAATGGCGCGCCGGACGAACAGCGCGGGGCGATCATCAAGGATGTGCTGGAGCGGGTTCGTGCGGGCTTCCTCGCGCGGGGCATCGCCCGCCACACCGAAGACGAGATCGTGATGCTGGCGGGACGCTCGCTCGATGCGCTGGATGTGTTCATCGGCGACAAATTGTGTCTCATGCGCGATGAACCGTGCGGCGCCGACGCTTTCATCTTCGCGACGCTCGCAGGTGCGATGACGCCGTTCTTCGATACGCCCGTGCGCGACGCCGCTATCAGCCACCTGCGCCTGGTCGCTTACGTCTCGCGGATGATGGATCGGTTCTATCCCGAGTTCGAATGGGACGCCGGGATCTCTGCGACAAAACAGGCTGCGTAAGACAGCCGCTCCCCGAAGCCGGCAACAGAACCGGCGAGCCAGACTGCAAGCCATGCGGCGGCCCCTCTCACACAGAAGGAGAGGCCCGCCGGCTTGTTTTGTGGGCGGGCTCTTATCGCGACACGATCGGAAATACCGGGTTCGGCAGGTCCATCCATTGGCCAAGTTTCAGCATTGCCTGCGGATTCCCTTCCAGCTTTGCAGCTCCGCTTGCGATCTTCGGGGGCAGGGGCTGGCCGCCGAAGATGCCGCCGAGGAAATCCGCGCGCGTCAGGGTCAGCGTTGCATCGACCGGGCCGGGCGCCGCGATCTCCTCATGCACCAGCACGCCATTGGCGATGGTGATGTAGGTGCGTTCGTTGCTGTCGCTCAGGACGAAGGCGAGCTTGGCGCTCTGGCCTGCTGATTTCTCCGGGCTTAGCCGCACCGAAAGCAGGTCGATCAACTGGCCGATCGGCAGGTTGGCAAGCGAGGCCATCTGTGACGCCGGCGTGCCGCGCGGCGGTCCTACGCCATCGCGCAGCTCCTTCGCGCCGGTGAGATAGATATTG
This sequence comes from Caulobacterales bacterium, assembly GCA_038326205.1. Classification (GTDB taxonomy): domain Bacteria; phylum Pseudomonadota; class Alphaproteobacteria; order Caulobacterales; family Hyphomonadaceae; genus UBA7672. Next base: position 764 of record JBBQJV010000042.1, on the reverse strand, counting down.
CGCCAGGTGGAAGGCTCCGCCTGCCAGCCGAGCTGGTCGTAGCAGCGCGCCAGCAGGTCTTTGGCGGCAGCGTTCGTGTTGTCCGCCATCACGACATGGTTGAGCAGTTCGGCCGCCCATGCGTAGTCGCCCTTGTCGTAGGAGGCCTGCGCCAGCGTGTAGACGTGCGCAGCGCCGCCCATCGCCTCGACATAGCGCTTGCCGGTCTCGACCGGCGGCATCGGTGCGAGGTTGGAGGGGTTGGCATCATACCAGCCCATGTAGAACTGGTAGACCGCGCGCGCGTTGAAACTCAGCGAGCCGTAATAGGGGCGGTCATACCATTCGTTTTCCAGCTCCGCCGGCAGCTTCAACTTGGCTGCAATCTCGTCGCCATTCAGGCCCTGGTTCATCAGGCGAACGGTCTGGTCGTGCAGGAAGGCGTAGGCGTCGCGGTGCTTGCCAAGATAATCGCGGATGGTCGCGTTGCCGAAGCGGGGCCAGCCATGGCTGGTGATAAGCACGTCGCTGTCGCCAAACATGCGAAGCGATTTCGTGAGGCCCTCCGCCCACACTTTCGCGTCTCGCACCACGGCGCCGCGCGGGGTGAGGATGTTGTGCTGCGTCGCATTGGCATTTTCGGCCATGTCGACGATCTTCCAGTCGGGGAAATCGATGTTCATTTCCGCCGGCGCTTCGGTGCCCGGCGTGAACTGGAACACCAGCTTTACGCCATCGATGGTCACCGTCTCGCCCGTGGCGCCGATCTCCTTCGTTGGCGGGAT
>JBBQJV010000041.1:0-34668 GCA_038326205.1 Caulobacterales bacterium | reverse complement strand
CGCGCCCTCGGCGCCCTGATGCGCCTCGCCGCAGATTTCTCGGGCCGCTCCGCCGCCCTGCTCAAGCACGCAAAGCTCACCTGCGATGGCGACACGCTCACCCTGCGCGTCGCAGCCCCCTATCGCGCGCTGGTGTCGGAGACCGTCGAGCGCCGCCTCGAACAGGCTGCCGACGAACTCGACATGGACTACGCGCTCATAAGCTAAGGTCTGGGGGTCATTCTCCGGCCTTGAGCCGAGAGCTCTATAAACACGCTTCCATGCCGTCGCCACCCCGACTTATCCGCCGAATCTGCACACATGGTTCCCGCCTCGGCTCCTGCAATTCCAAACACTTGCGCGCCCAAAACGCCATTGCGCAATATCTCCATCCTACGCTTTCCCACCCGTGAGATACTCCGCTCATCCACCTCGCAGGAGGGCAGCTGATCACCGTTCAACGGCGCGGGGTGGATGCAGGTGAGCGTGAAAGTCCGTGCCGACCCCGAAAGGCGAGGCTCGGCAGTACGCGGGGGCTGCGGCGGTGAAATCCCCGCTGCAGCAGGTCCAGACCCAGTGTTTGGTCAAACCCCGCGTTTCGGGGGATCGGGTCTGAACAGCCTGACCCGCACGCCGGAGGCAAACCACGTCAGGCGGGGGACAATACCGCTGTTCGAGGCCAGTGACCCAACACCTGCCGGGGACGCGGGATCCGCGTTGTCTCTTCTTCTACTGGTAGTGCTGGCAACGGCATCGCCAAATCACGCGGGACATCCCGCGTCCCCGGGCCCTCCATCGGGCTCAGAGCCACAGCATCCCGGACGGCGCACGCCAGTCCGACTGCAGGCCCGCGTTCAACCGTCGGTGCGCGGCGCCACGGCGAAGCTGATGCCCAGTTCGGCGAGTTGGTCGGCGTCGCGCCAGAGAGCATTCTCGGCAATCAGGGCGACGCCCTCGGCGGCTGCAACTTCAAGGCGCGTCATCGGGATCTCGAGCGCCGCGAGGCGCGACGGATCGAGGCGCACCGCTTCAAACGTCATGCGGGCGCGTGCACCCATCGGCGTGCGCCACGACTTGCGGGCGTCGAGGCCGACACGGAAGCCACGACGACGGAACGCATCAACGCGATCCAGAGCCAGATCGTCCAGCGCGGACACGGTACCGTCGCAGAAATCGATCCGGACTTCCTGCGGCAACATGCCGGCGCGGGCGATGCCAGCTTCAGCCGCCATCGGAGCGTCCGGGTCGGACAGCGCGGCCATCGGCGCGAGGATCGACAGCGGACGCTGTGTGTTACCGGTTTCCTGCGCCAGACGACCGGCGCGCTCGATCAGGTCGCCGAGCCAGGCGGCGGCGGAGGGGAGGGGGGCGCCGGTGAGGTGGCGGGGGTGGAAAGTGTCCTCGAAATTAATGTCTGATTCAGCGTGGATGCCGAAAGCCTCACCATCAGCCAGCCGCACGACGGAGCGGAAACGGATGCGCGGCACGCGGACGGACAACGGCAGGGGCTCGGTCTGGACGAGGCGCAGATGAGTGGCGCGCGCTTGGGTCATTGCTTGGTCCCGGCTGAGGTGCTCTGAGTTATCCTCCTGATACCAGAGCCGCCTGAAGGTCAGCCGAAATGCGATCAGTGAATTTTCAGCAAATCGGCCATCAATATTGAAGGTTTACGGAGCACTAATGAGTACCGAAGCCGACAAACCCAAGCCTGCGTCCACTGTGCTGATCGTGCGCGATGCGCCCGCTCCTCAGGGATCAAACCTGGAAGTGCTGATGGTTCGCCGCAGCGCCGGCATGGCGTTCGGCGCCAGTGCCTGGGTGTTTCCCGGCGGCAAGGTCTGTCCCGCCGATGCCGATCCCGCATGGGATGATTTGTCGGACGGCACGTACGATCACTACGCGCGCTCCCTCCGTATCGCTGCCGCCCGAGAAGTGTTCGAGGAGTCCGGTCTGCTGCTCGCAACGCGCGGTGGCGCCGAGGTCGATGCCGCCGGCTCTGCAGCGTTCGACGATCAACGCGCCGCCGTCGAGGCCGAGCCCGCAAAATTCATCCAGCTCATCCGCGACGCTGGCCTTCGCCTGACGCTCGACCGCCTCGTGCCGTTTGCCCACTGGATCACGCCCAACTTTGAACCGCGCCGCTTCGACACGCACTTTTTCCTCGTCCGCGCCCCCGCCGGCCAGATCGTCCGCCACGACGGCCGCGAAGCCGTTGACCATGAGTGGGTGTCGCCCGCGAGCCTGCTCGCACGGCGGCTGACGGGTGAGGCGAAGTTGATGTTCCCGACGCGGCTCAACCTGCAGGTGCTCGATCGTTCAAGAACCGCCGCCGAAGCCGAGGCCGCCGCGCGTCTGCAACCGGTGGTCACCGTCGAGCCGCGCGTCGAGGAGCGCGCTGACGGCAAGGTGCTCGTCATCCCAGCCGAGGCCGGCTACGGCATCACCGAAGAGCGCATGAAGGACGTCATGGCGTAAGTCGCCAACTCCGGGGCCGTTCATCAAGGTTCATTTGCTCAGGACCGGGCAGCGATCAGCGCCTTGGTCTGCGTTTCCAGTTCGTTTGCGAGCGCCAGTCCGACCGGATGATCAGCGCCCATGATCTTGCCCGTCACGGCCGCCTTCACGGCGTCAACATGCGCCTTCAGCAGCTTGTCCGGCGGATTGAGACCGGCATGCTCCTCGCCTGTCAGCTTGCACAGGGAGCCGGACATGCGCCCCACCAACGGGTAGCCATAGGTTGGAGCAAGGCCTTTGAGGTCGTGTGAGCGGCGATGGAGTTCGTTGCGCGCGGCAGGCGTGCCCGGCGCTGCCTCATACGCGGCCCATGCCTCAAGCAGGCGCGCGAGTTCCTCGTTAATCCACTCCGCAAATTGCGAGGACATGCCTTCCAGCGCAGCCTCGGCCCGCGCGATGGCTTTCTGGTCGAGGGCCGGCAGTACGCCGCCCACCTTGGCCTTGAGAACGTTCGGAGGCGTGATGACCTCGACCGGCTTCTGCTTCGACATATCCCAACCCTTTGGTGATCCGGCGGCGACCGGAATCGCACTGTTGTTGGTGGGAGCCTAACAAACGCCGGCGCGCTCGCCAAACGTTGCGTAAGTCCGAGACAGCCAGATCAGAATCGCGTCTGGGCCGAAACAATCCAGCCCTTTTCCTCGAAATTCCCCGAGACTGCCTGCCGCCACCCCACCCCGACACCCATAAAGCCGCGGTCATACCCAAGGCTCAGTTCGGCCTTGGTGCTGCCGCTCGATCCACCGTCCTGCCAGGCCTTGAGGCCGAGATTTCACGAGGGGGCAAATTCCAGTCCGGTGGCGACCTCGAACACGTTCCGTTCGCACCCCTCGCGGGAGCGGTGACCCGCTTCCACATACAAATAGCCTTCGCGGCCGCCCAGCGAGAACGACCTCCCGATTGCAGCGCGGACTTCATACCCGCCACCGGCGCATTCCGCGCCATCGAGCGACTCTCCACCCAGATAGGACGCTAGCAGCGAGAAGGACGTGCGGTCATCGATCGCGAACGCCTTCTGCACCCCGAGCCGAAATCCGGAGCGGTCGTCATAGGTGTCGCCGATGGTTATCTGGCTCTCGAACTTCGTGACAACTTGCCAGCCATCTCCGATGCCGACTTCGGTGAAATCATCCGCGCGCCAGGCCTGTCCGAAATCGCCTGTCTCGCGCGAGACGGTGGCGTGCCATTGCTGCTCGCCAGCCGGCACGCTCCATGCGCCCGCGTTGGCGACCGGCGCGAGGGACCCCGACGTCGCCAACAGCACTACACCGCGCAAGCGGTCGCTTGCCCCAACCATCTAGTCCCCCCGTCACTCACTCAATCGGCTTCGGCTCAATCGGCCTCAGCTCGATTGTCTATCAAGTCTCATGCGTCGTAACCCGGCGACTCGCGGTCCAGCTTCCGCAGGCAGCCTGGCCAGGCCAGCATCGCGCCGACGCCGCGCGCCATCGTCTGCTGCTCCTTGACCGTCTCGATCGCATCCTGCGGTGCAATGCGCAGATGCTCGCGACCACCCGCTGCGGCCATCACCTGCATCTGGCAGGCGCGCTCAAGGAAGAAAATCTGCATCCAGCACGCCGCCGCCGTGTCGCCTACAGCCAGCGTGCCGTGATTCCAAAGCATGAGTGCGCTCTTGTCGCCGAGGTCCGCCACCAGCCGGTCGCGCTCATCAAGATCGAGGGCGATGCCTTCATAGTCATGATAGGCGAGGTTTGGCAGGACGATCAGCGCATGCTGACTGATCGGCAGCAGGCCCTCCTTCGTCGAGGCGACCGCAACGCCAGCATCGGTGTGGACGTGCAGCACGAACTTCGCATCCTCGCGTGCGGCGTGAATGGCGGAGTGGATGGTGAAGCCCGCCGGGTTGATCATGTATTCGGTGGGCTCGACGATATTGCCATCGAGGTCGATTTTCACCAGCGAGGAGGCTGTGATCTCGTCGAAGAAGAACCCATATGGGTTGATCAGGAAGTGGTGCTCCGGTCCAGGCACGCGGGCGGAGATGTGGGTGAAGATCATGTCGTCCCAGCCGTAGAGGGTGACCAGCCGGTAGAGCGCCGCGAGTTCAACGCGAGTTTTCCATTCCTCGGCGCTGACGCGGGATTTTACGCTGACGGTCCTGAGGTCATCGGCCATGACTTTTCTCCCTGTAGGGGCAACTTATAGTGCTCTGTTCGGAAAGTCATTCTGTCGTTATTTACGTTATTCGGTTCTATAGCGGGGTGCGTACCGGGAGCCAAAATGAGCGCTGACCTCAAAATCCACTTCACGGCCTCCCAGAAGCCGGAAGCCCGGCAGGCGCTGGAAACGATGACCCGTCGCTATGGCCAGGCCGGGTTGGACAAGGCCGAGGTGGTGGTGGCGCTGGGCGGCGACGGCTGGATGCTTGATACCCTGCGGGAGCGTTTTCAGGACCGGCTGCCGGTTTATGGGATGCACCGCGGGACGATCGGCTTCTTGATGAATGAATATGTCGAGGACGGGCTGCCGGAACGGATCAACACGGCGGTAAAGGCCGTGATCCATCCGCTGGAGATGACCGCGACGCAGGTGGACGGAACAGTCACGAAGCGGCTGGCCATCAACGAGGTGTCCCTGCTGCGCCAGACGTCGCAAACGGCTCGCTTGCGCATTCTGGTGGATGGCCGCGAGCGACTCGCCGATATGTTGGCGGATGGCGTGTTGGTGGCGACGCCTGCGGGCTCGACCGCGTACAATCTCTCTGCCCACGGCCCGATTGTCCCGATCGGTGGCAATCTGCTGGCGCTAACGCCCATTTCACCGTTCAGGCCAAGGCGGTGGCGCGGCGCACTGCTGCGTGGCGATGCGCGCGTCGACATCGAAGTGCTGGAGCCCGAACGGCGCCCTGTCGCCGCCTCGGCCGACACCCAGGAAGTTCGCGATCTTGTGAAAGTCGCGGTCCGCGAAGATCGTTCCAGTCCGATGACGATGCTGTTCAACGAGGGGCACGCGCTCGACGAACGCATCCTGCGCGAGCAATTCTCATTCTGACGCGTTGCGGCATTCGCAGCTAAACGGAATTCCAAAACTATTCGCTGCGGAAGTAGCTGCCCTTACCTAAGGGGATGACTTGCGCGTCAGCCTATGCGCGCGCAACGTTCGACCGACAATCTCAAGCGTTGGCGAGTCATCCCATGCAGTTGATCAGCCAGACGGCTGTCGAAGGCCGTCCCGGTCCAAATTTTCCCGAAGCCTACCCGCGCGTCGAGGGGCTGTCGTTCCACGACCCACGTGCATTTACTCTGGGTCAGCCGTTCGACACGTTTGCGAAAATGCGCTCAGCGGCGCCGGTCTGCTGGCATCCGGAGCCCGGCGACTTCCCCGGCTTCTGGGCCGTGACGCGCCATGCCGACGTGATGCGCGTGAATGGAGATCCGGCGACGTTTTCCTCGCAGCGCGGCGGCATCCTGATGGACACGCCGAAAGTGGGGACCGGGCATGTGCTGCTCGGCCGCGCCTCGTTCGACACCATGATCAATATGGATGCGCCGAACCATCTGCAGCTGCGTCGCGAGCATATGCCGTTCTTCACGCCGGCCTATCTCAACGGCCTGAAAACAAAGGTGCAGAATGAAGTCACCCGCCTGATCGACGTCATAGCGCCGAAAGGGGAGTGCGATCTGGTCGAGGAGTTCTCCTCGCGCTTGCCTCTGTTCACCCTGTGCGAAATTCTTGGCGTGCCGGAGCCGGATCGCGGCAAGTTCCTGCACTGGATGCACTATCTCGAATTGGCGCAGAACATGGCCGCCGATCAGGCGTCGCTGACGCCGAGCCTTGAGCTGATGCAGTTCGTCGCTGACTTCAATTCCAACGTCGAAGAGATGTTCGCCTACGGCTTGCACATGATGCACAAGCGACGCAAGGACCCGCAGGCGGACCTGATGTCGGCCATCGCGCGGGCGCAGGTCGATGGCGAGCTTCTGAGTGACGAGTATCTCGATGGTTCGTGGCTGCTGATCGTGTTCGCCGGGAATGACACGACGCGCAATACGCTGTCCGGCGCGATGAAGCTGCTGACCGAATTCCCGGACCAGAAGGCAAAACTGCAGGCGCAACCGGAACTGCTGGGCAATGCAGCGGATGAGTTCATCCGCATGGTGAGCCCGGTGATCTACATGCGGCGGACGGCGTTGCAGGATGCCATGATCGCTGACCAGCAGGTCGCTGAGGGCGAGAAGGTGATCATGTATTACGGCGCGGCCAACCGCGATCCGGCGATGTTCGAGAATCCGGACACGCTGGATGTGGCGCGCGCCAACGCCAACAAGCATATTGCGTTCGGCTACGGTCCGCACGTGTGTCTCGGCAAGCGCGTGGCGCAGATCCAGCTGGAGGAGGCGTATCGACAGTTGCTGACGCGCCTGCCGGACATCAAGTGGAATGGCGCCATTGATATTGCGCCCAACAATTTCGTGCACGCCATCCGCAGCCTTGGCGTAAGCTTCACGCCGCAAGGGTGAGGCGTACCGGGGTGAGACGTCGAGACAGAGCATCCGGGCCAACCGGATCGGTCAGGGAGAAGTGCCTTGGGTGAAATCATCAGCGGCGAGCGCCGCCTGAGTACCGCCGATCTGAACACACGCGCTGCAAAAGCCGCGACCGGGCTGGACAGCATCGGCGTGCAGCCGGGCGACATCATCGCGCTCTACCTGCGCAACGATTTTCCGTTCTTCGAGGCGAGCACGGCGGCGGGACTGCTCGGCGTCTATCCAACCCCGGTGAACTGGCATGCGACGCCGGAGGAGGCGCGCTACATTTTCGAGAATTCGGGTGCCAAGGTCATCGTTATCCATTCCGATCTCTACGCATCGGTTCGCTCCGTGATCCCGGCTGGCGTGCAGGTGCTCACCGTACGGACGCCGCCGGAGATCGCGGGCGCTTACGGCGTGCCGCAGCCGTCCGCCGAACCGCCAGAGGGTACGCTGGACTGGTCGGCATGGCTGGAGGGTTTCGAGCCATGGTCGGGTCCGCCGCGCCAGAGCCCCGGCACGATTATCTATACGTCGGGCACAACCGGCAGTCCAAAAGGCGTGCGTCGCGCGTCGCCAACGCCAGAGCAGTTTGAAGCCTCGATGCGCAGCCTGCTCACCATCTTCGGGCTGACGACGCGACCGCCGGATCAGATCGTCAGCGTGATGACCGGGCCGATGTACCACTCCGCGCCGAATGCCTACGGCTCGGTGTGCGCACGCATCGGCGCGAACCTGCATCTTGAAGCGCGCTTCGAGCCGGAAGACCTGCTGCGCATGATCCAGGACTACAAGGTCACGCACCTGCACATGGTGCCGATCATGTTCAACCGGCTGCTCAAGCTGCCGGAAGACGTCAGGGACAAGTACGACCTGTCATCGCTCGAATTCGTGGTCCACGCTGCGGCGCCATGCTCGCCGCCTGTGAAGCGCGCGATGATCGAATGGTGGGGGCCGGTCATCATGGAGTATTACGGCTCGACCGAAACCGGCGGCGTCGTGTTCTGCAATTCCGAGCAGTGGCTCTCGCACCCCGGCACGGTCGGCAAGGCAATGCCGAGCGCCGATGTGCGGGTCGTGGATGCGGACGGAATTTCGGTTGCGGCAGGCGAAGTTGGCGAGGTGGTGGCGATGTTCACAAACATCGCGGATTTCACCTATCACAAGGACCACGCCAAGCGGGTGTCATCGACAAAGATCGGTCTCGTTGCGACGGGCGACATCGGATACTTCGATGCCGACGGCTATCTCTACCTGTGCGACCGCTCCAAGGACATGATCATTTCGGGCGGTGTGAACATCTACCCGGCCGAGATCGAAGCATCGCTCCATCGCATGCCGGGTGTCGCTGACTGCGCCGTGTTCGGCATTCCCGACGATGAGTATGGCGAAGCAATCCATGCCGTCGTGCAGCCGCAGCCGGGAGCAACGCTGACGCAGGAGCAGGTGAGAGCCTACCTCCGCGAGCACGTGTCCGGCTTCAAGCTTCCCAAATCGGTGGACTTCAGCGCAGAACTGCCGCGCGAGGACAGCGGCAAGATCTTCAAGCGGAAACTGCGCGAACCCTTCTGGGCTGGCCGCTCCGCCCGTATCTGACAATCGCAAGTTATAAGCCCAGGGAGGGCGCACGTGAATTTCGATTTCTCCGACGACCAGAAGATGCTGCGCGATCAGGCGCGAAAGTTTCTCGATGAAAAGTCCAGCCGCAAGGTTGTGCGCGGCGTCCTGAACGACGATGCTGTCTCGTTCGACAAAGGGCTCTGGAAGGGCGTTGCGGAGCAGGGTTGGCTCGGCGTCTCGATCCCGGAAGAGCACGGAGGCCTCGGTCTCGGCCGCCTTGAGCTGTGCGTGCTTGCCGAAGAGATCGGTCGCGCTGTAGCGCCCATCCCGTTCTCGTCAACGCTCTACTTTTTCACCGAAGCCCTGCTGACATCCGGGTCTCCTGCGCAGCAAGCCAAAGTGTTGCCCGGCGTCGTCGCTGGCGATGTGATCGGCGCCTTTGCGGTTTCGGAAGGTCCCGGCACGCCATCGCCATCGTCGATCGAAGCGCAATTCGATGGATCGAAGCTGACGGGCGTAAAGATCCCCGTCACTGACGGTGACATCGCCACCCACGCAATTGTGTTGGCACGCGAGGGGCAAGGACTGTCGCTTGTGCTCGTCGACCTGAAGCAGGCTGGCGCGAAGCGCGAGGTTTTGAAGACACTCGATCCGACACGCGGCCACGCCAAGCTGACGTTCGACAAGGCCAGCGCCGAACGGCTCGGCAAGGCAGGCGAGGGCTGGGATCTGGCGGAGGCAGTGCTCGATCGCGCCGCCATCCTGATTGCCTTCGAGCAGATTGGCGGATCGCAAGCCTGCCTCGACATGTCTGTGGACTACGCCAAGAGTCGTCATGCCTTCTCGCGCCAGATCGGCTCGTACCAGGCAATCAAGCACAAGCTGGCAGACATGTATGTCGGGATCGAACTGGCGCGCTCGAACGCCTATTACGGCGCATGGGCGCTCTCCACGCAGTCATCGCAGATGCCGATTGCGGCCGCCGCCGCGCGTATCGCGGCGAGCGACGCCTACTATTTTGCGGCCAAGGAAAACATCCAGGCGCATGGCGGCATGGGCTACACGTGGGAGGTGGACTGCCACCTGTTCTATCGTCGCGCCAAGCTGCTCGCCGTGCAGGCAGGTGGACCCGGCGTGTGGAAAGAAAAGCTGGTGCGCCGGCTTGAACTCAAGAACGCGGCCTAGAAGAGAAGCAAGCGGAGAACGATTATGGATTTCAACGACAGTTCCGAAGAAGCCGCCTTCCGCGCCGAAGCCCGCGCTTGGCTTGAGAAGACGCTCGGGCTACCAGCCTCGCGCCAAACCGCGCGGACTGAAGGCGATGGCATCCCGGCCTCAAAAGACTATCAGGCCAAGAAGGCGGCCGCTGGCTATGTCGGTCTGACATGGCGCAAGGACGTGGGTGGGCGCGAATTGCCGCCAATTTTCCAGGTGATCTTCGGCCAGGAGGAACAGAAATTTCAGGCGCCGGTCGCGCCGTTTGGCATCGGCCTCGGCATGTGCATCCCCACCGTCATTGCCTTCCATTCGGCGGAGGGGATCAAGCGCTATGTCGGCCCGGCCCTGCGTGGCGAGGAAATCTGGTGCCAGTTGTTCTCCGAGCCGAGCGCTGGTTCTGACGTCGCCGGTCTCAAGACCAAAGCCGTGCGCGATGGCGACGACTGGATCATCAACGGTCAAAAAGTGTGGACCTCCGGCGCGCACTATTCCGACTATGGTATCGTCCTCGTGCGCACCAATCCCGAGAAGGAAAAGCACAAGGGCCTCACCATGTTCGTCATCAACATGAAGGCGCCGGGTGTTGAGGTTCGCCCCATCCACCAGATGTCGGGCGGCTCCAACTTCAACGAAGTCTATTTCACCGACGTTCGCATTTCCGATAGCGAGCGCCTCGGCGAAGTCGGCAATGGCTGGAATGTCGCGCTGGTCACGCTGATGAACGAGCGTCTTGCCGTCGGCGGATCCGCAGGGCCGGAATATCGCGACATCCTCGAACTAGCGCGCAACACGCCCTCGCCCAGCGGCAACGGCACGCTGCTGCAGGATCAGGCCTTCCGCGAAAAGCTGGCCGGCTGGTATGTCAGCGCCGAGGGCTACACGCTCGGCAAGTATCGCACGATGACAGCGCTCTCGAAGGGCCAGACGCCCGGGCCGGAGAATTCCATCGGCAAGCTGTTGAACGCCAACCGCATGCAGGATCTCGCCAACGCCGCCATCGAGGCGGAAGATCATTTCGGCGTCATCTCAGATCCGGACGTCGCCGCACTACAAGGCGCCTTCCACAACGCCTATATGTGGGCACCGGGACTGCGGATTGCAGGTGGCACGGATGAAATTCTGCGCAACATCATTGCGGAACGCGTGCTGGGTCTTCCACAGGATGTTCGTGTGGATAAAGGCGTTGCCTACAAGGACCTGCCAACAAGCCGCTGAACGCGGACTATTTCGCATGCGGCCCATTAACGGGTCAGATACGCATCGCTTGTTTGTTGGCGGGGGTAGCGTGAACAAGCTGCTTGCGGGTGGCGCGAACTGCGTTACCTGCTGCTAGGTGGGTTTGAGGAATTTCGTATGGCGGATGGACCGGCCTCTCGGGCGCCGAATGTGACAACGCGTGTTGAATGTGAAGTTGGCGTCGCGGTCGCACGCATTGCCGAAGCGCTAGAGAAGCGCGATGTTCTCGCCATCATCTCGGGCGAGTATCGCGCGCGTGACATTCATGCGGCGCTGAAGGGCGCGTCGCCCGATTCCGTCTGCATCCTGCTTCCATCGAGCGACGCCTTGCCCGGCGATGCGCAACCACCAACAGCCGCCAACATTGGATCGCGCATGGCCGCTCTGCGTCAGGCGCGGCGCACACAGAAACAGAAGTCGCGGCCACGCCTCGCCTTCATCACCACGGCCGAAGCCGCCAGCGAAATGCTGCCCGACCCCGCCACGTTCGACCAGCCGCTGACGCGCTATGTGACAGGCGGCAAGCTGGAGCCCGAAGCGTTCCAGGCTGCGGTGAAGGGCATCGGCTATTACGAAGATGACCGCGTCGATGAGCCAGCTGAATTCGCCATGCGCGGCCGCGTGATCGACATCTTTCCGGTCGATGGCGAGAACCCAATCCGTATCGAATTGAACGGTACGGCGATTGTTCGCATCCGTGAGTTCGACAGCGTCAGCCAGCGCGGCTTGCGCGATCTTCCGTTCGTGGAGTTCGGCTCGGCCGCCGTGCCGGTATTCCTCGGCAAGCGTTCGACCCTGTTCGACTATTTCCCCGCCGCTTCGCTTGCGATGGACGTCGGCGTTGATGCCGAACGCGACCGCTTCCTCGCGCTTGCCGCCGACGCTTCGCGTGGTCCGCAGGGCAAGAAGGAAACAGCGAACCACAAGCTCGCGACCCAATCCGTGTGGGATGCCGCCGTGAAAGCGCGTCGCCCGATCGACATTGCTGCCGCTGCCGGAACGCGTGTGATCCGCTTCACGGGCAATCCCAATCCCGTCCGAGCGATGAATGTCGAAATTGCTGATGGTTTGAAGAAAAAATCTCGCGTTGTCGTCGCGGGCTCGGAACATGACCTGAAGCTTGTCCGCAAACGCCTGAGCAAGGAGACGGCCAAAGGTGCGCGGCCCGCGGCCGGATGGCTCGACATTGATCGCGGTTGGGGCAATCGCGTGAAGCTGCTCGAGATGCAACTCGAGCGCGGCTGGCGCGACGCCGAACGGCTGGTGATCTCCGCTGCAGACGTGCTGCGCAGCAATGCAGGATTGGCCGCCGCCAGTGGCAACAATGGCGAACATCTGCTGGAAATCGGCGACGTCTGCATCGGCGACGTGGTCATCCACGAAGACCATGGCATCGCAGTCATATCCGGACTGAAACGCACATCTGCGCCGGGCGAAGATCGCGGTGGTGAATCAATCGAGCTGGAATACGCGGGCGGAGCGAAGCGCCTCATCGCCGTTGAAGACGCTGACCGCATCTGGAAATACGGCGCTGACCGCACGGCGGTGACGCTCGACGGGCTGGACGGCACAAGCTGGCGCAAGCGCCGTCTGGTGATCGACAAGGCCATGACGGAAACGGCCGCCGACATGTCGCGCCTCGCGAAGGAGAACGCGAAACGCAAGGCCATAAAGATCGAGCCGGACCCGGCCGCGTACGATGAATTTTCCGCCGGCTTCCCGTTCTCCGAAACGCCGGACCAGGCGCGGGCAATCGTGGCGGTGCGCGAAGATCTTGCGTCAGGCCGTCCGATGGATCGACTGGTGATTGGTGATGTCGGCTACGGCAAGACGGAAGTTGCGTTGCGCGGGGCAGCTCTCGTGGCGCTGGCCGGAAAGCAGGCCGTAATAGCGGTGCCCACAACCGTCCTGGTGCGTCAGCATCTTGAACAGTTCCGCAAGCGCTTCGAAAAAACCGGCATAAAGGTCGCGGCATTGTCGCGCCTCTCCGACGCGGCGGAGAAGAAGCGCGTGCGAACGGGACTGGCGGACGGCTCGATCTCCATTGTCATTGGCACAGGCGCGGTGGCGGCCAAGGGAACGGAATACAAGAATCTCGCGCTCGTGGTGATCGACGAGGAGCAGCGTTTTGGCGCGGCCGACAAGGCGACGCTGCGGGCGCTGGCCGAGGAGGGACATCTCCTCAGCCTCACCGCCACGCCAATCCCCCGCACGCTACAGAACGCTTTGCTGGGCCTGAAGCAGATGTCGGTGATCGCAACGCCGCCCGCGCGCCGCCAGCCTATCCGCACGCTCGCTGGCGTATTCGAGGACTCACAGGTGCGCACGGCTTTGCTGCGCGAGAAGGATCGTGGCGGCCAGAGTTTTGTTGTCGTTCCGCGCATCACGGATCTAGCTCCGCTGGCGGAGCGGATCCAGCGGCTCGCGCCGGAGCTTTCAATGCTGCAGGCGCATGGTGATATGCCGGTCGGTGAGATCGACGACTCGATGGTGCGGTTCGCAGCCGGGCTCAGCGACGTTCTGCTCGCCACCAACATCATCGAGGCCGGCCTCGATGTGCCGCGCGCAAATACTATGATCGTCTGGCGCGCAGATCGTTTCGGTCTGGCCCAGCTTCACCAGTTGCGTGGACGTGTCGGGCGCGGCAACCGGCGCGGGCATATTTTGCTGACCACAGAGCCGGGCGTTGCCCTAACAGAAGCGACGCGCAAACGCCTGCGCACGCTGGAATCGCTCGATCGTCTCGGTGCAGGCTTTGCCATCAGCGCACGCGATCTCGACATTCGCGGTGCGGGCGACCTCGTGGGAGATGCGCAAAGCGGTCACATGAAGCTGATCGGGATCGATCTCTATCAGCATCTGCTGGAGCGCGCCGTGCGCGAGACACGCGGTGAAACTATCGAACGCTGGACGCCGGTAATAAATGTCGGATTGGGCGGCCGCATCCCTACCGACTGGATTCCCGAGGCGGACACGCGCCTGTCACTCTATTTGCGTCTCGCCCGCCTGACGACGAAGGTCGAACTCGACGCGTTCGAGGAAGAACTTGTTGATCGCTTCGGTAAGGAGCCGGAAGAGTCCGCCATTCTCATGCGCATCGCGCGCCTTCGGGTGCTCGCCCGTGAAGCTGACATCGCGCGCGTGGATGCCGGACCCGGCGCTATTGCGCTGACGCCGCGCAACGAGATGACAAAGAAGGCTATTGCTGCCGCAGACTTGAAGCCGCGGAACGGAAGATTGCTGCTCGAAGCGGCCATTGCTTCACCGGTGGATCGTCTTGCGCAGACCGAGAAAACGCTCCGCACCGTTGCGCGCTGATCCGGCTCACTCCGCAGCGTTCGAGCGTGCGATCATGATCCCGCCAGCCATGGCGTCGGCTTGCGGTTCGGTGATCCGTGCGGCCGTTGCGGGCGGAATGTAGGGACGGATGAATTCGACCAGTCCGCCCACCAGCGCCACGCGCGGAGCTCCGCGCTCCAGCACGGCCTCCGCGAGTCCCGCGATGTGAACCGCCGCATCGCGCAACAGGTTGGTCGCTGCCGGTTCACCCGCAGCAGCGTGCTTGATGACGATAGCTGCAAAGGCCGCATAATCGGTTGGGCTGGCGGACTCTGACCACCGGATCACCACAGCAGGATCAGATGAAAAGCTCGCCAGAACCTCCTGCCCGAATGCGGTGGGTATCGCCCGGCCGTCCAGCGTTCGCAGGGAATAGCGAATGGCGTTGAGCCCTATGTGGGCGCCGCTGCCTTCATCGGAAACGGGAAAGCCGTAACCGCCGACGCGGATGGTTGCACCCTTGTAGGTGATGCCGATGCTGCCCGTGCCGCAGACCACGATGCCACCCTCATCGCCGCCAAACGCGCCAAGCCAGGCAAGATATCCATCGCCCTCGAACCACGCCTTGGCAAACGGATGCCGCCAAGACTCCAGCGCTTGGCGTGCTCCGATATGGCCGGTGCCGGCAAGTCCGATCCCCGCGTAGGTATGCGCCAACGCCTCCTCGGTCAGTCCGGCCTGCGTAAGCGCTTCGCGTGCGGCGCCAAGGATGGACGAACTGGCCGCCTGTATTCCGAAACGCATGCTCGCGGGACCGGATATGCCCTGGCCCAGTACGCGACCATCGGCCGTCTCCAGCCGCGCGCGGCATCGCGTTCCGCCGCCATCAACGCCCAGGAAAAGCGCCTGTGTCATTTCCCTTGTCTATCCTGCTTCGCCTGCCATTCAATATCGTCCAAACAGAGTTAGATAGGCGCATGAGCACAGAAGACATCAACCAGCGCTATCTCGATCTCGACACTTGGTCCGCAGCGGAACAGATAAAGGCGCTTCAAGATGACCAGCTTGCGGCGGTTGCCGCGCTCGGCCCCGCGCTCGCGAACCTATCCGCTGCCGTGGAGGCTGCCGCGAAACGGCTGCGTAACGGTGGGCGCATCATCTACGCAGGTGCTGGAACCTCCGCGCGGATCGGCGTGCAGGACGGCGCCGAACTGCTACCGACTTTCAACTGGCCGGCCGAGCGGGTCGCCTTCGTGATCGCGGGTGGCGAAGCGGCTCTGCTGCGGGCCGTCGAGAATGCCGAGGATTTTTTTGAGGACGGCGCGCGCCGCATCGCCGAGCTTGGCGTCGGCGCGAATGACGTCGTGCTTGGGGTCGCGGCAAGCGGCAATACGCCGTTCACTGTTGCGGCCGTCAAGGCAGCGCGCGCGCGTGGTGCTCTTACAATTGGCGTTGCGAACAACGCCGGCTCGCAACTGCTTTTAGCCAGTGAACATCCGGTGCTGATCGAGACCGGGATGGAAGCCATTGCCGGGTCGACACGGCTGAAAGCGGGGACGGCCCAGAAGGTGGCGCTCAACCTGTTCTCGACGGCCGTCATGGCGCAACTCGGACATGTCTATCGCGGTATGATGGTGGATATGCGTCCCACCAACGCGAAATTGCGCCAGCGGGCGGAGCAGATGGTGGCCAAGATCGCCGAATGCAGCGCGGAGGTCGCGTCGGAAGCGCTGGGCAAGGCGGATGGCAGCATCAAGGTCGCCTCGCTGGTCGCGATGGGCATGGGTGTTCAGGCGGCCGCCGCTTTGATCGCGAAACACAATGGCAATCTGCGAGCAGCATTGGCCGAGACCCAACGCGGTTAGCTGATTGCGTTTCCGCCTATCCAGACCCTGCGCGTCTCGAGTTCGGGGCTGACGAGGATAAGATCCGCGCGCGCACCGACGGATATCCGTCCGCGCTGATCACCGACCCGAAGAAACTCCGACGGCGTCAGGCTCGCCATGCGCAGCGCCTCTTCGGGTGAAGCGCCCAGCATGGACACAGCATTTCGCGCGGCTTGCGACAGTTCGAGATGCGCCCCGGCGAGTGTCCCTGATGGCGTCCGCAGCGCTCCATCGCGGACTTCGATCTGCTCGCCGAACAGGCTTATCGACGAAGACCCAGACCCAACTGTCGACATCGCATCCGACACAAGCATCAACCTGCGCTCCGACTTAGCGGCAAACGCTGCGCGGGCAGAAATCGGGTGCACGTGGATACCATCGAGGATCAATCCGGCCCAGGCGTTTGGCGATGCCAACGCCACACCGACGGGTCCGGGCCTGCGGCCTTCCAGCGGGGGCATCGCGTTGAAGAGATGCGTGAAGCCCGTTGCGCCAGCCGCCAGCAACAATTCGATCTCAGCGTGATCCGCGGCAGTGTGGCCGATGCTGACGACAACGCCCGCTGCAACCAGCGCCTTCACATCGTCGGGGGATGCTTGCTCGGGGGCGATTGTCACCATCAGGGGGAAGGCACGCGCCTGCGTCAGCAGGGCCAGATCTTCGGCATCAAGTCCGCGCAGGAAGCGTTGCGGGTGCACGCCGCGCCGCGGCTCGGACAGCCATGGGCCTTCGAGATGAAGACCGATCAGGCCGGGAATGCCTGCGCGGAGGCCGTCCGCAACAGCGGCGATTGCGGCGGCGATCTTTCCGCGTTCGTCGGAGATCAACGTCGCCATGAGTCCGGTGACGCCCAGTCGGGAGTGCGCGCTTGTCATTGTTCGCAGCGTTGCAACGGTTGGTGCATCGTTGAACAGGACACCGCCGCCGCCATTGACCTGCACATCGACAAGACCCGGCGCCAACATGCCGTCCAGTACTTCAGCGCCGGGCAGAATCCCGGGCGTGATATCTGTGATGCGACCTATACTGACATGAACCGTTGCGCCTTCCAGCACCTCGCTTCCCGTAAACACGCGCGCTGCCGCCAGCATGTGCATGTCAGCGTGTCTCCGTGATCTTGCTTAACATCGGCGGCCGGTCTGGGGAGCGGCCCCTGCGAAGTGCGGCGCCGTTGGCGAACAGGTAGAACCGCAGCAGCATCGCGATGAGTTCCAGAACCGGTTCATCATCGGCCGGCGTGTGGACACCCGGCAGAGACTTGTCGGGTGAGATCAGCAGGACAGATGTGCCGCGTGCCGTGAGGTCGGCAGCAAGTGTCTTGAGGCTTTCGAAGGCTGCGTCGCGCTGAGCGAAGATGATTGCCCGAAGATCGGGGCCGGCCAGCGCAAAAGGGCCATGACGTATTTCCGCCGCGCTAATGGATTCGGCATGGAGCCCGCTGGTCTCCTTGAGCTTCAGCGCAGCTTCGGCTGCAATGGCGAGCCCGGGGCCGCGACCGACAACATAAACCGGTCCATCGCCGTCGAGAAAGTCTGCAACGTGCGACCAGTCGGCCTGCAGGGCGCGCTCCATCACGTCGCCTGCCCTGTTGAAGGCCGCGATCATCCCGGCGTCTTGGCGCCAGTGCCCGCACAGGCCGAGCACCAGTGTCATCGCCGCGATGCAGGATTTGGTAGCCGCGACGCTGGTTTCAGGTCCAGCCATAAGCGGGAGAACAACATCAACTGCGCCCGTCAGCGGCGAAGACGTGTCATTGACCATCGCGACGCGCAACACGCCTGCGCCGGGCACCGTGCGGCAGAACTCCACCAGATCAGGGCTGCGCCCGGATTGAGAGATTGCGAGCACAAGCGCGCGTTCGAGTTGAAGCTGTGCGCCATAGATGGACTGGACCGACGGCGCTACCGAAACGGTGGGCAGGCCTAGCCGAATCTCGAATACGTATTTGGCGAGCAGGGCCGCCGCATCCGAGCTGCCACGTCCAGCCGCCAAAACAAGAAGCGGCGCGATCTCGCGCAGCCTTGCGCCAAGTTGTACAAGAGCCGGCCCGGCCTCAATGGCGAGCCGCGCGGCAACGGCCGGAGACTCGCGCGCTTCGCTTTCCATCAGGGTCGGGTGGGTCATTCCTGCGAGCATGGATCAAGCCGCTTCGTCGGACAACTTTGATCTGCCGGTGGTCTTCAGCTTGTCTCCGCCAACAGCTTCTCCAGGTTAACGAGGAATTGCTGCCAGCCATGCCGCGCGCCGCCTATCGCCTGCTTCTGCTCCGGCCGGAATCCCTCCTGCTCCATGCGCAGAAGCGTGCCCGCATCCGTGGGGGTTAGCGTGAATCTCACGACGCTTTTGAGGTTATAGGCCGCGTCCTCGTGCTTGAAATCCCACGTGTAGGCCAGCGACTCGCGCGGCTCGACCGTGAGCACCTCGCAGTCTAGAACGCCGCCCCAGTCGCCCTGCAGGTTAAACCGATGTCCAACGGTTAAGACGAAATCGTTCTTCATCAGCCATGCTTCGATCAGGTGAGGCTACGTCAGAGCCCGCCAGAGCTTTTCAGGTGGATGGGCAAAATCCCGTTCAATCGTGACCGAGAGTGTTTCAGTATTGGTCTCGTTCATTTTCTTTTGCCCTTTGCCGGCTTTTTCTTCGCAGGAGCGGTGCGCTTTGCAGTGTTCAGTTCCACCGCCGCGCGGATCAGCGCCTTGAACGCTTTCTCATTGATCTTGTCGCCTTCGCGGAAATCGATTGCGCGCCGCGTATTGCCCTCAAGGATGGAGTTGAAGATGCCCGTCGGATCAGGCAGCGACGCTCCCTTGGCAAAGGTCGTCTTCACGACACTCTTGTGAGTTTCGCCGGTGCAGAGGATGCCGTCGTGTTCGAACACAGGAACACCACGCCACTTCCACGTTTCGATCATTTCAGGATCTGCTTGCTGGATCAGTTTCCTGACGCGGGCGAGCATTTCACCGCGCCAATCACCCAGTTCCTGGATGCGGGCATCGATGAGGGCGGAGGGAGACTCTCCCGCTTTCGCGACCATCGGCACACTTTTTCCTATCTTCATGTGTGCATCGCCTTCCTCGTATCGTGCCTGCGCGCGCCGGTCACAGCTTGTCGCCCGCCAGCTTGCTGGCTTGCTTGATCCACTCCGAAAACTGCGCCTCGTCGAACGCTTCGCCTTCATGGATGTGGAGGTATCGCACGTGCTGCTGCTTGGACTCGACTGGTGGCAGGGGCTTCAACGAAGCGCCGCGAAAGAAGGCAACTTTCACGTATCGGCTCATGCAGTGATACGAGACGAACCAGCCGTCGCCTTCATTGCCGTAGAATGGTGAATTCCATTTCACCGCCTTGTGCACAGTCGGAGCAGCGCGAACGATGAGCACATCTAAGCGGCGGCCGACGTCCTGCTTCCAACGCGGCAAAGCCGAGATATAGACTTGGACCGGGGCGTCTCCGTAGCCCTTTGCGCTCTGCGGATTGCCGCCTGCTAGCAGCTTTGGCTTCGCTGCTGCTTTGCGTGCCTTCGCTGGCGGCTTTTTGGCGACTCCTCTCACTGGTCCATCCTCTTGAGCAGATCCTCGAGATCGTTGAACCGGCTTTCCCAGAAGCCCGTCATCTTGCTTGTCCAGTCGATCAGCGGGGCAAGCGCGGAAAGCTGCGCGCTATAGTGCGTCTGACGACCGTCAGGCCGATCGCGCACGAGTCCGGCCTGCTTCAGGATTCCGAGATGCTTCGAGACGACCGGCTGAGAAACACCGGCGCGCGCCGTGAGAGCGCCCACCGTCTTTTCACCCTCGCGGCACAGACGTTCAAAGATCGCCCGCCGCGTCGGATCGGAGAGTGTCCTGAAGAGAAGGTCGTGAGCGTTCGACATCCGCCGCCGATTCCCCGTTAGCTACCAATCAACGTATAGCCATGTAGCTATGCGTTGGTCAATCGTCGATTATGGCTGGTTCAAAAATCGTCAGGCATTAGAATATCATGCTGAGCACTTAGCATGCGACCGGCATCACCCTTGGAATTCCTGAATGAACGAAACGGAGGAGACAGGGTCGGTCAGCGTTGCGCTTGCGCATGGCTGGACGCTGGTGAGCGACCAGCCAGAGCTGGCGCGCGAGCAGGCCGGGGAAATCCTCAAGGTGGCGCGGGGCAACCGCGAAGCGCGATTGCTTGAAGCGGCCGCGCTTCGGGAGCTAGGCGATCTCGAGCGGGCCAGCGCCTCATTCGCGACGCTTGAACGTGATGGGCGGCTCTGGCCGCGTGCGACATTTGAACTGGGGCTTTTGCGCTATCGCGAAAACCGGCTGGATGATGCCATTGCCCTTGTCGGGTCGGCGCTGAGGAACGGGCTGAAACTTCCCAACGCCTGGCGCTTGCTCGGCGACATCGCCACGATAGCAAACGACGCGGAGACCGCCGACGCCGCCTACAACCGTCATGTCGCCGATTCAACCCGCGATCCGGCCTTGCTTGAGGCTGCCTTGGCGCTGGTCGATGGACGCCTTGCCGTGGCAGAGCATGGTTTGCGTGACTACCTGAAGCGCCACCCCACAGATGTGATGGCGATCCGTATGCTTGCCGAGGTTGGCGCACGGCTGGGGCGGTATCCGGACGCCGAAGCCCTGCTGGAGCGGGCGCTGGAGCTGGCACCTGGGTTTGCAGCGGCGCGCCACAATCTGGCGATCATCCGGATGCGGCTCAACAAGGCCGAGGCGGTCGTTCAGGATATGGATGTGCTACTGGTTAAGGATGGCCGCAATCCGAACTATAGGGCGCTGAGGTGCGCAGCGCTTGTGCGGCTGGGCGAGTACGAAACCGCGATCGCATCATATGAATCGCTGCTGGCCGAGTATCCCAACCGGCCGAAAGTCTGGATGAGCCTCGGGCATGTGCTGAAGACCGTCGGGCGCTCTGCCGACAGTATTGAGGCCTATCGCAAGTCGATCGCCCTGAAGCCCGACCTTGGCGAAGCATGGTGGAGCCTCGCAAACCTCAAGACGTTCCGGTTTTCACCGGATGATGTGCGCGTAATGCGGAGCGCGCTTCAGCAGTCGGACCTGGCGCCGGAAGACGAACTCCATCTTCACTTCGCCCTCGGCAAGGCGCTCGAAGATGCCGGCGCATACGCGGAGTCGTTCGAACACTACGATCACGGAAACCGGATGGGTGAGAACCGCGTCGACTATGACGACGAGGACACCGCGCATCTGGTGGAGAACTCCGCCCGTGTCTACACGCCCGCTCTGTTCGAGTCGCGCGTTGGACAGGGATGCGAGGCGCCAGACCCCATTTTCATCCTTGGAATGCCGCGCGCGGGATCAACGCTGATAGAGCAGATCCTCGCAAGCCACTCGCGGGTCGAAGGCACGATGGAACTCCCGGACATGCCCGCCATCGCCCGACGGCTTGGTGGCCGCACCGGCAACGACACTTCGTCGAGATATCCGGATATCGTCTCTGATCTAACTCCGGAGCAGCTTCGTGAGCTTGGCGAAGAGTACCTGTCGCGCACACGCATCCAGCGCAAGACCCACCGGCCCTTCTTCATCGACAAGATGCCGAACAATTTCGCGCATGTCGGGTTGATCCGGCTGATCCTGCCGAATGCGAAGATCATAGACGCGCGTCGTCATCCGCTGGCGTGCTGCTTCTCCGGCTTCAAGCAGCACTTCGCCCAAGGGCAGAACTTCACATACGGCCTGCGACGCATCGGCGGATACTATCGCGACTATGTGCGGCTGATGGCGCATTTCGACGGGGTGTGCCCGGACGCGGTGCACCGGGTGATCTACGAGCGGATGGTCGAGGACACGGAATCCGAGGTCAACGCGCTGCTGGCCTATTGCGGTCTGGACTTTGAACCCGCCTGCCTCGCCTTCCATGAAACGCAGCGCCCGGTCCGCACCGCGTCCTCCGAACAGGTGCGACAGCCGATCTTCCGGGACGGGGTCGATCAGTGGCGCAACTACGAGCCGTGGCTGGGTCCCCTTAAGGATGCCCTAGGCGATGTCCTGCTCGCCTATCCCGGAGTGCCCTAACGCTTTCGGGCGTTGTTAGGCCTCGAGTGTGGCCTGCGTGCACAAAATATGGCCGGTCCGCTCCCGATTTGTATGAATCCGCTTCGCGGAAGGGGTATTTCGCTCTTACGCTCCGCTACAACAAGACTGAATCGCGTGGTCGGGACGCGGCGAGATTTATTGCGGGGAACAAGCATGCAGATCGAAGCCAAGAAGCCGCTTATCCTGACCAGGACCTGGCGGGCCATGACCCGGGCAGCCTTGCTGGGGTCGACCATTCTCTGCGGCTCAGGCGTTGCCGTTGGCCAGACGACTCAGCCGGCTGCGGAGCCTTCATCGGGCCGGGACGTGGTTGTCGTCACCGCGCAGAGGCGGTCCGAAGACATTCAGGATGTTCCGATCACGGTTCTGGCGTTTCCGACCGAGAAGCTGGAGCAACTCCAGGTCGCAGATTTCTCGAATTACGCCCAGTACATTCCAAGTCTGACCTACCAGTCGACCGGGCCGAACTCGACCAACATTTACTTCAGGGGCGTTGCGAGTGGCGGCGACGGAAACCACTCGGCGTCGCAACCCAGCGTCGGCGTCTATTTCAATGAGCAGCCCGTCACGACTATTCTTGGCTTCCTGCCACTGCATATTTACGACATCGAGCGCGTTGAAGCGATCGCCGGTCCGCAGGGCACGCTGTTTGGCGCGAGCGCGCAGTCGGGTGTCCTTCGCATCATCTCGAACAAGCCGAGCACCTCGGGTTTTGAAGCTGGCTACGATCTCGAGCTGAACCAGATCGACCATGGCGGCACGGGCGGTCAGGCCGAGTTCTTCGTGAACCAGCCCGTCTCTGACAATGCAGCCGTCCGCCTTGTCGGTTACTACAAGAAGGATGCCGGCTACATTGACAACGTCCTGGGCAGCCGCACTTTCCCGACCTCAGGCATAACCGCAACGAACGCTGATCTCGTAAAGAAGGATTTCAACTCGGCAGAAACCTACGGCGTTCGCGCTGCGTTGCGCATCGATCTCAATGACACCTGGACGATCACGCCGAGCGTCATGGCTCAGAAGACCAGCGTTGAGGGCATCGGTGCATTCGATCCCAATCTGGGCGATCTGAAAGTCGAGCGCTTTGAACCTGACTTCAGCGACGATCGCTTTGCGCAGGCGGCGTTGTCGTTAGAGGGCAAGATCGGGAATTTCGACCTGATCTATTCGACCTCCTATCTCGATCGCAAGATTTCCTCCGCCAACGACTATACGGACTACGCATTTTACTACGACGTGCTGTTTGGATATGGCGCGTATTTTTATGACGATGGCGGCGTGCCGGTTGATCCGACGCAGTTCTATCAGGGCGAGGATGACTTCCAGCTCTACTCGAACGAAATACGCATTTCTTCGCCAGCGAGCGACCAACTGCGCTTCGTGGCGGGGCTCTTCCAGAATGAGCAGAAGCACCACATTCACCAGCAATACATCGTCCGGGACATTGCTTCCGCAATCGAGGTGAGCGGGCATCCAGACACCATCTGGCTGACCGAGCAGAAGCGGACCGATCGCGATTACGCTGTCTTTGGCGAGGTCTCCTACGACATCACGCCCGACCTGACAGCGACCGGCGGCGTGCGCCTCTACAGTTATGAAAACTCGCTGGCCGGGTTCTTCGGATATGGCGCCGGCTTCTCGAGCCGCACAGGCGAGGCGGCCTGCTTCGGGCCCGCCGTGGTGGCGGGTTCGCCTTGTACGAACCTTGATCGAACGGTGAAGGATAACGGCGCGACCTATCGCGCCAATATCAGCTACCATCTCGATCCGGACAAAATGATCTACGCGACCTACTCGACCGGCTTCCGGCCGGGCGGCGTCAATCGCCGAGGCACCTTGCCGCCATATCTCGCGGACGAACTGGTGAACTACGAAATTGGCGCCAAAACCCAGTGGTTCGACAATTCGCTCACGCTCAATGTGGCGGCGTTCACCGAGGACTGGAACGACTTCCAGTTCCCGATTCTGGGCCAGAACGGTCTGACGGAAATTCAGAACGCGTCCTCGGCCCGGATTCAGGGGATTGAAGGCGACTTCGCCTGGCATCCTCAGATTGACGGCCTGACGATCAGCGGTGCTTTCTCGCTGCTGGACGCGAAGCTGACGTCGAACTTCTGCGGCTTCGTCAACGCGAACCTGACGCCGGAGACGAATTGCCCTCAGGCGGGCGACGATCCGGCCACAGATGGCGACGAGACCGGGAACCCGGAAGCCCCGTCTGGCCAGAAGCTGCCTGTGGTGCCCGATTTCAAGGGCACGCTCACCGCGCGATACGAATTCCCGTTCATGGGCTTCGACGCGCATTTCCAGGGCTCGGTTTCAGGACAGACCGACTCGCGCTCCAGTCTTCTGGTGGTCGACCAGGCCATCCTCGGTGACCAGAAGGGCTTCATCACGCTTGATCTGACGACGGGGATCGCGCGCGACGACTGGAAGCTGACCGCCTACCTCTCCAACGTGACCGACGAACGCGTTGACGCCTACAACTTCGTCGCCTGCGCCATCGGCACTTGCGGCGCGCATGCGTTCCAGGGAACCAACCAACCGCGTACGCTGGGCATCAGGTGGGGTCAGAAATTCTAGGACCCCTCACTTGCCGGCCAGTTCTGTCAGCAAAACCTTCCACTGATCGAGCGCACCGTCGATCGAACCAAGATCCACGCGCTCGTTCAGGCCGTGGGCGAAGTCGTCCGACGATTTCATGAACAGCGAGCCGAGGCCATAGCTCGGAATGCCGTAGGCCCGGAAATAGAGACTGTCGCTCGCGCCGGCCGACATTTCAGGGATGATGGGCAAGCCGGGATAGCGACGATCGATCGCCTTGCGCAGAGCCGCCATCACGTCATCGCGCAGAGGCGAGGCGTCGCTTGACGGCGTTTGTTCAAGGCGTTCCATTTTCGCGCCTGGATTGCCGATCACCTTCTCAAGCGTTGTGCGAACCTCTTCGGGGCTTGTGCCGGGAAAGATTCGGCAATTCACATCGACCGATGCGCTTTGGGGAAGCGCATTGAGGGCGTGGCCGCCGCTGAGCATGGTGGCAACACAGGTCGTTCCGATGGTGCCGACGTGTTCGGGATAGGATGCCAGCAGGTCCGCCGCCGCCTTGTCTTTAGGGTTGTCAGCGAAACGCGTCATCGCATCGCCAACCTTGCCGCCGGTCTGGACCGCCAGCGCCTTTAGATATTCGCGCGTGATCTCGTTCACCTGCCGCGGAAAGGTATAGCCCTCGATCTTCTTGATGGCGTCGGCCAGCTGGTAGATCGCGTTGTCGACGCGCGGCTCGCTGGAATGGCCGCCAGGGTTGGTGAGTGTTACCCGATAGTCGGCATAAGACTTCTCTGCGCCTTGAATGAAAAAGGCGACGGGCTTGCCATCTTCCCCCAGCAGACCGCCACCGCCATCGCCGTTCAGCACAAGACCCGCATGTCTGTAGAGTTCGGCGAGCTTTTCGGTTGTCACCATCGCCGTCTCTTCGTCGCCGGACAGAGCGAGAACAATGTCTGTCGCTGGCTTGAAGCCTTCGGCTTTCAGGCGCTTCAGCGTGATGACGACGACGGCCACATCGAACTTCACATCCTCCGTGCCGCGGCCGAACATGTGGCCGTCCTCGACGATGGGCTTGAACGGCGAACGCTCCCAATCCTTGTCGAGCGCCTCGACCACATCGATGTGGTCCGAAATCAGGATTGGCTTGCCATTGCCTGTGCCGTGATAGGTGGCGATCAGAAAACCCTCGCCCTTCACGTCGGCGACCACGATATCCTCTGGTGCGAAACCGCCAGCCACCAGCTGGTCGCCCAGGAAGCGCGCGAGCGGGATGGTCTTGCCACGGCCCGCCACGCTGTCCTGACTGACGATCGCGGCCAGCAGGTCAATCGCTTCGGCCACCAACGGCTTGGGCGTCAGCGTCGCAGCGTTCACGATGTCGGCGGCGGCGGTGGAGGCTTCAGTGGAAAGCGCAAGCGCGGCCGCCGGCGCAGTCGCGGCTTCCTTTGGTGAGCATGCGGAGATGCCAAAAAGGCTCACGGCCAAGGCAACCACGGGCACAGTGCGACTGGCGTTGAACATGTTGCTTGCTTTCGTGGCTGCGGGGCGCTTCGTTGCGCTGGTGAGGCGGATTTGAGGGGCCGAACTGCGCTGCGTCAACACGTGTCGCAGGGCGCGGTTCAAAATCCTGACAGAGGGCTGATTGCGATGCAGGGCTTGGTTGGCGCGGGTTTGGCAGCGCGACTGTGTATGGTGGTCGCCACTGTCTTGTTCTGTTCGGCTCCCGTGGCCGCGCAGACGAGCTATGTCCATGCGGGTCATCTGATTGATGTCGAGGCTGGCGTGGTCAGACCTGACCAGATCGTGCGCATCGTTGATGGCAAGGTCGCATCTTTTGGTTCATGGCGGGGCGCGCCTCCAGATGGTCCGGTTGTTGACTGGTCAGCGCAATGGGTGCTGCCAGGGTTGATCGACATGCACACGCATCTGATCGGCGATATCCAAGGGTCTGGCGTAGCCGATCCGTTGATCTCGTCGGAAGCGGATGACGCACTTGCGGGCGCCGCAAACGCCAGCCGCACGTTGCGGGCCGGGTTCACGACTGTTCGCGATGTCGGATCATGGCGTGCCTTCACCGATGTGTCGCTACGCAACGCGATCAACCGGGGGCTGGTTGAAGGCCCGCGCATGGCGGTGGTCGGCGCGTATCTGACAGCGCCCGGTGGTGGCGGCACGATCACGGGGCTGGCGGATGATGTCGGCATTCCCCCATCGATGACGCGCGGTGTCGTGAAGGACGAGTCCGAAATGCGCGACAAGGCGCGCGACATCCTTCGCCACAAGGTCGACTGGCTCAAGCTGATCGCGACCGGCGCGGTGCTCACCTTGGGGACGGAGCCGGGTCAGCCGGAGTTGACCGCGGGGGAGATGCGGGTGGCGGTGGAGGAGGCGAAAAAGTATGGCATGCGGGTCACCGCGCATGCGCACGGCGCGGAGGGCGCGAAGATGGCGATACGGGCGGGGGTTGCTTCGATTGAGCACGGGTCGCTGCTGGATACGGAGGCGCTGGACATGATGAAGAAGGCCGGCGTCTACCTCGTCGCGGACATTTACAATGGAGACTATATCGAGGAGGTCGGCACGCGCGATGGCTGGCCGGAGGAGACACTGCGGAAGAACCGAGAGACCACCGATACCCAGCGCGAAGTCTTCCGGCTTGCGGTCAAGAAGGGTGTGAAGATTGCTTACGGCACGGATGCGGGCGTCTATCCCAATGGTGAAAACGCCCGGCAGTTTCCTAACATGGTGAAATACGGCCTGACGCCCATGCAGGCGATCCAGTCAGCGACGCTGTGGGCGGCTGACCTGATCGGCTGGCCCAAGCAAGTTGGCGCCATTTCTCCCGGACACTGGGCCGACATGATCGCAGTGGGCGCCGATCCCATCGCCGACATCTCGGAACTGCAACGCACGGTCCACGTCATGAAGGGTGGGACGGTCGTACGTTGATCCGCGTCGCTTACTTGCGCGCGACATCCAGATGCGCGTCGTACCAGTCGAGGCTGCGCTGAATCCTGTCTTGGACATGGCTTGGTGTGGACAGGCTGTGCGTCTCTCCCGGATAGACCACCAGACGTGTCGGCACGTTGCGGGACCGCAGCGCCTGATACATCTGCTCGCCGCCGATGCATGGGACGTTGGTGTCTTCCTGCGAGCACAGGAACAGCGTCGCGGCGGTGATCGTGTTGGACTTGAAGAAGGGATAGCTGACGCGCCGCCAGACGCCGGGCTTGTCCCAAGGTGTGCCGAGTTCGAACTCGTAGTCGCGCGCATACTGATCGGCACCATAGCCGCCGATGAAATGTGACATGCCGGCGCCGCTCACCGAAGCCTTGATGCGCTTGTCGCTGGCAATCATGTAATTGGTGAGGATGCCGCCATAGCTCCAGCCGCCCACGCCGATGCGAGTGGCGTCGACAACGCCCATTTTGATGACGGCGTCGATGCCCGCGCTCACGTCGGCTGCGTCTTTGTTGCCCCAGTCAGCGTAGATGGCCTTGGCGAAGTCAAAGCCGCGACCGGATGAGCCGCGTGGATTAACGGCAAGCACGGCGTAGCCGTTCGCCGCAAGCGCCTGCCACTCGAACATGAATTCGTGGCTGTATTGATAGACCGGCCCGCCATGCACTTTAACAATGAGTGGGTGTTTCTCACCGGGCTTGTGGCCGGGCGGCAGGAGTAGCATGCCGTGGATGTCAGTTCCACCGCTGCGCCAGGTGATATCCTGATAGGGCGCGAGGTTCACGTCGTTGAGCCACGGATTCAGATCCGCCAGCGTGCTCCACGCACCATCTTTTAACGTCCGTAGCGAATAGGGACGGCTGGCATCTCCATCCACCAACGCAATCGCACCGTGCGAAGAGGTGGCGAAGTCATAGGCGAAGCGGGCGCCGGACGTCAGGTACTCAATGCCGCCGCTCGGGATATCGATCTTTGCGAGCCAAGTGTCGCGATCCTGCTCGATCAGGGCCAGGATCGACTTGCCGTCCGCCGAGAATTTCTGCCGCGTGAACCAACGGTCGATATGCGCGAGTTCGCGCGTTGTGCCGCTCGCAACGTCCGCGACCACGAGCTGCTGGGGCGAATAGTAGATCCATTTGCCCTCGCCGCTGCGCTCCCAGACCAGCTGCTTGCTGTCCGGCGACCATGCTGGTGGACTATCCCAGTCAGGGTCTCCGTCGGCGCGTGGATCTGACCCGATGGCGCGAGGCTCGCCTTCGCCTGAAATTGGCAGCACGTAAACGTCGTAGTTGCTGTTGCGGTCGGTATCGCCCTGTCGCTTGGAGACCATAGCGATGCTTTTTCCATCGGGAGAAATTCGCGGATAAAGATGATCGAAATTGCCGTGCGTGATCTGTTTGGTTTCGCCGGTGGCGACATTGAGGCGAAACAGATGCTGGCGCCGGTCGTCGAGATAGCCACGGCCGTCTTCCTTGAAAACAAAGCGGTCGATGACGATTGGCGCGCCGGGCTTGTCCGGATCTTCGCCGACCCGCCCGCCGACTTCCGCAACTGCGATGATGGTTGCGCCGTCTGGCGACAGGTCAAACTCGGAGACGCCGCCCTTGATGCTGCTCACTTGCCGGGCCGCACCCAGCGGCAGGTCGATCATCCAGAGCTGTGCCCCGTCCTCAGCAACGTCGCTGACAAAGGCAATATGCTTGCCGTCTGCCGAGATACGCGGCGTGCTCTCGCTGACGGTGGGGGTAGAGGTCAGGCGGCGCGGAGATCGGTTGGCGACCTCGACAATCCAGAGATCGGAAACGGATGCATCCTCGCTGACGTTGGCCTCAGAGGCGGTGAAAATGACTGACGCGCCATCCGGCGTGAACACAGGTTCGCTGATATCGACCAAGCGCTGGACGTCGCCAACAGCAATCGGCCGGGGCGATTGCTGTGCTGTCGCAGGCGCGGCAAAACATGCGGCGGCGATCGCCAGAAGCCAAGGACCGCGCAGGTTCACGCTCGGGGCTCTAGCGCAGCTTCAAGCCGATCCCGCGATGGCCGCGTAACTTCAGCGGCGAGGGGGATGGTTTCGCGCATGCGGTCGGCAAAGTCGCGCAGGCAGATTTCATTCGCGCCAAACGGACCGTGATCGAAGGCGCTTGACCCCATGCCGTCCTGCACGCGCGAGATGAGATCGTGGTCTTCGCGGTTCACCACGCGGTTGATGCGCAGGTTGAGATAGCGGGCCACCTGCATCTCGCGCCGGTCGTCATCTAGCACATAGACGCTCTCGCGCAGCAGGCATGAGGTCGGCCCAAGCGGCAGGAACTGCATAAAGTCGATCTGGTCGGGATACACATCAAACGCCAGCGACGGCCAAAGCTTGAAATAGGTCCACAGCCGCTGGCGTGAGTCAGGCAGGTGATCGACCCGTGGGAGAACGGATTTGTAGGCTCGGTTCGATGGCATGTCGCCGCGCACTTCATCGAGATCGCCGGATATCTTGTAAACGCCGCGATCGATCTCGAGTCTGTAGGTTTCGCCAATAAGATTGTTCAGGCCGTCATGCGCGACCGGGATGTGCAGGGCGTCGCAATAGTTATCCATTGCGTTCTTCCAGTTCACCTCGCGCAGCCGCTCGCCGATTTTCTTCATCGGTTTGAGATCGGCAAAGCGATAGAGCGCGGCCTCTTCGGCGATCGGCTCCATGTAGCTCGCAAGGCTGTCTCCGCCCGGCATGAAACGGAGAAACACTAATCCGGCGAACACCTCGCATTCGATCGGAACAAGGCCATGCTCGGCCTTCGAGAAGTTCACATAGGCGTCCTGGTTCGGCACCCCGATCAGGTCGCCATCCAGCTTGTAGCTCCATGCGTGATAGGGGCAGACAATTCGCCCGCCGCAATTGCCCTGGTGTCCATCAACAAGTCGCGCTGCGCGATGGCGACAGACATTGTGGAAGGCGCGTACGGCTCCATCCTGTTGGCGCACCACGAATGCGCGTTCGCCGTAAAGGCGTAGCGTCGCGTAGTCGCCGCGCTTGGCGATGTCGTTGAGATGGCAGACCAGTTGCCATGCCGGTAGGAACACGCGCTCGCGCTCGATCTGCATGAAGGTCGGATCGTCATAAGTCCACGCGGGCAGCGAATATCCCGTGCGATCTGCCGCGGGTACGACCTGCAATGTTCTGTCCTGAGCAGTCATCGGCAGTCTCTTCGTTTCATCTTTACGCGCTTGCGCGTGTCTTGTTGCGTCGTGTGCGACGTCCGCCGTCCCGGAGAATCT
The DNA here is from genome assembly GCA_038326205.1 of Caulobacterales bacterium. Taxonomy (GTDB): domain Bacteria; phylum Pseudomonadota; class Alphaproteobacteria; order Caulobacterales; family Hyphomonadaceae; genus UBA7672. Next base: position 3,672 of record JBBQJV010000041.1, on the reverse strand, counting down.
CGCGGGCGGCGTTGTGCCCCGGAACGCCGGTGACGCCGCCGCCAGGATGGGTGGACGATCCGCACATGTATAGACCGGCTATTGGGCTGCGGTAATCCCCATGGCCCAGTGCGGGACGGGCGCTGAACAACTGGTCAAGCCTTAGCTGGCCGTGGAAAATATCGCCGCCGACCAGCCCAAGTCTGGTTTCGAGATCCATGGGCGAAAGCGCCATATGCCCGAGGATTGATCCCCGGAAGTTGGGTGCAAGTTCGGTGATCGTGTTGATGACTGTTTCGACGGCTTGCGCACGGGCATCCTCCCAGCTGCGGCCAGCTGGAAGCTCAGGCGCGAAATACTGGCAGAACAGGCTGGCGACATGTTGGCCCGGCGGGGCGAGGCTGGGGTCGATCACGCTGGGCAGGTGCATCTCGATGGCGGGGCGACGCGACCAGCCGGTCTGTCGCGCGTCGTCAAAGGCGCGATCGAGATACGCAAGCGACGGCGACACCAGAATGCTCGCGCCATGGTGCCGTCCAGGACCATTAGACGGCAGGCAGGTGAAGTTCGGCAGTTCCGACAGCGCGACGTTCATGCGGAAGACGCCCGACGCCGATTTCCACGTCCGGATGCGCTCTGCGAAGTCGGGCGGCAGGAGGCCGGCGGGCGTAAGTTTCTCGAACAGGATTTTCGGATGGACATTGGAGACGATGGTGCGCGCATGGATTGTCTCGCCGGATTCCATCCCGACGCCTTTCGCTCCCGTCGCGTCTGCCACGAGGCGCTTCACCGGGCTGGAGACGCGGATGTCGACGCCCAACTCTTCGCAGGCGCGCGCCATGGCTTGCGTGATTGCGCCCATGCCGCCCATGGCGTGACCCCACGCGCCGCGCACGCCGTTTGCCTCGCCGAACACATGGTGCAGCAGGACATAGGCCGAGCCAGGCATGTACGGGCTGGAATAGGTACCCGTGATGGCGTCGAAGCCGAGCACGCCTTTCAAGAGATCGGACTCGAACCAGTTGTCGAGAATTTCGCCGGCGCTCTTCCCGAACAGATCAATCAGGTCCGACTGCGCCGTCAGGCCAACCTTGTTGAGTGTGCCCGCCAGCGACAGGGCGGTGATAAGGTCGCGAAATCCGCCGTCCGGGTTGGGCGGCGTCTCGAACAACATCCCGCGAAACAGGTCGACCAGCGCATCAAGCCGTGAGTGAAACCGGGTGTAGGCTTCGGCGTCGCGCGGCGACAGGGCGGAAATCGCGGTGGCGTTCTCTGCGGAGTCCCGACCGAGCAGCAGATAGCGCCCGTCGGCTGACGGCGCGAAATAGGCCATCGGCCGCAGCTTTACGACGAGGCCGTGCCGCGCAAGGTCCATATCGTGGACGATCTTCGGATTTAGAAGGCTGACGGAATAGGACGCGGTCGAGTTTCTGAAGCCCGGATAGAATTCCTCGGTGACTGCCGCGCCACCAACCACATGCCGCCGCTCAACCACGCAAACCCGCTTTCCGGCCTTGGCAAGATAGTAGGCGCAGACGAGCCCGTTATGGCCGCCGCCAACAATGACAGCGTCAAATTGTGTGGTGTCGGGCATGCGCCTGTCGGCCTCCGAAAACAGAATCGAGCAGACATCGGGGCGCATGGAAACTCAAGGCGAATGCCGCGCGATCGGGCAACGTAGCGGAATGCTGGTCGGCGCAACGGCGACCGGATAGGCGAGCGGGGGCAAAGCGCGCTAGGGATCAGTCTGATTGCCGAGCCTGCATTGCCGGGCACGTAGGGGAGCCAGACGTTGGAAAGAAAACCGGGCGCGTATGATGCAGTTCTGGTTGGCGGCGGCCATAACGGGCTCGTCTGCGCCTTCTATCTCGCGCGCGCGGGATTGAAGGTGCGCGTGCTGGAGCGGCGCGGCATCGTTGGCGGGGCGGCGGTCACCGAGGAATTCTATCCGGGCTTCAGGAACTCGACAGCTAGTTACACGGTCAGCCTGCTGAATCCCAAAGTTATCGCCGACATGAAGCTTAGGGATCACGGGCTAAGGATCGTGAAGCGCCCGATCTCCAACTTCCTGCCGACGGAGGATGGCCGCTATTTCAAGGCGGGCGGTGGACTGGCGAAGACGCAGACCGAGATCGGGAAATTCTCGACAAAGGATGCAGAACGCCTGCCGGCCTATTACGACAGGCTGGAACGCGTGGCCGATGTGCTGCGCAGCGTGTCCGAGAAGACGCCGCCAAACCCGAAGCGCGGAATCGCTGCAGGTGTGGATGCACTGAGCCAGCTATGGCCCGCCGTGCGCGGTTCGATGGAGCTGCAGCGCGACATGCTGGACCTGTTCACCAAGGACGCGCGCAGTTTTCTGAACGGGTGGTTTGACTGCGATCCGGTCAAGGCAGCGTTCGGCTTTGACGCCGTCGTCGGCAACTACGCGAGCCCCGATACGCCGGGCTCAGCCTATGTGCTGCTGCACCACGTGTTCGGCGAAGTCGACGGCGAGAAGGGTGTGTGGGGCCACGCAATCGGCGGCATGGGCGCGATCACGCAGGCGATGGCGGGCGCCTGTCGCGATCTCGGTGTGGAGATTTCGCTGGATGCGGCTGTCTCGCGCGTGCGCAACGGCCCGAGCGGAGTTGAGGGTGTCGAGCTTGAGGGGGGGGAGTTTGTGGAAGGGGCGCGCGTCATCGCCAACGTCAACCCGCGCCTCCTCTACACCCAGCTGATCGACGAGGCCGATCTTGATCCTGAGTTTCTTGCCCGCATGCGCGGATGGAAGTGCGGATCGGGCACGGTGCGCATGAATGTCGCCCTGTCGGAACTGCCAGACTTCACATGCCTGCCGGGCAAGGAGGCGGGCGAGCATCATCGTTCCGGCATAATCCTGGCGCCGACGCTCGACTACATGGACCGCGCGTTTACCGATGCGAAACTTTATGGTTGGTCAAAGAAGCCGATCGTCGAGATCCTCATACCATCGATCGTGGACGACAGCCTCGCCCCGCCGGGACAGCATGTGGCGAGCCTGTTCTGTCAGCAATTCGCGCCGGAACTGCCCGAGGGAAAAGTCTGGGCAGACTATCGCGAGACCGTGGCCGACCACATCATCGATACGGTGACGGCCGCCGCCCCCAATTTCAGGGCGTCCATTCTCGGCCGCATGACGCTGACGCCGATGGACCTCGAAGAAAAGTTTGGCCTGATAGGCGGCGACATCATGCATGGCGCCATGTCGCTAGATCAGATGTGGGCCGCGCGCCCGCAACTGGGCCATGGCGATTATCGCGGGCCGCTCAAGGGCCTCTACATGTGCGGGGCAGGATCGCATCCCGGCGGCGGCGTGACGGGACTGCCCGGCCGCAACGCCGCTCGGGAAATCCTCCGAGACGCCGGGCGTCTGGGTTGGGGACATCCCACGATCAACTGAGGCGGGGCCTGGCCCGTTCGAAAGGGCCGTGGTGGAGGGGACTGGATTCGAACCAGTGTACGCAGTGAAGCGGGCAGATTTACAGTCTGCTGGAATTAACCACTCTCCCACCCCTCCAAGGGCGCCCTCGGGGGTCACGAGACTGCTTGACGCGGTCGCGTGTGAGCCCGAAACGGGAGGTCATCCCGCCGCGGAGGGCGTCTTATAGTGACGAAGGATCGACCACGCAACCGGCCCGGAAACGGCCAGAAATCCGGGCCTTTCCGCAATAG
>JBBQJV010000040.1:0-34800 GCA_038326205.1 Caulobacterales bacterium | reverse complement strand
CTCGGCAAAATTTGCCGATCGCGAAAGCTAGTCTAGCGCAAGAGCGTTAATGGAGCCACGAACGGGCTTCGTTAAAATGATCAGCTCGCGGCGCTTTGGAAGCTCACACTGCGCCCGTCCTCGGCGGTGATCACCAGCCGGCCGGCGCCGCGATCGTAACGGTCGGCGTCCTTCAGCACGTCGAGGAAAGCGTCTTCCTGCGCCATGATCGGCGCTTCGCAGGCGCGCTCGGTGCGGCCGAGGCCGCGCAGGTCGATGTGCTTATCGGCGGCTTCGTACACGCCGAACACTCTGTTGCAGCCGCCGGAGCCAGACAGCCGATATTCCGCGCCGAACGACAATTGCGGCATGTTCGGGCCCGCGATGGCGCGGCCGTTAATGCTCTCAGCCACCCAATGGGTGCCGACCAGTTCGTAGGCCATCGCCGCGGGGCTCGGCGCGTAGGATGCGCAAGCGCCGGCGATAAGCCCGCTGAGGCAGCAGGCCGCGACGAGAGTTTTTCTGGAAATCGTTTCGCGCATGGTCACGCACCTTCCGCGTGACGGTAACTTCGAGGGAACCCGAAGGTTCCGCCATTTACGCAAGACACTGCAGCGCAAATGCGTCGATGCGCTGCTTCAGCGGCGTCGTGCCGCCGTGCGACATCGCCTGCTCCAGCGCATCGAACTCGGCGCGCGGAACTTCCTTTTCGATGCGATCCCATATGCAGGTGCAATGGCTCACGCTGGAGCCGGCGACCTGGCAGCTCTGCAGGAAGTTGGTCTTGTAGCTGGCCGGATAGGCGCCGGCGCGACCGCAGGCGGCCAGCGCGCACAGCAGCACAGCAATAGCCACGATCCGCATCAATTGACGCCCTCTTCCAACAAGCGCCGCGCGATCACTTGCGCCTGAATTTCGCCTGCGCCTTCAAAAATGTTCAAGATGCGCGCATCGCAGAGCACGCGGCTGATCGGATACTCCAGGGCAAAGCCGTTGCCGCCGTGAATCTGCAGCGCGTTATCGGCCGCAGCCCAAGCCACGCGCGCGGCCAACAGCTTGGCCATGCCGGCTTCGAGATCGCAGCGTTTGCCGCTGTCCTTCCGCCGCGCCGCGAAATAAGCGATTTGGCGCGCCGCCATGATTTCCGCGGCCATCATGGCGAGCTTGTTGGCGACGCGCGGGAAAGCGAAAATCGGCTGGCCGAATTGCTTGCGGTCGAGCGCGTAGGAGAGCCCCAACTCCAGCGCGCACTGCGCCACGCCAACAGCGCGGGCGGCGGTTTGGATGCGGGCGCTTTCGAACGTCGCCATCAATTGCTTGAAGCCCTGGCCCTCGACGCCGCCGAGCAGATTGCCTGTTGGCACGCGGAAGCCGTCGAAGCCGATCTCGTATTCCTTCATGCCGCGATAGCCGAGCACTTCGATCTCGCCGCCGGTCATGCCTGCAGCGGGGAAAGGATCAGCAGCGGTGCCGCGCGGCTTCTCGCAGATGAACATGGAGAGGCCGGAGAAATTGGTAGTGTCCGGGATCGAGCGGGCCAGCACGGTCATCAGGTCGGTGCGGGCGGCGTGCGTGATCCACGTCTTATTGCCAGTGATCTTCCACGTGTCGCCGTCCCTTGTCGCGCGGGTACGCAGGCTGCCGAGGTCGGAGCCGGTGTTCGGTTCGGTGAAAACCGCCGTAGGCAGGATTTCGCCTGAAGCGATGCCGGGTAGATACTTTGCCTGCTGGGCGCGCGTGCCGCCATTGAGCAAGAGTTCCGCGGCAATCTCGGAACGCGTCCCGAGCGAGCCGACGCCAATATAGGCGCGGCTGAGTTCTTCGGAGACAACGCACATCGACGTCTTACCGAGGCCAAGACCGCCGAACTCTTCGGGGATGGTGAGGCCGAACACGCCCATCTCGCCCATCTGCTTGACGACGCTGTCGGGGATAAGCTCGTCGCGCATGTGCCAGCCGTGCGCGTGAGGCTCGACGATTTCCTTGCCGAACTTGCGGAACTGGTCGCGGATTTGCTCGAAGGTTGCCTCAAGCCCTGTGTATTCGATGGTGGCCTTGCCGCTGTCGAGGAAGCCACGGACGTGCTTGGCGGCGGCGATGCGGGCGGCAGGCGTGTTGCCACCCATGACCAGAGTGGTGATCGCCGGCGTAAACAGCTTGCGCATGATCGCCTGATCCTGCGTCATGTCGATCGGGCGCACGATCTCGATCTGCGACATGGGCAAACCGCCGATCAGCTGGCTCAAGTATTCACCGAACAGGATCTGCGTGAGCAGTTGCTCGACTTCGTCGAAGCGGCCTTCGGCTGCGATCCGGTCCATCCAGTGGGCGGTTTCCTTGAGCGTTTCGACATAGGTGAGGACCCAGGCGAGGCCGTGTGTAGCGCGCTGTTCCTCGTCGATTTTGCGGCGGTCAACCTTGCCGGCGGGCGCGACACGGGCCGCCACAGAGGCGCGAAGGTCGAGGAAATAGGCCTCGGCGTCCTGGGCTGCCTGTCGCACCGTGGTCTGAAGGTCCGAAATGATCACGCCGTCCGACATTCGCCGTTACTCCCGTTCCAAGGCGACTTCCCTAGCCGATTGCGGCGCTGCAGCAAAGATCATGTCCGAATCTGCCGCCACGGCGTCTGCGTTGGAAAAATTATCCCTGCCACGTTGCTGGGAAAGTCGCTTTCTACGGACGCTCCTGCCAAACCGATTACAGGCAGATGCTGCGGCAAGACATCGCGCGTCGCGTACCGATGTAGCGGCCTTTGCGGCCAACGCTGGTTTTCGACTCGCCCTAGTCATCCGCGGCTGCGTATTTGGTCGCCACGGCCTTCAAGCCCTCGCGAGCTGGACGTGCCTGTCCTGATTGGTCGGCTCTTCGTCAGCAAACGCGGGGCGTCCCATCTTGCGTTGCAGGGGCGTCGCGCGCTCTGTGTTGGAAGGGTCAACCAACGAGCCTCCCGACAGTGGAGGCCAGATACGGGACAAGGAACATGAAACGCCTGACTGTGATCGCCGCGGCACTCCTGGCCGCCGGTTCGCTGGCTGCGGCCGCCTTTGCCGGGCCAAGCTATGACGCAGAAGGACGCATCGTCATTCCGGAAAACACCGATCGGTGGCCGACGGTCGGCACGACCTATGCGCTGTCCTATGAGGGCGATGGCGGCACGACGCTCAACAGCGTGCGGCTGGATCCGGATAGCTACGACGCATTCGTGAAGTCAGGTGTGTTTCCGGTCGGCGCGATGCTGGCGCTCGAGGTGCGAACGCCACTGACAGAAATCGCGCCGGCAAAGAGCGGCAAGACGCAGGGCGGCGTCGTCGGGAGATCGCTGCATGTGAAGGACGAGAAGGCAGGTCCCGGCAGCTGGACGTTCTATGGCTATGGCGCGAGCTCCAAGGTGGGCAGTGCGATCCCGCGCAGCCAGGCTTGCTATGCGTGCCATGATGAGCATGCGGGCGCTACCGACACTGTGTTTCTGCAATTCTATCCGACGTTGAAGGAAGCCCGTGCACGCGCACAGGCTTCCTCCACGCCGCAATAGATCAAGCTGCTTTCACCAGACCTTCAGCCACAAGCGCGGCCTGCACTGCAGGCCGTGCAGCAACGCGCCCTTGAAGGGCCATCAGTTTCGGAAAGGCCGAGAGATCGATCTTGAGCGAGTTGGCCCAGTTAGTCACGGTGAACAGGTAAGCGTCGACCGTCGTGAACGTCTCGCCGGTCAGGTAGGCGCGCCCATCCGATAGTAGCTTCTCGATCAGCGCATAGCGCGTGTTCAGCTTGTCGATCGCGGCCTTGCGTGCGTCGTCAGTGACCGACGGATTGAACATCGGGCCATAGCTCTTGTGGATCTCGGTGGAGATGTAGGCGGCCAGTTCGTCCTGCTTCAGGCGCGCCTTCGTGCCAGCGGCCGGCGCCAGTTTGGCGGTGGGGTTGGTGTCAGCGATATAGCCATGCAGCACGGCGTTCTCGGTGAGAATGTCGCCATCCGGCATCTGCAGCGCGGGGACATAACCTTTCGGGTTGAGGGCCATGAAGTCCTCGCCGGACTCGGTTTTCTTGTCGCGGCCCACGCGGTCGAGTTCGACGGGCACGCCAGCTTCACGCAGCAGGATGTGCGTGGCGAGCGAGCAGGCGCCCGGCATGTAGTAGAGTTTCATGGACTTTTCCTTCTGTGATCCGATTGAAGTAGGGTTGCGGTCACGCTTTTGGAACTAGCGCGCGGTGCGGCGTCGTCGATATCTGCGCTGGTTGCTCGCCGGAATTCGCGCGATACTGAATAGTACCGTGAAAATCAGGAGCGACATGATGGCGAAGCGGATCTTGATGTTGGGCGCGCTGGCGTTCGCTGCCTGCCAGGCTGTTCCCGCCGCGACAGGCCAGCAGGCGGTTGCGCCGACGCCGCAGCTTCCGTCCAGCATGGATTTCGGCGATCCCACGCAGAACCTGTCGGTCATCAAAGTCGCGCCGGGACTTTCCTATGTGCTCGGCCGCAATGTCTCGTCGAACACCATCGTGCTCGACGCGCCAGCAGGCGCAGTGATCATCGATACATCCCGTCCGCCTGCATCGCGCGCTCACTTCGACCTGTTGCAGCAGAGCGGCATCAGAAAAGCTGCCTATGTGATTCTGACACACGGTCATGGCGATCACACGGGCGGCGTGGCGCTATGGAAAGGTTTGGGCGCGAAGGTTGTCGCGCAAGAGTCGTTCACTGAATTTCTCGATTACCAGCGCATGCTCGCCGGATTTTTCGCGCGACGAAATGCGGCGCAGTTCCAGTTCGCAGGCGGTGGCGGCGCGGCGGCGGCAGCAGCGTCGGCGCAACAAGGTCCGGCGGCGAACCCCTTCGCGATCGTTCCGGACATCACTTTCCGCGACAAGCTGGAGCTGAATGCAGGCGGCGTAAAAATCGAAATCCTGCATACGCCCGGCGAGACGCCAGATCATTTGACAGTGTGGGTGCCGAGCCTGAAAGCGGCGATGGTGGGAGACAACTTTTATGAATCGTTCCCGAACATGTACACGCTGCGGGGAACAAAGCCGCGTTGGGCGATGGACTACGTCAATTCGCTCGAGACCGTGCTGAAGCTCGAGCCGGAAATCGTGATCCCCAGCCATGGCCCAGCGATCATCGGCAAGGACAACATCAAGGCGCAGCTGACGAAGATGCGCGACGCCATTGTCTATGTGCATGATGCGGTGGTGAAGGGGATGAATGCCGGCAAGGACGTGCACACGCTGATGCGCGAGATCAAGCTGTCGCCGGAGCTCGATGTGGGCGAGGGCTATGGCAAGATCTCATGGTCGGTGCGCGGCATCTATGAAGGCTATGCTGGTTGGTTCTCGGGCGATCCCGCTGAGATGTTTCCGGAAGGGCGAGACAACATTTCGCCGGAACTGGTGAAGCTGGCAGGTGGACCAAAAGCTATTGCCGGCGCCGCGATGACGTTGGTTGGCAAGGGCAAGCTGGTTGAAGCACTGCAGATGACGTCGGTCGGCATCGAGGGCGCGCCCGGCGACAAGGACGTGTTGCGCGCAAGGGCCGCGGCGTTCGAGGCGCTGGTGAAGGCGTCGACCAATCGCAACGAGCTGGGCTGGCTGAACCAGGGACTGGCCGAGGCGAAGAAGGGGCTGCAGTAGGATGGAAGAGCGACGCGAAATTCACTGTCACGAGTGGTGCATTTCGCGGTGCTCAATGCACCCTACGACAATCCCATCTGCGTGCGGAATTTCCGGCGCAGCAGGTCGATCGGGGCGAGGCCCTGATCGGACTTGAAGTGCCAGAACGTCCAGCCATTGCACGACGGCGCGTTCTGTACGTGCGCGCCCATGCGATGGATCGAGCCGGTAGCCTCGCCATTGGCGATGGAGCCGTCGGCGCGGACGCGGGCGACGTGGCGGTTCTGGGGGCAGTAGAGGCGGTCTCCGGGTCGCACCAGGCCGTGTTCGACCAGTGCGCCGAAAGCTACGCGGGGCTCTGATTTTTTTGAGGTTTGCACCTCGATGTCTTCGGCGCCGAGCGTCCGGACATTATTGATGCGGCGGGTTGCGACATCGACATAGTCTCCATCGCGCTCAAGGCCGATCCAGTGGCGGCCGAGCAGCTTGGCGACAGCGCCCGTGGTGCCCGTGCCAAAGAACGGATCGAGGATCACGTCGCCGGGGTTGGTGGTGCCGACGATGATGCGGTGGAGGAGGGCTTCCGGCTTTTGCGTCGGGTGCGACTTGCGGCCATCGTCATTCTTCATGCGCTCGCCGCCCGAGCAGATCGGGAAGGTCCACCAGTCGGAGCGCATCTGCACGTCGTCATTGGCGGTTTTCAGAGCGTCATAGTTGAACGTGTATTTCTTCTGGTTCTGCGAGCGAGCGGCCCAGATCAGCGTCTCGTGAGCGTTGGTGAGGCGCGTGCCCTTGAAGTTGGGCATCGGGTTGGCCTTGTTCCAAACCACGTCATTGAGGATCCAGTAGTCGAGATCCTGGATCGCCGTGCCGACGCGGAAGATATTGTGATAGGAGCCGATCACCCAGATCGCTCCATCGTCCTTGAGAACGCGGCGCGCGGCCTTAAGCCATGCGCGGGTGAATTCGTCGTAAGCGGCGAACGACGAGAACTTGTCCCATTCGTTATTCACGGCGTCGACATGGCTGTTGTCGGGGCGCGTGAGGTCGCCACCAAGTTGCAGGTTGTAAGGCGGATCCGCAAAGATAAGGTCGACCGAGCCGGCGGGCAGGGCGTCCATCGACGCGATGCAATCGCCAATGATGATCTGATCGAGGGGTAGCGATGACCTGCCAATGGACCGGGCTGGCGTCTTCGAAGGCGAAGAAGCCTTCGTTTTCGCGTTCTTCTGAACGATAGGGTCGATCGTTTTGATCGCCATTGAACTGTCTCACGCCACGCCCGAAAGGGACTGAAGCGGCGAGAGTCGCTGAACCGGGTAAATAAGCTGTTGAGTCAATGGTTAAGCGCGCATTTACCATAAATCACGAGTCTTCTCCGAAGCGGCTCATCTGACTTCCGGGATCCTTGAGCGTAGGCGGGCGGAACAGGTCGGAGCGCAACTCGAAATTCGACTTGTTGAGGCCAAGGCGTTTGGTGGCGTTCTTGAAGCGCGCGTAGATCAGCTGGGCGTAGGGGCCATCGCCGTGCCCGCGCACTTTCCACTCCGAGCGATAGTCTTTGCCCTTGTGAGCCGAGCGCAGCAACGACATCACTTTCTTCGCGCGGTCGGGGTAGTTCGCTTCGAGCCATTCCGTGAACAGGTTTGCAATCTCCAGCGGCAGGCGCAGCAGGACATAGCCTGCGCGTGTGGCGCGGCATCGGCTGCGGCTTCGAGCAGGCTTTCGAGTTCGGGATCGTTGAGTGCGGGGATTATTGGCGCTGTCATCGCCGTGACGGGAATGCCGGCGGCGACGAGCTGGCGCATGGTGTCGAGGCGACGATGCGGTGCGGCGCAGCGCGGTTCCATGGTGCGAGCAAGGTGGCGGTCGAGCGTCGTGAACGAAATCGCGACGGAGACGAGGCCCTTTTCCGCCATGGGCGCGAGAATATCGAGGTCGCGCGTTATCAGCGCCGACTTGGTGATGAGCGCCACGGGGTGGTTGTGCGCGGCCAGCACTTCAAGAATTCCGCGCGTGATCTTCAGTTCTTTCTCGATCGGCTGGTAAATATCGGTGTCGCCCGCCAGCATTATGCGTCCCGGCTTGTAGGTCTTCTTCGCCAGTTCGCGGGCCAGCAGGACGGGGGCGATGGCTTCACAAAAATCTTTGTCTCGAAGTCGAGGCCGGGCGACAGGCCGCGATAGGCATGGTTGGGACGCGCGAAGCAGTAGATGCAGCCGTGTTCGCAGCCTTTGTAAGGGTTGATGGCGCGATCAAAGAAGATGTCGGGCGAGGTGCTGTAGGTGATGATCGTCTTCGGCTTCTCGAGGATCATCTCGGTTTTCAGCGTCGGCGGCTTTTTATCCGCCTCCCAGCCGTCGTCAAACGGCTCGGTGTATTGCTTCTCAAAACGGCCCGAAGCGTTGGACAGTGCGCCCCGCCCGCGCGCCTGGTCGCGCAGTTCGGACCAGTCGACGGTCCGCGATCGGGTCTTCCATTTTTCCTGTGGCGGCATTTCTCATCTTCGGTAACCACGTGCATCAAGCTAGAACAAACGTAGAATAAAAAAAGAACAAATAGTGCTTGAGGTGAATGCGTCGCCATGGTCTCTTGTGGATGGCCTCCCCGAATAACGGCCAGAGCGCAGGGTTATAGGAGGCCCCGGTTTGGGGCCAGCCTGCAGCCGCTTGTCAGCAAGGTTGGGCCACCCCGCAAGCGAGGGCGGTGGATCGCGCCCCGATCCACCGCGCGTTTTGGTTTCAACGTCGAGGGATCGCCCGCTATACCGGCCGCATGGGCGCAGCGTTGAAAATCAGGAGGGGGCTAGCTGGCGGTACGCTGGCGACCGGAATGTTGCTCGGCGTGGTCGCCGGCGCTGGTCTTGCGATTGCTGCGATCGTGAGGTCGCCGACGCTGGAAGGCATATTGGGCGGCGTGTTCGGCGGCTTTGTTCTCGCGCTTATCGTGATGGGCGCGACGGCATGGGTCGCGATGACACTCGCCAGCGACAAGCCCCAGCCCGACCTGAACGACGGGGAGGAGATCGCAGCCTCCCTGAAAGGTGTGCTGGCAAGCGTCGAAGCCGCACGGCTCGACACGTTGGAGAAGATCAACAAGCGCGCAATGTGGCGCGTACCCTTGCTGGCCGCGTGCGGCGTGGCTGCTGTGATTGCGGGGCAGTTCAGCGATGATCCGCCGAGCCTGACCGAGATGATCGCGTTCATCCTGCTGCCCGGCTTCGGCGGTTATCTCTGGGCCTCGTTCGCGCTCTCTTCGCGCTATGCCCGGCTCTACAAGGACAAAGTCCTGCCCGCGCTCGCGGCCACCTTCGGTGCGCTCAGCTATCGCAAGGCCCACATGCCAGACCTTGCGCGCCTGAAGGAAGAATGCATCTTTCGCAAGTTTGACGCGTGCGAAGCGGATGACGAGATTTTCGGCACGTATCGCACATTGCCAATCAGCGTTGTCGAACTGAAGCTGACCCACGGCTCAGGCAAGAACCGGCGGACGACATTCGATGGATTGGTGGTGACGCTCGAGCTGCCGCGAGACACTGGAGCCACAACGGCGGTGGTTTCCGACGCCGGCGCTCTGGGCAATTTTGTAGACCGGCAGACGGGTCAGCATCGCGAGCGTGTAAGACTTGAAGATCCGGTGTTCGAGAAGATCTACGAAGTTTACGGAACGGATCAGGTGGCGTCACGTGCGCTGCTGAACCCTGCCTTCATGGAGCGGCTTCTCACGCTCGGCGCGCTTGCGGATTTCGATAGGCCACAGGTGTTGTGCGATGGGCGCGTGCTGCAGATCGCAATGCCAAAGCGGACGGTCAAAAACCTGTTCGAGCCGCCGCGCTTCAATAAGCCTGCGGCGACGCGCGCGGCCCTGGTGCAGCTCAAGACGGATATCGCGTGCGTGCTGAGGGCGGCCGATGCGGTGATCGATCTTGATCACCGCTTCGCGGCCGTGGCGCGGAGTTAGGTCACGCCGGAACGAATTTCAGCGCGATACCATTGATGCAATAGCGCAGGCCGGTAGGGCGGGGGCCGTCATTGAAGACGTGGCCGTGATGGCCGCCGCAGCGGCGGCAGTGGACCTCGGTGCGGGTCATGCCGAATGTCGAGTCGGTCTTCTCTTTCACGGCGCCCTTGATGGGCTCATAGAAGCTGGGCCAGCCGGTGCCGGAATGAAACTTGGTCGCACTGCCATAGGCGGCCAGATCGCAGCCCGCGCAGGTGTAGATGCCTTTGCGTTCCTCGGCGTCCAGCGGACTGGAGCCGGGGGGTTCGGTGTTCTCGTGGCGCAGTACGCCGTATGCTGCGGGTGACAGCAGCTTGCGCCATTCGGCGTCGGTATGGGTTACCTCGAACGCCTCCTTCTCCGCGCGTGCTTCGCCGCCGCCAAAACAGGCGGTGACCATGAGGCCGCCGCCAATTGTGGTGGCCGTAAGAAGGAAGTTGCGACGGTTCTGCATGGCGGGTCTCCGCTGGTGGGCTCAAACCTAATACGCGCGAGCGCGCCCGGTGGTTACAGCCCATTGCAGATGGCCCTTGACCCCGGAGGGGCTCCCGGCAAACGCAGTCCTGTGGCGCACATGTGCGCGCGCCAGCATGGGATAATGAGAGATGCGTCGGTTTACTGGCCGGTGCCGCCGATGGCGCCCATGACTTCTTTCATCAAGACTTCCTGGCACTTGTCGCTGTTGGCCTGCATCTCGTCCGCCGTCGCCTTAATCGTTCCGTTCATGACGCCCTTGCACCATTCGGCGCTGCCCGGGCCGGGACTGCAGGCGGCGAGGAGACCTGCGACAGTGGTTAGCAGGGCGATGGTCGTGATGCGCATGAAGTGTCCCCCATCAGCTGGCTGAATTGCGATCACATTCGGCGCGCACCGGGGGCGCCGTCAACCGGAATTGAGACTCGCCGAACGAGACTGACCTAGAGGGAGGCGCCGCGACGGATGCCGAGGTCGTCGCAAAGCGTGGCGATCGTGCGGAGATCGTCCCAGGCCTTTTCCTTATGGGCGGGGTTGCGGAGGAGGTAGGCGGGGTGGAGCATGGGGATGCACGGGATGGGGGCGATGCCGTCCTGCGAATAGCTGAGCTTGCGGCCACGCAGCTTCATGATGCCGTCTTCCTTGTTCAGCATCGCATGCGTCGCGAACTTGCCGGCGGTGAGCAAGAGCTTCGGCTGTTTCAGTTCGATCTGGCGCATCAGGAACGGGGCGCACATCTGCATCTCGACGGTGGAGGGGTCGCGGTTGCCCGGCGGGCGCCAGTAGATCAGGTTGGTGATGTAGACGTTCTTCTGGCGCGTCAGGCCGATGGTGGCGAGCATCCTGTCGAGCAGCTGCCCGGCGCGGCCAACGAAGGGCAAGCCCTGCGCATCTTCTTCGCCGCCGGGGGCTTCTCCGACGATCATGACATCGGCATCGAATGCGCCATCGCAGACGACGGTGTTCTTGGCGGCCTTCTTGAGCGGGCAGCCGTCGTATTGCTGGACGATGGTGCGGAGTTCCGCGAGTGACTGCGCTAGAGAGGCAAGGCGTTTGGCGTCGTTGATCGGATTGTTGTTGATCTTCCGGGGCGCGCCGCGCAGCGCTCCGGGCGGCGCGGGTGGCTGTTCTGCGCGCGCGCGGGGAGGCGTGGGACGGGCCGTCGACCCCGAGGGACGCCAGTTACGCAACGCACGCGCTTCCTCCAGGCCCATATCGACCCAGAAGTCAGCCAGCGCCTGAAGCGCGAGGTCTTGCTGGGGGTGCGTCACGCGGGCGTTTGACTCCTTGCTTGCTGCTGCGAAAACGTGAGGCTAACTAGCCATCGATATTGGGATTTCCGCCCCGGTTCGATTCTGGCGGGACGATTCCCGGGGGCGTTAGGAGACTGAGCATAATGTCTGAGGCCGTCGAGCGGGAGTCCATGGATTTCGACGTGGTCATCGTGGGGGCAGGCCCCGCTGGCCTCGCCGCCGCGATCCGCATCAAGCAGATGGCTGCCGAGACAGGCAAGGACGTATCGGTCGTCGTAGTGGAAAAGGGCTCGGAAGTGGGCGCCCACATCCTTTCGGGGGCCGTAATGGACCCCAAGGCGATGGACGAGCTGATCCCGGATTGGGCAGAAAAAGGTTGCCCGTTCGAGACGCCGGTGACGAAGGATACGTTCCTCGTGCTGGGGCAGGAGGGCTCTATCCCGCTGCCGGTCTTCCTGATGCCGCCAATGCTACACAATCACGGCATGTATATCGGCTCGCTGGGCAATGTGTGCCGCTGGATGGCGACGCAGGCCGAGGCGCTGGGCGTCGAAATCTATCCGGGCTTTGCAGCTTCTGATCTGACCTATCGCGAGGACGGGTCGATCAAGGGCGTGATCGCCGGCGTGATGGGCATCGAGAAGAATGGCGAGCATGGTTCCAACTATTCGCCGGGGATGGAGCTCAACGGCAAATATGTGCTGATCGGCGAGGGTGTGCGCGGGTCGCTGGCCAAGAAGCTGATCAAGGACTTCAAGCTGGACAAGGATAGCCAGCCGCAGAAATTCGGCATCGGCGTCAAGGAGCTGTGGCAGATCCCCGCCGCGCAGCACAAGCCGGGCTTCGTGCAGCACACGTTCGGCTGGCCGCTGAGCAACAACACGGGCGGCGGCACTTTCATGTACCATTTCGGCGATCGCTATGTGGCGATTGGGCTGGTGGTGCACCTCAACTACAAGAATCCGTGGCTGTCGCCATTCGAGGAATTCCAGCGCTTCAAACACCATCCCGATGTGATCAAGTACCTGCAGGGCGGGACGCGCGTGTCGTACGGCGCACGGGCGATCACCGAGGGCGGCTGGCAGTCGATCCCGAAGCTGACCTTCCCCGGCGGCGCACTGATCGGTTGCTCAGCGGGCTTCGTGAACCTGCCGCGCATCAAGGGCAGCCACAACGCGATGAAGACCGGCATGATGGCGGGCGAAGCCGCGTTCGAAGCGGTGGTGCAGGGCCGTCAGGGTGATGAGCTGAAAGCCTACGCCGAGGCGTTCAAAACCAGCTGGGTGGCGAAGGAGCTCAAGGCGGTCCGCAACGCCAAACCGCTATGGACGAAGTTCGGCACCATCGTGGGCATTGGCCTCACGGGTCTCGACCTGTGGATCAACACGCTGCTCGGCGGGTTCTCGTTCTTCGGCACGATGAAGCACAAGAAGACCGATGCGAAATCGCTGGAGCCGGCCGCGAACCACAAGAAGATCGCGTATCCCAGACCGGATGGCGTGATCTCGTTCGATCGCCTCACCAGCGTTGCGTACTCGTTCACCAACCATGGCGAGGACCAGCCCGCGCACCTCAAAGTGCTGGACATGGAGCTACAGAAGAAGAGCGAGCTCGGTGTGTTCGCCGGACCTTCGAACCGCTACTGCCCGGCGGGCGTCTATGAGTGGATCGAGGACGGCAAGGGCGACAAAAAATTCCAGATCAACGCCCAGAACTGCGTCCACTGCAAAACGTGCGACATCAAGGATCCGAACCAGAATATCAACTGGGAGACGCCTGAGGGCGGCGGCGGTCCGAACTATCCGAATATGTAGGGCCGAATATGTAGGGTGGTTGCTTGGTTAATCTGGCAGAGCGCGCAGCCCCTGCCACCTTCGCGCCCAAATGCTTGATCCAGATGGCGATCCGGCTCGGTTGAGCCTGTGACAGCCTTCGGATAGCGTTGCTCCATGACACACCTGAAACTGCGCCTGATCCTTGCGGCTTCGGCTTCCGCTCTGCTGACCGCCTGCACCTCCATGGGCGTGCCCGGCTTTGGCGATGCGGGCGGGTGCAGGACTGTCTATGTATTCACAGGCGGGGCGGTGCATCCGACCAACAACTGCGGCGGGGTTCCACGCGAGAAGGCGACGCTGATGGCGCAGAGCTCGTTGGTAACGCTCCAATCGGTGGACGCGCTGGTCGATCCAGCGGCGCCTGCGCCCGTGGTGACGCCCGTCTCTGCGGCTGCTGAAGCGACTGCGCCGGCCGAAGCGCCGCTGCAGCCTTATTCCAGCCCGAACGCGATGGTCGAGAGCGCAGACATGTCTGCGTTCATGGACCGCGTGCGCCATGACTATGCGCACAAGGAGAATTCCGGCGCGTGGGGCTACATGATTGTCGACGCGCTGGCGGCTGACGACCCGGCCACGGCGCAGGCCGTGCTCGATGCGCTCAACGGCAAGAAGCCGCCGGAATGGATGAGCGCGAACCATTTGCGCCCCTGGGTCTACGCTGCGAACGGGCGCGCCGCGGACGCGATCGTCGAGATGCAGAAGTTGAAGCGTGTTGTGCCCGCCGCGACGCTCCTGGGTCATCGCGCATTGCTGCAGGAAGGACTGGGCGACTACGAAGCCGCCCTCGCGGTTTATGACGAAGCGCCAGACAAGTTCGATGTGCCAGACCCGTCCGAAGCCGGCACGATGACCTACTTCGCGCGCGCGCGCGCGTTTAATAGCCAGAGGATGCTGGCTCTCCGACAGGCTGAACTGCTGCGCGGACTCAATCGCGATGGAGACGCCGTCGCGTTACTCACGCGTCTGCTGGCTGCCTCCCCAGACGATGCCTATGTCGATAACCGCCTGCAGCGTGCGAAGAAGGGCGAGGATCGCTGGAAACCGCGCTCCCTCAAGCAGGCGATGACAGTCGCCTTGGGCGATGAAGCCGAACTGATCGAGGAACAGGAAGCCATCATGGCGGCGATGGCGGGGCGCGGCGCGAAGTTGCCGTTCAACCATCTGCTCTCGTCGATCCGCCAGAGCGCGCTACTGCTCGATGCCGACAATGGCGACATCCGCATCTCAGAGTCCGGACGGCTTTATACGCATGGCAAGTTCGAGCCGGCGCTGCGCGTGGCGCAGATCGGAAACCCGCGCAAGGAACAGGCCGCACTTTTGCAGTCGACGGCCGGTCTTGCCGCTCTGGAGCTGGGGTCGCCGGAGACAATGTCAGCGCTGGTGGAGCGGTCGCTGCTGATCGACTCGAGCGCAGAGGCAAAGATATCCGCGGCAGGCTCGTTGACCAGCGCGAACAAGATCCCGCGTGCGTTGCAGCTGATCGATCAGGCGGTGAAGCAGGGCAAGCTATCAGAATCACAAATGGTGTTTGCGCTGTTGGCGCGGGCACAAGCGTACAGTCAGGGTGGCGACGTGGCCGAAGCCGTGAAGGCTGCACGGGCAGCGCATGCCCTGCGCGATGATCAGACGACGCAGCAGGTGCTCGCGTCGATGCTGGCGGACTCACCGATCGAGCGCACGGAAGGCCTTGCCATCATGCGCAAGCTTCTGACCGACCAGCCGGACTCGACATCGCTGATGAACAATTTCGGCTACACGCTGATCGACACGCACGTGACGGACGATGAGCTTGATGAGGGGTTCCGACTGCTCAAGCAGGCGATCCGCCTGACGCCCGATGAGCCGAACCTGCTCGATTCGATCGGTTGGGCCTACTACCAATATGGGGACTACCGCGAGGCCAACCGCTTTATTGTGATGGCGCTCGAAGCCTATGAGCCGTTCGCACATTGGGAGCTTTCGGACCACATGGGCGATATCCAGTGGCGTCTCGGCGACGAGGACGTGGCGCGCACGTACTGGAAGAAGTCGCTCGATGCCTATCCGCCAGCGTCGAGGGCGCGGGAGATCGAGGCGAAGTTGAAGGATGGCCTGACCGAGCCCGCACCCGTCAAGCGCGAGACGCCGGAGGTCCCGCTCGCGAAGCCGACCGATCAGGTTTCCGATATCTGATCGGGGCGCAGACGCCGGCCGTCTGCTTCGACGTCCATCTCATCAGTTCCCGGCCAGAACCTGGATTCGGGTCAAAACAGCATGGGAATTGCCCGATAACCCTCGGTTGATGCCGGGGGTGGGGTGGGGCAACATGCGTGGATGTGGTCAGGAAAAAGATGGTCCGGTTTCCGGGCCCCCGTGCTTTCGTTGTCCGCTCTGGGAATGGGGGGGTGTGCGATCCTGCCGAACGGGGCGTCCTGGTATTCGGCATCGATGCTCGAAGAACTGCGAACTCAGCAGGAGTACTCGGATTTCATCTCGGCGCGTTACGCGGGAATGGTTGGCGACTCAGAGGCCGCGGCGACTTTCTATCGCCGAGCGTATGAGAGTTCTCCCGACGATTCGGGACTGCTGGAGCGAGCGGCGATTGCAACGCTGGCTTCAGGAGACACCGAGGGCGCGATCAAGCTGGCCAAGTCGGCGCGGCCGCGGGTGGCGGAAGATTCGCCGAGCGTGCAGCTGGCGCTTATCATCGACGATATCGAGAACGCTCGCCTGCCGTCGGCGAAAGCACGCCTTCAGAAGCCTGCGCTCGGAGCGCTCAATATCGACCTTGCTGCATTTTTGTCGGCCTGGCTGACGGCGGTGGGCGATCCCGCAAAGGGTGCTGCCGAGGTCGACGCGTTGCCGGGTCGCCGCATGATCGCTGGCGAGCAGGCGTCGTTGAAGGCCCTCGTGCTTATGCAGGGCGGCAAGGATGACGAGGCGATCCAGTCTTTCCGCATCGCGTTGCATCTGCCTCTGGCGTCGCGCGATGCGGTGGCGGTGCTGGGCGCAAGCCTGCAGGCGTCACGCGGAGACACGCAGGGCGCGCGCGAGTTGATTGCGCTGGGGGCGATGGAGGGGGAAGCGGGGGCGGGGTCGGCGCGGGTGTTGGCGGACATTGATGCAGGCAAGAAGATCGCGCGACCGAAGCTGAATGCTCGCGATGGTGCGGCGATGACGATCTACATCGCGTCAGGGACCGGATTGGTCAGGTCCAGCCCGGATCTGTCGGCCATGCGTCATGCGATGGCGCTGCATCTCGATCCAGAGCTGGCGCCGGCACGTCTGACGCTGGCTGAGGCTTTCGAGCGGCAGGATCGGCCGGATGAGGCGATCGTGGTGCTGCGGGCTGTTCCTGCGTCCTCGGCATGGGCCGCTGATGCGCGGATGGCTGAGGCGACCATACTCAATCACCAGGAGCGCGCAGGCGAAGCTCTTGTGGCGGTGCAGCAGGCGCTCGCCCTGTCGCGGCGACGGGAGATCCTGCTTCAGGCGGGTGACTTCTATCGGGTCAACGATCGCGTGGATGTTTCGCGCAAACTTTATGACGAGGTGATCGCGACGGATGACGCTCATGATGTCGTCGACTGGCGCGTGCTGTTTGCGCGTTCGTCGGTCCGCAGCGAGGCAGGCGACTGGGATGGCGCGGAGGCGGACCTGCAAGCTGCGATCACCATCGAACCGGATCGGCCGGAGCTGCTCAACTTCCTCGGCTATGCCTGGATCAATCGCGGTGAGCGGGTGCAGGAGGGACTGGCGCTGATCCAGCGCGCCGCCGATGCGCGGCCAGACCAAGGCTACATCATCGACAGTCTCGGCTGGGCATATTTCAAGCTAGGCCAGATCGACAAGGCAATCGAGTATCTCGAACGCGCAGCGGAGCTGACGCCGACGGATGCTGAAGTGATTGACCATCTGGGCGATGCCTACTGGCGAGCGGGCCGCGAGACGGAGGCACGGTTCGAGTGGTTGGCGGCGCTGGATCTGAAGCCGGACACGGTTCGTGAGACGGCGTTGCGCGCCAAACTGGACAAGGGCTTGCCAGCGACGCCGGGAGCCCGTCTAGCTTCACGGCCATGAGTCTGAGTCCCGATCGCGCGAACTTCTCAACTGCCTGGGCGCCTGCGAAGGTCAACCTCTACCTGCATGTCGGCTCGCCGGGTGCGGGCGGGCTCCATCCCGTGGACAGTCTGGTGGTGTTCGCCGACACGCGGGCGGCGGACCGGATTTCGGCAAGATCAGCACCGTTCATGCAGCTCAGTGTCGAGGGGCCAGGTGCAAAGCAGCTGAAGGGTGCGCCGAACAACCTGACGCTCGCTGCTGCGCTGGCGCTGCGCGAGACGTGCGATCGCTCGGGGCTTGGTGCTTCAATGGTGCTCTACAAGGAGTTGCCGATTGCAGGCGGGGTCGGCGGCGGATCATCAGATGCGGCGGCGACTTTGCATGTGTTGAACGAGATGTGGGGCATCGATTTTGGCGAAGCGGCGCTGGAGCGGCTTGCCGTGCAGTTGGGTGCTGACGTTCCGGCCTGCGTTCGGCTGCGGCCCGTCGTGATGCGGGGGGCCGGGGAGCGCCTGATCGACGTCGCATGCCCAGACCTGCCTGCTGTTCTGGTCAATCCGGGGATCATGCTGGAGACGCGCAGGGTGTTCGACAAGTTCGACCGTCTTGGTGCCAATTCGGTGTTCCGCGAGATGGAGCCACCCTGGGGCGAGACGCCTGAGCGTTTTGCGGACATGCTGTCGAATTATCGCAATGACCTCGAACCTGCAGCGATCTCGTTGTGCAAGGAGATCGGCCGGACGATCGCTTTGATCAAGCAACAGCCGGGATGCCTGCTGGCGCGGATGTCAGGCAGCGGGGCGACTTGCTTCGGGCTTTTTGCGGACGAGGCGTCATCGCAAGCTGCAGCTGCGGCGATTTCTGAAGCCAAGAAGAAATATTGGGTGAGAGCGACCAGCTTCCGCGGAGCGGCGCCTGTGCCGCTCGACGACTAATAAAAGGCTCCGGATAGCTGCATGGATGCGTATGTTCATTCGCCCATAATCTTTCTACTGGCCCTGATTCCGTCTGCGTTGTTGTGCCGCCTGATCATCACGCTGCGGATTGTCGATGCGCCGACAGAAGCACGGAAGATGCAGGCGTCACCGGTGCCAACCGCGGGCGGTCTGGCTGTCGCGTTGTCCGCTGCGCTGGCGGTTGCAACCCATGTGGAGCTGCACGGAGAACAAAGTTATGCGTATCCGATGGTTGTTGGCGCAACAGGCGCGCTCGGGATGCTTGTGATCGGGTTGGCCGACGACCTTCTGGAGCTTCGCGCGGTCGTAAAACTGGGCCTGCTCGCGATCGTTGCGGCCGGCATGGCCACGTTCGGTCTTCACCCGGACGCGTTGGGGTTCTGGCCAGGCGTGTTCGTGGACCTGCCTCTGGCGGTGGCTCTCGTCGGTGCAGTTCTGTGGTTGGTGGTGGTAACCAACGCTGTGAACTTCATGGACGGCGCCAATGGGCTATCCATGGGGATGGCGCTCATCGCGGCGCTTGGGCTAGCTGCGTGCGGCGCTGTGATCGGTGTGGAGCATATCACACTGGCAAGCATCGCGCTGGCCGGTGGGCTTGCCGGATTCCTGGTGTGGAATGTGCGCGGCCTGCTGTTCGCAGGTGATGCTGGCGCATTGTTTACAGGCGCGATGCTGGGTGGGCTGGGATTGGATCTGGTACGGTTGCGGCCTGACCTTCTGTTCGTTCCCGCAATCCTGTTGCTGCCCTTCCTGTCGGATGTGCTGTTGACCCTGCTGTGGCGCATGAAGCACGGGAAGAAGCTGTGGGTCGCGCATCTTGATCACACCTATCAGATCGCATTGAAGACAGGCTTGAAGCACACGCAGGTTGCAGGTGTGCATGCGGTGTGGGCGCTGAACGCAGCCGTGATGGCGGTCGGCGCAGCGATGGTTGGCGGCTATGCGCCGGTGATCGCGTTTGTCGCGCTGCTGGCGATCAGTACATGGGTGCACTGGAAGGTGCGCCGTGCCGGTGTCGCGAACGGGCTCGTCGGGGCGGACGTTCTCTAAAACGCGCGCGTGATGGTCTGGTCCGCGAGTTCGGCGAGTTCGTCGTGGAAATCACCGTTTCCGGTGCGGGCGAGGGCGGTGCGGGCGGAGGCGGATTCGGTGCCCGCTGTTTCGAGGGTTCGCTCGGCGGCGCCAGATGCGCGGATCAGGTGGATGGCGTGAGCGAGGTCGCCGTCATGCTGTTCCCGTGCGCCCATGACGCGATCCCAGAACTTGCGAGCTTCGGCGTCACCGGCTTCGCGCGCGTAGATAACCGGCAGCGTTATCTTGCCTTCCCTAAAGTCGTCGCCAACGCTCTTGCCGATGACGGCGGTGAGGCCGCCATAGTCGAGCAGGTCGTCGACGATCTGGAAAGCGCGGCCGAGACGGCGGCCGTATTCACCCATCGCATCAGCAGCAGCATCGTCATTCGTCGCTGTGTAGGCGCCAGCGCGGGCGGCAGCCTCGAACAGGGCGGCGGTTTTGGCTTCGACGATGGCCATATATTCCGGGAACGGCAGCTCGGCCTTGCCGAGGGCGGCAAGCTGGCGGACTTCGCCTTCAGCAATGACACAGCTGGCGCGCGCGAGAATGTCGAGGATGCGCAGATCGCGCGTTTCGGTCATCAGCGTGAAAGAGCGCGCAAACAGGAAGTCGCCCACGAGGATGGAGGCGGAAGCGCCCCAGACGTTTTTCGCGGCAGCCTTGCCGCGGCGCAGGTCGCTATCGTCGACAACGTCGTCATGCAGCAGCGTGGCCGTGTGGATGAACTCCACAGCGGTGGCGAGCTTGTTAGCCGCATCGCTGCCCTTGCCGCCGACGGCGCGGGCAGAGGCAAGCGTTAGGACAGGACGCAGACGCTTGCCGCCCGCAGCGATCAGGTAGGAGGAGAGGTCCGGGATGGTGGCGACAGGGCTCGCGGCGCGCTCTGCAAGCAGGCGCTCGACCTCGGCAAGCTCGGGCCGCAAGAGGTCCACCAACCGATCCATTGGGGTGGACTGCGGCGCCTGTTGCTTCTCAACTTCGGCATGCAGGGGCAATTGCAATCCCTAGCGGTTCCAAACCGTCATCTCGGCTGTTGCTGATATAGGATATTTCCCGCCTGAGAAGCGGGTCAAGGAACGGAGTTCCTATCAGATGATTGGCGTGGCAAGTTGTCGCTTATGATAGAGGTTCTGAGAACGAACAACCCCATAAGGCTCGACTATGCGGTGGTCCTGCTGAACCGCGCCGGCTGCTATCCGTTCGTTGCGGACCGCTTCATGGCGTCGGCAGAAGGCGGAATCTCGGCGTTTGAGCGCAGGATCATGGTGCCAGACGAGCATGAGGCGCGCGCCAGAGAGGCTTTGAAAGAGCTGGATGCACCACCAGACCCGAGCCTGCTGCATGAGGGCGACTGGGACGAAGATCCCGCGTGACCGGCACTGACATTACCCATGATCGTTTCCTCGATGGCGCAGTCACCGTGGTGCAGCCTGCGCGGGGATACCGCGCGGGGATGGATGCGGTACTGCTCGCGGCGTCGCTTTCGGGCAAGGTGGGAGACCGGCTTGCCGAGGCAGGATGCGGTGCAGGAGCGGCCTTAGTGTGCGCGGCGCACAGATTGGCAGGGTGCGATGTCACAGGGTTCGAGAGGGACGCGAAGGCACTGGAGTTGGCGAGGCGGAGCGTTGAGGCCAATGGCATGGGCGGTCGCGTCAGCGTGTGCGAGCACGATATAGGCGAGCGACCAGCGGCGTTTGAGAACCAGTTCGACCATTCATTCAGCAACCCGCCATTCTTCGAGCCGGGAACAGTGCGCCAGCCGATTGTGGAACGGCAGGCGGCCTACATTGCCGAGACCCCCCTGAAGGCGTGGATCCTGTTCCTGCATCACATCACAAACCCGGGCGGACGGATTACCCTGATCCATCGTGCGGCTGCGCTGGGCGACCTGCTGGAGCTGTTGGGGCCACGAACAGGCGAAATCGAGGTGTTGCCGATCCGCCCTGTACCGGGGGAAGCGGCCGGGCGTGTGCTAATACGGGCGCGCAAGGGGCTGCGGCGTGGGCCGGTGACACTATATGATGGTTTGGCGCTGCATGATGCGCCAGGTGGCCCGGCATCGAGGCGGGCTGCAGAGGCGCTGCGGGGTGGCGCGCTGGAATGGAGATAACCGCCATGGGCGGCGTTATCCTGATCTTCCTGCTGGTGGTTCTGCTGGCGATCCTGATCCTGCCTGCGATGCGTGTGCGCAAAGGACGAAGCGCGCCGCCGGCGGCCGATCCCGATGCCGCGCATGAGGTGGTGGTGCACCAACTCGACGATCATCGCGGCAACAAGAAGCCGTCCACGGACGATGCACAGAAACCACAGGGCTGAGCCGTTTCAGGATTGCGACGGGTTTGCCTCACGCAGGACTCGATTTGCCGAGAGAAACGCAGGTCGGCGCGCTGCGGCATAGTGGCGTCCGATGATGCGCGGTTCCGGTCGCGCCCTTAAGTGAGTGTCGTAGAGAGGGGCCGAGGTTTCCCGCATGCAGGTTCTGATTCAAGGCATCTCTCTTGTACTCGCATTCGGCATATTGGCCTTGCTCGCCGTGCGTCCAAACAAGGGACGTCGCTGACGTTTTCGCGCCGAATCTGTCTTCAAGACGTATCGCGCCTCAAGCCACCAGCACCTGCATATTGCCGCGCACCTGTTCGGTAGCTTGCGACGCAGCAAACATCGCGTCGGCCATGGAGCCGACGCCTCTATCGATCGCGGTGACGGACGAAGCAGCAATCTGCATGGTCGAGGAGATTTCCGACGTGGCGGCCGACTGCTGCTCGACGGCGGCGGCGACGGAGGAAATGCTGCTGGTGATCGTGTTGACGGCGGTCTGGATCGATTTCAGCCAGTTGACGACATCACCGGAGACGGACTGGACGCCGCGGATCTCGGTCGAGATGGTCTTGGTGGCGGACGAGACTTGAGCGGCCAGCTGTTTCACTTCGGCGGCGGCGACAGCAAAGCCGCCGCCCGCTTCGCCAGCGCGTACGGATTCGATGGTGGCGTTGAGCGCGAGCAGGTTGATCTGCGAGGCGATGTCGTCGATCAGCTCGACGATACCGGTCATCTGTTCAGCTGTTTTCACGAGCGCGGTGGTGGAGATGTCTGCCGAGCGGGTGAGGTCGAAGGCGGTCTCGGCCGACGTTTTCGAGGCCGAAACGCTGGCCGAGATTTCGTTGATGGAAGCGGTGAGTTGTTCGGCGGCGGCGGTGACACTGTGGATGGTCTCTGAGGCCCGCGTGGCGGCGCCAGCAACGTCGTTTGCCTGATGCGAGACGCTGGTGATGTTGTCGGCGATGCCGGAGAGATCGCGCTCGATTTCTCCCGAAAGCTTTTCGTTGCGCATGCGGCGTTCGACCATCGCGGTGATGTCGGTGGCGTATTTCACAACCTTAACCGGCACGCCGTCGGCGTTGCGGATCGGGTTGTCGGAGGCCTGAATCCAGATGGAGCGGCCGCCCTTGGCGACGCGTTTGTATTCGGCGGCCTGGAATTTTCCGCGACGAAGGGTTTCCCAGAATCGTGCGTATTCCGGGCTTGATGCCGAGGCGCTGTCGACGAACATCCGGTGGTGCTGGCCCATGATCTCGTCGAGGGCGTAGCCGATGGCGCCGCAGAAGTTTGCGTTGGCGGTGATGATCGTGCCGTCGAGCTTGAATTCGATCACGGCCTGGCTGCGATTGATGGCCTCGAGCTGGCCGGTTGCTTCTATCGTCCTGTTTTTCTGATCGGTGATGCCGGTCGCGAATTTCACGATGCGAACGATTCGACCGGCAGCGTGGAGGATCGGATTGTAGCCGGCTTGCAGCCAGATTTCGCGATTGCCGTTGGCGAACGCTTGAACTCGCCGGCGACGTACTCACCGCGGTTCAGTCGTTCCCAGAAACGGCGGTAATCCTCGCTGCCGGCGTAGGCGGGTTCAGCGAACATGCGGTGGTGGCGGCCCTGTATCTCCGATAGGTCGCAACCCACGGCGGCGGAAAAGTTGGGATTAGCCATAAGGAAGGAACCCTCAGGGCTGAATTCGATGACGGCCATGACGCGAAAAATCGCGGCGATCATGCCAGCAGTATCTCGGGAAGCAGGAGAGGGCGCAGATTTCTGCTTGAACGCTGTGAGCATGGCCGATGCCCCTAATACAATATGCTATAAGCACTAATTGTACTGAATAGATTAACCGCCGTTGCGTGGGCTCAATCTTTCTGGGCTGGAGGCAGAAAAAGCGCGGCGGGATGACAGCCCTGACGGAGCCGACTATTCAGGGCCGCCGATGGAGACTTCGATGACGACGCCGACGCCCCGCGACAAACCGAAGAGTTTTCAGGAGGTCATCCTGAGGTTGTCGACCTATTGGTCATCCAAGGGCTGTGCGATCTTGCAGCCTTACGACATGGAGGTCGGTGCGGGCACGTTGCACCCGTCGACGACGCTGCGGGCGCTGGGGCCGAAGCCGTGGTACGCGGCCTATCCGCAGCCTTCACGCCGGCCGAAGGACGGGCGCTATGGCGAGAACCCGAACCGACTGCAGCATTACTACCAGTACCAGGTGATCCTGAAGCCTAACCCGCCCGACATTCAGGATCTGTATCTGCACAGCCTCTACGAGATCAGCATTGATCCCACCGTGCACGACATCCGCTTTGTCGAGGACGACTGGGAGAACCCGACGGTCGGCGCGTGGGGCCTCGGCTGGGAAGTGTGGTGCGATGGCATGGAAGTCTCGCAGTTCACCTATTTCCAGCAGGTCGGCGGGCTCGACGTGCGGCCGGTGTCGGGCGAGCTGACGTACGGTCTTGAGCGTTTGGCGATGTATGTTTTTGGCGTTGATCGCGTGTACGACCTGCCGTTCAACGATCCAGAGAGCGAATATCCGCTGAGCTATGGCGATGTTTTCCTCGAGAACGAGAAGCAGCAGTCGGCGTACAATTTCGAACATGCGGATACCGAAATTCTTCAGCGCTGGTTCAGCGATTGCGAGAAGGTTTGCAAGAAGCTGCTCGGGCTGGAAATACCGTTGCCGCTGCCGGCCTATGAGCAGGCGCTGAAGGCGAGCCACATCTTCAACCTGCTCGATGCACGGGGCGTGATCTCGCCGACGGAGCGGCAAAGCTTTATCGGCCGCGTGCGCGATCTTGCAAAGGGATCGGCCGAGGCGTGGGAGAAGGCGCAGTCGGCATAGCGCCGAAGGGTGTACTTCGCTTTGCTCAATGCACCCTTTCGCGGCTGTCTCCATTGTTCGCTTGGGTATCGAAAGCTTCTTTTGCTGGTGCGCGCGTGCTTCCCGTTCCGAGCAGGCGCCGCTAGCGTGGCGGCGTTGGGTCTATCGGAATATGGGCGGGATCATGCGTTTCATTACTGTCTTTGTTTTGGTCGCCGGCCTCGGGGCGCTGCCGGCTGTGGCACAGACGAGCTGCCGCATAACCAACGCTGCGGACGGCAAGCAGAGCTTTGTCCGCGGCGATGTGACGGGGACGAACCTGTCGATGCTTGTGACAGAGAACGGACCCGTTCCAGCCAGGCTGACGTTGGACGCCG
The DNA here is from genome assembly GCA_038326205.1 of Caulobacterales bacterium. Classification (GTDB taxonomy): domain Bacteria; phylum Pseudomonadota; class Alphaproteobacteria; order Caulobacterales; family Hyphomonadaceae; genus UBA7672. The sequence goes on along the minus strand of JBBQJV010000040.1, from coordinate 10,059 downwards.
TGAGCGCCTACAGCCAGGTGCCGGTTGGATCGCCAACACTGAAAGTGTTCCGGGCCGGCAATTCGGTGGAGGGCAAGGACTGGCCTGATCCGGTCTCGGTCGAAACCGTAGATGCCGGCTTGCTGATGAGCTGGCCTGCATTCAACCTGCGCGGCGCACCCGTCAAGAACTTGAAGATTGGGCTGTCCAGTGGCTGGACGAAGAAGCAGCAGAAGATCAGCCATCCGGCAAAACATAGTGGGCCGACGGCGATATTCCTGCGGCTCGATGGACGGTTGGGCGCGCCACCGAATTCCGAACTTGTTGAAACCGACTATTCGGAACTGAACCAATGGCGCAGCGCTGCATCGGGCCGACAGACATTCAAGGTCGACGTGTTTGACGCGGACGCAGGCGTCCACATCGCGGCGATCGATTTCACGATTCCGGATTCGGAATCCACGCAGGCGCGCCCGATCAGCGACGTCACGGCGTTGCGCCGGGCTGTCGCGGAGAGCAACTGCAATCGTACATCATAGTGCGGCTTGCTTGCTCCACGATTGGCGCCGCCCACTGGAAGGATGACAGCATGCGGGTCTCCGCGAGCGACGCAGACACTGGACATGTGGTAGGCGTGTGATTTGTTCACGGGCTGAAACCTGTGAGGCGATGACATGACGAAGCGCGCACTTGTGCTGGGCGGTGGTGGGACGCTGGGCGTCGCATGGGAGACGGGGCTGCTCGCCGGCCTTGAGGGCGAGGGGGTGAGCCTTGGCGGGGCAGATCTGGTCTTGGGCACGTCTGCGGGATCGATTGTCGGCAGTACGATTGCGCGGGGCGTCGCGGCGCATATGATCGCGGAAATGCAGATTGCAGCAGCGCGGCAGCCTGCCGACAGCGCGGCTGCATCGGACCCGCCGCCGGACCTGTCCAAGGTGATGAGCTTCTTCATGCGCATGCCGGAGACGGGCGAGCCGCCGCTGGAACTGCGGCGGGAGATCGGTGAGATGGCGCGGACGTCCGTCACCATTCCCGAGGACGCCATGCTCGCGCGTTTCGCGGCGATGGGCGTCAGCGGTGAGTGGCCGAAGAATTTCGCCTGCACGGCCGTCGATGCGACAAGCGGTGAATTCAAGGTCTGGCGCGAGGAGGATGGGGTGGAGTTCGCGCGCGCGATTGCTTCGAGCTGTTCTGTGCCGGGCATCTTTCCACCCATCACCATCAATGGCCGGTTATGGATGGATGGCGGCATGCGCTCGGGCACCAATGTGGATCTGGCTGCGGGGCATGACCGGGTACTGGCGGTTGTCGTGATCCCAATGGCGCTTGCCGACGCGCGCATGAAGCTACGGGTGAACGCGGAAGGCGAGGCGGTGACCAAAGCTGGCGGACGCTATGAATTGATCTCACCGGATGCGGAGACACAGGAGGCGTTCGGGCCGAACCTCATGGATGGCGCGCGGCGTATCCAGCTGATTGAGCAGGGCGTGCGGCAGGGCAAGTTGGGAGCTGCGCGAGTCAAGGCGTTCTGGAATTAACGCAGGATTTTCCGGTCGATGCCGTGGAAGCTTTGCGGAATAGCGCAGAGCGTAGATGTGATCGAACAGTAGCCATCTCTGACAGCGTTTGCGGCGGCGGCGCATCGCGCCGCGTATCAGGTGTTCGAAGCCGGAAAGATGTTCACCGATCCGCTGGCGATGCAGATACTCGGGCTGGATGCCGAGACGGTGCAGCGCGAGATGGGCGATCCCGCGCGGCGCGGCATGCGGTTGTTCATTGCGGCGCGCACGAGGTTAGCTGAAATGAAGCTGGCGGAGGCGATTGCGCAGCGGGGTGTATCGCAGCTGGCGGTGCTGGGCGCGGGGCTGGATACGTTTGCTTATCGCAGTCCGCTCGCGGGCAGCCTCGCGATGTTAGAGGTCGACTTTCCCGCGACGCAGGCCCGGAGGAAGCTTCGACTGGACGAGACAGGGATCACCGCGCCTGCAAATCTGGTCCATGCGTCCGTCAATTTCGAGACGGATAATCTGGTAGGCAAAATGGAGGCTGCTGGGTTTGACCCAGCCCGGCGCAGCCATTTTCTCTGGCTTGGTGTAGTGCCGTATCTGACGCGCGAGGCGATTATGGCGACGGCCGGCGCCGTGGGCGGATTGCCGGGTGGAGCGGTGATTGCGTTCGATTATTCGAACCCCATGGTAGACGATGAAATGACCGAACAGCAGCGTGCGGCGCGTGATGTGCCGCCCGCGCGGGTCGCGGCGGTGGGGGAACCTTTCCTGGCATTCTTCGAGACAGGCGAGTTGTACGCGGAACTCACGGCGCGCGGTTTGGGGGCGATCACGGATTTCGGGCCCCGTGAGATCAGCGAGGTTTTGACTTTGCCGTTCGTGCCGCCGGCAAATCCGGTCATGCTGCAGAATATTCCCACGCGCGGGGGCCATCTGCTTCATGCTGCAACGCCCGCGTGAATGTGCTGCCTGATCCAAAAGGAATTGCGCAAGGGGGCTTCGAATCGGCAGCGGTTGCTGCCTATTGTGCTGGCCTGCGCGACGCATTGTATGTGGAATGCTTCAGGGCGGCGGAGCCGGAGGAAGTCTCGAATTGAAGGTCGCCTATCACATCCTGATGCATCTGCTGGGCGTCGGCTGTATTGCTGCTTGCATCACGATTGTCGCAACGCTGGGCAAGCTGGATATCCACTGGTCTGGGTGGATCGCGGTGGCGTTCTTCGCGATGCTGACCGTGGGCATCGCGGCCGGCTGGTTCCCGTGGCGGGGGCGTCCGCTGCGCGTGCTGCTGAAGGGGCTCTATGTGATGTCGGCGCTGGCGCTGGTTGGTTTTGGATTCACGATGAGCGATCCGTTGCGCCCCCAGTTGTGGCTGGTGCTGACGCCGGTCGTGGCGGCACTTGTTGGGCGCGTGGTTTACAATGCCGTGACGCATGCTCGCAGCCGCGGCGCGTCGGCGGAATAGTCGCGATTGAAGAGAGACTGACGGCGGTGCGGTTAGCCCATTCCGCCCACGCGCCCCACGCCTAGCAGCGACATGCCGCCATCGCAGGGGATGATACCGCCAGTGATGTAGGCAGCGGCATCCGAGCAGAGGAAGAGGGCGAGGTCGGCGACTTCGTCTTTTGTGCCGAGGCGCTGCATCGGATTTCCTTTGGTGCTCTTTTCCATCGCTTCAGGAGTCGGTGCGAGGCGCTTCATGCCTTCGGTGTCTGCGATGGGGCCGGGAATGATCGAATTGATGCGGACGCCAAGCGGACCCCATTCGATGGCGAGCGTCTTCACGAGCATGTCGGCGCCTGCCTTGGCGGCGTTGACGTGCGATTGCAGTGGATAGGGGTGCAGCGCCTGCGGAGCCGAGATGGTGATGCAGGAGGCGCCGGGCTTGCGCAGGTGCTGGAAGCCTTGGCGCATGACGTTGAAGGCGCCGACGAGGTCGATGTCGATCACGGCGCGGAAGCCATTGTAGGACAGGCCGTTGAACGGTGCGACGAAATTGCCGGCGGCGCCCGACACGAGAATGTCGATCTCGCCATGAGCCTCGACCGATTTCGCGAAGGCGGCGCCGACACCGTCATGGTCACGGACGTCCTGTGGGATCCCGATGCACTTCGCGCCGGTCGAGCGGATGCCTGCGGCGGCAGCTTCGATCTTGTCGGGAGAGCGGGAGAGGATGGTCACCGAGGCGCCAGCCTGGGCAAGGCGCGTGGCGATCTGCAGGTTGATGCCGCTGGAAGCGCCGGCGACGAACGCCGTCTTGCCCGTGAGAAGTCCGTCTCGAAACGTGGCCATCCATTAAGCTCCCTGATGTTTTCCCCAGGGGACGCCTTTGTGGGGTTCACGGCAAGATGTCTGTACGTCAGCTATACCATGCCGCCGGGATGGCTATAACAGCGCCCAAATGGAGCCGACTCGTGAATACAAAGTCGGGCCAGGTCGTTCGGGAGAGATGCCTATGAAGATGTTGTTTGCCGCAACCGCGATGCTTGCAGCGCTGACAAGCGGCTGCGTCATGGCGGACGCCAACGAGACAACGCGCATGGTCGCGCCACAGGCCGCCATGACGATGCCGACCATCACCATCTACCACCTCGAAAATCGCCGGTCCGAGCGGATCGTCTGGCTGATGGAAGAACTCGGCATGCCCTACAAGCTGGTGTTCACACGCGGCAATCTTGCTGCCTCCATGGCGGAAATCCGCAAGGTGAACCCCGGCATGCCGGTCGCGCCGACCGTGACCATCGGCGATCAGGTGGTGACAGAATCCGGCGCCATCATCGAAACGATCATCAACCGCTACGCCCCCGGCCGGCTGACGCCAGCGATGGCCAGTCTGGACTATGCCAATCACATGATGTGGATGCACCACGCCGAAGGCTCGTTGGCCGGCCGCGTGATCGCAGATTACCGCGTATGGATGATCGCGCCGCCGAAGGAGCGTTCGCGCCTAGTGGACTCCGAAGCCGAGTACCAGTTCGCCGAAGACTATCTTGGTAAGCATCCATGGTTTGGCGGGGCGGAGTTTTCGACGGCTGACATCATGATGGTGTTCCCGCTGAACTTCGGCATGGCGCTCAATGTCGTGGACAAGACGCAGTTCCCCAACATCAACGCCTGGAAGACGAAAATCGAGGCGCGCCCTGCTTATCAGCGCATGCTGGCCAAGGCACGGCCGGACGGCATGGTCGGCGCCCTGCCGGCCCTGCCAGCGCATGCGCCGCCGGGAGCGCGTCCGGGGCAGTAACGTCATCAAGGGGCTGCTGGCGTTGAGTATCGGGGCGCGCTAAAAGCGAGCCATGAGAATCCTTGTCGCCACTGCTTTCCTTGCAGCTTTTTCATGCACGCCAGGCGGTCCGCCTACGGTCGATGCGCCCGTCGCTCCGGTAACGCCGGCCTACACCTATGAGGTGGTGGCCAGTTATCCGCACGATGTGAGGGCATTCACTGAAGGCCTGCTGATCCAGGACGGGCAGCTCTATGAGAGCACCGGGATGGAAGGCACGTCGTGGGTGCGGAAAGTGGACCTCAAGACGGGCGCGGTTCAGCAGCAGTACGATGTCGACAAGCAGTATTTCGGCGAAGGCATGGTGGTCTGGGATGACCGGATCATCACGCTGACCTGGCGCGGGCAGAAGGGCTTCATCCTTGATCGCGCAACGCTGGCGCTGAAAGGCGAGTGGACCTATGGCGGCGAAGGCTGGAGCCTGACGCGCAACGACAAGCAAATCTTCATGAGCGATGGCACGAGCCAGATCCGCAAGCTGGATCCGGTGACCCTGCAGGAGACCGGCCGCATCGACGTGAAGTTGAATGGCCGGCTGGTCGACCAGATCAACGAGCTGGAATTTATCAAAGGCGAGATCTGGGCCAACATCTTCCAGACCGACCGCATCATGCGCATCGATCCGGCGACGGGCGCGGTGACGGGCGTGGTTTATCTTGGCGGCATCCTGTCGATGGAGGAGAGGCGCCGCGCGGATGTGCTGAACGGGATCGCCTACGACAAGGTGAACGACAAGATCTATGTGACCGGCAAATACTGGCCGAAGCTGTTCGAGATCAAGATCAAGGACCCGGCTGTAGCCAAGCCTCAATGAGGAAGCTGCTTGCGGTGTTGATGTTCGCGCTGGCTGCGTGTTCGGCCGCGTCAGGAGATCCGGAAGCGCAGTTCCAGCACGATCTGGCGGCGGCGAAGGCCAAGGCGCGCGCGAGCCTCGGCGTGTTCTGGGAACATTTCGCAGAGCCGGGTGAAGGCGAGTATGATTTCTCGCTCAAGGCTGCGTTGGCGCGGGGCGAGGGGGAGGTGGGGGTGGAGGAGGTGTGGGTGGGGAATGTGGCGCGGGGGCCGGACAAGATTGTCGGGGAGCTGTCGGCGCAGCCGCGTTTTCTGGGAGATCTGAAGAAGGGCGACATTGTCGCATTTCAGAATGATCAGATTGTCGACTGGGCGTTCATGCGTGGCGACAGGCTGCTGGGCCATTATACAACGCGCGTGATGCTGCCGCGCATGGATTCGACGCAGGCTGAATGGTTGCGGGCATTGCTGTCCGACACGCCTGAGGGGGATTCCTCGCGCTAAAGCAGACTTACCGCTCTTTCAAACCGCGCTGCTTCATGCGCCAGAGCAGATGGTCAATGCGGTCCTGCCCGAAGAAGGGTTCGCCTTCGAACACGAACAGCGGCACGCCCCAGTGGCCAGCGTCAGTCTCGGCGTTCTCGTTCGCTTCGATGATGGCGTTGAGACGGGCAGCTTCGGCGGCAGCGTCACGTTCGAGCGCGCCGCCGTCCAGCCCCGCAGCGTTGCCGCAGGCTGCGAGTTTATCGCCCTCGTTCCAGCCGTCCGTCTCGCCGGACCAGATCAGGTGGCTGGATGCGCGGGCGAACTCAAAGCCTTTGCCGCGCTCGGCAGCCAGCGCCCCGAGGCGGCTGATGCGCATGATGTACGGCTGATCCTTGGCGACATCGCGCGTTTCGGGGTCCTGCACGATGGGGTCGGGCCGGGGCCAGCGGTAGGGAATGCCGTTGATCTCGGCAATCCGCCAGGTGTCGCGCATCAGATAGGGCGGCCAGAGCGGGTTCACCTTTTGAAAGAACCCCGGAATTCGAACCGCTATCGGGCGGACGATACGCATGTTGGCGGTCGCGTCGTATTGCGCCTGCAGCTGCTCGATCATCGGCATGGCGAGGTACGAGTAGGGGCTGCGGAACGAAAAGTAGAAATCGAAGGTCCGGGTCATTCGACATGGCTAGCGCGGAGCGGCCTGCAAGGCGAGGGCAAGCCTGTGCCAAAAGCCTTGCCATCCGGCCCGTTCCGCTGCACTCACGCACCGGATTCCGCGCTTGCGAAGAAGGCCCATGCCCCAGCTTCTGCTTGAGATCCTGTCCGAGGAAATTCCGGCCCGCATGCAGGCGAAGGCCGAGGCTGATCTTGTCAAGGCATTGATGGACGGTCTGACCGCAGCAGGGCTCATTCCCGAAGGAATCAGCGGGTTTTCGGGGCCACGCCGGCTGGTTGCCGTTGTCGAAGGACTGCCGGTCAAGTCGGCCGACGTGGTCGAGGACGTGATCGGCCCGAAGGAGGGCGCGTCGCAGCCCGCCATCGACGGCTTCCTGCGCAAGGCGGGGCTGGCTTCGCTGGCTGAGGCGCATCTCCACGAGGTGCCAAAGAAGGGCAAGGTTTACGTCGCCCACGTGCGCAAGCCGGGCAAGCAGACGGCCGATGTGATCGCCGCCCTCGTGCCGCAGATCATCCGGGGCTTCCACTGGCCAAAGTCGATGCGTTGGGCATCCGGTGATCTGCGCTGGGTGCGCCCGATCAGCCGCATCCTTTGCACGTTCGATGGCGAGGTGGTGCCGTTCGAGATTGAGGGCATCAAGTCGAACAATCTTACCGAGGGCCATCGCGTGATGGGGCGCGGTCCGTTCAAGGTGCGCCGGTTCGACGACTATTCCGACGTGCTCAAGAACAAGGGGCGCGTGGTCCTCGACCGCGAGGAGCGGAAGGAGATCATCCTCACCGACGCGAAGCAGCTGTGCGCGGCGCAGAATCTCGAACTGGTCGACGACATCGGCCTGCTGGAGGAAGTCGCGGGCCTTGCCGAGCATCCCGTCGTCATCATGGGCGACATGGATGCGTCCTTCCTCGATCTCCCGCCCGAAGTCATCAAACTGTCGATGCGCACGCACCAGAAGTATTTCGCGGTGCGCGATCCTACGAAGGGCGATGGTCAGCTAGCGCCGAAATTCATCGTGGTGGCGAACCTCGCTGCGGCCGACGGCGGGAAGAAGATTGCCGAGGGAAATTCGCGGGTTCTGTCGGCGCGCCTGAACGATGCGCGCTTCTTCTGGGATAACGACCGCAAAGTCTCGCTGGAGTCGCGGTTCGAGAAGCTGGGCAGCATCGTGTTCCACGAGAAGCTGGGTTCGGTGAAGGACAAGGCCGAGCGCGTCATGGCGCTGGCGAAGGAACTTGCTCCGAAAGTCGGCGCTGATCCGGCGGCTGCGGAGCGCGCGGCGAAGCTCGCGAAGTGCGATCTGGTGTCCGATATGGTAGGCGAGTTCGCGGAACTCGAAGGCGTGATGGGCCGATACTACGCAACGCTGCAGGGCGAACCGCAGGAAGTCGCGGACGCGGTGCGTGACCACTACAAGCCGAAGGGGCCCGGAGATCGGGTGCCGTCAGATCCGGTGGCGGTGGCGGTGGCGCTTGCCGATAAGTTGGATACCTTGATTGGGTTCTGGGTAATCAACGAGAAGCCAACGGGATCAAAGGATCCGTTTGCTTTACGTCGAGCGGCGCTCGGTGTGGTCAGAATTCTCCTAGATCGAAACGTTCGAATTGGTCTTGCGGGCGACTGGGCCTCAGAATTTTGGGGTCATTTGCTGGCCAAGGTAGCCACTGACGCAAAGGTTGCGGGCATCGATGGACTCGGCAAACTTTCCGGTTTGGGGTTCTCGCAAGCGACAGTGCGCCAGCTTCAAGCAGCTGCCGCGGTTCAGAGTTTCCCCGAGGAGCTGATCCTGGCTGTGATAAAAGAGGGGCAGGGGAAACGAGTTGACCTCCTCGCCTTCTTCGCCGACCGCCTGAAAGTGCACCTCCGCGAGCGAGGTGCTCGTCACGATTTGATCGACGCCGTGTTCGCACTTGGCGAGGATGACCTTGTTCTTATCATGAAGCGCGTTGAGGCGCTGGGTGAGTTCCTCTCGACCGAGGACGGCAAGAACCTCCTGGCGGGCTACAAGCGCGCGGCGAACATTCTGGCAATTGAAGAGAAGAAGGACGGGAAGTCCTACTCTGGCGCGGGAACGTCGATGGCGGGTGATCCGCCGGAGGTGGATGCGCTGATGTCAGCGCTCGCCAAGGCGGCGCCGGAAGCTTCGGCGGCCCTAGAAAAAGAAGATTTCGCGGGGGTCATGCGGGCGGTGTCGAAACTTCGTGGCCCGGTGGATGCGTTCTTCGACAAGGTGATCGTAAACGCGGACGTCGCGGACGTGCGCGTGAACAGGTTGACGATCCTCTCGCAGATCCGCGATGCGCTCGGGCGCGTGGCGGATTTCTCGAAGATCGAGGGCTAAAGTTTTGATCCGCCCTTTGCCCGTCATTCCGGGCGAAGGCGCGAAAGCGGCGTAGACCCGGAACCCAGGAGCTTCGGGCGCGGTCGGTGGTTGCAGCTCCTGGGTTCCGGCTCACGCCTTCGGCGCGTCCGGAATGACAACAGAGAACGAAGGCTGAGAGCATGAGCCAACTCGCCACCAAGTGGGTCTATGATTTCGGCGGCGGCGCTTCGGATGGCGATGCGTCGATGAAGAACCTGCTGGGCGGCAAGGGGGCGAACCTTGCCGAGATGGCGAAGCTGGGCCTGCCGGTGCCGCCGGGATTTACGATCACCACTGAAGTTTGCACGGTGTTCTACAAGAATAAACGCAGCTATCCCGATGGTCTCGAAGCGCAGGTCACCGATGCACTGAAGGCGCTCGAGGGGCGCACGGACAAGAAGTTCGGCGATGTGCGCAATCCGCTGCTGGTGTCCGTGCGCTCAGGCTCGCGCGCGTCCATGCCGGGCATGATGGATACGGTCCTGAACCTCGGGCTCAACGACCAGACGGCTGAAGGCCTCGCCAAGCTCTCGGGCGACCGGCGCTTTGCCTATGACAGCTATCGCCGCTTCATCCAGATGTACTCCAACGTCGTGCTGAACGTGTCGCACGACGAGTTCGAGCACATTCTCGATGACTACAAGGAAAGCCGCGACTTCAACTTCGACACCGATCTCGGCGCCGAGAGCTGGATCGAGGTGATCGCGCTCTACAAGAAGGCCGTGGAGAAGAAGGCCGGGCGGCCTTTCCCGCAGGAACCGAAGGACCAGCTGTGGGGCGCCATCGGCGCGGTGTTCGCAAGCTGGATGAATGATCGCGCCATCACTTATCGGCGTCTGAACGATATCCCCGAGAGCTGGGGCACGGCGGTGAACGTCCAGTCGATGGTGTTCGGAAACATGGGTGAGAGCTCGGCCACCGGCGTCGCGTTCACACGCGATCCGTCGACCGGCGAGAAGCGGTTCTATGGCGAGTA
>JBBQJV010000039.1:0-35070 GCA_038326205.1 Caulobacterales bacterium | reverse complement strand
CACCCACCCTAACAGATCATTAGCAAGTTAAGGGCCGCTGCTCAGTGCTACAACCTAAATCTTCAGCCCGAGGTCGTTAGCGACGCTTAACAATGCGTTACGTATCGACTGTTCCGAGCTGTCGAGCAGTCCTTGCACACGTGGCGCCAACACCGACATGTCGATGGAACGGATCAGCAGCTTGATCGGCGCGACGCGGGCGGCCTGCATCGACAGCTTGCGATAACCAAGCGCGGCAAGGGTGATTGCCTCAAGCGGCCGGCCGCCCGCCTCTCCGCACACCGTGATCGGGAGTTCCGCCGCGTCGGCGCGTTGGCGCATGCGGAGGAGGAGGCGGAGGGCGGGGCGGGACAGGATGTCATAGCGGCCGGCGAGACGGGCGTTGTCGCGGTCGGCGGCGAAGAAAAACTGCATCAGGTCGTTGGTTCCAATCGACAGGAAGTCGGCCTTGCCCTTCAGCAGGTCGATCGAGAAGGCCAGCGAAGGGGTTTCCACCATCGCGCCGACCTGCAGTTTGTTGGGCAGGTCGCGTCCGAACCGGATCGCCCATTCCATTTCGCTGTCGAGAAGACGGCGGGCGGCCTCGAACTCCTCCACGGTGGTGACCATGGGGAACATCAGACGCAGCGTCTTGCCCCGCGACGCCCGGATCAGCGCGCGCAGCTGGCGGCGGAAGAAGAAAGGGTGGTCGAGCGCCATGCGCAGGGCGCGCCAGCCCAGCGCGGGATTCTCTTCCCGTTCGCGACGGCCCATGAAGGGGGCAATCTTGTCGCCGCCAAGGTCGATGGTGCGGAAGGTGACGGGGCGTTCCCCCGCCCGCTCGATGACGGACCGGTAGAAATTCGACTGCTCGTCGAGGCCGGGCATGGTTTCTGACGCCATGAACTGGAACTCGGTGCGGAACAGGCCAACGCCCTTGGCGCCGACAGTGTCGAGATGATCCAGGTCGAAGGACAGGCCGGCATTGATGTAGAGGTCGACTTCGACGCCATCGCGGGTGAGCGCGGGTTCGTCGCGCAGGCGGCCGAGCTCGATCTGGGTCTGCTCGGAGAGAGCGATGCGGGCCTGGAAGTTGGCGGTGATGTCAGCTTCGGGCCGGATCTGGACGAGGCCGCCGTCGCCATCGATGATCATGACGTCGCCGTCTTCTGCGCGCGTCACTAGACCTGTGAGGCCGCCAACGGCCGGCACGCCCATGGCGCGGGCGACGATGGCGGCGTGGGAGCCGGCGCCGGCTTCTTCCAGCGCGATGCCAGCGAGATGTGCGTCGCGGTATTCGAGCAGTTCGGCAGGACCGATGCGGCTGGCGACAAGGATCGAGCCGGGGGGCGCCACACGTCCACCGCCGTCATTGCCGTCGAGTTGGCGCAGCAGGCGGTTCTCGAGATCTTCGAGGTCGTGGAGGCGTTCCCGCAGAGAGCTGTCGCGGGCGCTTTCGAGACGCGCGCGGTGTTCGCGGCGGACGCGGTCGACGGCTGCCTCGGCGGAGAGACCAGTGCGGACGGCCTCGACCAGCCTGTTTTCCCAGCTCGGGTCGTGAGCGAACAGGCGGTAGGTTTCCAGCACGTCGCGGCTTTCTCCGAAAAGGACGGGGCCAGCGCGGGTGAGCATAGCGTCGATCGAGTTGCGCAGGGCATCCAGCGCATCATCGAGGCGGCGCTCTTCTGCTTCCGGATCGGCGGCGAACAGGCGGGCGGGCGGGACAACGGGGTCGTAGAGGTGAACCTTTCCGCTCGCGAGGCCTTCATTGAGCGTGCGGCCGCGCAGTTCCACGGGGCGGGTCTGGCGCAAGCTGGCGCTGATGGTGTCGGCGGCGGCGGCGACGAGTTCGGCCAGTACCATGGCGACCGTCTGCAGCGCTTCGGCCTCTTCGTCGTCGTAGGCGCGCTCGGTGCGGTTCTGGACGACGAGGACGCCGAGAACGCGGCCGCCGCGCAGGATCGGCACACCAAGGAAGGAGTGGAACGGGTCTTCACCGGTTTCCGGGCGGTACGAGAAACGCGGGTGCGAGAAGGCGTCGGTTAGGCGCAGCGGGCGCGCTGTCGTGGAGACTAGGCCGACTAGGCCTTCGTTCTCCTTCATGCGCGTTCGGCCGACGGCTTCGGGCCTGAGGCCCTGGGTCGCCATCAGCATCAGGCTCTCGTCTTCAGTCTTCAGGTAGATCGAGCAGACGTCGGCCACCATCGTGTTGGCGATCAGCTCGACCACCCGTTCAAGGCGCTTGGGGTCCTGCGCCTGATTGGCCATGAGCGCGCGCAGGCGCGAGAGCAAAAGTTTCGCACCGCCGCCAGCCGCATGGGGGCGCGGCGGCGGTATTCCCTTATCTCCTGGTCTGCCGCGATCAGTCACTCAGGCCACTCCAACGGGGCCGTTCCAACAGGAGCCATAGCATAAGCCCCCAGGGACTCGCCCCAACCCGGCTTCGTCACTCTTCCCGTGCTTCGCAGGGCAAGAGGCTCCGCCTAATCTGAGTCGAGCCCGTAGGCGGTGTGCAGGGCGCGCACCGCCAGCTCGGTATAGGATGCATCGATCAGGACTGAAATCTTGATCTCGGACGTCGAAATTACCTGGATGTTGATGCCCTTGGATGACAGCGACTGGAACATCGTCTTGGCGACGCCCGCATGGCTCCGCATGCCAACGCCGATGACCGATACCTTTGCGACATCACGGTCGACGGTCATCGCCTGCATCCCGACCTTGCCGTCGAGCTCATCCAGCACCGACTTGGCGTGATCCGCATCGCGGTCAGGACAGGTGAACACGATGTTCTGTCGGCCTTCGGTCTTGGCCGAAGCCTGGACAATCATGTCGACGTTGACGCCAGCATCGGCGAGTGCGCCGAAGATGGTTGCGGCGACACCGGGGTGATCTTCAACGCCGATCAGGGTGAACTTGGCCTCGTCCCTAGAATAAGCGACGCCGCTGACAACCTGTTTTTCCACGATCTGTTCCTCATCACACACGAGCGTTCCGGTGTTGGGCTTGGGCGTGGCCTCCTCGAAGGAAGAGAGCACGCGTACAGGAACGCGATGGTTCATTGCCAGCTCGACCGAGCGGGTTTGCAGAACTTTGGCGCCCAACGACGCCAGCTCAAGCATTTCCTCGTAGGAAATCTTCTCGATGCGGCGCGCTTTGGGCGTTATGCGCGGGTCAGTGGTGTAGACACCGTCGACGTCCGTATAGATGTCGCACAGAGACGCCTTCAACGCTGCGGCGACTGCCACGGCCGAAGTGTCCGACCCGCCACGGCCCAGCGTCGAAACGCGGCCATGATCATCGACACCCTGGAAACCGGCGACGACAGCGATCTCGCCCGAGTCGACCGAGTTGATGAATTCCGGATTTTCGCAGCCCATGATACGCGCCTTGCCGTGGGCTTCGTCTGTCGCCAGCTTGAGCTGCCAGCCAAGCCATGAGCGCGCCTTCAATCCCTTGCGGCGAAGGGCCAGCGCGAGCAGACCGGCAGTGACCTGTTCGCCGGAGGCGACGACCACGTCATACTCGTCGTCATAAGCTTCGCCGTGCAGGTCCGGACCGGCGGCGCCACGCGTCCATTCGACGAGCTGGTTGGTCGTGCCGGACATGGCGGAGACCACGACGGCAATGGCGCGGGTTTCTGCCCGGCGCGCTGCAACGATGTCAGCCACGTGCGCTATGCGCTCGAGGTTGGCGACCGAGGTTCCGCCGAATTTCAGCACGAGGCGATTCATGACCAGCGAGCGTCCCTTGGGCCGCCCGCAAGACTTCCTGCAAGACTTTGGGGGGCGGCGACGGAGGGCTGTCTACGGGTACACGGGCCGGAGGGCAATGCGGGGGATGGATTAGCTGATGTGAAGCACTTTTTTGCCATGTAACGGTGCAAACGCTACCGGTCCAAATCAGACGGGAATGTGGCCCAGCACTTCGTCACACCCTGGCGCCCGTTGCCGACAAGGCTGGTCGGGTCCAGATAGGGGACATGGCGAAGACACTCACCCGCGACGAGACCATTCCCGAGTCGCCCAGCGTCGATCCGGCCGAGATCGACAAGTTCCGGGCCATGGCGGCGGACTGGTGGTCGCCGACGGGCAAATTCGCGCCGTTGCACAAGTTCAATCCGGTGCGCCTGACCCATATCCGCGATACCGCGACGAAACATTTCGGCCTGGATGCGGACGCCCGACGCCCGCTGGAAGGTTTGCGCCTGCTGGATGCGGGATGCGGCGGCGGTCTGGTGACGGAGCCGATGGCGCGACTGGGCGCGCATGCTGTCGGGATCGACGCGGGCGACGCCAACATCAAGGCCGCGATGGTGCATGCTGACACTGTGCATGTGGATGTGGATTACCGCATTGGCACGATCGAGGGGCTGATTGCGGCGGGTGAGCCGAAATTCGACATCGTGCTGGCGCTGGAAGTGGTGGAGCATGTCGCGGACCCGGCCGTGTTCCTGAAGGATTGCGCGCACTTGGTGGCGCCCGGCGGGCTGATGATCGCTGCGACGCTGAACCGGACTGCAAAGGCGTTTGCGCTAGCCGTCGTGGGCGCGGAACACATCCTGCGCTGGTTGCCGGTGGGCACGCACGATTGGTCTAAGTTCATGACGCCGGAGGAGATGTCGACGGCGGTGAACGAAGGCGGCCTGACGATCGATGGGACGCTGGGCGTGTCGTTCTCGCCGCTGTCGGGAAAGTGGAGCCTCACGCGTGACACGTCGGTCAACTACATGATGACGGCGAGCCGCCCCAGGGTCTGATGCCGCGCCTGCCGCCCCTGCCCGATCTTGAATTCAACGCGCTAGAAGGAGGCGGCATGGCGCCGTTCGCGCGCGGGCATGGCGACGTCTATTTTTCTGGTGAGGGGTTATCGGAAAAGCGCGCGGTGTTTCTGACTGGTTGCGGGCTGCCGGAGGGATGGGCCGGGCGCGAACAATTCACGGTGGGCGAGCTGGGCCTTGGCACCGGGCTCAATCTGCTGGCGCTGTGGGAGTTGTGGCGGCGGCATCGTCCTTCGGCGCATGCGCGGCTCGATTTGATCTCGTTCGAGGGACTGTTGATGCCGCGCGATGTGGCGGAGCGCGCGCATGCGGCGTGGCCCGAGCTGGCGGATCTGTCGGCTGAGCTGCGCGACAAATGGCCGGAGCGCGCGCGCGGCGTGCAGCGGATCACATTGAGCGATGGTGTCACGCTGACGCTTTTTGTGGACGAGATCGCAGCAAGCCTGCCGCAAGCGCGCGCACACGTGGATGCGTGGTTTCTCGATGGCTTCGCGCCGGCGAAGAACCCTGAAATGTGGTCGGCTGACGTGCTGGGGCATGTGGCGCGGTTGAGTGCGGCGGGAGCGCGGGCCGCCACTTATACGGTTGCGGGCGATGTGCGGCGGGCGCTTCAGGCGGTGGGCTTTGAAGTGACGAAGGTTCCCGGACACGGGCGCAAGAAGGAGCGGCTGGAGGCGCGGCTTGTTGATGCGCGGCCAACGCGTGCGGTCGCGCTTAAGCGCGTTGCAATAGTCGGCGCCGGGATTGCCGGGGCGTGTGCGGCGCGGGCGTTTGCGCAGCGGCGATGCAGCGTCACGGTCTATGATCAAGCAGCGGGACCGGGCAGCGCGGCGAGCGGCAATCCGCTCGCGCTGGTGATGCCGCGACTGGATGCGGGCGATGGTCCGGCGTCCCGGGCGCTGCTTGAGGCGTGGCTGCTGGCGCGGCGGTTCTATCCGGCGCTGGGCAACAACGCCGCGCAGGTTCTGGATGCGGTTCACCTGCCGCGCGGCGAGCGGGAGGAGCAGCGCTTTGCGAAGCTGCTGTCCGATCCGCCGCTGACGGCGGCATTGTTGCAGGCCGAGGGCGCAGGGCTTCGGCATGTCGGCGCGGTGGCGGTCCAGCCGCAAGCGGCGCTGGTGCGATTGCTGGACGGCGCGGCATTGCGGTTCGGTGAGCGTGTGGCGTCGGTGGATGACATTGATGCGGATCTGGTGGTTGTGTGTGCGGGCATGGGCGTGAGCGAGATCGGTGGTGTTCTGGCGCCAGCAGTTGAGGGGCGGTTGGGACAGGTGGACTGGATGGCGTCGAAATGCGCCCCGAGCGCGATTGCCGATGGCGGCTATGCGGTCGAGGCGTTCGGGCAAGTGGTATTCGGCGCGACGTTCGAGGCGGCGCGAGGCAAGCCCGAGATCAGCGACGAAGCGCGGGCGCACAATCTTGGCGTGCTGGCGCGGTTGCGGCCGGATGTGATGCCGGGGGAGATGTCATCGCGAGCGGCGATA
Organism: Caulobacterales bacterium; assembly: GCA_038326205.1. GTDB lineage: Bacteria > Pseudomonadota > Alphaproteobacteria > Caulobacterales > Hyphomonadaceae > UBA7672. The sequence continues at coordinate 28,827 of JBBQJV010000039.1, read as the reverse complement.
CGGGCGACGACGCAGGATCGGTTGCCCTTTGCTGGAGCGCCCCCGCAAAATGAAAAGGCGCCGGACGGCACTCCGGCGCCTTCAGGACGTCACCGCCTCATCGGCGGCCTCGGCTCACGCGGCTTTCTTTGGGCGCCGCTGCTCGCCGAGCTGGTCGCATCGGAAGCTCTCGGAGAACCTCTGCCCGTTGAGAGCAGCGTTGCCGATTGCCTTGACCCCGGGCGATTTCAGGCCCGCGCACTGAGGCGCGGGAATACTGTGTAACCTCGTCAGAGACGGGACGTTGAATCCGTTCGTCGCAGGCGTTCGATCTCGTCGGCGAGGCGGCGATCATCATCAGTCACTAGCTTCTCGAGGACACGCACGCGGTCCTTCAGCTTGGCGACGTCCTGATGGAGATCGCCGACGATGCCGCGCAACTGATCCGTTTCACCATCAGCGCCGCGGCTACGGGCGCGTATCTTTTCACGCTCGACCTTGAGGCCGCCGGTGATGATGCTCGAGACCGTGCCGAGAACGACGAGGCCAAGGACAAATTCGAAGACGCCGATAGACATGGATCTACACCCCCGGTTGCGATTTCAGCCGGTCGATCTCGCCGGCAAGATTGCGGTCTTCGTCTGTCACAAGACGTTCGAGAACGTGAACGCGGTCGCGCAACTTCGCCATCTCTGCGTGGTTCGCTACAAGGATCTGTTCGAGGCGCGCGACATCTGCCGGTCCGGTAATTTGTCCGGCCTGCAGCGCCATCTTCTTTTCGTCGTGCTTGAGGCCCCAATGGACCATCAGCGCCGAGAAAGCGCATGAGACGACAACGATAACGACGATCATTGTCAGCACATCCATGGATCAGATCCTTTCCGATGAACGGAGGCGGTCGATCTCGCTGGAGAGTTTGCGGTCGCCATCTGTGAGCAGGCGTTCCAGAACGGCGACACGATCCTTGAGACGCTGGATCTCGTTCTGTGTTTCAGACGAGGAGGCGCCTGACGCGCGTTCTTCCTTGGCGATCTGCAGCTTCAACTGCTGCGCCTTGATGTGGGCGCTAGAGACGATGGCGATAATGCCACACGTGATGCCCAGAAGCGGGATAAGGATACCAAACGAATCCATGTCTTTGTCCTAGCTCTTCTTGTCGTCAACGCTGCGGAGACGTTCGATCTCGGCTGCGAGACGCGCGTCGTCGTTCACCGCCAGCTTTTCCAGCACGACGACGCGCTGGTGCAGCGTGGCGATGGTCGTCTCCATTTCGGCGACCTTTGCCTTGAGGTCTGCAACTTCGCCGGAGGGGCTCTGACCCATCCCGGACCCCATTCCGTTCACGCCGTGCATTCCGCCACCGAGGCCCCAGGCCTTCATGCTTTCGGCGTCGAGGCCCCAGAACTTCGGATCGCCAAAATGGCTCCAGTCGCCCCGACCAGCATGTCGCGCGGCGCGGCGGGCGTGCCACGCTGCGCGTTTCGCCTCTCGGTCCATACGCCATGCTTCGCGGCGCTTAAAGTAGCTGTCTTGACGGTTGTTGTCGTCCATCATCTGACTTGTTCCCTAACCGCGAAGTTTTTCGATTTCAGCCGCGAGGCTCGCTTCCTCGTCGGAGCGCGCCTGATTGAGCGGTACGCGGCGCGGTTCCTGCACATCAAGGAAGCGGGGGCGCGGATTCGCCGGAGCGTTCGAGGTATTTGTCGGGGTGGGCCGGGTATCGTTCTTCATCTTGTTGTCTCCCTTGGCCGCCTTTGTTTGGGCCGCGCCTCATCAGGCAGGCGGGCGGTCCCGGTTGCGCAGGCCATCTATCTCGCGCGAGAGCCTACGGTCATCGTCGGTCACCAGACGTTCGAGCACCTGCACGCGCGCCGTCAGCTTTTCGATCTGCTGCTGCATGGAGGCGACGACAGCGTCGTCCTGATGTGAGCCGCGCGACAGAAGGTGGGCGCGGCGGTTCTTTCCATTCTGGACAATGTAGACGATGGCCACGACCATCACGAACGGGGCGGCAATTGCTATTGCACCATCCATCTTACAACCCCGTAGCTGTCAGCGCCGCCAGCGGGCGCCAGTCGATCGCAAAATTGCATTTCGGCGGGCAGCCACGCGACGCCATTTCTAGCGTCAGGCCCTGTTCACCACCGCCGAACACCAGCGTCATTTCGCCAGCATCAAGATGAACCACGCCCAGGCGGGCGCCTGCAAGAAGACCTGTCATTCCGAAAGTGAGAAGCGCCGCCGCACAAGCCAGTTTTACCTGCAGGGGTCTGATCTGAAGTTCGCGAGCCATTGTGTCCCTCTTTTTATGTGTCGTGGGGGCTTTGTTGGTTCGTCATTCGGCGCAGCGGCTGCGGGAGGAGGGGGAGGATCAGCCGCTGCGCCGGGGTATTCTAGATGCCTTCCAGGTCGCGGAATTCCTTGCGGAGTTTCCATTCTTCGGAGGTAACGGAGCGCTCCATTCTGGCCAGGCGGTCGTCCATGTCTTTGAACTTGTACCGGATGTTCGAGAAGGTCTCGCGGGGACGATCCGACACCGAGGTCCAGAAGCGTTCCTCGTCCGGCGTCAGGTTACGCGGGCGGTACGGTTGATAAGGCGTGATCGCCCAGACCACGAAGTAGACCGGGATGATGAAGCCCACGCCGCCGAAAAGAAGCACGGCAGCCACGATGCGGGTGATCGTCGGGTCCCACCCCATGCGGTCAGCGATGCCGCCGCAGACTCCGGCCACGACCTTGTCACGGGAGCGATAGAGCCGCTTGGGGTTCGGAGAGGAAATGTAATCGTCACGCATCAGTTGATATCCCCACGTGTGGACTGGGTGGGACGCGGGCGGACAGGCGCTGCGTCAGGTTCGACAAGGCGTTCCAGGGTCTCGATCCGGCGCTCCATCGTTCGAGCGGAGCGCCAGAGGTCTTCCAGCATCCGCTCGTCGTCCTCGGTCAGGTTGCGAGACGAGCGGTTCTTGGAGATGTAGTGCAGGATCATCCACGGAAGGACGACAAACAGGGAGACGATCGCAACGAGCCCGAGGCTCATCCCCATTACTGTTTCGGCTTGCATCAGGCGCCCTCACCTTCCGAGGTTTTGCGGCGGACCGGAGCGGACGGAGCAGCCGGAGAGGAGGCTCCGCCACGACGGCGCTTGATCTCGGCCAGTTCCTTTTCGATCGACTCTTCAGCCGCCAGTTCCTGGAACTGCGCTTCGAGCGAATGATCGCCGACGTTGATCAAGTCGGCATAGGCTTCCATCTCGTCGACCTTGCGTTCGATCTGGCCATAACGGCGCATCGCTTCGTCGACCTTGTTGACCTCGATGCGCGAGCGCATCGCGATCCGTTGTTCAGCAGCTTCGCGGCGGACGACCAGCGCACGATGTTTCGTTTTCGCTTCGTCCAGTTTGGCTTGCAGCTTCTCCAGATCATCCTGGCGGCGAACCGAGACTTCTTCGATCGCATGTAGCGCCAGGCGGCGGCTGTCGATCTCGCGCTCGGAGCGCTGCTTGGCGGAGAGGGCGCCGCGGGCGAGGTCTTCGCGCCCCTTTTCCACGGCGAGCTCTGCCTTGGCTGCCCAGTCGAGACGAGACTGTTCGAGCGCCTTGATGTCGCGCTCGTATTCCTTCTTGTCCGCCATCGACCGCGCAGCGGCTGAGCGAACCTCGACAAGACAGTCTTCCATTTCCTGGATGATCAGGCGTGCGATCTTCTCCGGATCCTCCGCCTTATCCAGCATGGAGTTGATGTTGGAGTTGATGATGTCGGAAAGACGGGAGAAAACGCCCATATCAGAAACCTTTCGTCTAAAACTTCTCGGGGGGATGGTCTTCTTGGAGGGGTAGTCTTGTGTGCCGATGAAGCGGGTGGAGGTCAGAAGAAGATCCGCGCGATCAGGAAGCCGGCGATAAAGAAGCCCCAGCTTTCGATCGATCTGCGTGACAGCCAGCTTCCGAACCGTCCCAGTGGGCTGGGCTTCTCGTAAGGGTCGCGGCTGTCGGTGTAGCGCATCACTGTCTCCTGTGGTCGCCGGTGTAGCCCCGGCATGAAGATATGTTTGCAACCCGCGTGCCAGTTTTTGGTAACCATTGGTTACCTTGTTTTTTAACGTTTTTCTAGTTTAGACCTGTGTATCGGCAAGTATTTTGGTGAAAACCACCACCCGCTTATTGGCGGATTAGGCTATCTGATGGTAATTCTCGCCACATGGCGACACCCTCACCTCCCGACCTGATCGGCCAATCGGCGACTTGGCTTGAAAGCCTTGAGCGCGTGTCGCTTGCGGCTCTGGTCGAGCGGCCAATCCTGGTGATCGGCGAACGCGGCACCGGCAAGGAACTCATCGCCGAGCGCCTGCACTATCTGTCGCCCCGCTGGGACAAGCCCTTTGTGAAGGTGAATTGCGGGGCGCTGTCCGAAGACCTGCTGGATTCAGAGCTGTTCGGCCACGAAGCCGGCGCCTTCACCGGCGCCACCAAGCGCCGTCAGGGCCGGTTCGAACAGGCCGATGGCGGCACGCTGTTCCTCGACGAGATCGCCACGTCCTCGATGCAGGTTCAGGAGAAACTGCTGCGCGTGGTGGAATACGGACAGTTCCAGAGGCTGGGCGGCGAGGACACCATCACCACGGACGTGCGAATCGTGGCGGCGACCAACGTCGATCTTCCCGGACGCGCCGCTGAAGGACGCTTCCGCCCCGACCTGCTGGATCGTCTCGCCTTCGACGTCATCACGCTGGCGCCCCTGCGCGCACGGCCGGAGGACATCATCCTGCTGGCCGAGCATTTCGGTCAGCGCATCGCGCGGGAACTTGAGGGCGACTTTCCCGGCTGGTCGCGCTCAGCGCTGGAGGCGATGTGCGGTTATGCGTGGCCGGGTAACGTCCGTGAACTGAGGAATGCCGCCGAGCGCGCCACGTTTCGGATCATGGCGGCGCAGGCCAATGGCGCACCGATCGGACCGGTGACGCTGACGCCTGACATGCTCGACCCGTTCAATTCGCCTTGGCGGCCGGCGAAGGATCTTTCAATGCCCGTAGAAGCGATCCGCACAGCGCCTTTAGGCGCACAGCAGGAAGCTGCGCCCGCGCCCCTACCCGCTGCACCGGACGGACCGGTGGATTTCAACGCCGTCGTCTCCGAACTGGAAAAGAAAATGATCGAAGCTGCGCTGGAGACCTGCCGCGGTCATCAGAAGAAGGCGGCAGAGCACCTGGGCCTCAGCTATCATCAGATGCGCGGCCTGCTTCGGAAATACGGCTATGGACGCGACGGCGCGGCGACCGGATCCGATGGCGCAACCGATAGCGAGACAGCAGCTAACGAAAATTAATTCGCCGGCCGCAACAACTCCTCAACCAGACTTGCTTAGCTTGTGGATCGAACCTCCGTCCAACGGTCCGCACGCCCATGACACCGCGCATGCACTTTCTCAACCTGCCGTTCGATCCCTCAACGGTCGAGGACGCGGCCGCCGCCATCGCACGGCGGGCCCGAACGCTGGGGCCTTTTGCGTATGTGTCGACCCCAAATGTCGACCACATCGTGCGGATGGATAAGCAGCCCGATCTGGCGGCGCTCTACCACAATGCGTGGATGAACCTGTGCGACAGCCGCATTCTCGAAGCCTTAGCCTCCGCATCCTATCTCGACCTTCCGGTGGCGCCGGGCGCGGACCTGGTGACTGACCTTTTTCGCAAATACATCTCCGCCAGCGACGTCGTTCTGATGATCGGCGGGACGGCCGCGATGGCGTCGTCGTTGCGGGAGCGCTTCGGGCTGAAGGATCTGCGCTGGTTCGATGCACCTCACGGCCTGCGGGATGACGCGGCCGCACGCGCAGACTGCGTTCGCTTCATCCGCGAGAACCCGGCGGCATATGTATTTCTCGCCGTCGGCTCGCCGCAACAGGAGATGATCGCGTACGAAGCGCGTCAGGCGGGAGACTGTTCGGGTTTGGCAATCTGCTGCGGCGCGTCGCTGGAGTTCCTGACGGGCGTGACCGCCCGGGCGCCGGCATGGATGCGCACCAACCGACTGGAGTGGTTGTTCCGGCTCTGCATCGAGCCGGGCAGGATGTGGAAACGCTATCTGGTGGATGCGCCGCGTATCTTCGGCATATGGCATCGCTGGCGCTCCGCCGACTACAGCGCTTCCGCAACGCCAGACCACGTGGCAATGTCTCCGCATTGAGGGGACGCGATGGCCGGAGACAAGCGGCTTTATCTCTAGTGAGATCCGGCATCGACGGCGCGTTTCGCCGCCGGCTCGAACGCGCGCTTGGCGGACTGAAGTTCGCGCGAGGATGAAGCCGGCGGGCTTGGCGTGCTGGAGGAGGCGTCGGGCGGACGCCGGTTTGAAGGCGCGGCCAAGCCCGACGCGCATGGCGAGCCGAGAGCCGTCGCCGGACAAGGTTGGACGTGCAACGCACAACACATGGGCAACCAAAACGCCGTGCATAATCCCGCGCCGCGCAGATTGCCGGCGCCGCGGGAAGATCAGGGTCTGCGTCCCCCTGTCATCACAGCGTCGGAGATGGCAGGTAGGTCACTTGACCGGAGTGTTTCAATGACCCTGCGCCTATACATGCACCCACTTTCTTCCTTCTGCTGGAAGACGCTGATTGCGCTCTACGAAGCGGACATTCCGTTTGAGAAGGAAATCGTCGATCTGCAGGATCCCGATGCACGCGAGCGGTTCGTGCGCATGACGCCACTGGGCAAGTTTCCCGTGATCGTGGATGAGGCCGTTGGCAAGGCCTTTCCGGAATCCACCATTGTCATCGAATACCTCGCGACGAAGTATCCTGGCGCGGCCAAGCTATTGCCGGCCGATCCTGACCTCGCGCTACGCGTCCGACTGTCGGACCGGTTCTACGATCTCTACATTCACGACAAGATGCAGCGCATCGTCGGCGATCGCCTTCGCCCCGAAGGCCAGAGCGATCCAACCGGTGTTGCGAAGTATTGCGCCGAGCTGGAGATCGCGCTGGCGCTCGTTGATCGCGACATGGCCTCTGGCGGTTGGGCCACCGGCCTCACTTTCACAATGGCCGACTGCGCTGCCGCGCCCGCACTCTACTACGCCAACCAGGTGTCGCCCTTTGGGAACAATCATCCCGGCGCCACGCGCTATCTCGACAGACTGATCGCGCGCCCGTCCTTCGCGCGCGTGCTGGCCGAAGCGCAGCCCTATTTCGACATGTTTCCCAAATCCTAGTCTCCGAGAATTCTGGAGAGGCGTGTCGGTGTTGGCCTTTCAAGAGCCTTGGCTGGACGCCCGCGTGAGCCACCATCCTGCCCGGCAACGCGCATCAGGGTGAGCAAGACAAACCCGAGATCGACCGCGAGGCTGGCGAAGATGGCGAGAAATACCTTGTCGTCGAAAACGAACTTCTCATCGCCATGCACATCAATGCCGGCAGCGCCTGCGACCCAGCCGATCAGGCCAAAAAAGGCGGCGGGCGTCGCCTTGGGGCCTTCAAGAAATTCGAACGGCGGCCCGGCGACATCTTGTACGGTGCGCGCTTTCTGCGTTGCCGCCAGCAGCTTCTCGTTCAACACGATATCCCAGAAATAGCCGGGATCATTGGCGCGCGCTGGATCGGGCGAGCCGGGTCGAATCTCCCTGATTGGACCCCTGATTGGACGGCGATGGCGCCCATCAGGGCGGCTTTCGCGATTTCATGACATGCGTGGGCGCGAAGCCTCACCCGGCGGGAAACTCCCGGTTCAGTCCCAAATCAAACCCATCATGGGTGGAGCCTATCACGTTGCTGATCTATCCGGTGATCATGAGCGACCTGCCATCTATCGGCCGAATCCTGGACCGCGAGCACCTGTTGCCGGTGCGCGTCTACTATGAGGACACTGACTTCACTGGCGTGGTTTACCATGCTGGCTACCTGCGCTTCTTTGAGCGGGGACGCTCGGAAATGCTGCGCGTCATGGGCCTGCCGCCGGGCCAGCCAGACCACGGTATTTTCGCGGTGACCCGTATCGCGATCGATTATCGCGCGCCCGCCCGTATCCATGACGCGCTGCTGGTACGGACGTCTTTTGTCGGCATGAAAGGCCCCCGCCTGATCTTCGCACAACGGGTCGAACGGGATGGACTGTTGCTGACCGAGGCCGAAGTCGTCGCGGTGGCGATTCATCCTGACGGCCGGGCGCGTAAGCCTTCAGCAATGGAATCAGCCCACTGGGCTGCTTATGCAACACCCACGCTGAATAGCCCCTGAAGCCCCGGGGAATCGCCCGTATTGACCTTCATCTCGCCTAATTTCGTAACCAGAAGCGGTGCAATAAGCTTGCGTTAAGGGGCATTTTCGCAAGCGTTTTCGCGCCCCGATCCTTTCTATGAGGCCCTGAATGCCCGAAGCCCTTCCGAACGCGCTGCCTGCGCAGGATTTTTCCCTGATCGCCCTGTTCCTGCGCGCTGACCCGTTCGTTCAGGCCGTCATGGGCATTCTTGTTCTGATGTCGGTCTGGTCGTTGGCCATAGCTATCGACAAATGGTTCTCGGTGTCTGGCGCCCGCGCCCGCGCCAAGCGCTTCGAGCAGGCTTTCTGGGCTGGCCAGCCGCTGGACGACATCAACGAGCGGGTGACCGAGAAGCCTGCCGAGGCGATGGCCCGCGTCTTCACAGCAGGCGCGCGCGAATGGCGTGAGAGTCGCCGCGGCGCTCCGGGAGACGATACCAACAAGGCTATCATCGAACGCGCTACCGCCCAGATGGACGTCGCGGTAAACCGCGAAACCGCCCGGATGGAATCGGGCCTTTCGACCCTGGCCATTATCGCCTCGTCCTCGCCCTTCATCGGTCTGTTCGGCACGGTGATCGGGATCATGAACTCGTTCCGCGAGATCGCCTCGCAGGGGGAGACCAACTTGACAGTCGTGGCGCCCGGCATTGCCGAAGCGTTGTTCGCAACGGCCCTTGGTCTGTTCGCCGCGATCCCAGCGCTGGTCTTCTACAATAAATTCTCCGCTGACGTCGGCGCGTTCTCCGAGCGCATGGCCAACTTCGCGTCGGAAGTTTCGGTGCGCCTATCCCGTCGTCTCAACGAACGCCGGGAGACCTGATCCATGGTGATGCTGATCCGCAACAGTGGACGTGGCAAGCGGCGCCGGCCGATGGCCGATATCAACGTGACGCCGATGGTCGACGTCATGCTCGTGCTCCTTGTCGTGTTCATGGTGACAGCACCGATGCTGGCGACCGGCGTTACGGTCACGCTGCCCAAGACGCGCGCAGACCAGATGAAGACAGAAAAGGAGCGTCCCCTAGTCGTCACGATCGACAAGGAAGGCAAGGCCTATGTCGGACTTGAGGACACGCCTGTTGCACTGAAGGACCTCGCACCGATGCTCAAAGCGCTAGCCGAAAACAATCTTGAAAAGCGCGTTTATGTGCGCGCCGACGAAGCGGTCTCCTATGGGGCAGTGGTGACCGTTCTAGCGCTGTTGCAATCGTCCGGATTCACCAATGCCGGCCTACCGGTCGATCCGAATTCGGCCAAGCGCATTCTCCAGGAGAAGTGATCGCGGTTGATGCGAAGACTGCCCCCTCCTTCAGCAGCCACGCTTCCTTCGGCATTCGTGTCGGTCCTCGTCCATGCGGGCGCGGTGCTGGCGGGCCTTATGGTCATGCCGCTTGAGCAGCCGAAAAGCTCTGTCGCGCAGATGATCGTTATTCCGATAGAACTGGTGACGGTGGCCGATATGACCAACCTCACCGCCGTCTCGGCGATGAGCGAAGACAAGCCGCTAGAGGAAGAAGTGAAGGCCGAAGAGTCCAATCCCGCCGCCGGCGTGCCGCCGCCGGACGAAGACTCCGTCTCGTTCGAGCCACCCAAGGAAAAGCCGAAAGAAGAAATCAAGAAGCCCGACGTGAAGGCTTCGCCCGCGCCGCCGACCAAGTCGTTCAACAGCGAACTCGACGACATTCTCTCCAGCGTCGACAAGGCCAAGCCGAAACAGCAGACCAATTCGGCTGGCGTGGCGCCGGCCGCCTCATCGAGGGAAGCCCCGCGCCTGAGCGCTGGCGACAAGCGTCGTATGACCGCATCGGTGGAAGACATCATCAAGTCGCAGCTGATCACCAAGCGCTGCTTCGCCGATCACAGCGACATGGCCGATGCAAAGCGGCTGCGCGTGACGATCCGTGTGTGGTTCGGTCGCAACGGCAAGTTCTCGCAGCCTTACCAGATGATCAGCCCGGGACGGGAACCGTTCAACGATCCACCGCTGCAGGCGTTCATCACGCACGCCCGGCGCGCGCTCGACATGTGCAACAATCTCGGCTGGCAAGTGCCGGATGACTATTTCCGCCTGCCCCAGCCGCAATACATCGACCTGGAATTCGTGCCCAAGATCGGAGCCAACCCATGACCAAGACGCAAAACGCCGGGGTAGTCGGGCGCCTGTTTGCCGGACGCATCAGCTCTGGCATCTCCGCCGCTGTGCTCGGCATCACCACGCTGATCGGGGGCGTAACAGTCGCGCCACCCCCAGCGCATGCGCAGCTGCGCGCGCAGGTGGTCGGCGAGCAATATATTCCGCTGCGCATTGCCGTGCCGGATTTTGATGGCACAGGTCCGGGTTCCGCCGAGATTGCACAACAACTGACCGGTGTGATTCGCGCCGATCTTGGTTCGTCCGCACCATTCCGCGTGCTCGACCCGTCCTCCTACATCGAGCGCGACCTCGACATCACCAAGGCGCCGCTCTTCGGCAACTGGACGGTGTCGGGTCTGGAGGCGCAGGCGCTGGTAGTCGGCAATGTCGTGGTCGACGCCGGCACCAACCGGATGACGGTGCAGTACCGTTTGTGGGACGTCTACGGACAGAACCAGCAATTCGCGATGTCCTATGCCGTGCCGACCCCGCTCAACTGGCGCCGGCTTGCCCACAAGGTCTCCGACGACATTTTCCTGCAGCTGACCGGCGATCCCGGCTATTTCGACAGCCGCGTGGTTTTCGTGTCCAAAACCCCCGGCGATGAACCTTATCGCGGCCGTCTCGCCATTATGGACCAGGACGGCGCCAACGCTGAATTTCTGCTCTCGGGTTTCACGTCGGTCATCAACCCGCGCTTTTCGCCGACCGAGCAGGTCATCCTGTACGGCGCCTACATCCCGGACCCGCGCTATCCTACCGCGACCCTGCTGCGCACCTATCTCTATGACATCGCCACAGGCCGTCAGGAGATTCTCGCTGAAGGCCAGGGACAGCTCGACTTCTCGGCCCGCTTCTCGCCGGACGGCCGCTCGATCGTGTTCAGCCGCGCGCAAGGCGGCAACACCGACATCTACATGATCGATCTCGCAACGCGGAAGCAGACGCGGATGACGACGGATTCGGCTATTGAAACATCGCCGTCCTTCTCGCCAGATGGCAAGATGATCGTGTTCCAGTCCGATCGCGGCAGCTCGAAGCAGCTATACATCATGAATGCGGACCGCTCGCCGATGGTGTGCCCGCGCGGCGGCGGTACACGGGCAGATTCCTGCCGCATCACCTTCGATGGTGGCGGCTACAGCTTTTCCGATCCGGTTTGGTCGCCACGCGGCGACTGGATCGCCTTTTCGCGTCAGGGCGGCGGTCAGTTCGTGATCGGGGTTCTGCAGAAGGATGGCTCGGGACTGCGCATCCTGACCGATGGCTATCAGGACGAGAGCCCGACCTGGTCGCCTAACGGGCGAGTGATCGCCTTCGAGAGGACAGCCTCGCGCGCTGCCGGACCGAAGATTTATTCGATCGACCTCACCGGCCGGAACGAACGCCGCCTGCCGACGCCGCGTGACGCGACCAACCCGACTTGGGGTCCGGTGCTTAAAATGGAGTAGTTGCTAGGTAATCTGTGTAATGCGGCCACACAGTCGGCCTTAAACTGCAGCTTTGCTGTCTCTGGCGAGTGAAAAAATTTCGCGGACGACATTACGAGATTGCAATGTAGCCACGCCTTTGCCACAAAAAACATGGACGTATATTGATCCTTCGTGCGTTAGACCGCTGACTGAGTCTTGCAATTCTATCGCAATTCACGGGTACTGCCGGGGGGAATTGGATACGCGCCTTCTTGGGGGGCGCGATGGGAACAAGGAGATTAAACACCATGCGGATACTCAGCCTTTCGGCTCTCGCGATTGCAACTCTTGCCGCCGCGGCTTGCGCCTCGAACCCGCCGCCGGAGCCGGCGCCTATGCCGACCGAAACGGCCGTGGTTATACCGCCGACGACGCCTCCGGTCGCACCAACGCGTCCGACGACACCCACACCCACGGGTCCGTCTGCGGGCTCGAAAGCAGATTTCGCCGTCAAGGCGACTGATCGGGTTTACTTTGACTACGACAAATACAACCTCGACGCGGACGACATGCGTTCGCTGGCTTCGCAGGTTGCATGGCTGAAGCAGTTCCCATCGACCCGGGTTGAAGTTCAGGGTCATGCCGACGAGCGCGGCACCCGTGACTACAACATCGCGCTGGGCGAGCGTCGCGCGCAGTCGGTGAAATCCTACCTGATGTCGCAGGGCATTGCGGACAGCCGCATCCAGACGATCTCGTTCGGCAAGGACAAGCCGCTGGACATGGGCCACGACGAGTCGGCCTGGTCGCGCAACCGCAACAGCTACACGAACGTCATCGTCGAAGCGATCAGCTAAGACCCAAAGAGCAGTCTGCCGCCCGGTTCGCCACAATTTTGGCGCGGGCGGCAGATAGCGTTCGGACATGAGACGCACACGCTTCATGCCTCCCTTGCACACCGTTTACCGGCGTTTGCCGGCCCGGGCGCGCGCAATTTCTGTTTCCAGACAAGCATCTGACAGCAACCGGTCATGGGGTCGCCCCCTGATCTGGACGCTTGCGTGCGCCAGCGCTGCCATGGCCGTGCTCGCCCTAGCGCCTCGGGCCGACGCCCAAGTGTTCAGCTCGACGCCCTATGTCGCCGCCCCCGACCCTGCGGTCGAACAACTTCGCATGCGCCTCGAAGCGCTTGAGGGCGACTTGCGCAGGGCCGTCGACCAGAGCGAAAAGCTGGGCGCCCAGCTTAGCGATGCGCGCCGCGTCGCGGACGCCGCCGACGCTGGCCGGCGCCGCGCCGAAGCCGATATCGAACTTCTGAAGGACCGCGTGGAAACGCTAGAGGAGCAAGTGCAAGGCCTCCCAAAGAATAGCGCCGGCTTGACCTCGCTGCCCGCCAAGCCGGCTCAACGCACCGCTTTAGCGTCCGCCGCCGATGCTGCACCCGCATCAGCGCAGCCTGCCTTCGACACGGCATCGCTGCCGCTGGATGAGGAAGGCATGTTCACGGAATCGCACGCACTGCTCATCGGCGGAAACTTCGCAGGCGCGGAAGGCGCTTTCACGGGCTTCCTCGCGAAGTATCCGAAATCGAAGAGCGCAGCCGACGCGCAGTACTATCTTGGCGAGTCCCTCCTGTATCAGGACGATTATCCCAACGCGGCTGGCGCCTATGGCAAGCTCATCAAGGACTATCCGACGTCGACCAATGCGCCGACCGGGCTGGTCAAGCTGGCGCGCGCGATGCGGTTGATGGACAAGCGAACTGAGGCGTGCCGCACGCTCGACCTGATGGGCAAACAATTTCCCAAGGCTTCAGCGGTCGCCAAGCAGATGGCGGCACAGGAACGGCAATACGCCAAGTGCAGCTGAGCTGAGCGTGGCAGCATTTCGGGGCATGCGGCGAATTGAGTCGCATCAAAGCATGGGCGAACGGTTCCGCAAACGGTCCGATGGCGCTATTGCGTAGCGACCTTGTGAGTCGAGGAACAAAGACTTGCGATTGATCCGCCGCACAACCTTGGCTCTGTCATGCGTAGCGATCGCTGCTCTCGCCTTCGGCATCAGCGTTGGCGCAGTGGCGCTGGCCCAGCCGCCATCCGCAGAGCGGGTGCGCGGCGGCATGTTTGATGCTTCCGACCCAGCCGGCATCGCGCGCTTCATGGAGCGGACCGGCTATCGCGTTGAACTGCGCGCCGACACCAAGGGCGATCCTGTCATAGCGGGGCGGTTCTCCGGTTCGGAGTACATGGTGCAATTCTATGAGTGCGAAGGCGGCCAGTTCTGCAACTCCGTGCAGTTCATCACGCAGGCGCCGCGCCCTGCCGCCCTCTCGACCGACACGGTCAACGCCTTCAACGCCCGCTGGCGTTATGCGCGGGTGGTCTACGATCAGGCTCAAGTGAAGCTGTTGATGGACGTCAACCTCGATGCCGGCGTCACAGCCGACAATTTCGAGGACACGCTCGACATCTGGCGCCAGCTGGTCGACATCTATGAGCGTGAAATCCTCGTCAAAAGGTAGGCAGGCTGCGCCATCGCCGCTGTCGCAGCGGGCGATGAAGGCGTTCGCGATCCTGATCCCCAAGCAGGAAGGTTTCGGCGTCGCTGTCTCCGGCGGGTCCGACTCCATGGCCCTGCTGGTGCTGGCCTCAGAGTATGCAGCCGCGCTCGGTATCGCGTGCTTTGCTGTGACCCTGGATCACGGCCTGCGACCGGAGGCGGTGAGCGAAGCGCGCCATGTGCAACGGGTGTGCGTGGAGCTGGGCATTGAGCACAGCATCCTGAAATGGAAGCGCACACATGACGGACCCGTTAGCCAGGATACGGCGCGGCAGGCGCGACACGCGCTGATGGCGACATGGGCGCAGCGCGCGGGCGTCAAACTGCTCGCGCTGGGCCACACGCGCGATGACCGGCTGGAAACATTTCTAATGCGGGCGCGTCAGGGGTCCGGGTGGCACGGCCTCGCCGGACTGATGCCGAATGGATGTTCGCCGGTCTGGCCAGAGGGACGCACGCTGGGTCTGATCCGGCCGCTGCTGGCATTCGGACGGGAGGAGCTCCGCGACGAGCTGAGAGCGCGCGGGATAGCCTGGATCGAGGACCCGTCGAATGAGGCTATCCGGTTCGAGCGTGTGCGGATGCGACGGCTGTTGCAGCGGATGGATCAACGTTCGCTGGAGAAAGCCTTGCGCGTCATGGACGGGCTGATGCGCATGCGCGGGGCCGTGAGTGTCGAGGCCTCAACGCTCCTGGCGCGGGCGCGCATCGACAAGGAGCGCGACACGGCGGAGCTCCCGCTCGTGGCGTTGGAACAGGTCAGCGATGAGGCTGTGAAGCGGGTTGTCGAGGGACTGGTGATGGCTGCGGGCGGGGCCGGGCGCGCGCCGCGTCGGGATGCGCTCGACCGGCTGCTGCAGCGAATTGCCACCGGCGACCCACAGCTGGCTGGCGGGGTGACGTTGGCCGGGGCCAAAATCAGGGTGCGGCGTGGGGTGGTTATCTTCGCACAGGCCCCTCCCCGGCGGGGAATACTCGCCTCCGCGCCACCCGACTGGCGCCGGCCGGCGAGGCTGCTGGAGGTCCCCGATCTGCGGGTTCTCGCGGTCTGAATGCCCCAAGCACACGTCTGGCGGGCTCGGATGGCGAAAAAGACGCAGGAAAGTGACAGGCGCTTAACGGTTCAGCACTCGTTTTCGGACAGTATACGCCCTATCTTCCCGTGACGTATCACACACGAAAGGCTGCGCGAATGAATATGCGCAACATGGCGCTCCTTGGCGTCGTATTGTTCCTCCTGATCGCGCTGGTCACGGTGATGACGACGTCATCCGGGACAGCCGGGTCCCGTGAGATCACCTACACGGAGTTCCAGCGCGAGGTGGACGCCGGACGCGTGAAGGAGGCAGTGATCAAGGGCAACAAGGTTTCGACCGTCGTGGACGGGCAGAAACAGTTCGCCGTGTTCCGCGAAATGGAACTCGATTTCGCGCACCGCCTCGAAGAGAAAAACGTCAACGTCAAGGTTGAAGACTCGGAGTCCGGCGGCACCATCCTCAGCTACATCATCTCGGCCCTACCGCTGCTGTTCATCGTCGGCCTGTGGTTCTTCCTGATGCGCCAGATGCAGGGCGGCGGCGGACGCGCAATGAGCTTCGGGAAATCGAAGGCGCGGCTACTGACCGAGCGCCAAGGCCGTGTGACGTTTGACGACGTGGCGGGCGTGGACGAGGCCAAGGAAGAACTTGAAGAGATCGTCGACTTCCTGAAGGACCCGTCGAAGTTCCAACGCCTTGGCGGCAAGATTCCGAAAGGCGCGCTGCTGGTCGGCCCGCCGGGTACGGGTAAAACGCTAATCGCTCGGGCCGTTGCCGGTGAGGCGAATGTGCCGTTCTTCACCATCTCGGGTTCTGACTTCGTCGAAATGTTCGTGGGCGTCGGCGCCAGCCGCGTACGCGACATGTTCGAACAGGCGAAGAAGAACGCACCATGCATCATCTTTATCGACGAGATCGACGCGGTCGGTCGTCATCGCGGCGCCGGTCTTGGCGGTGGCAATGACGAGCGCGAACAGACCCTCAACCAGTTGCTGGTCGAGATGGACGGCTTCGAGGCCAATGAAGGCATCATCATCATCGCGGCGACCAACCGTCCCGACGTACTCGATCCTGCCCTGCTGCGTCCGGGCCGTTTTGACCGTCAGGTGACCGTGGGCAATCCGGACATTCTCGGTCGCGAGAAGATCCTGAGGGTGCACATGCGCAACGTGCCGCTGGCCAAGGATGTCGAGCCGAAAACAATCGCGCGCGGGACGCCGGGCTTCTCCGGCGCCGATCTGGCCAACCTCGTCAACGAAGCGGCGCTCCTTGCTGCCCGCCGCGGCAAACGTTCGGTCGGCATGTGCGAATTTGAGGACGCCAAGGACAAGGTCATGATGGGACCTGAACGTAAGTCCATGGTGATGACACAGAAGGAAAAAGAGGCGACCGCCGTGCACGAAGCCGGGCACGCCATCGTCAACATCATGGTTGTGGGCAACGACCCGCTCCATAAAGTGACGATCATTCCGCGCGGCCGCGCTCTGGGCGTGACGTGGTCGCTGCCTGAGGCGGACAGGCTGAGCTACACCAAGACGTGGGCTGAGGCGAAGATCGCCATGGCGTTTGGCGGTCGTATCGCCGAGCAGCTGGTTTATGGCGAGGATCACCTCAACACCGGCGCCTCGAGCGACATCACCCAGGCGACGAGCATTGCACGTAGCATGGTGACCGAATGGGGCATGAGCGAACTGCTCGGACCGCTGCGCTATTCGCCCAACGAGCAGGAAGTCTTCCTCGGCCACTCGGTAACGCAGCGCCAGAACGTTTCGGGCGAGACCGCGAAACTGATCGATCAGGAAGTCCGCCGCATCGTGACCGATGGCGAGAAGAAAGCGCGTCAGGTGTTGACCGAAAACCGTCATCTGCTCGATCAGCTGTCGGCCGCGCTGATGGAGTACGAGACGCTGAGTGGCGACGAGGTCAACGACCTGTTCAAGGGCAAGCGTCCGGATCGCCCGGATGATACGCCCACGGGTCCGACCTCGGCGGTGCCGGTGATCACCAAGAAGCCGAAATCCGATGAGGGCTTTGGCGGCGCGGAACCGGAACCGCAGGGCGTCTGAATCGCGTAGGCGTATACGATCAAGCGGCGGTCCCTATCGGGCCGCCGTTTGTGTTTGCGTCCGCGCGTGGCATTCTCCGCATTGATCTGGCCGGAGAGACACCATCATGAAGGCTGCAAGCTGGCGGGTGTATCCGCCACAAACGATGAGCTTGTTCATGCTGGCGTTCCTTGTCGCCTGCACGGGCGCAACTCAGCAGCCTGATCAGATCAACAATTCCGGCGCAGGTCGGGGCGAGGCAATGGTCGCGGCGGCCGATCCGCTGGCCGTCGATGCTGGACTGGAGATGTTGCGGGCGGGTGGCAGCGCCATCGACGCAGCAATCGCAGTCGAGCTGACGCTTGGGCTGGTGGAGCCGGAATCCTCGGGCGTGGGTGGCGGGGGGTTTCTGATCCATTTCACCTCGAACAACGAAGCGATCGACGCCTATGACGGCCGCGAATGGGCTCCAGCAGGCGCGACGCCGGACATGTTTCTTGTCGATGGCAAGGCTATGCCGTTCGAACTGGCGCAGGCCAGCGGCAAATCGATCGGCACGCCAGCGCTGATCCCGATGTTCAAGTTGGCGCATGAGCAGCACGGCAAGCTGCCGTGGGCGAAGCTGTTCGAGCCGGCGATACGGCTGGCGGAGGGTGGCTTTGTTGTGGGGCCGCGGCTGAGCAAGAGCTTCGTCGACAACAAGGCGACGCTGGAAGGCGACCTACAGGCGCGGTCGATCTATCTCGATGCGGCGGGCAAGCCATGGCCGCAAGGGCATGTCTTGAAGAACCCGGAGTACGCGCGGACTCTGCGCGCCATAGCATCCGATGGACCCGACGCGCTGACGCATGGCGCCATAGCAGACGGCATCGTGGCCGCAGCCCAGCGCCAGCCGCGGGCTGGCACGCTAACTGTGGCGGACCTGCAGGCTTTTCAACCGCGACGGCTCGATCCGCTGTGTGCGCCATTCCGGGTCTATCGCGTCTGCACGATGCCTTCACCCAGTTCGGCGAATGCGATGCTCTCGATCCTTGGGATCTACGCGCGTGCGCGGCCCATGCCGGAGGAGCCGAGCAATGGTCAGGCCCCTAACCTGCAAGACTGGGCGGCCTATGTGTGGGCGAGCCGTCTGTCCTATGTCGATCGCGACCACTACATGGCGGATGACCGCTTTGTGCAGGCGCCAACACAAGAATTGATCGCACCGGCCTATCTCGACAGTCGCGCCAGGCTGATTGATCTGGCGAAGGGGCCGGCGACAGTGCCCGTGGGTAGGCCGGCAGGAGACGCGCTGCGCGACAAGTGGGGCAGCGAGGCGATGCAGGAACATGGCACGACGCACCTGTCGGTCGTGGATCATGGCGGCAATGCGGTGTCGCTGACCGCCACGGTTGAATCGGAGTACGGCTCGCATCGCATGGCTGGCGGCTTCTGGCTCAACAATCAGCTGACTGATTTTTCGTTCGATCCGGTGATCGATGGAAAGCCTGCGGCGAATGCAGTTGCACCGCACAAGGCGCCGCGTTCGTCGATGTCGCCCTCGGTCATCACAGACAGGCAAGGTAAGCTGGTGATGGTGGCCGGCTCGATGGGAGGCAGCACGATCATCGCATCGGTGTCACGTACAATCATCGGCGTGCTCGACTGGAAGCAGACGCCGCAGGAAGCGGTGGGCACGGCGGCCATATTTGCGCGCACGCCAGACATTTTGTTCGAGGCATCCCGCATGCCCAAGGAGATGTCCGATGCTCTGAGCGGCCTTGGCTGGCGCATGACGCCGGACCCTCTCTACAGCGGCACGCACGTGATCCTGGCGACACCGCAAGGGCTCGTCGGCGGCGCTGACCCTCGCGAGGAAGGCAAGGCTACAGCCCTGCCGGCTGTGCGCTGATGCGGATCTGAACGTAAGGCGATATCAAGCCACTTTCACCATTCGCTTGCCAATATTGTCGCCAGCGAGCAGGCCGATGAGCGCGGCGGGGAGTTGCTCGAACCCATCGACGATATCTTCGCGCACCTTGAGCTGACCAGAGGCGACCCAGCCATGTAGGTCGGCCAACGCGCGGTCGCTCTGGTCGTCGAAGTCCATGACGATGAAACCGCGCATGGTGAGGCGTTTGGTGACGATCAGGCCGGGTACGCCGCGCGGACCGTGGGCTGTCGGGCTGTCGTATTGCGAGACGGCGCCGCAGCACGAGATGCGGCCGTTCTGGTTCATGTTGAAGAGGCACGCTTCGAGGACGGCGCCGCCGACATTGTCGAAATACACGTCGATGCCTTTAGGAACGGCAGCGCGCAGGGCCTTGTTGAATTCCGGCGATTTATAGTCGACGGCAGCATCGAAGCCGAGTTCGCTGGTGAGCAACGCGCACTTGTCTGCGCCACCGGCGATGCCGACGACCCGGCAGCCCTTGATCTTCGCGATCTGGCCGACGAGGGAGCCGACCGAGCCCCCCGCAGCGGACACGACGACCGTTTCACCGGCGCGCGGCTGGCCCACTTCGAGTAAACCAAAATAGGCGGTGAGACCGGCAATGCCATAGACACTTATCAGGTAGGTGAGCGGTTGGCCGGCCGGCGCCTTTCCCAACTTGCCGATGTCCGAACCTTTCAGCACAGCGTAGTCCTGCCAACCCGCGTCGCCCCACACGAGATCACCGGCCGCGAAGCCCGGCGAGCGGCTTTCGACGACTTCGGCGAGCGCGCCGCCGGCCATCACGTCACCTGCCTTCAGGGCTGCGCGATAGGTTGCGCCCCACATCCAGGCACGGTTGGCGGCATCGAGCGAGACATAGCGCGTGCGGACCAGAACCTCGCCCTCGCCTGGCGATGGCGCGGTGCTTTCGCTGAGGCGGAACACGTCGGGCGTGAGTTTCGACGTGGGCAGGTGGTCGATCAGGAACTGGCGATTTGTTGGCATGAACGATCCTCTGTGTCTGTTGCGGGACCTCGCCAGGCCCTGCTTTGGCCTGATAGTCTGCGGATCAGAAGACGACGCAACAGGATTCACGGGAGGACCACATGAATGGCTGGATCAGTGCGGGGCTTGCCGTAGCGGCGATGGCGATAGGCTCGCCTGCCGTGGCGCAGAGCAACTGGAACACGCCGACCGAGCCGTTCCACATGGTCGACAATGTGTACTACGTGGGAACCGAGGGCCTTTCGGCTTTCCTGTTCACGACGCCCGAAGGACACATCCTGCTCGACGGGGCGACGCCGCAGGGCGCGCAGATGATCGAGGCGAACATTGCCAAGCTTGGCTTCAAACTGGGCGATGTGAAGGTGCTGCTGAACAGCCACGCACACTTCGATCATTCCGGCGGCTTGAAACAGTTGAAGCAGGACACGGGCGCGAGCCTGTCTGCGATGGAGGGCGATGTCTCCGCGCTGGAGGGCGGGTTCTATCTGGGCAGCGAGAGCGTGCATGCGATGGATGCGCCGCCGGTGAAGGTGGATCGGGTGCTGCACGATGGAGACAAGGTGACGCTCGGCGGATTTACCCTGACAGCCAATCTGACCCCCGGACACTCGCGCGGCTGCACATCATGGGGCGCAAGCCTGCATGATGGCGGCAAGTCATACGACGCGCTGGTGTTCTGTTCGGCGACGGTGGCGGCCAACCGCATCACCGATCCGGTGCAGTATGAAGGGATCGTCGCGGACTACCGATCGACGTTTGCGAAAACGAAAGCGATGCACGTCGACATTCCGCTGGCGCCACATCCGGAGTTCTTCCAGCTACTGCAAAAAGCGGAGACGGCTAAGGAGGATCCGAAAGGGCCGAACCCGTTTGTCGATCCGGCCGCCTTCCTCGCGCTCATTAAGAAGCTTGAGGCGGATTTCGAGCGCACGTTGAATGAGCGGACGGCGGCCTCTTCAAAGCCGTAGTAGGCCGCCGTCTGCGCTTCTAGTTGCGCGGTGCAGGAGGCGGCAGCGTGCCGCCTTCGGCGAGGGTTTTCATGTTCTTGAGCGCGCCGGTGAAGGCCGCGCGCCGGCGCTCGACATCAGCGGTGCGCGCGGCGGGATCCTCGGACACGATCGATACGTCGTAGACCAGCGTGTAGAGCAGTCTGGTCGATTTCGCGTCGATAGCGCGGGCTTCGAGATTGCCATGATAGAGATTGTAGAGACGGCCTTCGCGCACGGGCTGGGTGTAGGCGTACGAGTATTCGGTTTTCGCCACGAGGATTTCGGCGCCGACACTGCGAACAGAGCCAACTTCGCCTTCCTTGCCGGAGGTCATCGTGCAGCCAGAGGCGATCTGGAACCATTCGGCGATGTCGCAATACTTTCCGATGCGCGCCCAGACATCCTTGATCGGCTTGTTGACGACGATCTCCATCGGGATGGTGACGTAGACAGGATTTGCGACCTGCAGCGGCGCAGGTCCGGTGGGGGCGGGCATAGCCGGGGCTGCAGCAACAGGAGGCGCTGCCATCGGCGCAACGCTCGCCACCACTGGCGGGGCGTCGGAGGCTTCGCGCGCGCGCACCATAATGCAGCCCGGCAGCAGGCCTGCCAGCAGAAGCGCGCCAATCGTGCGAGCGTAGATCATCCCGTCCTCCCGTGATTCTGTTTTGATGACCGATAGCCGCAGGCGGGCGGCACGCCAAGGCCACGGGGCTATTCGCCCTCCGATTCTTCCTCAAACAGTGGTTGCTGGAAGGCGGCGGGAGGCTTGAGACCCACGCGTTCCCAAGCTTTGGGCGTCGCGACACGGCCACGCGGGGTGCGGGCGACGAAGCCTTGTTGCATCAGGTAAGGCTCGATCACTTCCTCGATCGCATCGCGCGCTTCGGAGAGGGCCGCAGCCAAAGTATCGGCGCCGACGGGGCCGCCAGAATAGGTCTTTACGAGCGCGTGGAGATAGCGGCGGTCGAATGCATCGAGGCCATCTTCGTCGACTTCAAGCCGCGCGAGTGCGCTAGCGGCGCCGCCACGGTTGATACGAACGCCGTCGGACTCGCAGAAGTCGCGCACACGGCGCAGGAGGCGGATGGCGATGCGCGGAGTTCCGCGCGAACGGCCCGCAATTTCCTCGGCGCCATCCTGCGTGATGTCAGCGCCCACCTTGGCTCCTGCCCTTTGGATGATGGAGCCGAGTTCCTCGCGCGTATAGAATTCGAGGCGAACAGGAATGCCGAAACGGTCGCGCAGGGGCGTCGACAGCAGGCCAGCGCGCGTGGTGGCGCCGATCAGCGTGAAGGGCGGCAGGTCGATCTTCACCGAGCGCGCCGAAGGGCCCTCGCCTATGATGAGATCGAGCGTGTGATCCTCCATCGCAGGATAGAGGATTTCTTCGACGTGTGCAGGCAGACGATGAATCTCGTCGATGAACAGAACGTCGCGCGCTTCGAGGTTCGTCAGCAAGGCTGCGAGGTCGCCCGCCTTGGCGATGACCGGGCCGGAGGTGGAGCGGAAACCGACGCCCATTTCGCGGCTGACGATTTGCGCGAGCGTCGTCTTGCCGAGACCGGGCGGCCCGGACAGCAGCACATGGTCGAGCGCATCCCCACGCTTGCGGGCGGCCGCGACGAATACTTTGAGGTTGGCCTTGGCAGCGGCCTGTCCGGTGAAATCATCGAACGCGGTCGGCCGCAGCGCCCGGTCGATTGTTTCGCCGGGCTGGCGTTCGGGGTTCGTGATGTCGCCGTCTCGAGCCATGATTCCCTTGTCTACGATCCCGAACGAAAAGGAAACGTTGATAACCCATGCCGCACCCGGCCGGTATTGATTTGCGATAAGTCGGGGCGCACGACTTCGGCTGCTTTTGGCCCGTTTTCGAGGAATTCCTGCGGATGCCCATCAAGTTTAGTATCGGCACATTGCGCGTTGGACGGCTTTTGGCTGGAGCCGCCGTGGGGCTGGCGTTGGCGGCGTGTTCGCCGGCGGTCGAAAAGCCAGTCGAGCCTGCGAAACCCGTGGCGTCGGCGGAGTGGACCACCTTCGTCAATGACTGGATTGAAAGCGACCTGAAGGCGAACCCCTCGATCGCGTTCTACAATGGTCGCGCCGAGTACGCCGGCGTGATGCCCGACTGGAGCGAGGCGGGCCTGAAGGCCGAGATCACCCGCCTGCACGAGTGGAAATCGAAGGCCGAAGCGATGGACACGTCCGGCTTCAGCGACGCGCAGAAATTCGAGCGCGACTATTTCATCGCGGTGGTGGATGGATCGCTGTTCTGGCGCGAGACAGCGGACTGGCCACACAAGAACCCAACCTGGTACGGGCTTGATCCCGGCGTCTATCTGGATCGGCCTTATGCCGACCTGCCGAAGCGATTGGCCGATTACTCCAAATGGGCATCCGGCATTCCGGAAGTCGCCGAGCAGATCAAGGCCAACCTGAAGGGGCCACTGCCCAAAGTCTATCTGGACATCGCGCTGCACACCTTCAAGCCGACAGCGGAGTTCCTGAAAGCGGACGTGCCGAAGGTTTTCGAAAGCATCACGGATAGCGCCACGCAGGCCGAGTTCAAGAAGCAGAACGCGGTCGCGGTCGCGGCTTTCCTTGAGCTCGACAAATACTTCAACGGTCTGCGCAAGTCGCAGGTTGGTGATCTCGCGATGGGCGCGGACCTGTTTTCCAAGATGCTGTATGCGACCGAGCGCGTTGACGCGCCGCTGGACGAGCTGGAGCGCATCGGTCGCGAGGATCTGAAACGCAACCAGGATGCGATGGCCAAGGCCTGCGCCACCTACGCGCCGGGCAAGACGATCCTGCAGTGCGTCGCCATCGAGGAATCGCACAAGCCCGAAGGCGGCGACTTCGTTGGCTATGCCCGCAAGCAGCTGGTCGACCTGCGCCAGTTCGTCATCGACCACAACGTCGTGACGGTGCCGGGTGAGGAAGAGGCGATGGTGAAGCAGTCTCCTCCGTACCAGTCGCAGAATGGGGCCTATATCGACCCGTCCCCGCCCTTTGCGAAAAATATGCCGGCCTTCTACAATATCGCGGCGCCGGATCCGACCTGGTCGAAGGCCAAGCAGGCCGAGTACATTCCCGGCAAGGCGAACCTGCTGTTCACGTCCGTGCACGAAGTCTGGCCGGGACACTTCCTGCAATTCCTGCATTCGAACCGAGCTGAATCGATGTTCGGAAAGGTCTATGTCGGATACGCCTTTGCAGAGGGCTGGGCGCACTATGCCGAGGAGATGATGTGGGACGAGGGCCTCGGCAATGGAGACCCTGAGACCCACATCGGCGAGCTCTACAACGCTACGCTGCGCAATGTGCGTTTTCTCTCGGCGATCGGCATGCACACCAAGGGTCTGACGCTGGCACAGTCGAAAAAACTGTTCGTCGACGAAGGCTATCAGGGTGAAGGCACGGCAGACCAGCAGGCCGCGCGCGGGGCGTATGACCCGGCTTATCTGAACTACACGATGGGCAAGCTGATGATCCGCAAACTGCGCGATGACTATTGCGCGGCACATCCGGAGCTGGTGACCGGCGGCGATGTGAAGACGTGCTGGAAGCCGTTCCACGACGCGTTCCTCGCGTATGGCGGACCACCGATTCCGCTGGTGCGCGGCGCTATGATGAAGGAAGCGCCGAAGGCGGTATTCTAGCTTCTGGCAGAAGTGCGGGCGGCAGCAACCGCCCGCAGCTTCATCAGGAGGATAATGCCGGAAAGCACCAACGTGATCGCATTCGCGATGGTGATCGACCACTGCGTCGTCATCACGCCGTAGACCAGCCACGTGGCGACGCCAGCCGTGAACATCGAATACATGATCAACGAAATTGCGTCGGTTTGGCGCGTGTGCAGGACTTTTATGGCCTGTGGCAGGAACGATGCTGTCGTCAGGACCGCTGCAACCACGCCGATGATTTCTGCGCTATTCATGAAATTGTCCCCGCCGCTGCGGATCGCGCTATATCATGCCTTATGACAACAGCGACCCTCCCTTCCCTCCTTCCGGCCCTACAGCTCCCCGATCAGCCACTTCTGGTCCAACGCTGCCTGAACCGATCCGCAAGCTGATGGCCGCCAAAAACACACCCCGACACGTAGACGGCTTTGTCGGCCTCGTCCGCATGCGACGGTTGGCCAATGGCCTGCTCGCGGCGATCATGGGCCTCTTCGTCTTCTCGCATCTGGTAGACCCCCCAGAAGGATGGGGGACATTCTGGCGCTACATGCGCGCGTTCGCCGAGGCGGCGATGGTGGGCGGACTTGCCGACTGGTTTGCTGTCACGGCGATTTTCCGCCGGCCGTTGGGTCTACCCATTCCGCACACGGCCGTAATCCCCAACAACCAGGATCGGATCGCGGACGCAGTTGGCCGGTTCATCGCGGACAACTTCCTGAAGGCCGAGCTGGTAGCCGAGCGCGTGAAGGACAAGGATCTGTCGGAAGCGCTTGGTCGATGGCTGGCCGAGCCCGCGCAATCATCCGGTCTTGCGGGCGGGCTGGTGTCGGCTGTGCCTGCGATGCTCGACGCGCTGGACGATGAAACGGTTGCAGCATTCCTGCGCGACCAGGCGGCAATAGCAGCGGACGGGGCCAGCATAGCGCCCGCGTTCGGATCGGTGCTCGAAGCCTTGGCCGAACAGGGACGGCACCAGGCGCTGCTCGATACGCTGCTGAAGCAGGGTTATCGGTTGCTAGAAGACAACAAGGATATGATCCGCGATCGCATCAAGGACCGGTCAAGCTGGCTGATGCGGTTCGTCAGCGCCGACCGAAAGGTGGCGGATACCGTCATCAACGCCGTGAACGACCTTCTGTTCGAAGTGGCGTCGGACCGCCATCACCCGCTGCGTGAACGCCTGACCGAGATCGTCTCCGAGTTTGCGGACAATCTGCGGACAGACCCGGACCTTCAGGCGCGACTTGGAAGTTGGATGCAGGAGGCCGCGCGCCACCCCACCGTCACCGGCGCAGTCGAAGCCGGGTGGAAGGAGTTCAAGGCGGCTCTGCGGCGTGATTGCGCGAGCCCGGAAGGCCGCCTGCGTGCCTGGGTGCAGACGGCGCTGGTCAATCTGGGCGCTGGCCTGTTGAGCGAACCGAAAGTGCGCGACGCGTTGAACATCCGTCTGCGCTCGTTGCTGGTGCAGCTGGCGGAGCGGCATGGCGAGGACGTGGCTAAGCTGGTGTCGGAGACGATCCGGCGCTGGGACTCTCAGACGATCGTCGACAAGCTCGAGATGAATGTCGGGCGCGACCTGCAGTATATCCGGCTCAACGGCACGGTGATCGGCGGTCTCGTCGGCCTGGTTCTGCACTTCGGGGCGGAGGTCTTGTGAGATCGCCTTAGTTCGCGGGCGCGATCGCTTTCAGTGCGGCGCGGATCAGCACGGCCTCTGTTGCCTGCTCTCCAACATCGCGTGTTGCAGTCGCTACGGCGCGAGAGGCGTCGCCGGGCGTGTAGCCGAGATTGACTAACGCCGACGTGGCTGCGGCGCGCGCGCCTGTAGCAGCTGGTATCGCAGCGGTCGTCAACGCGGCGCCGAGGCCGGAGGCGAACAGACCCATTGGCGGCGGCTTGCCTTTGAATTCCGTGACGATGCGCTCGGCCAGTTTCTTGCCGACGCCATTGGCGCGTGAGATGGCCGCCGTGTCGGCGAGCGCGATGGCGTCCATCAGCTGCGCAGTGGTGAGCGTATCGAGAATTGAAAGCGCCACTTTGGCGCCGACGCCAGGAGCATCCTGCAGGCGGGAAAACCAGGCGCGGTCTTCACCGCTGACGAAAGCGAACAGGCGGATGGCGCTTTCCGACATCTGGGTCTCGACGTGCAGTTCTGCAACCTCGCCCACCGTCAATTTTGCCAGCGAGCGCGAACCCGCGTGAACAAGATAACCGACGCCATTGACATCGATCAACGCCTGGCCTTCGCCGACAGCGGCGATCATCCCCCGCAATCTTCCAATCATGCTGGGCTTCCGATCATATGCGGCTTCCGATCATGCCTTCAGCCTCTGGTTCGGGACCGGCCGGTGGTGGGCGCCGCAGATGGCGACGGCGAGCGCATCGGCGGCGTCGGCCGAAACTTCACCGGCCTTCGGCAACAGGCGGCGCACCATGAAGGCGACCTGATCCTTGCCCGCCCCGCCTGTTCCGACCACCGAGAGCTTTACCTTGCGGGTCGCGAATTCGTGGACCTTGAGACCCGCGCCGGCGAGCGTTGCCATCGCTGCGCCGCGGGCCTGGCCTAGCAACAGCGTGGACTTCGGATTGATGTTGACGAAGGTTTCCTCGACCGCCGCCTCGTCGGGTCTGTGCTGCTCGACCACTACGCGCAGCTGCGCCGCAAGATCGGCGAGGCGGTAGGCAAGGTCAGCCTTGGTATCTGGATGGATGACGCCGTGTGCGATCCATGCGAGGCGCGGGCCTTCCATGGTGATCACGCCCCAGCCGGTGTGGCGGAGTCCGGGATCGACGCCCAGGATTCGAATCATCTGACTCATTTCAGCAGATTTGCCATTTCGGAAGCTTGCCAGACATCGAACGTATTGAGAACACGCCAGAAGTTAATAGGGCGGAAACCAAGACTGCCGAGCCTGAGCATATGGCAATTCAAATGTTTCGCATGACACGCCGGGCGACGCTGAAGCTGGGTCTGGGTGGGCTGTGGGCCGCCGCACTGACGCAACCTGCGCTGGCGGCGCCGGCCATGAACTTTCCGCTGCGGATCGCCTATACGCGGGTGTCGCCTGCCGGGTTCGTGCAGATCCGTTCAGACGAGCAGGAGTTCTGGACGCGGATGGCAACGCGGCTGGGCGGACTGATCTCGGCGCTCGCGCCTCTGCACCCTGCGGGCGTGCTGGGAGGTGGGCTGCCGAAGATCGAGGGTAGCGCGAATTGTTTGCGGGTGGCGCGGCAGATGGCGCAGGACGCGGGATACAGTCAGCTGATCCTGTATGCCACCCTGGATGGACAGCCTGTGCACACCGCCTACGACAGCTGGTTCTCGCAGACTTTCAACCACCTGTTGGGCAGTATCAAGAAAGATGGACGCGCGACGGGCGAGGCTCAGTTGGTGCTTACGGGAGGCGGCATGCCGCTCGCGACAGCGACGGCGGATGCCGCGCCGCGGGACCTGCTCAACCTATTCGACGGCGGCCGCAATCCGGAGCGTGAAGTGCTCAGCCAGCTGGTCGGCGCGATGGAACGTGAGTTGCAGGACATGGCGCGTAGCGCGTACGAAGGCAACCGATCCATCGGCGACTAGCTGCATCTTGAAATGTACCAGGCGGCCACGCAGGATAGCGCGCCACTACAGGTAGCCAGGAGGAAGTGACGATAATCTTGAGCTGGCGGCACAACTTCCTGTTCATCAAGACGGTGAAGACGGCAGGCACAAGTATCGAAATCGATCTCGCGAGATATGTGGAAGCCGAGGCTATCGTCACACGGATCAGACCGCCATTGTTGGGCTATCTCAGGCGCAATTTCTTCC